>NZ_JBGCUS010000001.1:624166-1248333 GCF_041415945.1 Ancylobacter sp. IITR112 | reverse complement strand
CTTCGTGCGGGCGAAGGTAATGGTCTCGTAGAAGGTGTTGAGGATCTCTTCGCCGTCGAGGCCGAGGGCGAAGAGCAGGCTCGTCACCGGAATCTTGCGGCGGCGGTCGAT
Organism: Ancylobacter sp. IITR112; assembly: GCF_041415945.1. Taxonomy (NCBI): domain Bacteria; kingdom Pseudomonadati; phylum Pseudomonadota; class Alphaproteobacteria; order Hyphomicrobiales; family Xanthobacteraceae; genus Ancylobacter; species Ancylobacter sp. IITR112. Next base: position 1,248,222 of record NZ_JBGCUS010000001.1, on the reverse strand, counting down.
ACGCGCATAGACGATGTCCTTGGCGTCGAACTCGATGTCGAGCCAGGAGCCGCGATAGGGAATGATGCGCGCGGCAAACAGCAGCTTGCCGGAGGAGTGCGTCTTGCCCTTGTCGTGGTCGAAGAACACGCCGGGCGAACGGTGCATCTGCGAGACGATGACGCGCTCGGTGCCGTTGACGATGAACGTGCCGTTCATGGTCATCAGCGGGATGTCGCCCATATAGACGTCCTGCTCCTTGATGTCCTTGACGGACTTGGAGCCGGTATCGGGATCGACATCAAACACGATCAGACGAAGCGTCACCTTCAGCGGGGCGGCGAAGGTCATGCCACGCTGCCGGCACTCGTCCACGTCGTATTTCGGCGGTTCGAATTCGTAGCGGACGAATTCGAGCATGGCAGCGCCCGAAAAGTCCGAAATCGGGAATACCGACTTGAAAACCGCCTGAATGCCGTCGTCGGCGCGACCGCCCTTCGGCTCAACGATCTGCAGGAACTGGTCGTAGGACGCCTTCTGAACCTCGATGAGGTTCGGCATCTCCGCCACTTCCTGGATCTTGCCGAAAAACTTGCGGACCCGCTTACGACCGGTGAACGTCTGCGCCATGTCGCTCCTCGCTCCGTCCGAGTATCCGTCAGCGCCATCCACGAACCCGGCGGGAGGGCCGGTGGCCTTGCGTGGAGGCTTAAGATCACAAAACAATCTGACAAGGTTGAGGCACCCTTCAGGCGCCGCCTCCGACTGTTCCGCAACCGACGGCTCGCCAGACGACCCGCCGAGGGATCGTCAGGGAAGCCGTCGGGGCTTCCTTCAGGCATGCCTTCGCCGCTGCGAAGGCGAAGGCCGCCGGCGAACCGGCGGCCCCCGAAATGATCAGGAGATCACTTGAGCTCGACCTTGGCGCCGGCCTTCTCGACCTGAGCCTTGATCTTCTCGGCCTCTTCCTTGGTCACGCCTTCCTTGATCGGCTTGGGCGCGCCTTCGACGAGGTCCTTGGCTTCCTTGAGGCCCAGGCCGGTGATGGCGCGGACTTCCTTGATGACCTCGATCTTCTTGTCGCCGGCCGCGGCCAGGACAACGGTGAACTCGGTCTGCTCTTCGACCGGGGCCGCAGCGGCGCCGGCGGGAGCGGCAGCAACCGCCACGGCGGCGGCGGCGGAGACGCCCCACTTCTCTTCGAGGAGCTTCGCGAGCTCGGCGGCCTCGAGAACGGTCAGGGCGGACAGCTCGTCAACGAGCTTCGACAGATCAGCCATTTTACTTAAGTCCTTGGATTTCGGTTCGAACCAGTATTACCGGGAAGCCTCACGCGGCTTCGTTCTCTTTGGCATAGGCCGCAAACACGCGGGCGAGCTTGGCCGCCGGCGCGGTGCTGAGCTGCGCGATCTTGGTCGCCGGGGCCTGGATGAGGCCGACCAGCTTCGCACGCAGTTCATCAAGGGACGGCATGGTGGCCAGAGCCTTCACACCATCCACATTCAGGGCCGTGGTGCCGAACGCTCCACCGAGAATGACGAACTTGTCATTCGCCTTGGCGAAGTCGACGGCAACCTTCGGAGCCGCAACAGGATCGCTCGAATAAGCGATGATCGTCGGACCCTTCAGCAGGGAACCGACATGTGCGACGTCCGAACCTTCGAGAGCGATCTTGGCGAGGCGGTTCTTCGCCACCTTCACGGTCGCACCATTCGCCTTCATCTGCCGACGCAGGGTCTGCAGCTGAGCGACGGTGAGGCCGGAATAGTGGGCCACGACGACGACCGACGTGTTGTTGAACACCTCGGTGAGCGACGTGACGAGCTCTTCTTTTTGTGCTCGATCCACTTCACTTGCTCTCCGGTGGCGAGGAAGGGTGACTTCCCCGCCGGGTTTGCGCCTTGCCACCCCTCCTTGCGGAGCAGCGGCGGTGGTATCCTGTCCCCTGGGACCGGAAATACCGGCCAAGGCGCTGGTTCGAGCCGAAAGCCAGGACCCGGTTGCCCGGAACCCCTTCGTCGGTCGTACCCCGTCTATGCTGGCCCCGGAGTGGGATTAAGCCACCTCAGATGAGGGGCACCGGCAGTCTCGGACAGGACATAAAGCCGGCAAGGCGAACCCTGCCGGCCTCTCCGCCCGATTTTAAGCGGGCGAAAGCTGAAAATTCATCGGCACGCGGCCGACAATGTCGGCAACGAAACCGCCCATATAGTGAGTCGCGTGGGATTTGTCACCCCTGATAGCACCGAGGGCTTGACAAATCCACACCGTCGCAATCACGGGACCGCGACCGGCCCCGTGATGCGCGCAGGAACAATCAGCCCGCAACCAGCACAGAAGCCGGCTCAACCTTCAGGCCGGGGCCCATGGTCGAGGAGACGGCGACGCGCTGCACATAGGTGCCCTTGGCGCCGGTGGGCTTGGCCTTGACCACGGCGTCGGCGAAGGCGCGGATGTTCTCGGCGAGCTTGTCGACCGGGAACGAGGCCTTGCCGATGCCGGCGTGGATGATGCCGGCCTTCTCGACGCGGAACTCGACCGCGCCGCCCTTGGCGGCTTCGACCGCACCCTTCACGTCCATGGTGACGGTGCCAACCTTCGGGTTCGGCATCAGGCCGCGCGGGCCCAGCACCTTGCCGAGACGGCCGACGAGCGGCATCAGGTCCGGAGTGGCGATGCAGCGATCGAACTCGATCGTGCCGCCCTGGATGGTCTCCAGCAGATCCTCGGCACCAACGATGTCGGCACCGGCCGCCTTGGCCTCATCGGCCTTGGCGCCGCGCGCGAACACGGCGACCCGCACGGTGCGGCCCGAGCCGTTCGGCAGGTTGCACACGCCACGGACCATCTGGTCGGCGTGACGGGGATCGACGCCGAGGTTCAGAGCCACTTCGATGGTCTCGTCGAACTTGGCGTTGGCGCGATCCTTCAGGAGCTGAATCGCTTCGTCGAGGCCATACAGCTTGGCGGGATCAATGCCCTCGCGGACGGCGCGAACACGCTTGGAAATCTTGGCCATCAGCTCAACCCACCACTTCGAGGCCCATGGAACGGGCGGAGCCCTCGATCATGCGCACCGCCGCGTCGACGGTGTCGCAGTTGAGGTCCTTCATCTTCTTCTCGGCGATCTCGCGCATCTGATTCTGCGAGATCTTGCCGACGAAGCCGCCCTTGCCCGGGGTCTTGGAGCCGGAGCCGGGCTTCTTCTTGGTCTCAAGGCCGGCGGCCTTCTTCAGGAAGTAGGAGACCGGCGGGGTCTTCAGCTCGAAGGTGAAGGAGCGGTCCTGATAGGCGGTGATCACGACCGGGATCGGCATGCCCTTTTCGAGCTGGCCGGTCTGGGCGTTGAACGCCTTGCAGAATTCCATGATGTTGAGGCCGCGCTGACCGAGCGCGGGGCCGATCGGCGGGGCCGGGTTGGCCGAGCCGGCGGGCACCTGCAACTTGATGTAGCCGGTGATCTTCTTCGCCATAATGAACTCCTCGACGGTGCGACTGCCGGTCGCAAACGCCAAAGCACGCCGTCGCGACGGCTTCATCGCGGGCGGCGTAGAGGGAGGGTCGCGGTAGCGGCACGTTCAAGATGCTGGCTGGCGAACCGGCCGTGCCTCCCGCGTATGAATGCGCGCCGGAAGCGGAAGCTCCCAGCGCACGGGCTCGCTCATACAGGATGAGGCGGAAAAAGGCAACGCCGCTCTCGACCCTCCCACCGCTGCTAGGCCGCCGAGGACAAAGCACGCCGGCTGCGATGCGCCTCGCGGGCGAGAATCGCGTCGGCATCGAGGTCGCGGATCGGCAGGCGCACATCGCGCGGCACGTCGCCCTCCAGCTGCAGCGCGAGATAGCGCCCGCAGCAGACCCGCAGGAAGGAGGCGAAGTTCTCCACTTCGCCATGCGCGAAGGTCAGTTCCTCATGAAGCTTGGCGAGAAGTTGCGACAGGCTCATGCCGTCGCGCTGGGCGATTTCCTCTAGCACCTGCCAGTACAGGTTCTCCAGCCGCACGCTGGTGGAGAAGCCATGCAGCCGCACCGATTTCAGCCGCGTCTGCCAGAGATTCGGGTCGGCCTGGATGAAGAGCTTGCACATGCGGCGCCTCCCTCGGCGGCGGAGTTCCGCGCTCCGCCGCACGCATCATAGCCCCGTTCCACCGGAAGGCGAAACGGACGGACGCTACGGCCGTCACGCCGCCTTGCGCGCGCCCGTCGTCACCTCGCCATGGGTGATGCTGGTGCCGAGAACGGCGAGGAACTGGCCGATCCAGGCCGGGTGCGCCGGCCAGGCCGGAGCGGTCACCAGATTGCCATCCGTCACCGCTGCGTCGATGGCGATGTCGGCATAGATGCCGCCGGCCAGTTCCACCTCGGCGCGGCAGGCCGGATAGGCCGAGCAGGTCCTCCCCTCCAGCACCCGCGCCCCGGCGAGCAATTGCGCACCATGGCAGATGGCGGCGACCGGCTTGTCGGCGTCGAAGAAGTGGCGGACGATCTCCAGCGCCCGGGCGTTCATGCGCAGATATTCCGGCGCCCGTCCGCCGGGAATCACCAGCGCGTCATAGCCGGCCGGGTCGACGTCGGCGAAGCTGGCGTTGAGCGCGAAATTGTGCCCGCGCTTCTCCGAATAGGTCTGCTGCCCCTCGAAATCATGGATCGCGGTCGCGACGCTGTCGCCAGCCTTCTTGTCCGGGCAGACGGCATGCACGCTGTGCCCGACCGCCAGCAGCGCCTGGAACGGCACCATGGTCTCGTAATCTTCCACGAAGTCGCCGACGATCATCAGGATGCGTTTGCCAGCCATTTTGTCCTCCCTGTTGGCGCCCTCCTCCGCGACGAGATCGCGGCGGGGCTTGGCAGTGAGGATAGGCCGGGCGGCCCGGGCGGGGGTGTTAACCCGTTAACGCGGCGGCCAACGAAAAAGGGCGCCGCCGAAGCCGCGCCCTTGCCACATCTCGATCGGACGGACTGTCCGTCAGACCTTCTCGACCTGGCCGAATTCGAGCTCGACCGGGGTAGCGCGGCCGAAGATCGACACCGCCACCTTGAGGCGCGAGCGGCCCTCGTCGACTTCCTCGACCACGCCGTTGAACGAGGCAAACGGGCCGTCCGACACCTTGACCGTCTCGCCCACCTCGAAGGTGATCGAGGGCTTGGGACGTTCGATGCCTTCCTGCACCTGCTGCAGGATGCGCATGGCTTCCTTCTCGGCGATCGGCATCGGCTTGTTGTCGGCGCCGAGGAAGCCGGTGACCTTCGGCGTGTTCTTGATGAGGTGGAAAGCCTCGTCGGTGAGGTCCATCTTCACCAGCACATAGCCGGGAAAGAACTTGCGCTCGGCATCGACCTTGCGGCCACGGCGCACCTCGACGACCTTCTCGGTCGGAACCAGCACCTGCTCGAAAAGCTCGGTAAGGCCGCGCTGCGCCGCCTGTTCCTTGATGGAATCGGCGACCTTCTTCTCGAAGTTGGAATAGGCGTGGACGATGTACCAGCGCATCGGCATCGCGTCTCTCCTCAACGGCCGATCTGCAGGATCTGAGCCACGACGAAGCTCAGAATCTGGTCGGCGACCAGGAAGAACAGCGAGGCCAGCACCACCATGACGAACACCATCGCGGTAGTGATGAGCGTCTCGCGACGGGTCGGCCAGGTGACCTTGCGGGCTTCCGCGCGGACCTGCTGAAAGAACTCGACCGGGTTCGTCTTCGCCATGCTCGTCTCGAAACGCCTCTGATGCGGCCCGCGCCGGTATCGGCTGATCGCGGCACGCCGCCTGCGGGTCCCGCCGCGCGCACCTTACCGGCGGCGCCGCACGACCCTCTAAAAATGCACGAAGCGGGCGTATAGCCCGCAAAGCCGCCTCGCGTCAAAGAACTTTGGCGCCTTGCCTGCCACCTCTCGGGAAAGGTGGCAGGAGTGGAGGGACTCGAACCCCCAACCCCCGGTTTTGGAGACCGGTGCTCTAACCAGTTGAGCTACACTCCTAGAAGAGGCGGACGGGGCAGCGCCCGGATCGTCCGACTCTCGAATCGCGAGGCACTATAACCGGCGCCGCGTCTACGTCGAGGGGCGCGGCGCCCAGTTTCAACAATAAGGTACCGGAACGCGAAAAACGTCGGCACCAGAAAGGGATGCGCGATACGCATCCCCTTCCAGTGGCGTCACTCGATGATGGAGGCGACGACGCCGGCGCCGACGGTGCGGCCGCCTTCGCGGATGGCGAAGCGCAGCTTCTCTTCCATCGCGATCGGAACGATCAGCGCCACGTCAACCGTGATGTTGTCGCCCGGCATCACCATTTCCGTGCCTTCCGGCAGCGTCACGATGCCCGTCACGTCCGTCGTCCGGAAATAGAACTGCGGACGGTAATTGGTGAAGAACGGCGTGTGACGGCCACCCTCTTCCTTCGTCAGGATGTAGGCTTCCGCCTTGAACTTCGTGTGCGGCTTCACCGAACCCGGCTTGCACACCACCTGGCCGCGCTCCACGTCCTCGCGCTTCGTGCCGCGAACAAGGATGCCGACATTGTCGCCGGCCTGGCCCTGGTCGAGCAGCTTGCGGAACATTTCCACGCCGGTCACCGTCGTCTTCACCGTCGGGCGGATGCCGACGATCTCGACTTCCTCGCCGACCTTGATCACGCCGCGCTCGACGCGGCCGGTCACCACCGTGCCGCGGCCCGAGATCGAGAACACGTCTTCGATCGGCATCAGGAACGGCAGGTCGACCGGACGCTCCGGCTGCGGAATGTAGCTGTCAACCGCTTCCATCAGCTTCAGGATGGCGTCGCGGCCGAGCTTCGGATCGCCGTTCTCAAGCGCCACCAGCGCCGAGCCACGGATGATCGGAATGTCGTCGCCGGGGAAGTCGTACTTCGACAGCAGCTCGCGCACCTCGAGCTCAACCAGCTCAAGCAGTTCCTCGTCGTCGACCATGTCGCACTTGTTGAGGAACACCACCAGAGCCGGAACGCCGACCTGGCGCGCCAGAAGGATGTGCTCGCGGGTCTGCGGCATCGGGCCGTCCGCCGCCGACACGACCAGGATCGCGCCGTCCATCTGCGCAGCGCCAGTGATCATGTTCTTCACATAGTCGGCGTGGCCGGGGCAGTCGACATGCGCGTAGTGACGGTTCGTCGTCTCGTACTCGACGTGAGCGGTCGAGATCGTGATGCCGCGCGCCTTCTCTTCCGGCGCCTTGTCGATCTGGTCGTACGCCGTGAACGTCGCGCCGCCCGTCTCCGCAAGAACCTTCGTGATCGCTGCCGTCAGAGACGTCTTGCCATGGTCAACATGGCCAATCGTCCCGATGTTGCAGTGAGGCTTCGAACGGTTGAACTTCTCTTTGGCCATAACTCGTTTCCTTCAGCGGCATTCGGGCCGCGAAAAATCGGGCCGTGGGATAGGCGGTTTCCCGGCGTTCCGCAAGTGCCGCGTTGCACCGCGCCTGCGGAAGTTGGGAATCGCGCCGCCCTCGGGGCTTGTCGGCGCGGACCCGCGCCGCCGCCTCATATAGGGGCTGCGGTGAAAAGTGGAGCGGGTGAAGGGAATCGAACCCTCGTCATCAGCTTGGAAGGCTGTTGCTCTACCATTGAGCTACACCCGCGAGGGTCGGCGTAGTCTAACGGAAGGCGACGTGGTGGGGGAGGTAGGACTCGAACCTACGAAGGCATAGCCAGCGGATTTACAGTCCGCCCCCTTTGCCGCTCGGGACACTCCCCCTCGCACGTCGGCCGATCTGCGGGACAGGCAAATGCCCCTCTGTCGACCCGACCGGAAACCGGCGCGATGCGCGGCTCCCGTGCGGCCGGCTTTATGGTGAGGTGCCCCTTCGCTGTCAACCCCGGTACACATATAGCCGCCGCAGGCTGTGGATCGCGCGCCCTTTCCCCGCCTGCGGCGCTGCCGGCACTGGCCGCAGCGGCGCCGAATCGCAGCCACAAATCCCGTCCTGCCCGCCGCCGAACCCACGCCGCGCGACGCGCGCGGGGAAAATTGCTCAGCCGCGCCCGCGCCGCAAATTGCCAACGCACGCGCGCCATGACAGAAGGCGCGGATGAATGATCGCCCCAGCCGTCCGCCCGGCCGCTCCAAACCTTCCGCCGGCCGCTCCCGCTCGCCGCGCCCGCGCCCGGCGGGGCGGCCTTTCGGCGCATGGCCGGACGATGTGGCGATTCTCTATGGCTGGCACAGCGTGGTCGAGGCGCTGCGCAACCCGCGCCGCAAGCTGCGTCGGCTGATGCTCACCGAGAACGCCGCGCGCCGGCTTCAGGAAGAGTCCATTCCGCTGCGCCTCGATCCCGAGATCGTCCGGCCCGGTGAGATCGACCGTCTGCTGGATCCCGACGCGGTGCATCAGGGCATGCTCGCCGAATGCGATCCCCTGCCCTCCCTCACCCTGGCGAAGGCGGCGGCCTGCGATCTCATCCTCGTGCTCGACCAGATCACCGACCCGCACAATGTCGGCGCCATCGTGCGCTCGGCGGCGGCGCTGAAGGTCGGCGCCATCGTCACCACCGCGCGCCATAGCCCGGCCGCCACCGGCGTGCTGGCCAAGAGCGCCAGCGGCGGGCTGGAGCATGTGCCGTTCTGCTTTGTCGGCAATCTGGCGCGGGCGCTGGACGAATTGAAGCAGAACGGCGTGCAGGTCGTCGGACTCGACAGCGAAGGGCCGGCCGATCTGGTCGACACCCCGCTCGCCGCCCCGGTGGCACTGGTGCTGGGGGCGGAGGGCAAGGGGCTGCGCCAGTTGACGCGGCAGACCTGCGACACGCTCGCCCGCATCGACCTTCCCGGTGCCATTGTCAGCCTGAACGTGTCGAACGCCGCCGCGCTCGCCCTCTATATCGCCCGGCGCGCCATCGGCGCCCCGGCCTGATCCGGGCGGTTATTCGCACCGGCTTTACTTCGCCATGACCGGTTTTTCTGCCGCAATGCAACATGTGCGGCAGTTTACGACCAATTGCCAATCGTCAAACCGCCCCTCTTTCGCCACTCTCCCCTGAGGCACGCGACGGAATCGGAGAATTCCGCGCGCCAAAACACCGGGGAGAGGCACCGCACCCATCGCGGCGGGCCGTCTCCGGGAGGAGACAGCCCGAGCGTAAGGCGCCCCCCGCGGGGACTCCCAAACTCGGCCATCACAACTGCGGCTCTCGCGAGCTGGCTCTATCGCGCGTGCGAGCGGCCTCGCACGCCACTGCTTTGGCGCGACCTAACTTTGGGGAAGGGAAACACATGAGCGTAACCACCGCGCCCGCCGGCAAGGCGGCGCCGATGACCCGGGAAGAGAAGAAGGTGATTATCGCCTCTTCCGCCGGCACCGTGTTCGAATGGTACGACTTCTATCTTGCCGGCTCGCTGGCGGCGAACATCGCCGCCACCTTCGTTCCCGGCACCAACGATACGGCGAAGTTCATCTTCGTTCTCTTCGGCTTTGCCGCCGGCTTCGCGGTACGCCCGTTCGGCGCGCTGGTGTTCGGCCGCCTCGGCGACCTGATCGGCCGCAAATACACCTTCCTCGTCACCATGACGCTCATGGGCATCGCCACCTTCCTTGTCGGCGTGCTACCCAGCTACGAATCGATCGGCTATGCCGCGCCGGTGATCTTCATCGTCTGCCGCCTGCTCCAGGGCCTTGCGCTCGGCGGCGAATATGGTGGCGCCGCCACCTATGTCGCCGAACACGCGCCGCATGGACGCCGCGGCTTCTACACCTCGTGGATCCAGACCACCGCCACGGTGGGCCTGTTCCTGTCGCTGCTGGTGATCCTCACCCTGCGTCTTTCCATGTCGCCGGAGGATTTCCGTGAGTGGGGCTGGCGCATTCCGTTCCTGCTGTCGATCATCCTGCTCGGCTTCTCGATCTGGATCCGGCTGTCGCTGAACGAGTCGCCCGCCTTCCAGAAGATGAAGGAAGAGGGCAGCCGCTCGAAGGCCCCGCTCACCGAGGCTTTCGGCCGCTGGTCGAACGCCAAGATCGCGCTGATCGCGCTGTTCGGCGGCACCGCCGGCCAGGCCGTGGTCTGGTATTGCGGCCAGTTCTACGCGCTGTTCTTCCTCACCCAGACGCTGAAGGTGGACGGGACGACGGCAAACCTGCTGATCGCCTTCAGCCTGCTGATCGGCACGCCCTTCTTCATCTTCTTCGGCTGGTTCTCGGACAAGATCGGCCGCAAGCCGATCCTGATCGCGGGCTGCCTCATCGCCGCGGCGACCTACTTCCCGCTGTTCGAGAACATCGCCCGCATCGCCAATCCGAAGCTGATCGCGGCCACCGAGTCGGTGAAGATCGACATCACGGCCGACCCGGCGACCTGCGGCACGCTGTTTGATCCCGTGGGCGTACGAGTCTTCACCCGCCCCTGCGATGTCTATCGCCGCACGCTGGCGACCAACTCGATGCACTACACGTTGCTGCCCGGCGCGGCCGGCTCGGCAGTCTCCGTCACCGTCAACGGCACGCCTGTCGTGGTTCCGGAGACCGACAAGACCGGAGCGGCGATCGTGGCGGCGGCGCAGGCTGCGGGTTATCCGACCGTCGGCGACCCGACCATCGTGAAGCAGCCGACGATTGGCGGCGTCATCTCGGACGGTCGTACCCTGTCGCTGATCGGACTGCTGTTCATCCTCGTCTTCTATGTGACGATGGTGTACGGCCCGATTGCCGCCCTGCTGGTCGAACTGTTCCCGACCCGCATCCGCTACACCGGCATGTCGCTGCCCTACCACATCGGCAATGGCTGGTTCGGAGGCTTCCTGCCGCCCACCGCCTTCGCCATCGTGGCGGCGACCGGCAACATCTTCTCCGGCCTCTGGTACCCGATCATCATTGCGGTGATGACCGCGATCATCGGCCTGCTGCTGCTGCCGGAGACCAAGGACCGCGACCTCGAAAACTGGCACTGAGGCGTGCCCTCGCTCCGCCCTGTGCGGAGCTGACAAAGGAAAGGCCCCGGCAATGCCGGGGCCTTTTTTATGCGCCGTGCCGGCGGCAGGAGCCGGCCGCGTCTCAGACCGCCGCGGTGACGACGATCTCGACCTTGTAGTCCGGCGTCGCCAGCGCCGCCTCGACCGTGGCGCGGGCCGGCGTGTTGCCGGCGGCCACCCAGGCATCCCACACCGCGTTCATCTCCGCGAAGGTGGCGATGTCGGCGAGATAGATGGTGGCGGTCAGCAGCCGGCTCTTGTCGGTGCCGGCCTTGGCCAGCAGCGCGTCGATCTGGCCGAGCACGGCCTGGGTCTGCGCCGTCACACTGTCGCCCTTGGCGACCTGCCCGGCGAGATACGCGACCGATCCATGGACCACGGCCTCGCTCATGCGCGGACCGACTTCGATTCGGGTGATGCTCATCTGCTGAAACTCTGGATGTGACGGAAAACGGGGCGGCCAAAACAAAGCCGGCCGGTGCGCACAGGCACCGGCCGGCTTCCTATCACAGGAAAAGGCGGGCGTCCCGCTCAGGGGGCGCTGGTCGGGACCGGCTTGCCCATCGGGCCGACCGTGCCGATGGTGAAGATCTGCACCCGGCGGTTGATCGGGTCGGTCGGCTTGGACGGCACCTGCAGCGCCTCCTGGCCGAGGCCGACAGCCTCCAGGCGGTCAGGCGAAACGCCGAACACGACCACCAGAGCCTGCACGATGGCGTTGGCGCGCTCCTGGCTGAGCTTGAGGTTGAAGGCGCGGGTGCCGGTCGTGTCGGTGTTGCCGACGACGATGAACTTGTAGTTCGCCAGGATCGGGTGGTGCATGGCGTCAGCGATCGACCCCAGCGTCCGGTAGGATTCCGGGCGGATGATGTCCGAACCCAGCGCGAACTGGATCTGCACGGTGATCTGCGCCAGCTTGTCGAGCCGCTTGGCGATCTCGGACTTGTCGAGCGTCAGCGGGGCGTTCTGCGCCACGGCGTCCTGCGCCATCTGGCGCAGCACCTGGGCGGTGAGCGACGGGTCGAACATGGTGGCCTGCGACAGGCCCTGCATGATCTGCGCGTCGGAGTCAGCGGTCTGCGCGGTCGCGGTGCCGGCGAGCGGCGCGGCGAGCGCGGCGGCGAGGGCGAGCCCGCCGACGAAACGGGTGATACGGGTCATGATCTGTCTCTTTCCCTAGCGTTTCGCCGTTTCGTCACTGCCACCAGCCGGCATCGACCAGAATGGACTTGCAGGCCGGCCGGATCACCTTGCTGGCGTCGATCAGGCAGTTGAGGATGTTGGCGTCGCCCGGCTGAACGCCGGCGCAGGCCTGGCGGATATTGGCGTTGCACACGTTCCAGGCGTCGCTCTGCGCGGCAATGCGCTTGGAGATGGAGGCGCGGGCGGCCGCGTAATCGTCGAAGCACTGCTGCGGCACCTGGTCCTGATGCGCCATCAGGCAGTTACGAACCTCGCCCGTGCCGAGATTGTCCTTGGCGCAGAACTTCTCGATGGAAGGCCCGCAGCTCTTGGCGATCAGCGCCCCGGCTTCCGCATAGCTCATGGTCTGGGCCGACGCGCTGCCGGCCATGCCGGCCAGCAGCAGCGCCGCCAGTCCGAACAAAAATCGCTTCATAGTCCAGCCTCCCAAATGGCGTGCCCGTGGTGATCCTCACCCCGGGGGGATTCGGCACGCGCCGTTGCGAACGACTTCCCACGGATTCGTCTCGCAGAAGGCCGCGCTCGGCGCAATGGCGTATTTTGCACGATTTGCGCGTCACGGCCGGTATTTGAGGGATGGAGGCGCTCTCACGCGGCTTTACCGGCCGCGACGGACCCACCTACCGGCGCCGCGACGCGCCCGCGGCCTGCCCGTCCGCCCGGCGGTCGCCCCGGCGGGGCCATCACTCGCCGGCAGCGCCCCCGCCATCCCGTGCTTGACAGCCCCGCCGCGCCGCCTCAGGCAAAGGGCGTCTCACGGGGGAACCACGATCTTGAAAAAGCTGCTTTCAGCCGTCGCGGTGGTGCTGGTCACGAGCGCACCCGCACTCGCGCAGTATTACCCGCCGCCCCCGCCCTATCCGCCGCCCTACCCGACGCCGGATCAGGCGGACGATGCCAAATGCCGCTCCTGGGGCCTGGTACCGGGCACGCGGGCCTATTCCGACTGCCGCATCACGCTCGACCGCAACCGGCCACCCCCGCCTCCCTATCCAAACCCGCCCTACCCCACCCCCCCCTATCCAAACCCGCCCGGCCCATGGGGACCGGGTCCGGGACCGGGTCCGGGCCCGATGCCGGTGGAGATTTCCGACAAGGACGCCATCAGCTACTGCGAGAAGGCGGCCATCGCCGCGCCGGCCTACCCGATCGTCAAGCTCGCCGCCAAGGTCGTGCTGCCCGGCCGCGAGAAGGTGGCGAAGCTCTCGTTCAACGTCATCAAGCCCGGTGGAAAGCCCGGCTTCTGGAATGTCGAATGCCGGTTCCGCGGCGGCAGGATGATAAGCTTCAGCGGGCCGAAATAAGCCCCGCGCCGACACACGCGCCGCGCGCCCGACTTGACCGGGCGGCGGCCATCGGCGAAGAAACCCTCCTCGCCGCTCCGGCGAGCCCCGGCGCCCGCCGGCGGGCCGGCTTAGCACAGCGGTAGTGCAGCGGTTTTGTAAACCGAAGGTCGGGGGTTCGATCCCCTCAGCCGGCACCATTTTCCCCGCCGGCCCGAACGGACGAAGCCGCCGGGCCAGGCGGGGCGCCTCTCACTCCTCGTCGGAATAGCGCTCTTCCTTCCACGGGTCGGCGTGGTTGTGGTAGCCGTTCTCCTCCCAGAAGCCGCGTTTGTCGGCGACGACAAACTCGATCTTCTTCAGCCATTTCGCGCTTTTCCAGAAGTAGAGATGCGGCACCACCAGCCGCGCCGGGCCGCCATGCTCCGTGGTGAGCGGCTTGCCCTCCCAGCTATGGACGATCAGCGCGTCTTCCGCCGCGAAGTCTTCCAGCGCAAGATTGGTGATGTAGCCGTCATAGGCGTGCAGCAGCACGAAGCGCGCGCCCTCGCGCGGCATCACCACATCGAGCAGATCGCGCGTGGCGAGCCCCTCCCAGCGATTATCGTAGCGCGACCAGGTGGTGACGCAGTGAATATCGGTGGTTTCCGCCGTCTGCTTCTGCGCGCGGAAGGTCGGCCAGTCCCAGGAGACCGGGTTTTCCACCTCGCCGGTCACATCGAGCCGCCAGCGGTCCGGTGCGATGCGCGGCTGCATGCCGAGATCAAGCACCGGCCAGTCGCGCACCAGATGCTGGCCGGGCGGAAGGCGGTCCTCTTCCGGGCGGGTGACGCGGCCGGTGAGGAATTTGCCGGCCTGCGCCCAGGCGCGCTTGGTGCGGGTGAGCTTGCTGTCGGGAGGAAGAACGCCGCCGTCCTCCGCGGGGTGGTGCGGGCCTTCGGGATCCGTCATGGGCCGGGCTCCTTCAGTGGAGAAAGAGCCCGATCCTATCATTGTCCGGCGGCGCGGGCTTTTGCTTTCCCACGTCGCCGGCCGTCACATTCAGGCGCTGAGCCGGCTGGAATCCGCCGGCGCGGCGTCCGGCGCGGGGTGAGGATGCCCGGCCGCCGCCTGCCCGGCCGCGGTCGGCCGGCGCTTGCGCTGCAGCATGTTCAGCCCCTCGACGCCAGCCGAGAACGCCATGGCGGTGTAAATATACCCCTTCGAGACATGGGCGCCGAAGCCTTCCGCGATCAGCGTGGTGCCGATCAGCAGCAGGAAGCCGAGCGCCAGCATCACGATGGACGGGTTGCGGTTGATGAAGTTCGCCAGCGGGCCGGCGGCGAACAGCATGGTGAGCACGGCGAACACGACCGCGATCACCATGATCGGGATGTGCTCGGTCATGCCGACGGCGGTGATGATGCTGTCGACGGAGAAGACGAGGTCGAGGATCAGGATCTGCACGATGGCGGCGCCGAAGCTCACCTGCAGCGTGCCGCCGAGCGAGGCTTCCTGCTCGTCATGCGGGGCCATGCTGTGGTGGATTTCCTTGGTCGCCTTCCACACCAGGAACAGGCCGCCGGCGATCAGGATGATGTCGCGCCAGGAAAAGGCATGGCCGAACACCGAGAATACCGGCTCCACCAGCGTGACGATGATGGCGATGGTGCTGAGCAGACCGAGACGCATCACCAACGCCAGCCCGATGCCGATGCGGCGCGCGCGCGGGCGAATATCCTCGGGCAGTTTGTTGGTCAGGATCGAAATGAACAGCAGGTTGTCGATGCCGAGCACGACTTCCATCGCGACCAGCGTCACCAGAGCCGCCCAGGCCGCCGGGCTGGCGGCAAGTTCCATCAAATATTCCACCGGATCACTCCCCAGACTTGGCCAAGACATGGCGGAAGGCGCGGCCGCCCCCACGGTGCGTCAACGCACGAAGCGGACATGCGGATGCGGCGGCTAAGGGTAAAAGGATCATTGCGACACAGTCCTGCCGGCGCGACATCGGAAGCGATCCGACATCACGCGAACGCCGGCGGCTCGCGTCAGAGGGGCCCGGATCAACGGGTCGTGAGAAGGTAAGGCAGGTGCGGGTCAAAGCCATCCTGTCTGTGCATGACAGATTGTCGCACCCCCGGCAAGGATGTGCCGCAGCGGCAAGGCCCTCTCCGGTTGAAGCGCTGGACAAATCCCAGCGGCGGCTGCCGCCGCGCGACAGCCGCTTTCGCGCGCACCGAGGCCGTGTCATCGTCCATTCATCGCCCCGAACTAGAGCGGACGCCGTTTCGCCCTCCGGGGGCAATGGGAGGTACCTATGACCCGCTTTTCCCGTCGTGACCTGATGAAGGCCGGCGCCTTCGCGCTTGCCGCGCCGGTCGTGCTGCGCGCGCACGACGCGCTTGCCACCTCCGGCTCGCTCAACGTCTATGCCTGGGGCGATTATTTCGACAAGAACACCCTGCTGGCCGACTTCACCAACGCCACCGGCGTCAAGGTGAACCTGTCGACCTATGGCTCGAATGAAGAGTGCGAGAACAAGCTGCGCGCGGCGGGCGGCAAGGGCTTCGACATCATCTTCCCGTCGGTCGACACCGGCCCGAATTACTACAAGGACAACCTGCTCCAGCCGATCGACGAGGCGAAGTTCCAGTCGAACCTCATCATCCCCTCGATCTACCGCAACTCGCTGAAGCTCGGCGCCGCCTATCGCGGCAAGCGCTATCTCGTGCCCTTCGACTGGGGCACCGAGGGCATCACCTGGGATTCGACCAAGTTCCCCGGCAAGAAGTCCGGCGAGATTTCCTATGGCGACATGTGGCTCGCCGACCATCCCAAGCAGACCGCCATCCGCCAGAAGTCGGTGTTCAACGGCGTCGCGCTCTATCTCGACGCCACCGGCGAGCTGAAGTCGGACCGTGGCATGGACCTCTACAAGTCGGAGGCCGAGTCGCGCCGCGTGTTTGAGGGCGTGCTCAAATACATCCTCGCCCATAAGGGCAATATCGGCGCCTACTGGAACAACGCCACCGAGGCGACCGCCGCCTTCACGGACGCCGGCTGCTCCATCGGCCAGACCTGGGACACGACCGGCATCCTGCTCCACCGCAACACCGACAAGAAGTGGAGCTACGGCATGCCGAAGGAAGGCGGTCTCGCCTGGACCGACACGCTCGGCATCCCCTCGGGCGCGGAAAATGTCGAACAGGCCTACGCCTTCGCCAATTTCATCTACCAGCCGGAAGTCGGCGCCCGCTTCGCCAACACCACCGGCTACAACAGCTGCGCCGCCGGCGCCCAGCAGTTCCTCTCCGAGGAAGCCCGGGCGGCGTTCGATGCGGCCTATCCGGCCGGCACCATCGACAACCTGTTCTGGTGGCCGATGCAGACCGATTTCTACGCCAAGCTGCGCGGCGAGTATGTCGAGAAGCTGACCAATAGCTGATCGACCGGCCGCGACCGACACCACCGCATCCCCGGGGCACGCTCCGGGGATGCCTGCCGCCCGCCGGGCACGGCCCCGACGACATGGACGGCCGGACACGCCGGCGAGGACAGACCCCACCATGGCTGAAGCAAGCTCCCTGCGCGGCAAAGATGTGCGTCTCGACCAGGTGTCGATCCGCTTCGGCGATTCCACCGCCGTGCAGCCCACCGACCTGTCCATTCACGCCGGCGAGTTCTTCTCCATCCTCGGCCCCTCCGGCTGCGGCAAGACCACGCTGCTGCGCACCATTTCCGGCTTCATCGAGCCGAGCGCCGGCCGGGTGCTGATCGGCGGCGAGGACATGGCGGGCAAGGGCCCGAATGAGCGCCCCACCGCGCTGATCTTCCAGAATCTCGCGCTGTTCCCGCTGATGAGCGTCGCCGAGAATGTCGCCTTCGGGCTGGAGGCGCGCGGCGTGCGCAAGGCCGAGCGGCTGAAGCGCGCGCAGGAACTGCTCGAACTCGTGGCGCTCGGCGGCTATGGCGACAAGAAGCCGGCCGATCTGTCCGGCGGGCAGCGCCAGCGCGTCGCCATCGCCCGGGCGCTGGCGGTGGAGCCGGCCGTGCTGCTGCTGGACGAGCCGCTCTCCGCCCTCGACCTAAAGCTGCGCCAGCATATGCGCAGCGAATTGCGCGCCATCCAGAAGCGGGTGGGCATCACCTTCATCTACATCACCCACGACCAGGGCGAGGCGCTGGCCATGTCCGACCGCGTGGCGGTGATGAGCCGCGGCCGGCTGGAACAGGTCGCCGACGCGGACACGCTTTATGCCGACCCTGCCACGCCGTTCGTGGCCAGCTTCGTCGGCGAGCAGAATGTGCTGCGCGGCACGGTCGCCAGCATGGCCGACACGCAGGCGCTGGTCGACACGTCGATCGGCCGGCTCGAAGGGCGCGTGAAGGGTCCGCTGCGCGTCGGCGAGGAGGCGCTGCTGCTGGTGCGGCCGGAACGCATCGCGCTCGGCAGCGGCGACGCCGCCACGGCCAACACGGTTCCGGTCCGTCTCGCCGCCCGCAGCCTTGAGGGCGCCTCGGTGCATCTGCAATGCGCCGCCGCCGGCCAGACGCTGACCGTCACCGTGCCGAACGGCCCGGCGGTGCGTGCGCTGCCGGACGAATTGACCCTCTCCTTCGGTATTGATGACGCGCTCGTCTATCCGCCGGGAGCGCTCGCCCATGGGTAGCCTGTCGCGCGCCTATGGCCGGCCGCTCGCCGCCGTCATCATCGGCATCGCCGTCGCCTGGGTGCTGGTGCTCATTCTCGTCCCGCTCGGGGCGATGGTGGAGCAGTCACTGTGGTGGCGCGAATCCAAGGGCGATGTCTCGCTCACCATCGACCGGCTCTATAACGACATCTCGCTGATCGAACTCGATCGGCAGGCCGAGACCGATCCGGCGAAGAAGGCGGCCTTCGACCAGAGCCTGGCGCAGAAGCAGGCCGAAATCGCCACGCTGGAGGCGCAGGAAAAAGACCCGCCGAAGAGCTACGGCCTCGCCAATTTCACCCGCATGAGCGGGCTGCATTTCTACATCTTCGTGCGCACCATCCTCTACGCGCTGATGGTCACGGCGCTGGCGCTGATCGTCTGCTACCCCGTCGCCTATGTGGTGGCGCTGGCGAGCGGGCCGCGCAAGGCGATCATCCTGATGGTCGCGCTGATCGTGCCCTATGCCATCAACGAGCTGCTGCGCGTCTATGCCTGGCTGATGATCCTCGACTATCGCGGCGTCATCAATGGGCTGCTGCAGTGGATGGGTTTCCTCAATCTCGACGCACGCGAGTGGATACCCTTCCTGGAAAACCCCTCCGCCGTCTTCCTGGCGATGATCTACACCTATGTGCTGTTCATGGTGTTCCCGATGGTGAACACGCTGGAGACGCTGGACCGCAACCAGATCGAGGCGGCGCGCGATCTCGGCGCCTCCACTCTGCGCATCCATCGCCGCGTCATCATTCCCCATGCCAAGCCGGGCATCGCAGTGGGCTGCATCATGACCTTCATGTTGTCCGCCGGCTCCTATTCCGTGCCGGCGATCATGACGCGCGGACAGGGCGGCGACTGGTTCAGCCAGCTCGTCTACCGGCAGTTCTATGAGGCGAACAACTGGAACATGGGCTCGGCCTATGCCGTGTCGCTGCTCGTCGTTTGCACCGCCTTCATTCTTCTGATGATGCGCCTGTTCGGCGTCGGGCTGAGGGATATCGCCAAATGAGCGCCGCGACCGAGAGCGCCGGCGCGCGGCTGGTGCTGAACATCTATATCGGCCTGTTCGTGCTCTACCTGTTCCTGCCGCTGGCGGTGATGTCGGCGGCGGCGTTCAATTCGTTCGATTATCCCTCCGTCACCCAGTGGCACGGCTTCACGCTGAAATGGTTCGTCGCCCTCGCCCATGACCAGCGGCTGCTGCAGGGGCTGGTGAATTCGGTGCTGGTGGCGCTCGGCGTGATCGCCGTGTCGATCCCCGCCGGCCTCGCGGGGGCGCTGATCCTCACCCGGCTCGGCCAGCGCTCCGGCACCGTGCTCTATTCGGTGCTGGTCTCACCGGTGCTGACGCCCGGCATCATTCTCGGCATTTCCAGCCTGATCTTCTGGCGCGAATTCGGCGTACCCGGAGGGCTGTTCGTCGCCGTCATGGCGCAGTCGAGCTTCATCGCCTCCTACGCGATGCTGCTGTTCCTCGCCCGGCTGCAGCGGCAGGACCGCACGCTGGAAGAGGCGGCGCTGGACCTCGGCGCCAGCCACACGCTGGTGTTCCGGCGCATCACCCTGCCCTTTCTCGCGCCCACCTGCTTCACCGCTGCCGTTGTCGCGTTCCTGCAATCATTCGAGAACTACAACACCACGGTGTTCGCCATTGGCGGCGAGTGGACGCTCGTTACCGAGATCGCCTCGCGGCTGCGCTTCGGGCTCTCGCCGGTCATCAATGTGGTCGGTGTGATCTTTGTCGGCCTGACGCTCATTGCCGCCGTCGCCTATGTCGCGCTGAAGAAGAGGCCGCAGGCGTAGCCGCGCCGGGCGCCCGCCTGCCGCTATTGCCCCTGCTCCGCACCTCACTTCCGGGGACGCTCATGCGCGCCGTACCGCTTCTCGCCGCCGGCCTCCTGCTCGCCGGCCCGCTCACGCCCGCCCTTGCCGGCAGCACCACGCTTTATGGCAATGTCACCACCGAGCGCCGGGCGGACGATTTCAGCGACACCACCGGCACCGATTGGGGCCTCGGCCTCACCCACACCTTCGACAACAATGTCGTGGTAGCATTAGCCGGCAAATATTATGACACCGCGCGAACCACGGACTACAGGATCAATGTCGACGGCTCGCTGGGCTACACCCATAATTTCGGTGCCTTCGCGCTGACATTCATGGCCGGCGCCGGCCAGCATTTCATCGAATCCCGCCGGCCGGAGAACTTTCCCTATTACTTCTTCACCGGCAGCCTCGACATTCCCATCACGCCGCAGCTTACCTGGACAGCAGTGAAGCTGCGCTACCGCAACGCTTTCGACAACAGCAACAATTACAACACGCCCGAAGTCGCCACCGGCATCAGCTATTGGGTGAGCGAACACACCGCCATAACCCTCGTGGTCGAACGCGACTGGACCGATGGCCGTCCCGCCTATGACGGCATCGAACTGGGCTTCAAGCAGAAATTCTAAGCCGGCTATCTTCACCCGAACGTGATGCCTGCGGTCGTGACCGCCCGGCGCGGTCGCACTAGCGTGCGCTAGCCCTCGACGCACGTCACACAATGGAGACCGCCATGAGCCCGATGTCTCGCCGCCATGCGCTCGCCGGCGCCGCCAGCCTGGCCGCGCTGCCGGCCGCCCTGCCGCTGCTGGCCGCGGCTCCCTCGCCGGCGGCGGCGCAGACCGGGTCCGGACAGCAGGTGCCGGGGCTGTACCGCTACCGCGTCGGCTCGGCGGAGATGACGGCAGTGAATGACGGCATGCGCACCTTCCCGCTGCCGGATGGCTTCGTCCGCAATGCCACGCGCGAGGAGGTGAACGCGGCGCTCGAACGGGCCTTCCTGCCGAAGGACACGATGTCGATCCCGTTCAACCCGCTGCTGATCAATAATGGCGGCAAACTCACCCTGATCGACACCGGCAATGGCCCACAACCGGGCAATGCGCCGGTCGGGCGGCTGCAGGCCAATCTCGCCTGGGCCGGGGTCAAGCCCGCCGATATCGAGACGGTGGTGATCTCGCATTTCCACGGCGACCACATTAACGGCCTGCGCACTCCCGATGGCGGGCTAGCCTTCCCCAATGCGGAAATCCTGGTGCCGGAGGCCGAATGGGCGTTCTGGATGGATGAGGGTGAGATGAGCCGGGCGCCCGAGGCGCTGAAGGCCAATTTCGCCAATGTCCGCAGGGTGTTCAAGGATATTGACAGCAAGGTCAACCGCTATGGCTGGGACAAGGAGATCGCCCCCGGCCTGACCAGCGTCAATGCCGCCGGCCACACGCCGGGCCACACGGCGTTCATCTTCGCCTCCGGCAATGAGCGCCTGTTCATCCAGTCCGATACCACCAACACGCCGATCCTGTTCGCGCCGAATCCGGAGTGGCAGGTGCAGTTCGACATGGACGGCGCCAAGGCGGTGGAGACCCGCCGCCGCATCTACGACATGGTGGCGGCGGAGCGGCTGCAGCTCACCGGCTATCACTACCCTTTCCCGGCCACCGGCTTCATCCGCAAGGAAGGCGAGGGCTACGCCGTGGTACCGGTACTCTGGCGCCCGGTGCTCTGACGGCGCCGGCGCGACGCGGGGTGCGCGACCTGACGCGCCCCTTGGCGCGCGACGTGGCGCGCCCCTTGGCGCGCCCCTTGGCGCGCGACTTGGCAAAAGCGGCGGGGCGGGGCTATGTCTCGCCCCATCTGTTTTGCAAGCTGAGGCCTCGCCATGTCCGACACCCTTCCCGACCGCCTGTCGAGCGATCCGAACAGCCCGTTCCACGACGCGGAACTGCTGGAGCGCGGCATCGGCATCCGCTTCAAGGGCGTGGAAAAGACCAATGTCGAGGAATATTGCGTCAGCGAAGGCTGGATTCGCGTCTCCGTCGGCAAGGCGCGGGACCGTGCCGGCAACCCGATG
This sequence comes from Ancylobacter sp. IITR112, assembly GCF_041415945.1. NCBI lineage: Bacteria > Pseudomonadati > Pseudomonadota > Alphaproteobacteria > Hyphomicrobiales > Xanthobacteraceae > Ancylobacter > Ancylobacter sp. IITR112. The sequence goes on along the minus strand of NZ_JBGCUS010000001.1, from coordinate 1,226,264 downwards.
ACGGTGAAGCTGGTCGGGCCGGTCGAGCCCTATCTGCGCACGCCGGGTGAATGAGCGGCTCGACGGCCCGCCGTTACGGCGTATAGATCACACGCAGGCGGCCCCGTCGGGCCTGTCACCGCACTCCACACCGGGCTGCCCGCATGAACGACATCGCACGCCCTGCCGTTTCCAGCCCCGCCGCTTCGAGCCCCGCCGGGGCCGAGGCTGCGCCTGGATTCGGCCGCATCGCCTTCGTCGCCAGCGAGGCGCCGGATGCGCAGCAGGCGCAGGCCCGCCTGAACGCGCGCTACGGCGCGGTGGCGGCTGAGGATGCTGATGTCATCGTCGCGCTCGGCGGCGACGGCTTCATGCTGCAGACCCTGCACCGCTTCCGCGACACCGACCGGCCGATCTATGGCATGAATCGCGGCTCGGTCGGCTTCCTCATGAACAGCTTTCGCGAGGAGGATCTGCCCGCCCGCCTCGCCGCGTCGCAGCGCGTGGTCATCCACCCGCTGATGATGGAAGCCACCGATGTGAAGGGGCGCCAGCATCGCGCCTGGGCCATCAACGAAGTGTCGCTGATCCGCCAGTCCTACCAGGCGGCGAAGCTGCGCATCGCCATTGACGGCAAGGTGCGCATGGAGGAACTGATCTGCGACGGCGTGCTGGTGGCGACGCCCGCCGGCTCCACCGCCTATAATCTCTCCGCCCAGGGCCCGATCCTGCCCATCGGCACGCCGCTACTGGCGGTCACGCCGATTTCCGCCTTCCGCCCGCGCCGCTGGCGTGGGGCGCTGGTGCCCGACCGCGCCCGCGTCGACATTGCGGTGATGGAGTTCGAGAAGCGCCCGGTGAACGCCACGGCGGATCATTTCGAGGTGCGCGACGTGGTCGCTGTGCGCGCCCGGCTCGACCCCAACTCCTCCATGACCATGCTGGTCGACCGCGATCACTCGATCGAGGAGCGCATTCTGGCCGAGCAGTTCGGCTGAGTCGCCCTCACGCGGCGAGGCTCTGCCGCTCCGACCGCTCGCGCGCTTCCGTCTGCCAGCGGTGCAGCATGCCGACGATGCGGTTGCCCTGCGCGCTCTCGCCCGCTTCCTCATAAGCGGCGAGCACCTCGTCGAGAATGCGCAGCCGCAGCCCCGGCTCCTCGTCGAGATCGTCGACATAGGCTTCGCACTGCACGACGCCAAGCGCGGTGCGGAAGGCGATATAGGCGCCCGGCGGCAGTCCCAGCCGGTCATAGAGCACCCTGAAGGCGTCGCCCGAACGGTCGGCGGCGAGCGCGGCGACGTGGTCGACGGCGATGCCCGACAGCACCGAGACCGCTTCCAGAAACAGCCGCATCTGGCCGGAGAGCAGCGAGCGCAGCACCAGCGCCGAGGTCAGTTCCCCCCTCGCCTGCAGGCCCTGAACCAGCGCGCGGGTCTGCGAGAAATCCGCGGCGGCGGCCTGGGTCACCGTCGCCTGGTCGCAGGCTTCGCGCGCCAGCCGCGCCGCCTCGGGCGGCGAGAGCCACTGGCGCTCCTCGATGAAGGCCGAGAGCGCGCCGGCCACCACCCGGATCAGCGCCTGATGCGCCGCCGCCGGCAGGTCGGGCCGGCTCAGCAGCGCCTCGCGCAGTTCCGGCACGCGGCCGAAGCGCGAGACGATATGGCCGAGAGCGAAGCCGGGCACATCCGCCGTGGGGTTGCTTACCAGCGCCAGCACCACGCCGACATCGCCGATCTCGGCCAGCAGCGCCGCCACCGGCGCCGGCAGGCCCTCGCGCCGGGCGATGGCTTCCTGCCGCAGCGCGTCGCCGCTGGCGGACAGCGCAATCAGTTCGCGCATGTTGAGAACGGGGGAATGCTGCAGCATCTGTTCGCCGGCCTCGCCGGGAAGCCGCGCCAGCCGCAGCGCGATATCGGCCGGCACCAGCGGGTGGCGGCAGAGCGCGGCGGCGAGCTCTCCCTGCACGCGCGGCGAGGGATCGGCCACCAGCGCCGGCAGCGCCTCGTCGATCTCGGCGCGCTCGGCCGCGCCGAGTTCCGGGCGGACATAGGCGCGGGCGAGCGCGGCGACCGCCTTGGCCCGCGCATCCTCCGGGGCGGTCCGCGCCCAATCGAGAAACTGACGCACGATCATGGCGCACTCCCGGCCCGGTTCAACTCGGCAGCGATGATGCGCGCACCCGGCTTAAGAAAGCGTTGACCATAGCGGGCCGCGATGACGGGACGATCAATCGCCGCTGCCGTCCTGCCCGTCGAGCGCGCCCGGCGTCACCTGTTCGCCGACAAGCACCTCGACCTGCTCGTTCTTGCCGGTCTCGACCGTGAACACCTTGCTGTAGGTCTTACCCTCGAAGCGCGCCAGCGCGGTATATTCGCCTTCGGCGAGGGCGAAGGTCGGCTCGGCATTGATCGATTCCTTGACGCTGTCGCCGCCCGGCGTGCTGATCGACCATTGCGCCTCCGGCAGCGGATCGCCTCCGGCCACCTTCACCAGACGCAAGGTCACCTCGCCCGCGCGGTGGTGCAGCGTGGCGTCCGTCACCTTGCCCGGGGCCACGGCGAGATCGGCCTGAATCACCGCATTGCCGTCGCCATAGGTGGAGACGACATAATAGTCGCCGGCCGGCAGGATGATGAGATCGCCGGCATTGGCCCCGCGATAATAGGGCCGGCTCGACGCCCGCCCCTGCAGGAAGCTGCCTTCGAACAGATCATAGGTCACCTTTTCCGGCGGCACCGGCTTGTCGCCGACATCGCTGTGCAGGGTGACGGCGCCGGCGGGGACGACCAGTTGCTCGCGCCGCGATTCCTCGCCGACCACGATGCGCCGCGCCACGCTGGCAAGGCCATAGGCGACATGCACGACATAGCCGCCGGGCGAGAGGAAGAACACCGGGGCGGGATCGGCCGCCTCCGCCACCAGCGGATAGGCACCCGACGCTTCCGGCCGATCGGCAAAGACACGCCAGATGAGGCCGCGCGCAATCAGCCCTTCCTTTTCGCCGAAACGCGCGCTCATGCCGATCGCCACCTTGCCGGCCGGTGGCTGCGGCAGGATGGTGTGCGGATCGCCGCCCTCCGCCCGCCCGGTGGCAGGAATCCGGGCCGAGGGCCCGGCGCTGCCGGACGGCGGGGGCGCCGGCGGCGGCGCGCCGACAAAGGGCAGCGCGCGGGAGGGCTGGATCTGCGGCGGGTTGAAGGGCGAGGGCGTCGGCGACTGGAACGGCGCAAGCTGCGCCAGCCGCTCCCCGTCCGCGCCCGCATTCGCCGCGAGCCCGGCGGCAATCGGCGCCCCGGCCATCTGCGTCATCGTCGGCTGCGCCGCCGCCTGCTGAACCATGGCCCCGCTTGCAAACGCCAGCGCGCACAGAAGCGCTGCCGCTCGGCGCACCGCCGCGGCGGCGGCATAGCCGCGCTTCTGCGTCGGCCGAACAGGGGCAGGACACCGGCGATCAGGGGAGTGCACACGTTGGGACATCGCCGCCGTTCGTGCCTCCAAACAGAGGCGAATTCAAGTCAGCTCTTCGCGCGCGGACGGGCCGCGAGCCCTCCACCCGATAAGACGCCCCCGGCCATTGGCGAGAGCCGCCATTGGCGAGAACCGCCGCCAGCGACAGGCACCGGCACGGGCGAACACGGGCACGGGCAGAAATCGGGAAGGAAAGCAACCGCCCGCCTTGCAGCGCGAGGGCTGCCGGCGCGGCGGGGCCGCGCCCCACGGCGTGAGGATCGACGGCCCCTGTCGCAGCCCGGCAGGCGCAAGGGCACATCACCTCCCGCTCCTCGTCCGGGTCGCGCCGTGCGGCGAGCGTTCGGCGGAGCGAGGCTCAAGGCGTTGCGCGTCCTCTCAGCCGGGTGACGGGGAGTCGGCGCGACTCTCCTCCGCCCCCCGGGACGCACTCTTGCAGCACCATCGCCCCGCCCGCGCCCGGACAAGGAACACAGCCGATAGCCCGGCGGCGCGAAGCTCATCGGGTACGGGTCGCGGTGGAGCGACACGGGCAAAGGAGCGCTCCTGCCTTCCGGCACCACGGCACGCCGGCCCGCATTCGGCGGAGCGAGGCACGGCAGCCCGAAGCTCGTGCCCCGTCGCCCGCATCTGCAGCCGGCGATGCCGAGCCGGCGCGGATCAGCTCTGTCCCTGGGGCGGATCAACAGCAGCAGCGTGCACCGCCCCGCTGAGATGCCCGGCGCGATGCCCCCACTCCCGGGTTGTGTCTCCGCGGTTCTGTCACCCATGGGAGAGGAAACCTCCGGCCCCACACCGGGCCCGCTGCCGGCGCCGCCTGGCCCCGGCCCTTTCCGGCACTCCCTGCAGGAAGCCGAGCGCCCCTTACCCCCGCGGGCGCCGTCCCGAAAAGCACCGCGCGCCGCCCCCCGTCCAGCCGCCCGGCCTCGCGTGGTCCGGCCGCGCACGACCCAGCCGAGACACGCATGGCTCCTGCCAGCCCGGCCACCTTTCCGGCCGCCTGCCTCCCCGCGACCTCGGCTCTGCGGGCTCGGGGCGGCGGCGACTCCTTATTATACTGCAGGGGTGATTCCCCCGGCGCCGCGGCGGCCGGTAGCAGCCGTGTTTGGGGTGATCCGCTTCCCGCCGCCCCGTGGCGGCTCCCGCACCGGTCGGCACGATCGCCTTCCGAATTCACCGTGGAACGCGCCCATGAGCTCCGCCGACCCTGCCCTCGAACTGCTTCGCACCCGCAAGAGCCCCAAGGTTTTCGACCTCACCTTCCCCGCGCCGGATGCGGCCGAGTGCGACTCGATGCTGGCCATCGCCTCGCGCGTGCCCGATCACGGCAAGCTCGCCCCCTGGCGCTTCGTCGTCTTCGAGGGCGAGGCGCGCGAGTGCGCGGGCGAGGCTATTGCCGCCGTCTTCGTCGCCGACAATCCGGCGGCCGATGCCGAGCGGGTCGCGCTCGAACGCACCCGCCTGTCGCGCGCCCCGCTGGTGATCGCGGTGGTCTCCCGGGCAGCCCCGCACGCCAAGATCCCCGAATGGGAGCAGACGCTCTCCGGCGCGGCGGCCTGCACATTGCTGCTGCTCGCCGCGCACGCGCATGGCTATGCCGGAACCTGGCTGACCGAATGGTACAGCTACGATCCGCGCGTGCGGGCAGCACTGGGCCTGTCGACGGAGGAGCGCATCATCGGCTTCGTGCATATCGGCAGCCTGGCCCGGCCGCAGGATGACCGCCCCCGCCCTGCCCTCGCCGACCTCGTCACCCGGTACTGAGCCATGTTCTACGAACCCGGCCTCAATAATCACGGCCTGCCGCACAATCCGCTCAAGGCCATCGTGGCGCCGCGCCCGATCGGCTGGATCTCGACCCTCTCCGAGCAGGGGGTGGCCAATCTCGCCCCCTATTCCTTCTTCAATCTTGTCAGCGAAAATCCGGCCATCGTCATGTTCTCCAGCAGCGGGCTGAAGGACACGGCCCGCCACGCGCGCGCCACCGGAGCCTTCGTCTGCAATCTCGCCACCCGCGCTCTGATGGAGGCGGTCAATCTCACCTCCACGCCGCTGCCGCCGGGCGAGAGCGAATTTGACCTCGCCGGGCTGGCCCGGGCGCCCTGCCATGTGGTTTCGCCGCCACGTGTGGCCGAAGCGCCCTGCGCGCTCGAATGTGTCTGGATCGACACAGTCCAGATGGTCGACCGCTTCGGCCGCGCGACCGGCTCACACGTTACCTATGGCGAGATCGTCGGGATCCATATTGACGACCGCTTCCTCGATGCCGGCAGGGTATGCATCGAGAGGTTGCAGCCTCTCTCCCGCGCCGGGTATCTCGACTATGCCTGGGTCGAGGCTGTGACCCCGCTGCCACGCCCCCGCTGACCTATGGCACGCAGCGGCGCCCGTCCGTGCGTGTCCTGCGCGCCACAGGGACGTCGGCCGCCCTCGCCCGCGACAGCCCAAGAACCGTCCCTAGCAGGCAACCGCCTGAACATAGCCGGTTGCGGCGTAGTCCAGAATAACCCGATCCCGCGTCATCAGCCGGTAGCCCTGGTCGCGCGCCGTCGCGATCAGCACCCGGTCGACCGGGTCCAACGGCGGCAGGCCGGGCAGGAAGGAGGAGGCAATCAATGTCTCCGGCGTCATCAGGGCGATGCTCATGCCTGGCAGGCCGGCAAGGGCGGCGAACCACTTCGCCGGCTCCATCGCAAGGCGCACCCGCCCCTGTTCGACCAGGCGACCCAGTTCCCAGGCGGTCATCGGCGAAAGAGAGATCGGCGCGCCGCGCAGGCGGGCCTCGATCAGCGTGCCCCGCGCCTCGTCGGCAATAGGCGCACCCTGCGCCACCCAAAGCGCTGCGCAAGTATCCAGGAGAAGCGGCATGCCCATCTCAATTCTCCCCGGAAAGGTTGCGCCGCAACAACGGATTATTTTCCTGTTCCATTAGGTCGAGTTCGGTCGTGTGATCGGATCGCCACAGCGGCTGCGACGGCGGATCGGTGCCCTCGATCTGGGCCTCCACTTCGCTGCCGCCATAGAGATAGATGGGCGCCGTGCTGGGCAGGGTCAGATCGGTTCCGGCCTCAATGTGCAGCGTTCCCTTGAGCCCGCCGAACAATCCAGCAAGCGGCGAGCCTGTCGACGCAGGCGCAACCCTGTTCGCCCCTGCCGTGCTTGGCAGTGGCACCTGGCGACTGAACACCAGCTTGCGCGCGGTCATGTCCACCTCTTCCGATCGGAAGCCCGCAGCCAACCAGGCTTTTGTCATCACACTGTTGGTTGGATTGTTGCTCCACCAGGCCCGGTGATTGAAGGCGGATTGCGGAAGTTTTGATCCAACGATTCTCTCTATGTCCTCGAATGACATAGATATTCGCGGCTGAGAGCGACTCGAGAGAAACGTTGTAAGGGCACTGTATTTAGACATGGCCGACCCTTCTCATATCCATCATATGCCGATGCTACTTATATCACTGTTTCTTTCAAGTCCGTCCCGAAGCTCGATTCACCACCTAGAACCGGCCATCAGCGGCAGCCGCCCTCCCGGCCAGCACCCGGCAATGCCCTCATCCAAACGAGCCGCTCGCCCTACTAGGCCGCGATAAATATTCATTCAACACACCTATCTCTACCACTGCCTTTTTAGTTCTGCGTGCCGGCACGCGACCTAACTTTACGCTCAATGTTTCTCGCTTAACTACTTGGTATAACCCCATTTTTTATACCGTTTATGACGCTCGCTTCAGCTAATTTCCCGAAATCGGTCACTGAGACAGTGGATATGTCAATCGAAACACTAAGCCGGGCATTCATACACTATTGCTAACTGAGCTCCACGCCTGGACGCGGCGTGACTCGCGCGCGTGAACAGCCGAGAGCCTCACCCCGCGCCCCATCGACGCAGCACCGCCCGATTGTCGAGTTCGGCGCGGCACCGCATCCGCCGATGTACCCAGGGAGCCCTTTTAGCCAACCCCACTTCACGCTGGGTAGCCTCACAAATCGCAGCGACACCAGGCCATTGGATGAAATTGAGCCTTCATATGTCTAGGCGTTGGTTTGCAGTGATGTTACCGCCAAATGCAATCACTCGATCTATTAGATTTTTCAGCCATCCCATTGTTTAAACACTATTATCGCGTAACAAATGATCCGACACATGATTGCGGTTGATAGATGCACTCTTTGGGGGAAATGGCCAGGACTGAATGAGGAGAGATAGTTAGTATTTATGCTTAAGTGCCTTCGCGGCGCGCCGATCAGCACCCATATTCAGAGTACATGTCGTGAGTCGCCAACGGGTGACTGCCCGCACGGATCAACCGAATCGTCCGCTTACCCGCTTCCGGTGCAAGCATTTGTTTACCAAACTAAGGTTAAGATTCAGCAAACAACGCCCGAAAGGTTGCTCTATGCCTGACGTTCATCGCCGCTCGTTCCTCGGGTTGTTCGCCGTCGGCGCAGCCGTAACCCTGGCCGGATGCAAACGCACCACCGCGACCAGCAGCCCCCTCACCTCTCTGGGCGCCACCACAGGATACGCACCTCCCGGCCAGTATGGAGCGGTGTCGGATAAATTTCCTATTGCTGCGGTTGATACGTCACAGATCGACCCTGTCTATCTCCGCCGCGAGGTGGCCTATACCTCCAGCTACCCACCGGGCACCATCGTCATCGATCCGCGGGCGCATTTTCTCTATTTGGTGCAACCTGGCGGTCGCGCCATCCGCTATGGTGTCGGTGTTGGCAAGGAGGGGTTTGGTTGGTCCGGCGTTGCAACCATCAACAGCAAGCAGGAATGGCCGGACTGGTACCCACCCAAGGAGATGATCCAGCGTCGCCCCGACATACAGGCGCAACTCACAAAGCTGCAGGGTGGCGACGGGGTACCTGGTGGCCTCTCCAATCCGCTGGGGGCGCGGGCCATGTATCTCTGGCAGGACGGACGCGACACACTCTACCGGATCCATGGGACCCTTGAGCCCGACACCATCGGCACAAATGTCTCATCCGGCTGCATTCGCATGATCAACCAGGACGCCATCGACCTTTATGGCCGCGTGGGAGTAGGAACCAAGGTCGTCGTGCTCGGTTCGCCGGCCGGCACCTAGGCCGGCGGCGGGTGACGGCTCCACAATCTCAAGGTGTGACGTCCCCACAATCTCTCCACCCGCATGATGCGCCCGCGAGTCGTTGCTTCTGAGACACCCTCTGAACGTGCCGTCGAAAGCGAGGTCATGAGATGAGTGGCAGAATTATCACTATCGCCCAGCAGAAGGGCGGTTCGGGCAAGACGACGCTGGCGGCCCATCTCGCTGTTGCCCTGACGCGACACATGGTTCTGGGGCTGCCGGCCCGTATCGCCCTGCTCGATTGCGACCCCCAGGGTAGTCTGGGCGAATGGTTCGAAGCCCGCGAAGCCAGCCTCGGCGAACGGGGCACCGGATTGTCGTTCCGTACGGCCTCGGGCTGGGGCGCGCGCCGCGAGGCCCGCAGCCTGACGCGGGACCACGACATCGTCGTCATCGACACCCCACCGAAATCGGACGTGGAATCCCGTCCGGCAATCGAGGTCGCCGATCTCGTCGTCGTGCCCGTTCAGCCGACGCCCGTCGATCTGTGGGCCACCCGTCCCACGCTGGAGATGATCGGCAAGGAAGGCACGGCCTGCCTGCTGGTGATCAATCGGGCGCAGCCGCGCGCCGCGCTGACGCAGGAGATGGCGGCGGCCATCGAGGCACTCGGCCATCCCGCCGCGCAAACGCGGCTCGGCAACCGCGTCGGCTTCGCCGCCAGCATGGGCCGGGGCCTGACGGCGCTGGAGACCGAGCCCGGCTCGAAAGGCGCGGCCGAGTTCGGCGCGCTCGCCGCCGAGCTGGCGGCGCGCCTGGATCTCTGACTTTAAGCGGCGGCAATCGGCGGCCGGCCGGTCACCAAGCGCTGCTGTCGGCGCCGAGCCCCGCACCGGACGCGCGCGCCGGCGGGCCGCACCATCACCGGCAGGCAGGTCGACAGGGAGCGGGCGCCAGCGCCGGGCGAGGGTGCTTGGACGCCGCGCGACGGCTCCGGCGCCTTCCCTTCTCAGGCGCGGCGCAAGCGGCACATGCCGGACGGGTGCGCTGCCGGGCGCCATCCCGGCCGGCCCGCGCGGCCTTCGGGGGAAAGGCGGTGCGGCGGGCCGCTGGCGGCCGGCGGTGGCGTCGCGGCCGCCCGCCTATCACCGCCAATGCCCCGTCGCCCGATCCGTCAGGATGCGCCACGTCGCCCGTTCGGCGTGAGGGTGCCCTCGGCGACGGAACGGCGACGGCGCGAGCGCGCTGCCGCCCACGGGAAGGGTGATCGCCACCGGGGAGACGCCGGACCCCTCACCGGCGCCGGCGGGGCCACGCTCAGGACGGACGGCTGGCGGGAGCGAGGCCGGGGACCGCCGGCAGTTCAAAGATCGTTCACGTTCCGGCACAGCACGGGCATGGTAGGAACCGCCGATGTCGGCGCGTCCGTGCGCGTCGGACGACATGGCCTCGTCGCCGCGACCTTGGCGGCCCATCCTCGCCCGGCATCGGGGCCGAGACGGCCATGGCCGGGGCGACACGACGTGATCATGGAGACCGCTGGTATCGGCGAGAGGCTGGCGAAGCACGGCGCTCGTCTCCTTGGTCTCGATCACCGCCGCTTCCGGCACTCCTGCGGGAAGCGCTCACCCTCGATCATGGGGGACACCGGCCTCCCGCCTCCGGCCGGCAATATCGCTGGCCGGAACGCGCCGGTCGGATTCCGCCGGTGGAAATCCGCCGACCGGAGCCCGCCCGCCTGCGCAGGGCTGCCCGGCCGGGCGCGCCCAGGTTGTCTCCGGGGGTGTCGGCACGCGCCGCCGGCAAGGCGATCACCACTCGGCCATGTCGGCTCGGCCGCGGGCGCGGGCGGTGATGCAGGCCGGCGGCGAGTGAGGTGTCGTCGTCCCCCGTCTCGGCCGGATTCTGCCGCTGATCGCCGTGACCGCATGCCATGGCCGCATGCCCGCACCTTGTCACCTCGTGGGCGCGCCGCGCCGGCAGAAAATCGCCGCGTCCGCCATTGGCGAGGTTCCGCCTCGGGGGGCAGGGAGGAGTTTTCGCGACAGGGTCTCGACGGGCCGCCGCCCCGGGAAGCTGAATTGGCGGGCCCAGCCTGCCGGAAGGACAAGGGGAGCGAGCCACGCGGGAGAAACGGAGGCAGAGGCGGAGGCCGCGCGGCCTATCGGCACCTCGCCGCCGGGGATGGGCCCGCTGGGGCGGCGCCACCCACGGCAGCACCACGGCGCCCCCGAGGAGACCCACCAATAGCGGGCGCCCTGGCGAGGCCCCCGGTGCCTCACGGCCGGCCGGCAGCGGACCGCAGGTCGCATCGGCGGCGTCCCGCCGCCGGGCACAGTCCGCCACGCCCGCCCGCCAGGCTGGCGCGGCGTCCAGAGGTACCCCGCACCGGCACGCACGGCCAAGCCGTTGCGTCATGCCGGATTTTGCCGTCCGAACGGCGCGGAAATTTGCATTCTTCGGCCAGAAAGGTTGACGCTTGCCGTCCCGGCACGGCAATCAGGGGCAGGTTCTCCTATGGAAAGCCTGCGTTCATGATCGGCGCGTTAGGGTCGCGGCCGACAGAGAGCGTCGCCACCGGCCGGGGCCCGGCGACGATCGAGGGGGGAGGAAGCAGGTTGGCGGTTGGAAGGCGGATGCGGCGGTTCTGGCAGGTGCTCGCTCTCAGCGTGCCGCTGCTGCTGTCGGCGCTGTGCCTGCCGGCTGCGGCCCAGCTCTTCGGCGGCCCGCAGGACCAGAGCGGCGACAGCGACACGTCGGGCGGCTTCTTCGGGCCGATCATCAATCTGTTCAGCCCCAAGCCTCTCGCCGAAGGCCCTCCCGCGCCGGACGCGACGCCTTATACCGTCACGATCAACGTCGCCGGCGGCGACAGCGACCTTACCGAGCGCATCGAAGCCGCCTCGAATCTCGAGCGGCTCAGCAGCCGCGCCCCTTCCGGCGCGGCCGGGCTGGTGCGCCGCGCGCTGGCGGACCGGCGCGACATCAATGCCGCGCTCTATGCCGCCGGCTATTACGGCGGCATCATCCGCATCCGTGTCGCCGGCGTGCCGCCGGATGCGGAAGATGTGTTCCAGCGGGTGGAAGCGGCCCGCGCGCGCGGGCCCGTGCCGGTCGAGGTCCGGGTGGAGACCGGCCCGCTGTTCCATTTCGGCCGCGTCGAGCTGCTGGATGCCGCCACCAAGCGCCCGCTGGCGCAGGCGCCCTCGCTGGCGCGGCTGCGGCTGGAGCCGGGCGAGCCGGCGCTGGCGACCGCCATCGTCCGCGCCGAGAGCGCCGTCGTCGATCACTGGCGTAACCTCGCCCATCCCTTCGCGCGCGTCGCCGAGAAAGAAGTGGTGGCGGATCACAAGACGCAGAAGGTCGATGTCACCTTCTTCGTCGCGCCCGGTCCCGTCGCCACCTTTGGCCGCTTCACCGTGACCGGCGCGGATTTCCTCACCCCCGGCTTCATCGAAGACCGCATCGAAATCGCCCCCGGCACGCCCTATTCGCCCGAGGTGCTGGACCGGCTGCGCCGTCGCCTGCTGGAATATGAGGCCATCGCCAGCGTGCGCATCAGCGAGGCCGAGACGCTGGCGCCCGATGGCAGCCTGCCGATCACCATCGAGGTGTCGCCGCGCCTGCCGCGCTATGTCGGCTTCAGCGCCACCTATTCCTCGACGGAAGGCTCGGCCGCCAACGCCTATTGGGGCCACCGCAATCTGTTCGGCGGCGGCGAGACGCTGCGACTGGACGCGCAGGTGTCCTGGTTCGGCGAGAAGTCCGAGGCGGTGCCCGATGCCGATCCGTTCGGCTACAAGCTCGCCGCCACTTTCGTGAAGCCCGGCATCTACACGGCGCAGGACGATCTCGTCGCCAATGCGGCGGTGCTGCGCGAGGTGACGAACGCCTATGTGCGCGAGGCGGTGACGCTGCTGGCGGGCATCCGGCACCGCTACAGCGACGACCTGACGCTGCAGGTGAGCCTCGATCTCGAACAATCGCGGGTGGAGGACACCACCGGCACCCATGATTACGGCATTGTCGGCGTGCCGATCGAAGTCACCTATGACAACACTGACAGCAAGCTCGATCCCTCGCGAGGCTGGCGCGCCACGGCGACAGTGGAACCCTTCGCCTATCTCGGCGATGCCGGCGCGGGGCCGACCCTGTTCCGCGGCTCGGTGGCGACCTACCACGCCTTTGACGAGAACAAGCGCTTCATCCTCGCCGGCCGCATGGCGGCGGGTAGCATTGTCGGCGCCGGTCTGTATGACGTGCCGCCCCAGCGGCGTTTCTATGTCGGCGGCGGCGGCTCGCTGCGCGGCTATGACTACCAATCCGCCAGCCCGCGCAATGAGGAAGGCGTGGTCATTGGCGGGCGCAGCTTCTTTGAAGCATCGCTGGAGGCGCGCCTGCGCGTCACCGACACGATCGGCGTCGTGCCCTTCTTCGACATGGGTTCGGCCTTCGCCTCCGAATGGCCGGACTTTGACGGCATGAAATATTCGGCGGGCATCGGCCTGCGCTATTACACGGCGATCGGTCCTCTGCGGGTGGACCTCGCCTTCCCGCTCAATCCGGGACCGGAAGACGGCGATTTCGGCGTCTATGTCAGCCTGGGGCAGGCCTTCTGATGACGCGCGCGCTCAAACTCCTCGGAACGGTCGTGCTGGCGCTACTGGTGGCGCTGGCGGCGGCCTTCGGCGCGCTGCAGACCCCGCCGGGCAAGGCGCTGCTGGCCAATCTCGTCTCCTCCCTCGCCTCCTCGCCCGGCCTCGCCGTCTCCATTCGCGGGATTGGCGGCTTCGTGCCGTTCGACATCAGCGTCGCGACCGTCGAGTTGTCCGATGCCGACGGCCGTTTCGCCCGCATCGACGATGCGCGGCTCGACTGGCGGCCGCTGGCGCTGCTCTCCGGCCGGGTTGACATCACCGCGCTTTCGGCGGCGCGAGTGGCGCTGGAGCGCCGCCCCGTGCTGCCGCCCTCGCCGGCCGAAACGCGGGGGGATAGCTCCTTCGCCTTGCCGGTGCGACTGCAGCAACTCACCATACCGGAGATCGAGCTGGCCGAGCCGGTGGTCGACCATGCCGCGCGGCTGTCGCTGAACGCCTCCGCCGATCTCACCTCGCTGGCACAGGGCGTGTCGGTCAATTTCACGCTTGCGCGGCTGGATGCGCCAGGCACGCTCAGTGGCTCGGCCGGGTATGCGCCGCAGAGCGGCCGCCTCGACCTCGACCTCGTCGCCACCGAGCCGGCCGGCGGGCTGATGGCGCGCGCGGCGGGATTTGACGGGCTGCCGGAAATCGCCGCGTCGCTCAAGGGCGCGGGCCCGCTCGATGCGTGGGACGGCCATGTGCGGGTCACGGTGGGCGACCGGGCGGAAGTCAGCGGCGCGGCCGGCATCCGGGCGCTTGCCAGCGGGCATAAGATCAACCTCGCCCTTGACGCCGACATCGCCAATATTTTGCCGGCAAACATCGCACCGCTGTTTGAAGGCCGAAGCGAGATAGCCGGCTCCGCAACGCTGGATTCCAACCAGAATCTGGCCATTGAGGCGTTCTCCGCGCGCACCGCAGGTTTCCAGGCGCGGCTGAGCGGATCGGTGGCGGCCGACCTCAACGCCGACCTCGCCTTTGACGCGACACTGGGCGAGGCGGAGCGTTTCGCCGGGCTGCTGCCGGGCCTTGGCTGGGCCGATATCGGCCTCAACGGGACGCTGAAGGGCGCGCTGCGCGCCCCCACCCTCGCGACACGGCTGAACGCGACCGCACTCGCCGGGCAGGACTACAGCGCCCGCACGCTGACGGCGACGCTGCGCACCCTGCCGGAGGCCGGGGACGCCCTTGCCTTCGCCGTCGAAGGCACGGCAGAGGGGCTGGCCGCGCCCGACCCGCAGGTGGCCGCCGCCCTCGGCACGCAGGGCCGCTTCACCGCCGAGGGCACCCTGTCGGCGGATCATCAGGCGGTGCTTGAAGTCGTCTCCATCGACCTCACTGCACTGACTGCCCACTTCATCGGTCGCATCGAACCGCGCGCGATCGAGGGCGATCTCAGCATCAGCCGGCTCAACCTTGCCGCCTTCTCCCCTCTCGCCGGCCGTACCCTCGCCGGCTCCGCCACCGCCGAGGCCCGGCTGTCCGCCTCGACCGACCTCACCCGCGCCAGCGCCGCGATCAAGGCCCGTGCGCGGGGGTTGGAAACGGGCGTGGAGCGGCTGGATGCGCTTATCGGTCAAGAGGTTAGCATTGACGGCACGGTGGCCCGGGATGGTGCCAATGCGCTCGCCGTGGACACGCTGAAGATCAACAGCGACGGCATCGCAGCCACCGTCAATGGACGCCTCGCCACCGATCTCGCTAATCTCACCGCGACCCTCACCCTGGACGATCTCGCCCGCCTCGACCCGCGCCTCGCCGGCGCGCTTCAGGCCGATGCCGCCTTTTCCGGTACGCTCGACGACCTCGCCGTGACGGCGAAACTGACGATTCCGGACGGATCGGCGGAAGGTCGCCCGCTGCGCGACGTGACGCTCGACATCACGGCGACCGATGTAACCCATTCTCCAGGCGGCACTTTTTCGCTCACGGGCGATATTGGCAACAAGCCGGCGCGCGGTACCGCCACGCTGGCGAGCCAGCCGGACGGCACGCACCGCCTCTCCAATCTCGATCTCGCCATCGGCTCTGTCACCGCGCGCGGCGATGTCGCGCTGGACCCGGCGGGCCTCGCTTCCGGGCACCTCGCCATCGCCGCCGGCGACCTCGCCGACATCGCCGCGCTGACGCTCACCGAAATGGCCGGCGCGCTGAACGCCGATGTCACGCTCACCAGCGCGGAGGGGCGGCAGAACGCGGAGATCCGCGCCGAGGCGCAGCGTCTCAGCGCTTTCGGCCAGAGCGTCGGCGCCGCCAGCATTGATGGCCGTGTGCTCGACCTGCGCGGCGTGCCGCTGCTGGATGGCAGCGCGACCCTGCAATCTCTTGACATATCCGGCGTTTCCGTCGCGAACGCGACCCTGCGCGCCGCGGGCGGTGCGTCGGGCACCGATCTCTCGGTTGAGGCGCTGGCGCAGGGCACTACGCTGCGCGCCGCCGGCCGGCTGGAGCCGCGCGGCGACGGCGCCCGACTGCGGCTCGACCGTCTCACCGCCACCCGCCCGGGACTGAACGCGGCACTGAGCGCGCCGGCGACCTTCACCCTGTCCGGCGGCACGGTGGCGATCGACCGCTTCGCGCTGACTGCGGGCGGCGGCTCCGCCACCGTATCGGGTACCGCCGGGGAGCGGCTCGACCTCGCGGTGGATCTGCGGGCGCTACCTCTCTCGCTGCTCGACATCGTCGCGCCGCAGACCAGTCTTTCGGGCACGCTGGCGGGCACGGCGCGCCTCGGTGGCACCCTCACTGCACCCACTGGCCCGTTCGACCTCCGCCTAACCCGCCTCTCCCACCCGGATCTTGCAAATTCCGGCGCCGGGCCGTTCGATATCACGGCCAATGGCACGCTGGGCAATGGCCGCGCGCAGGTGCGTGCGACCATTGCCGGCGCGAACGTGCAGAACTTTGTCGTCAGCGGCTCGGTTCCCCTGGGCCCGGGCGAGCTGGACCTTGCCTTGCGTGGCGCGATCAACCTCGCCATCGCCAATCCGATGCTCGCCG
Organism: Ancylobacter sp. IITR112; assembly: GCF_041415945.1. NCBI lineage: Bacteria > Pseudomonadati > Pseudomonadota > Alphaproteobacteria > Hyphomicrobiales > Xanthobacteraceae > Ancylobacter > Ancylobacter sp. IITR112. The sequence goes on along the minus strand of NZ_JBGCUS010000001.1, from coordinate 1,210,117 downwards.
TTACCGGCGCGCGCGTCACCGGCATCGCCAATGTCGACGCGACGCTGCGCGGCACGGCGTCCGCGCCCCGCGCCGGTGGAACGGTGCGGGTGAGCGGCGGCCGGTTCGATGACTCCGTCAATGGCGTTGCGCTGAGCAACATTGATGCCGTGCTGACCGGCACCGACCGCTCGGTGACGATCACCAGCTTCCGCGCTGCGACCACGAATGGTGGCAGCATTACCGGTCGCGGCAATGTCGCGCTCGATCCGGCCGCCGGCTATCCCGGCCGCATCGACCTCGATCTCGCCAACGCCGCGCTGGTGAACAGCGACCTCATGCGACTGGTTGCGGAAGGCCGCCTCGGTATTGAGGGCGCGTTTCTCAACGGCCCGCGTCTGACCGGAAGGCTGGTGCTCCGCGCCCTCGACATTAACGTGCCGGACCGTTTCCCCGGCGGGGTGCAGGATCTGAATGTCCGCCATGTCAACGCTGGCGCCGAGTTCAAGCGCAAGAGTCCCACCGTTCAGCGTCAGCAAGGCGCGCCCGCTCCGAGCCGCGACGGCGTAGCGCTCGACCTCGTGCTGTCGGCCCCGAACAACAACGTGTTCGTGCGCGGCCTCGGCATTGAGGCTCAGCTTGGCGGCGAGCTGAAGCTAAGCGGGACCACCCGGGCGCCGGTGACGCTGGGCGCCTTCCAGCTTAGGCGTGGCTCCTTCGATTTCGGCGGTCGGCGCCTGACCTTCACGCGGGGCACCATCACCTTCACCGGCACGACCGACCCGGAACTCGATTTCGTCGCCGAAACGACCACGACGGACATCACCGCCCGCGTTCTGGTCTCGGGACCGGCCTCCCGGCCGGTGGTCAGCTTCTCCTCAACGCCCACCCTGCCGCAGGACGAGGTGATCTCGCGCCTGCTGTTCGGCCGTTCCGCCGGGTCGCTCAATAGCGGACAGGCCCTGCAGCTTGCGCAGGCAGCGGCGCAGTTTTCCGGTGGTGCCGGAGTGCTGGAGAATGTCCGCCGCTCGCTTGGCGTCGACAGTCTCGAACTCGGCACCAATGCGGAAGGCACCGGCGGCCAGGTCGGCCTCGGCCGCCGGCTCAACGACAATATCTATCTCGGTGTGCGCCAGGGCACATCGGCGGGATCGAGCCGGGTCACGGTCGATGTTGATGTGACCCGGCACATCCGCCTGCAAGGGGCCACGGGTGCCGACGGTGCCGCCGAGGTCGGCATCGGCGCCCAGTGGGATTACTGAGTCGGCGCGCAGGTGCGGCCCCGCGGCCGCACAGCCTGTGGTTTCGCGGCAAGCTGGCGAATACCCGCCCTGTGAGGCGCAGCGCGAAGCGGCTTTTCATCTGCCCCCAAGTTCCCGTCCCCAGCGCGGCACCTGCCTTGCGGTCGCCATCTGCAACGTTTGTGGTGATGTGACTCGAAAGACTGATCGGCCTCCCGTGCGGTTGCGTACAAAGCCGACACAGCGGGAAATGCTCCATGCCCTCCTCCCTCGACCGCGTCGCCCTTGTCTGGTTTCGCGACGATCTGCGTCTCGATGACAATCCGGCGCTCCATGCGGCGCAGGCGAGCGGGTGTCCATTGCTGCTTGTCTTCATTCATGACGAAGAGACCTCCGGGCAGCGCCCGCTCGGTGGCGCCGCCCGCTGGTGGCTCGGCCGTTCGCTCAAGGCTTTGGAAGCCGCGGTCATGGCCAAAGGGGGAGAGTTGCTCCTGCGGCGCGGGCCGGCTCTCAACACGCTCACCCGTCTGGCGCGAGAGGTGAACGCCCACACGGTCTATTGGAACCGGCGCTATGGCGCGGCCGAGATCGCTGTCGACACTGCCGTGAAGTCCACCCTCTGCCAAAATGGCATCGCCGCGGAGAGCTTCGGCGGCAATCTCCTTCATGAGCCGTGGAAGGTCGAGACGCAGTCCGGCGGGCCTTTTCGTGTGTTCACGCCATTCTATCGCCGTGCGCGGATGATGACGCTCCGCATGCCGTCACGGCCCGGGGCGCACTGGCGCTTCGGTCATCTGCCCGCCAACGAGCGGCTGGAGGACTGGGATCTGGAGCCAAGGTCGCCCGACTGGGCGGGTGGTCTGCGCGCCGCCTGGACACCAGGAGAGGAAGGCGCTCGGGAGGCGCTTACCGGCTTCATCGACGGCGCCATCTCCGGCTATGCGGAGCGGCGCGACCGGCCGGATCTTCCGTCGACATCCCGCCTTTCTCCGCATCTGCGCTTTGGTGAGATTTCGCCGCATCGTGTTCTCGCCGCGTTGCGACACGCCGAAGCGGACGGCAGCGCCGCGACGCGCGACGTGGAGAAATTCGTCTCCGAAGTCTATTGGCGGGAGTTCAGCTATCATCTGCTGTTCCACTTTCCCGAGATTGGCACTGCCAATTTCAACAATCGCTTCGACGCTTTCGCGTGGGAGGACACGCCCGCGCTTCTGCGCGCCTGGCAGCGCGGGATGACCGGCTATCCCATTGTCGATGCCGGCATGCGGCAACTCTGGCAGACCGGCTGGATGCATAATCGGGTGCGCATGGTGGCTGCCTCATTCCTCATCAAGCACTGCCTGACCGACTGGCGCCGGGGAGAAGCGTGGTTCTGGGACACGCTTGTCGACGCCGATCCCGCGAACAATCCGGCGAGTTGGCAATGGGTCGCCGGCTCGGGCGCAGACGCCGCTCCTTATTTCCGCATCTTCAATCCGGTCGCACAGGGCGAGAAGTTCGATCCATCGGGCGACTATGTCCGGCGCTACGTGCCTGAGCTCGCAGCCCTCCCGTCTGAGACGATTCACCGCCCATGGGAGGCCACGCCCGAGGTGCTGCGGCAGGCGGGCGTTCGCTTGGGCGACACCTATCCCCGCCCCATCGTCAACCACGCGCTTGCCCGCGACCGGGCGCTTGAGCGGTTTCAGGCCATTCGCGGGGATTAGCCGGACGGCCGGTTGCCGAGCCCGGCACGGATCACTACTTTCGTGGACCTTCGAATAGGCAAAAGAAACAGGTCCATGGAACTCCGTAACGGCCTCGTCGAGGCGATCGGCAACACGCCGCTCATCAAGCTCAAGCAAGCCTCCGAGGCGACGGGCTGCACCATTCTCGGCAAAGCGGAGTTTTTGAATCCGGGCCAGTCGGTCAAGGACCGTGCGGCGCTGTTCATCATCCAGGACGCGGTGGCGCGCGGCCAGCTTCGTCCCGGCGGTGTCATTGTCGAGGGCACGGCGGGCAATACCGGCATCGGTCTGGCGCTGGTGGGCAATGCGCTCGGCTATCGTTCTGTGATTGTCATCCCCGAGACGCAGAGCCAGGAAAAGAAGGACATGCTGCGCCTCGCCGGTGCCACTTTGGTGGAAGTGCCGGCGGTCGGCTACGCCAACCCGAACAACTATGTGAAGGTTTCCGGCCGACTGGCGGAGGCGCTGGCCGCGACGGAGCCGAACGGCGCCATCTGGGCCAACCAGTTCGACAATGTGGCGAACCGCCTCGCCCATATCGAGACGACGGGACCCGAGATCTGGGCACAAACCGATGGCAAGGTGGACGGCTTTGTCTGTGCCGTCGGCACAGGGGGCACGTTGGCGGGCACGGGCATCGCGCTCAAGTCGCGCAATCCTGCCATCCGCATCGGCCTCGCCGACCCCTTCGGCGCCGCATTGTACAGTTACTACACCACCGGCGAGCTCAAGGCCGAAGGCTCGTCCATTACCGAAGGCATCGGCCAGGGCCGCATTACCGCCAATCTGGAGGGTGCCCCCATCGACTGCGCCTATCAGATCGCCGACGCTGAAGCGGTGCAGATCGTGTTCGACCTGCTGGAACATGAGGGACTGTGCCTCGGCGGCTCGTCCGGCATCAATATCGCCGGTGCGATCCGGCTGGCAAAGGAACTGGGCCCCGGCCACACGATCGTTACGGTGCTGTGCGACTTCGGCACACGCTACCAATCGAAGCTCTTCAACCCCGCCTTCCTGCGCGAGAAGGGCCTTCCCGTTCCGGGGTGGCTCGAGCGCCATGTGGATGTGCCCAACGTGCTGGTGTGATGGCTACGCTCCTGCTCTTCCGCGACGACGCCTACAGGACCGAGACGCCGGCCGTCGTCACCGCGCTCACGCCCGAGGGCGGGATCGTGGTGGATCGTACGGTCTTCTATGCCAGCGCCGGCGGTCAGCCGGGCGACCGCGGCACACTGCTCCGCGCGGATGGCCGGGAGATTGCCGTTGAAACGGCGATCTACGGCCCCTCCAAGGTCGATGTGGTGCATGTCCCGTCGCCTGGTGCAGAACTTCCTGAATTGGGGGAAGCAGTTGTTCTGCGGCTGGACTGGGCGACACGTCATAAGCGCATGCGGATGCATACCGCGCTCCATCTTCTGTCTGTCGCCCTGCCCTTTCCGGTCACGGGTGGATCCATCGGCGAGGAGGAGAGCCGCCTCGACTTCGATATTCCAGATGCCGGTCTCGACAAGGAGGCGATCACGGCCAAGCTCGCCGCCATGATCGCCACCGGGGGCCGGGTGACGGAACGCTGGATTTCCGATGACGAACTGCTCGCCAATCCCGGCCTGGTCAAGACGATGTCAGTCAAGCCTCCCATGGGAACCGGCAAGGTGCGCCTGGTCGAGATTGAGGGGCTCGACCTGCAGCCCTGCGGCGGAACCCATGTGCGCAGCCTCGACGAGATCGGCGCGGTGCAGGTGACCAAGATCGAAAAGAAGGGCCAGCAGAACCGCCGCGTGCGGCTGGCCTGGGCATGAATATGGCACGCGGCTGCGGAGGACCCCATGCCCGAGACCGATCTGCCCGACGTTAGCCGCTTCGTGTCGACGGAATGGTTGGCGGCTCATCTCGGTGCGCCCAACCTCGTCATCGTCGACGGCTCCTGGCATATGCCTGCGACGGGCCGGAACGGGCGCGAGGAATATATCAAGGCGCATATTCCCGGTGCCGTGTTCTTCGACATTGACGCCATATCCGACCTGTCGAGCCCGTTGCCGCACATGCTGCCTTCCGAAACGCTGTTTCGGGCAGCGATGGAATCGCTCGGCATTGGCCGGCAGATGAAAATTGTCGTTTACGACACCCAGGGGCTGTTCTCGGCACCGCGCGTATGGTGGACGTTGCGCGCCTTCGGAGCAGTGGACGTCGCGATCCTCGACGGCGGGTTTCCGAAGTGGCTGGCGGAAGATCGCCCAACCGAATCGGGTGAGGCGCCCTATCTGCCGGCCCATTTCGATGCCCGGCTCGACCGAGACTGGGTAGCCTCGCTCGAGGATGTCGCTAACCGCCTCGCAACGCGCAGCGTCCAGGTGCTGGATGCACGCGCGGCGGAGCGCTTCCGCGGTGAGGTACCGGAACCACGGGCCGGCGTCCGGCCAGGGCATATTCCCGGCGCCCGCAACCTGCCGGTTTCGGAGGTTGTGAAGGATGGCCGCTTGGCGGACCCCGTCTCCATTCGGCGAGCCGTCGCGGCGGCCGGAATCGACCTGTCCCGTCCAGTCATAACGAGTTGCGGCTCGGGTGTGACCGCTGCCATCCTGTGGCTGGCGCTGGAGACCATCGGCGCCCCGCCCAGCGCCCTCTATGACGGCTCCTGGACGGAATGGGGTTCCTCAGACAAGCCCGTGGCGACGGGCCCGGCAGACTGATATGGGCACGGCTGCGCTGAGGCCGGACGCGCAGCCGTGCCCAATCTCAAACTGAAAACGGCCGGAACGCTGTGCACACTCCGGCCGTTCGACTCGGTCGCATCCATGTCTGGGTGCAGGTCGGGTTCTCAGTGCAGTATCTGGCTGAGGAACAGCTTGGTGCGCTCATGCTGCGGGTTGGAGAAGAACGCTTCCGGCTCGTTCATCTCGATGATCTGCCCGGCATCCATGAAGATCACCCGGTTCGCTACCTGACGCGCGAAGCCCATTTCATGGGTCACGCACAGCATGGTCATGCCCTCTTCCGCCAGGCTCACCATGGTCTCCAGCACTTCCTTGACCATTTCTGGATCGAGCGCCGAGGTCGGTTCGTCGAACAGCATGATCTTCGGCTTCATGCACAGGGCGCGGGCGATGGCAACGCGCTGCTGCTGGCCGCCGGAAAGCTGGCCGGGATATTTGTGGGCCTGCTCGGGTATCTTCACCTTGGTGAGAAAGTGCATCGCCAGTTCGTCCGCGTCCTTCTTGGGCATCTTGCGGACCCAGATCGGCGCGAGCGTCAGATTTTCCAGAATAGTGAGGTGCGGAAACAGGTTGAAATGCTGGAAGCACATGCCGACCTCGCGGCGGATCTCGTCAATGCGCTTGAGGTCGTTGGTAAGCTCGATGCCATCGACAATGATCGAGCCCTGCTGGTGCTCTTCCAGCCGGTTGATACAGCGGATCATGGTCGACTTGCCCGAACCCGAAGGCCCGCAGATGACGATGCGCTCGCCGCGATGCACTTTCAGATTGATGTCCTTCAGCACATGGAATTCGCCGTACCATTTGTGCACGCCGACGAGATCGACGGCGACCTCCCGGCCTGGCGTTGCGTGGACGGCGTGAAGAGCCTCGGGGGAAACGGTCGAATGCAGCTCGCTCATATGGGTTCTCCGTTTCTCAATGCCGGTGGGAGGTGTTGAGCCGCCGCTCGACGAAGAGCGAATAGCGTGACATGCCGAAGCAGAAGAAGAAATAGACCACGCCGGCAAAGGCGAAGCCGGTGTAGAGGGTGACCGGTGTCGCCCAGTTGGGGTCGGTAAAGGCGGCGCGCAACTGGCCGAGGAAGTCGAAGATCGAAACGATCAGCACCAGCGTCGTGTCCTTGAACAGGCTGATGAAGCTGTTGACGATGCCGGGAATGACCAAGGTGAGCGCCTGCGGCAGAATGATGAGGCGCATCATCTGGCTCCAGGTCAGCCCCACCGCCATCGCGCCCTCATACTGCCCCTTGGAGATCGCCTGCAGCCCGCCGCGCACCACTTCGGCCATGTAGGCCGCGGAGAACAGCGCAACGCCCACCAGAGCCCGCAGCAGCGCATCCGGGTTGGTGCCCTGCGGCAGGAACAGCGGCAGCATATAGGTGGCGAAGAACAACACCGTGATCAGCGGCACGCCGCGCCAGAACTCGATGAAGATCACCGAGAGCAACCGGACTACCGGCATTTGCGACCGCCGCCCGAGCGCCAGCAGGATGCCAAGCGGCAGCGAGGCGACAATACCGGTCACTGCGATCACCAGCGTCACCAGGAGACCGCCCCACTGGCGGGTCTCGACATAATCGAGCCCGACATCCACGTCCCAGCAGAAGATGACCACCCCTAGCGCCAGGAAGACGAACAGGGTGGTGCGGGCGGCGGAGCGGCCATTGCCTCCCAGCACCGCGATCAGCCCGCCAATGGCGGCCATGAACAGCAGCGCGGTGAGCGCGAAGTCGACCCAGAAGGCGAGGTTGATGCCAGCCACCTGCACATCCCCGACCAGCGGCCCGATCAGCCCGAAGCGCTCCAACAGGAAGGCGGAGGCGTCAATATTGCCGCCGGTCAGCAGCACGAAGGCGACCACGGGATAAACGACGAAGAACAGCAACGATCCGACACGCTTGAACGGGAAGCTCGGCACCAGAAGCGGCACCAGCAACAGCGCGCCGGCGGCGAAGACGATATCGACCCGCCAACGCTCGGCGATGGGGTAGAAGCCATAGATCAACTGGCCGAACTTGGCCTCGATGAACGGCCAGCACGCCCCGACCTGGGGGCCGAGACAGGCTTCACGGTTCTCGCCGGTCCAGACCGCGTCAAGAAACATGAAGCGGACAAAGGGCGGCACAACCCAGATCACGAGCAGAATGCCGAGAAGGGTCAGCACGGTATTGAAGATGCCGGAGAACAGGTTCTCCCGCATCCAGGCAATGGGGCCGATCCGCTGCTTGGGCGGTGGCAGCACCGGGGCCATCTCGTTGCGGATGAAGGTTCCGTCGTCGAAGGTCAGACTCATGGCCGCCTCACCGTTCCACCAGCGCGACGCGCTTGTTGTAGGCGTTCATGATGATCGCTGTAATGATCGAGAGCAGGAGATAGACGCCCATGGTGATGGCGATGATCTCGATCGCCTGGCCGGTCTGGTTCAGCGACGTGCCGGCGAAAACCGCGACGAGATCGGGATAACCGATGCCGACCGCGAGCGAGGAGTTCTTGGTCAGATTGAGATACTGGCTCGTCAGCGGCGGGATGATGACCCGCATCGCCTGCGGGATGACCACCAGCCGCAGCGTCTGTCCGTTGCGCAGTCCGAGCGAATGCGCCGCTTCGGTCTGGCCGTGGCTGACGGACTGGATGCCGGCCCGCACGTTCTCGGCAATGAACGCGGCGGTATAAGTTGCGAGCGCGACCGTCAGTGCGACGAATTCCGGAATGACCTGGATGCCGCCGGCGAAATTGAAGCCCTTCAGGACCGGCGTTTCGAAGCTGATGGGAAACCCCGTCGCAATCATCGCCGCGAGCGGCAGGCCGATGAACAGCGCGAGCGACACCCACAGCACCGGAAGCCGGCGGCCCGTCTCCTCCTGCCGGCTCGCCGCCCAGTGTCGGAACAGGATGCTGCCGAGAAGGGCGAAGCCGATCGACCACAGCACGATGCCCGCCCCGTCCCCGAACAGCGGGCGGGGAATGATGATACCGCGGTTGGAGATGAAGACCTCGCCGAACAGGCTGATGCTGTTGCGTGGCCCCGGCATGGCGCTGAGCACGGCGAGATACCAGAACAGGATCTGGAACAGGGGCGGAAGATTGCGCAGCACCTCGACATAGACCGTCGAAATAGTACGCACCATGAAGTTCTTCGACAGGCGCCCGATGCCAACAAGGAAGCCGATGATCGTTGCGAGGAAGATGCCGACCACGGCGACCAGGATCGTGTTCAGCAAGCCGACGACAAAGGCGCGGCCATAGGTCGACGTTTCGGAATAGGGGATCAGCGTCTGGTTGATGCCGAAGCCTGCCGTATTGTCCAGGAAGCCGAAACCGGTGGCGATCTTCTGCGCCGCCAGATTATCGCGGGCATTCTCGGCAAAGCTCCAGCCGAGAAAAATGACCACGATCAGGGCGATGAGCTGAAGGCCGATGCTGCGGACCTTCGGATCGTTGATGAATGAACTCTTCTCGTGCCCGCCGACGGGCCCAGCCAAATCCGTCATAGTCCCCCTCGCCTCGGATCGAGGCCCCTGATCTCCCCGGCGCCGGACTGCCGCCAGCTTTGCCGGAGCGGGGAGGCTCCCGTCGTGCGGGAGCCTCCATTGTGTTTGCGTCAGCGGATCGGCGGGGCGTACTGGATGCCGCCCTTGTTCCACAGCGCGTTCAGGCCGCGGCTCAGCTTGAGCGGGGTGTCGGGACCAACCGTGCGGTCATACATCTCGCCATAATTGCCGACGTTCTTGATGATCAGGTAGCCCCAGTCATTGCCGAGGCCGAGCCCCTCGCCATACTTGCCTTCGGTGCCCACCAGGCGCTTGACCTCGGGGTTGGTGGCGTTCTTGAGCTGGTCGTCGACGTTCTTGGAATTGACGCCGAGCTCTTCCGCGTTCAGTTGCGCGAAGAGCACCCACTTGACGATATCGAACCACTGGTCATCGCCATGCGCGACCACCGGGCCGAGCGGCTCCTTGGAGATGATCTCCGGCAGCACGATGTGGTCGTCAGGGTTGGTCAGCTTGAGGCGTTCACCGGCAAGGCCCGAGCGATCGGTGGTGAGCACGTCGCAGCGACCGGCGTCATAGGCCTTGACCACCTCGTCATTGGTGGCGAAGGCAATGACCTCATAGGTCATGTTGTTCGCGCGGAAATAGTCGGCAAGGTTCTGCTCGGTCGTGGTGCCGGTCTGCGTGCAGACGGAGGCGCCGGACAATTCGAGCGCCGAGTTCACCTTCTTGTCCTTGCGGATCATGAAGCCCTGGCCGTCATAATAGGTGACGCCGGTGAAGTTCAGCCCCAGCGACGTGTCGCGGGTGATGGTCCATGTCGTGTTGCGCGACAGGATGTCGATATCGCCGGACTGCAGCGCGGTGAAGCGATCCTTCGCCGAGAGCGGGGTGAACTTCACCTTGGTGGCGTCGCCGAAGATGGCAGCCGCGACGGCGCGGCAGAATTCCACGTCGAGGCCGCTCCATTCGCCCTTGTCATTGGGGTTGGAGAAGCCGGGCAGGCCCTGGCTCACGCCGCACTGGACAAAGCCCTTCGACTTCACCTGCTCGAGCTTCGACGGCTTGGTCTGCGCCTGCGCGGCGACGGCCGAAAGGCCCATCACACCGGCAAATGCGAGCGTGGAGAGGAGGCGTTTCATGGTGGCAGCCTTCTTCATTCGGATTGGAGCTGACGTATCCGCCGCGACGGTGCGGGGCGGCACGGGCGATCGGTAAGGCAATTCGCATGCCGCAGATGGTTTCTGGCGACCTGTCATGCCTGCGTCCTTCGTCTTACAGTGCCCAGAAGACCCCCCTCTGGCACCACCGCAGCGAACGCAGCGTCATCAGAGCGCCGCATTCGGGCCCGGTCAAGCGCTTGACGGCGCAACGGCGCTCCCTTCCCTATGCGACCTTCGATAAATCGGCTCCAGCAGGCTACAACCATGGCGCACAAGACAAAAACCTCCCTCCCCGGCAAGCTGTCGGTGGAAACCGAACTGGTACTCGCCGGCCGCGATCCCTTTCGCCATGACGGCTTCGTGAACACCCCCATCGTCCGGGGATCGACCGTGCTGTCTCCCAGCGTCGCTGATCTCGAGGGTCATACCGGCCGCTACAGTTACGGCCGGCGCGGCAACCCGACGGTGGAGAGCCTGGAAACCGCACTCACCCAGCTTGAAGGTGGCGCCGGCGTCGTGCTCACCCCATCGGGACTTTCGGCTGTAAGCCTCGCCCTGCTCGCCGTGCTGAAAGCCGGCGATCACCTGCTCATGGTGGACAGCGCCTACCAGCCGACACGCCGGATTTGCGACGAAGTGCTGACGCGCTACGGCATCGAGACCACTTATTATGATCCGCTCATCGCCGGCGACATCGCCGGCCTCCTTCGCCCGAACACGCGGGCAATCTTCCTCGAATCGCCCGGCTCGCAATCCTTCGAGATTCAAGACATTCCCGCCATCGTTGCCGCCGCCTCCGCGCGCAACATCACGACGCTGATGGACAATACATGGGCAACGCCGCTGTTTTTGCGTCCGCATGACTTGGGCGTGGATGTCTCGATTCAGGCTGGCACGAAATATCTGAGCGGCCATTCGGACCTCAACATCGGTACGATTTCCGCCAATGAGAAAACGTTCCGCCGAATTCTTGTCACCCATGGCGACCTCGGCATCACCGTCGCGCCGGAGGATGCGTTCCTGGCTTCGCGCGGGCTGCGCACCATGGCGGTGCGGCTTGAGCGCCACCAGCAATCCGCGCTCACGGTGGCACGCTGGCTCGCCGAGAGGCCAGAGGTGCTGAAGGTGCTGCACCCGGCGCTGCCGGAGCATCCCGGCCATGGCTTGTGGAAGCGCGACTTCAAGGGCGCCTCCGGCCTTTTCAGCATCATCCTCCAGCCCGCTCCCAAGCCGGCGGTGGATGCCTTTCTCGACAATCTCGCCCTGTTCGGCCTCGGCTATAGCTGGGGCGGCTATGAGAGCCTTGCCATTCCCTTTGACTGCAGCGCCTACCGCACAGCTACCGCGTGGAAACCGGGCGGCCCGGCGATCCGCCTGCAGATCGGCCTTGAGAACCCTGCGGATCTGATTGCCGATCTCGATTGCGGCTTTCGCGCCCTGGCGGCGGCGCTCTGAGAGAACAGCCGCCCGCGGTGGCGGGGCGCGGGAGCTTCAGCCCGGCCGATAGGGGGCCAGCCGGACTTCCCGCAGGCCGTTGTAGTCGAACCCGCGCAAATCGGCCCCGCGCTGGATGCGCAGGCCGATCGCTTCCGCTCGGCGGGCAAAGCGCGGCTCTTGGCGTCGCTCGACAAAGACGACCCGGCAGGTGCCCCCGGCCTTGAGGAAGTCCGCCGCCGCCGCCCCATCCAGGAAGCGGGGCGCGTTCGGCATGAGCAGCGCAAAGCTCGGCTCATTATAGCCGGCGATGCCGACCTCGATGGGGCCCGTCCCGGCACCGCACGGCTCGCGCGCGGCGGCCGCAACGACGCGCGGCGCCAGCCAGAAACTGTCAATATTAGGCAGGACGAGTTGCATGACGCCAAAGCCGGAAATCAGCATACCGGCGAGGGCGGTGAGTGCCGCCTTCTCCACGCCGTACTCGCGCACCGACGCGGCTGCGATGACGAGGGCAAAGAACCCGACGAGCAGTAGCGGCCACGCCAGCACGCTCGTCGTGCGGTCAAACACGGCCATGCCAAGCAGCGCGCCGACAGCGATGACGGCCCCGATCAGCGGCCACAGCCACAGCACGCGCGTCAGCCGCATATTTCCCAGCGCCAGCGCCCCGCGCTCGACGGCAAGGGCAATGAGAATGGCGATGGCCGGCAGAGTCGGGGCCACATAGGCGGGCACCTTGGTCGGCAGGATCTCAAACAGCAACCAGACCGGCACCACCCAAGCCAAGAGGAAACGCACCGTGCCGATGCGACGCGCTTTCCAGACGATCGGCAGCGCCAGCACGGCTAGCGGCGCCGCCGGCCAGAAGATCACGAAGAACAGCAGGAGATAGACGCCCGGCGGGCCGGTGAAACCCTGATATTCGCGGGCCACCGGCCCGAGAAGCGTGCGGGCGACAAACTCCGCCTGCGTCTCCGGCATTCCATAGCGACGTAGAAGGAACCAGCCCACAACCACGACAAGGAGAATGGCTAGTCCACCATAAGAGCGTGCCCGCCGCAGGAACAGCGCCGAGCGGTCCACCGCCACCAGCGCCGCCAGTGGCAACACGACATAAAGCGGTGTCGCCAGCCCCTTGGTGAACAACCCCATTGCCAACGCCGTCCAGAACACAAGCGCCAGACGGGACTCGTGGGCGGATTGCTGCCACGCAACCCCTCCCTCACCATGGCGCTCGGCCAGATAGAGCCGCGCCATCGCACCCATCATTGCCGCCACCGAGCCGAGGAGAAACACTTCCGGCACGGCGAGCCGCCCCCCGACGCCGAGCGCGACGCTGGCCGCGATAAGGCTGCCGGCGAGCATGGCGGCGCGGCGCTGGATGAAGGCGAGTGCGGCCCAGAAGGTCAACAGCACCGCAGCGATCGCCGCCGCCAGAGACGGGATGCGATACAGCCAGATGCGGGTGGGGGCTTCGGGTATACCGACCAGTTCGGCCGCCCTCACCACACCGGCCTGCAGCCAGTGCAGTCCCAGCGCCTGAGTGCGCTTGGGCTCCCACCCGAGGCGCGTATCCGTCAGATTTCCCGTCTCGGCCATGTGTCGGCTGACAAGTGCATAACGGGCCCCATCCCGATCCACGGGCGGAATCGAGAAGAAGCCGGGAAGCAACGCCACCAGCGTCAGCCCGGTCAGGAAGAGGCAGGCCCGGAGATTCGTGCGGCTGCACGCTGCGAACAGCGCGACGATCCGATCCGGAAAGCGTGGTCCGCGCGAGGAATAGAGCGGGGCGGAACGCGCCTTGCGGCCCGCAGCAAATGACTTCATCGACCGGAATCCCTCCCACCTCGATGAACCTTAGCAGACCGGACCGGTCCGCCGCATCCCGCTCTGCGGTCGTCCACGCCAGTCGCGGACAAAGCGTCGTCAGGCTGGCACAGCAGTCCCTGCCGCGCCGGTTGCCGCGGCAACGAGGCCGCCGGCCTGCTCGATGAAGCGCGCGACCTCGGCGACGCCGTCACCGGCGCGCACATTGGCGAACACAAAGGGACGCCGCCCGCGCATGCGTCGCGAATCCCGGTCCATCACATCAAGCGAAGCGCCGACCAGCGGCGCCAGATCCACCTTGTTGATGACGAGGAGATCAGAACGGGTGATGCCTGGCCCCCCCTTGCGCGGGATCTTCTCCCCGGCAGACACGTCGATCACATAAATGGTGAGGTCCGCAAGTTCAGGCGAAAAGGTCGCGGCGAGATTGTCGCCACCGGATTCGATGAGGATCAGGTCGAGCCGAGGGAAGCGCGCCCGCATCTCGGCGATAGCGGCGAGGTTCGCGGAGGCATCCTCGCGGATGGCGGTGTGGGGGCAGCCGCCCGTCTCCACGCCCATGATGCGCTCGGCGGGAAGCGCGCCGGCGCGGGTGAGTATTTCCGCATCCTCCTTGGTGTAGATGTCGTTGGTGATGGCAGCGAGGTCGTAGCGCTCGCGGAAAGTCCGGCACAGCGCTTCCATCAGCGCGGTCTTGCCCGAACCGACCGGCCCGCCAATGCCGACCCGCAGCGGGCCGCTCGTGTCGCTCGCCATGAATGCCTCCTCGCCTTCAACTTCGGAACAGCCGCGTGTACTGCGTCTCGTGACGCATCGACGCGATATCGGATTTGAGCGCCGCCCCGCCGAGTTGGTCGAGCGGCACTCCGTCGACCAGCGGCGCCACCTCACGCACCGTCTGCGTCGCCGCCGCCAGCGCCCGGTTGCCGTCGGTCTGGCCGAGCGGCACGAGCCTCACGGCGGCAGAGATGAGGTTCGCTGCGACGGCGTTGAGGAAGGCGGAAGTCGTGGCCGCGAGAGGAAGCCCATGCGCCGCCGCCGCGAGGCCCACAGCTGCGGGATAGGCGACACGCCCGTCCCAGAGTGCGGGCAACCGCTCCAGCAGCGGCGCCGGCCACGCGGCGCGGGTGGCGGCGAGAAAGGCGTCGCCCTGGTTCAGCGTTTCCATCTGCCGTTCGCGCGAGGGGGCGAAGGCGGCGGCGAGTTCCAGCACCTCGCGCAGCCGTGCGTCGTCGCCCTCCCGCGACGCTTCAAAGGCGTGAGCCAGCAGGACGGCGTCGGCAAAGGGCCCGCCATGGCGCAGCAGATCGTCAACCCAGTGCGTAAGCGAGGCGAGATCGGAGACTTCCTGCGTCTCCACCGCCCATTCGAGACCGTGCGAATAGGCGAACGCCCCCACGGGATAAGCCGGAGACAGCCAGACGAACAAGGCCAGGAGATCGGGCGAGGCGCCAGGGAGCGCCACAGGTGCCTCGCTCATCGCCGCGCCCTAGTGACTGTGCTTATGGCCGTGACCATGTTCATGGTCGTGATCATGGCCATGATGTTCGTGGTCATGGCCATGCTTGTGGTCATGGCCGCAGCCGCAGTCGGGGCCGTGCTCGTGAGCATGCTCATGCTTGTGATCGTGGCTGTGGCTGTGCTCGTGCCCATGGACATGCAGCACGTCCCGTTCATGCGGGGCGTGACAGTGGCCATGATGGACATGTTCATGGTGATCATGACCGTGGTGGTCATGGTCGTGGTGATCATGGTCGTGGTGATCATGGCCGCAGCCGCAGGCCTCGCCATGAGCGTGGTCATGAGCGTGGTCATGATGGTGCTCGTGGCCGTGAGCGTGGTGCCCGTGCGCCTCGGCGGCTTCATAGGCGCCGCCTTCCGGCTCGAAGGCCGAATCGACCACCTCGACGGTGGCGCCAAGGCCGCGCGCCATCTCCTCCAGCACGCTGTCGCGGGCGATGCGGATGCGATCCGCAAGAAGCTCCGCCGGCACATGGCGGTTGCCCAGATGCCAGGCGAGCCGCGCCAGATGATGCGCATCCTGCGCGACGATCTCCGCCACCGGCTCCTCGGCCGCGACTACCGCCACGATGCGCTCGTCATCCAGTTTCAGACCATCGCCGTCCCGCAGCCGCGTCGCCTCGGCAAGGTCGAGCAGAAACGCCACGTCGCCCTCACCGCGCATGGCGATACGGCGGCGGTAGCGCCCGTCATGCGGCAGCACCACCCGGTCAGCGGCGGTGGCGGCATCCCAGCTGCCGGCGGGGAGCACAGTGCGGGCACGGATCATGGGAGAACTCCGGTGGGTGCGACGCGCGGTTTAGGCGTCCTCTCCCAACCCTTAGAACAGGAAATAGCGCTGCGCCATGGGGAGTTCGCTAGCGGGGGCGCAGGTCAGCAACTCGCCATCGGCCCTCACTTCATAGGTTTCCGGGTCGATCTCCAGATGCGGGGTCGCGTGGTTGTGAATCATCGACGCCTTCGAGATGCCGCCGCGCACATTCTCCACCGCCACCGCGCGCTTCTCCAGTCCCAGCTTGTGGGCGACATTCAGCTCCATCGCCGCCTGCGAGACGAAGGTGAGCGAGGTTGCGGTGCGCGCCTTGCCATAGGCGCCCCACATCGGCCGGTAATGCACCGGCTGCGGCGTGGGGATGGACGCGTTGGGATCGCCCATGACCGCCGCCACGATGGTCCCGCCCTTGATCACCATGTCCGGCTTGGTGCCGAAGAAGGCCGGCGACCAGACCACGAGATCGGCCAGCTTGCCGTTCTCCACCGAGCCGATATGTCGGGAGATGCCGTGCGCAATGGCGGGATTGATCGTGTATTTGGCGATGTAGCGCTTGGCGCGGGCATTGTCGTTGCGCTCGCTATCCCCCGGCAGCAGGCCGCGCTGCAGCTTCATCTTGTGCGCGGTCTGCCAGGTACGGGTGATCACCTCGCCCAGCCGGCCCATGGCCTGGCTGTCCGAACTCATCATCGAGATCGCGCCGAGATCATGCAGAATGTCCTCGGCCGCAATCGTCTCCTTACGGATGCGGCTCTCGGCAAAGGCGAGATCCTCCGCGATCAGCGGGTCGAGGTGGTGACAGACCATGAGCATGTCGAGATGCTCGTCGAGCGTGTTGATGGTGAAGGGCCGCGTCGGGTTGGTGGACGACGGCAGCACATTCGGCAGGCCCGCCACCTTCATGATATCAGGCGCATGGCCGCCACCGGCGCCTTCGGTGTGGAAGGCGTGAATGGTGCGCCCCTTGAAGGCGCCGATCGTGTCCTCGACAAAGCCGCTTTCATTGAGCGTGTCGGTGTGGATCATCACCTGAATGTCGTACTCGTCGGCCACCGACAGGCAATTGTCGATGGTCGCCGGCGTCGTTCCCCAGTCCTCGTGCAGTTTCAGCGAACAGGCGCCGGCCTCGATCTGCTCGACCAGCGGGCCCGGCAGTGAGGCATTGCCCTTGCCCGACAGGGCGAGGTTGACCGGGAAGCTGTCGAAGGCGCGAAGCATCATCTCGATGTGCCACGGGCCGGGCGTGCAGGTCGTGGCGTTGGTGCCCGCCGCCGGGCCGGTGCCGCCGCCCAGCATGGTGGTGACGCCGCTCATCAGCGCGTGCTCGATCTGCTGTGGGCAGATGAAGTGGATATGGCTGTCGAAGCCGCCGGGGGTGATGATCTTGCCCTCGCCGGCGATGACTTCCGTCGATGCGCCGATGACGATGTTCACGCCCGGCTGAATGTCCGGATTGCCGGCCTTGCCGATGCCGCAGATCCGGCCGTCGCGGATGCCGATATCCGCCTTGACGATACCCCAGTGGTCGAGGATCAGCGCGTTGGTGATGACGGTATCGACCGCCCCCTCCGCCCGCATGACCTGCGACTGGCCCATGCCGTCGCGGATGGTCTTGCCGCCGCCAAATTTCACCTCCTCGCCATAGACGGTGAGGTCCTTCTCCACCTCGATGACGAGGGCAGTGTCGGCGAGGCGCACCCGGTCGCCCGTGGTCGGGCCGAACATCTCGGCATAGGAGGCGCGGGAAATCTTGATGGACATGGCGGCAATCCGTATCGGCAGGGTGGACGGCGAGGCGGCGGGCGGGTCAGTCGGGTGTCACAGCTTGCCCATCACGTCCTGGCGGAAGCCGTAGACCTCTCGCTTGCCGGCAAGAGCGACCAGCGTCACCTCCCGGCTCTGCCCAGGCTCGAAGCGCACCGCCGTTCCGGAGGGAATGGCGAGCCGCATGCCGCGCGCTTTTTCCCGCTCGAAGGCGAGCGCCGGGTTGGTTTCGAAAAAGTGGTAATGGCTGCCGACCTGAATCGGCCGGTCGCCCGTATTGGCGACGATGACAGAGACGAAGTCGCGCCCAGCCAGCAATTCGATCTCGCCTTCTTCCAGCAGCATCTCGCCAGGCGCCCCCGCAGAATGAGCGGAGGCGATCGGCTCATGCACGGTGACGAGCTTGGTACCATCCGGAAAGGTCGCCTCGACCTGGATTTCGACGATCATCTCGGCGACGCCCGGCATCACCTGATCGGCGGTCAGCACTGTGGTGCCGAGCGTCATCAGTTCGGCAACGGTCTTGCCGTCGCGTGCGCCCTCCACCACCACATCGGTAATGAGCGCCACCGCCTCGGGATAGTTCAGCTTCACCCCCCGCTCCAGGCGGCGACGGGCCACCAGGGCGGCCATGGCGACAAGCAGCTTGTCCTTCTCGCGCGGGCTGAGGTTCATTAGGGCGTCTCCGGCTCTGCAAAGGTGATTGTCGCGGCAAAAGTCCGCCATACTTGCATCAGGAATGCCAGATGCGCGGCACTTCGCCCACTCCGAGCACGCCGAGCACCCGGCGTATGGCACTCTCCAATGGCGCGCCGTCGCGGGCGAGCAGGCGGACGGACAGCATGCCGTCCCAGGAGCTGGCACCCGCGTCGAGCCCCTCGGGCAAAGTGGCGGGAGCAATGTCGTCCGCGCCACTGTCGAGGCCGAGGGCGCCGCGGGCGGCCTCGAGCCGCGCCTCGGCATCCGGTGCCACCAGCAGCAGCGTGGCGAAAGCAGCCCAGCCACCGGCGGTCGCGCGGCGGTCGAGCGTGGCGGCGATGTCGCCGTCGAGCTGCAGCCCGTCGGCATAGATGAGACGCCCATCGCGGCGGATGCGCCAACGGTCGGCAAGGCTGCCGTGGGAGACACGCTCACCCCGCGCAGTGCGACCGAGAATGACCGGCTCGACCAGCAGGAGCCGCGCATCCGGCGCCACCTCGGCGGCGATGGAGCGTTCGACCCGCGCGCCGTCGAACACGATGGTTGACTGCGGCAGCCAGTGCAGGCTGGCGCACGCTTCCGCGACCAATTCCACTTCGATGCGCGAGGTGGCGCCGTCCGAGCGATAGATTTTCTCCGCCGCCTGAGTGGTGACCACCAATTGGGCATCTCGCCCAGCAACAAGGCAGCTTTGCGAGGCATCGCCCCCGGCAAGGCCACCCCCAGTGTTGATCATGACCGCTTCCAGTGCCCGCCCCCGGCGACCGGAGCGCGGAAAACGCACGCGCGCGAAACCCTCCTCCTCGATCCGCCCCCGCACCGTGCGCCCATCCAGCGCCCGCGCCTCGACCAGCAACCGCCCCTGCCCGCGCCGCTCGACCGGGATGGAGGCGGGTTCAGACGGCGATGCGGTTGCGAACATCGGGATCCTCAAGCGCAGCACCATCGCCGGACATCACCACGGCGCCACGCTCCATTACGATGAAATGGTCGGCGAGTTCCTTGGCGAAGTCGAAATACTGCTCGACCAGCACAATGGCCATGTCACCCTTGGACCGCAGATAGCGGATGGCGTTGCCGATATCCTTGATGATCGAGGGCTGGATGCCCTCGGTCGGCTCGTCCAGCACCAGCACCTTGGGCCGCATGGTCAGCGCTCGGCCGATAGCCAATTGCTGCTGCTGGCCACCCGAGAGGTCGCCGCCGCGCCGGCGCATCATCGAATCCAGCACCGGGAACAGCGAGAACACGTCGTCGGGGATGAAGCGGTCGGGCCGCTTCAGGGGCGCGAAGCCGGTCTGCAGGTTTTCCGCGACGGTGAGCAGCGGAAAGATCTCGCGCCCCTGCGGCACGAAGGCGATGCCCCGCCGCGCCCGCTCGGACGGCGCCATAGCGGTGATGTCTTCGCCATTGAACCGGATCGTGCCCTTGGCGACGGGCGCCTGGCCGACAATGGCTCGCATCAGGCTGGTCTTGCCGACGCCGTTGCGCCCGAGCACGCATGTGACCTTGCCGGGCTCTGCGGTGAGCGAGACGCCGCGCAAGGCTTGCGCCGCGCCGTAGAAAAGGTTGATGTCCTGAACTTCCAGCATGAGCCCTAGCGCCCCAGATAGACTTCGATGACGCGCTCATTGGCGCTCACCTGATCGAGCGTCCCCTCGGCCAGGACCGAGCCTTCATGCAGACACATGACGCGCACGCCGAGGTCGCGCACGAAGGTCATGTCGTGCTCGACCACCACCACCGAATGGCCGTTGGCGTTGATCGCCCGCAGCAATTCGGCGGTCTGGGCGGTCTCCGCGTCGGTCATGCCGGCCACCGGCTCGTCGACCAGCAGCAGCTTGGGGTCCTGCGCCAGCAGCATGCCGATTTCCAGCCACTGTTTCTGCCCGTGAGACAACGCCCCGCCGAGGCGGTCGCGATGCTCGGTGAGACGGATGGTCTCGAAAATCTCGTCGATTCGGTCGCGCTCGGCCGCGCTTTCGCGCCGGAAGATGTTGGGCAAAGCGCGCCGCTGGCCCTTCAGCGCAAGGCGCAGATTGTCGAGCACCGTGTGGCTCTCGAACACGGTCGGCTTCTGGAACTTGCGGCCGATGCCCAGCGTGGCGATCTGCGTCTCGTCCAGCTTGGTGAGATCGGTGGTGCCGCCATTGAAGTACACGTCGCCCCGATCGGGACGGGTCTTGCCGGTGATGACATCCATCATCGTCGTCTTGCCGGCGCCGTTCGGGCCGATCACCGCCCGCATCTCGCCGGGATCGACGGTGAAGGACAGCGCGTTGAGCGCGCGGAAGCCATCGAAGGTGACGGTGACGGCGTCGAGATAGAGCAGTGCCTCGGTCAGTTCCTTCTTCGCGGCAGGTGCCGCCTCGGCCATGGGTTCGAGCGTCGCGGTATCGGTCATGTCGCTCTCCCTCACTCGGCCGGGCCGGGCGCGGCTACGGGTGCGCCCGGTATGTCGTCATGCGGCCGGCGCTTTTCGCGCCAGTCGTAATAGGTGCCGACAATGCCCTTGGGCAGGAACAGGGTGACGGCGACGAACAGGCCGCCGAGCATGAACAGCCAGTACGGGGCGAGGATCCCTGAGGTGAAATAGGTCTTGGCGTAGTTCACCAGCACCGCCCCCAGCGCCGCGCCGACCAGCGTACCGCGCCCGCCGACCGCCACCCAGACGATGATCTCGATGGAATTGGCCGGCGAGAACTCCGAGGGGTTGATGATTCCGACCTGCGGCACATAGAGCGCGCCGGCGATGCCAGCGAGCATAGCGGAGACGACAAAGGCCACCAGCTTGTAATTCTCCGCCCGGTAGCCGGTGAAGCGCACGCGGGTTTCCGCATCGCGGATGGCGACCAGCACCTTGCCGAAATGCGAGCGGACGAGGAAGCGGCACAGAACATAGCCAAGCCCCAGCGCCACCGCCGACAGCACGAACAGCACCAGCCGCGTGCCGTCCGCCTGAATGTTGAAGCCGAGAATGTCCTTGAAATCGGTCAGGCCGTTATTGCCGCCAAAGCCCATATCGTTGCGGAAGAAGGCCAGCAGCAGGGCGAAGGTCATCGCCTGGGTGATGATGGACAGATACACGCCGGTGACGCGCGAGCGGAAGGCGAACCAGCCGAACACCAGGGCGAGAAGTCCCGGCGCCAACAGCACCATCAGCGCGGCGAAGGGGAACATATCGAAGCCGTACCAGAACCAGGGAAGTTCCTTCCAGTTGAGGAACACCATGAAATCCGGCAGGACCGGATCGCCATAGACGCCGCGCGTGCCGATCTGGCGCATCAGGTACATGCCCATCGCGTAGCCGCCGAGCGCGAAGAACGCGCCCTGCCCGAGCGAGAGGATGCCGACATAGCCCCAGATGAGGTCCACCGAGAGCGCGAGCAGCGCGTAGGTGAGGTACTTGCCGAGCAACGAGACCACATAGGTCGGTACATGCACCGCTGAATCCGGCGAGACGGCGAGGTTGAGGACGGGTACCAGCACCGCCACGACGGCGAGGACCGCGAGGAAGACGAGGCCGCTTGCGCCCAGGAGGGCCGGCTGACGGGTCATGGCTAAGCTCTTGGTATTCATGCCTCAATCGACCTTCCCTTGAGGGCGAAGAGGCCTCTTGGGCGCTTCTGGATGAAGAGGATGACGATGACCAGCAGCGCGATCTTGCCGAGCACCGCGCCGGCATAGGGCTCCAGCAGCTTGTTGGCGACGCCGAGCGTCATCGCGCCGACCAGCGTACCCCAGAGATTGCCCACGCCGCCGAACACAACCACCAGGAAGCTGTCGATGATGTAGCTCTGCCCGAGGTTTGGCGAGACGTTGTCGATCTGGCTCAGCGCCACGCCGGCCATGCCGGCGATGCCGGAGCCGAGGCCGAAGGTCATCGCGTCGACCCAGTTGGTGCGGATGCCCATGGAGGCGGCCATGCGGCGATTCTGCGTCACCGCCCGCATTTCCAGGCCGATGCGGGTCAGCCGAAGCGTTGCGAGCAACGCGAAAAACACCAGCAATGAGAAGACGATGATCCACAGCCGGCCATAGGTGATCGACAAATGGCCAATCTCGAAACTGCCGGACATCCAGCTTGGGGCGCCGACCTCGCGGTTGGTGGGGCCGAAAATGGTGCGGATCGCCTGCTGCAGGATCAGCGAAATGCCCCATGTCGCAAGGAGTGTCTCCAGCGCCCGGCCGTAGAGAAAGCGGATGACAGTGCGTTCGATGAGGACGCCGATGAGACCGGTGAAGACGAAGGCGAGCGGAATGGCGATCAGCAGCGAGGCGTCGAACAGGCCGGGATAGGAGGTGCGGATCACCTCCTGCACGACGAAGGTGGTGTAGGCGCCGAGCATGACCATTTCGCCATGCGCCATGTTGATGACGCCCATCACGCCGAAGGTGATGGCGAGGCCGATGGCGGCCAGCAGCAGCACCGAGCCAAGCGACAGCCCGTACCAGACATTCTGCGCCACGCCCCACAGCGCGAGGTTGCGTTCGATGCCGTCAATCGCCGCGGCAGCGGCCTGCTTCACCTCCGGCGCCGCGCTCTCGGGCACCGAGCGCAGGATGGCGAGCGCGTCCTGATTGCCCTCGGCTCCCACCAGTTCGACGGCGGCGATGCGCTCCGCCGGGGTGATGCCCTCCTTGCCGATCAGGATCGACGCGCGGGCGAGGTTCATCGCCGACTTCACCTTCGGGTCGGTCTCCTTGGCGATCGCCGCCTCCAGCGCCGGCAGCGCCGCCTCGTCGCGCGAGCGCCCGACCGCCAGTGCCGCCTCGCGGCGCGTGCCGGGGTCCGGGCTCACCAGTGAGAGGGCACCGTTGGCGGCCTCAATGGCGCGGCGGATGCGGTTGTTGACCCGCACCGGCTTGACCGCCGGCGCATCGGTGACGGGCTGCATCGTCAGCGGGTCGAGCAGCGCACCGCCCTCGCCCTGGATGAAGACACGCGGCGGCGTGCCGCCGAAGACGAGCTTGCCATCGGCCAGCGCGGCGACGATGCCGGCGGCGGCCGGGCTGCCACTTAACGCCAGCGCACCCAGCGCGGCTTCGGTGTCGTCATATTTGTTGGTCGTGAGCTGTGCCAACGGGGCGCTGATGTCCGGCGCGCCGCTTTCCTGCGCCGCGGCTCGCCCGAACGGGACGGAGGCACACAGCAGGGCGAGCGCACAGAGCAGGCGGGCAAGGCGGAAAAGGCAAGCGCGTGAGGTCATCATCGTCCGTCGATGTGGCGCTGGGGAAGGCCGGAGCGGTGCTCCGGCGGCGACGGCGGTACGCGGAGGCGAAGATATCCCGGCCGCCGCACGGGCGGCCGGAGGTTCGTGGGCGCGTCAGGCGGGAGCGCGAGGCCCTCGCCCGCGGTCCGGGCTCACTGCCCGGCGCCGCCGCACTTGCCGGTCTTGACGTTGAAGTTGCCGCAGGAAAGCGGCTTGCGCCAATCGGCGATCAGGTCCTTGGAGCCTTCCAGATAGGGGGACCATTCTTCGGCGACGATCAGGCCGGGGGTCTGCTCGACGATGTCGAACTGGCCGTCTTCCTTGATCTCGCCGATCAGCACCGGCTTGGTGATGTGGTGGTTCGGCATCATGGCGGAGAAGCCGCCCGACAGGTTCGGCACGGTGACGCCGATCAGCGCGTCGATGACGGCGTCGGCATCGGTGGTGCCGGCCTTCTCGACCGCCTTGACCCACATGTTGAAGCCGATGACGGTCGCTTCCATGGGATCGTTGGTCACGCGCTTGTCGTTCTTGGTGAAGGCCTGCCACTTCTTGATGAAAGCGGCGTTCTCCGGCACGTCGACCGACTGGAAGTAGTTCCACGCGGCGAGGTGGCCGACCAGCGGCTTGGTGTCGATGCCGGCGAGTTCTTCTTCACCGACCGAGAAGGCCACGACCGGAATGTCGGTCGCCTTGATGCCCTGGTTACCGAGCTCCTTGTAGAACGGCACGTTGGCATCGCCGTTGATGGTCGAGACGACCGCCGTCTTCTTGCCAGCCGAACCGAACTTCTTGATGTCGGCGACAATGGTCTGCCAGTCGGAATGACCGAAGGGCGTGTAGTTGATCATGATGTCTTCTTCCTTGACGCCCTTCGACTTCAGATAGGCTTCAAGGATCTTGTTGGTCGTGCGCGGGTAGACATAGTCCGTGCCGGCCAGCACCCAGCGCTGCACGCCCTCGTTTTCCATGAGGTAGTCGACCGCAGGAATGGCCTGCTGGTTCGGGGCGGCGCCGGTGTAGAACACGTTGCGCTCGCTCTCCTCGCCCTCATACTGGACCGGGTAGAACAGAATGCTGTTGAGCTCCTTGAACACCGGGAGCACCGACTTGCGCGACACCGAGGTCCAGCAGCCGAACACGACCGCGACCTTCTCCTTGGCGATGAGTTCGCGCGCCTTTTCGGCGAAGAGCGGCCAGTTGGAGGCCGGATCGACCACCACGGCTTCCAGCTTCTTGCCGAGCACGCCGCCGGCCGCGTTCTGTTCCTGCACCATGAACAGAACGGTGTCCTTCAGCGTCGTCTCGCTGATCGCCATGGTGCCGGACAGAGAGTGCAGCACGCCGACCTTGATCGTCTCCTGGGCGCTCGCGACGCCGCCTCCGGCCAGCGCCAGCGCAGCCGCACCCACAAGCGCGCGACCGGCCATGCGCCGGGCATGCGTGAACATGTTCAGCATCTTTATTCCCTTCTGGAGTACACACGCAGGACCCCCGTCCGCGTGCCGAGGGGATTGTTTGCAACCCGCGTGCCAAGGGCGGGATTGGGGCGATTGGAAAGGTCTTCCGATCCGCACATCGGGCGGCGGCTCTTCATCCAGCGGCAAAACGCCCAAGATACAGGCACATCCGCCAGGCGATTGCACCCGCGTCGACGACAGGCCTGATATTGCTTATATTTTATGCAATTTCCGTTGATCGGCCCGTCGATCCACCCGCCGTCGCGCGGCGGTCGTACCTGCCCGGGCGCGCAGGATCCGGTGACGGACGCAGGGCTGGCGGCCTGAGGTGGCTCGCCCGGTTCTCAGCGGTGGTCGAGCGTGCTCAGGCGTTCCAGCGCCCGGTCGAGCGTCGCATCCGTCTTGGCGAAGCACAGGCGCATCACGCTCGTGACCGGATCCTCCGCATAGAAAGCGGAGACGGGGATCGCCGCCACCCGTTCGCGCGCCACCAGCGACAGGCAGAACGCCTCATCGTTGAGGTCGCGGGCGAGCGGGGCCAGATCGACATTGAGGAAATAGGTGCCGGCGGAGGGCAGCACGCTCAGCCCGATTCGCGTCAGCCCCTCCGCCAGCCGGTCGCGCGAGCGCTGGAGTCCGGCGCGCATGGCGAGAAACCACTCCCGCTCCTTGCCCAGCCCATAGGCAACGGCGTTCTGCAGTGCCGGCGGCGTCGTGAAGGTGAGGAACTGGTGCGCCTTGGACAGCACCCGCATCAGCTCCGGCGCGGCACAGACGAAGCCGACCTTCCAGCCTGTCATGCCGAAGATCTTGCCGGCCGAGCCGATCTTCACGCTGCGCTCGCGCATCCCCGGCAGGGAGAGGACCGACTGATGCGTGCGGCCATCGAAGATCACATGCTCCCACACCTCGTCGCTCACCAGCACCGCGCCGGAGCGGGTGCAGAAATGGGCAAGCAGCGCCAGTTCCCCGGCGTCGAACACGCGGCCGGTCGGGTTGTGCGGGTTGTTGAACAGCACCAGCCGGGTGCGCGCGGTGAAGGCGGCGGCCAGCGCGTCCTCGGTGAGCCGCCAATGCGGCGGCACGAGGCGGACGAGGCGCGGCACGCCGCCGGCGCGCTGCACCAGCGGCAGATAGGCGTCATAGAGCGGCTGGAACAGCACCACCTCGTCGCCCGGCTCGATGAGGGCGAGCAGTGCGCCGGCAATGGCCTCGGTGGCGCCTGACGTGACCATCACCTCGCGCTCGGCATCGAGGTCGAGGCCCTGCCAGTCGCGGTAATGCGCGGCAACGGCGCGGCGCAGCTCCGGCGTGCCCATCATCGGCGGGTACTGGTTCCAGCCGTCGAGCACCGCCTGCGCCGCCTTCTCGCGCACATCGCGCGGGCCGGGATCGTCCGGGAACCCCTGGCCGAGATTGACCGCCTCACGCTGGCGGGCCAGCGCCGACATGGTCTCGAACACGGTGGTCGGCAGGGCGGCGAAGAGGGAGTTCATGACGCGGACCGAAGGGACGGAGAGGGCGACGTGCCTTCTAGCCGTTCCCACCCTGTCCGACACGCGCAAAATGCGGCGCGGCGCCGCTCAGGCGACCAGCACCGCGTGGTTGTCGTAGCGCGGGCCACCGGAGCGGCGGGCGACGACGCCGACGCCCTCGCCATCGGTGGCGATCAGCACCGTCTCGCCAAGGCCGCTTGTGGCGAGAAACTGCCCTGCCTGCCGCGTCGGGGCGAGGCCGCAGCCATCGACCAGCGGCAGCGAGCCGATATAGCGCCCGTCGCGCCGCCACAGCGCCACCCGGTTGCCGCGCGGGCTGGCGGCGGCGACAAAAGCGCCGGACGCATCAAGCGCCACCGAGCCGATATAGGTGCGCAGCCCGCGCCATGCCTCGTCCGGCGCGTCGAAGGCGCGTAGCCCCTCCCCCTCCACCGCATAGAGCAGCGGGCGGGCGACCCCGTCGGCCAGGAGATCCTGCGCCGCGACGACCGTGAAGCCGTCCGCGCCGGATGTGAGATGGCGCAGCGACAGCGAGGCGAGGTCTTCGCTCAATCCTGCCACCGCGCGCACCGCGCCGCTCTCAGGGTCGAGCAGGGCGACACTGGCGCCCGCGACCTCGGCGCCGAGCGCTTCCGGCGTGTGCGGCTCGATGCCGCCATTGGCGACGACCAGCGCGCCCCCCGCGGGCAGCATGTCGTGCGGACCGATGCCGGCGGACGCCCATTCCGCCTCCACCGCGAAGTCCGCCTCCACCACGCGGCGGGTCACGACGCCCTGCCCGTCCGCCCGTGCGATCTCCACCGCGAGAAAGCGCCGCCCGCCGTCGATGAAGCGGCCATGGCCGGAGAACACCCGCCCCTCGCCCGGCTCGAACGTCGCCAGCACGGTACCGGCGCGGCGATCGAACAGCACGGCCGTGGTGCCGGGTCGGCGCGCCACGGCGATGGCGGTGCGCCCGTCCGGGCTCGGCTCCACCCAATGCAGGCGCTGCGCCCCCGCCCCGACCGGCGTGGCGGCAAAGTCCGGGGCGACGACGACGGGGGCGAAACCGCCGTCCACGCCGGCGGTGGCCAGCCATTCCGCCTCCAGCAGATGGTCGCGCGCATGCGCGGCGCCGCTGGCGAACAAGACGCGCGGCCCGGCCGCCACCGCGCCGATGGCACCGACGAGCGTACGGCGGGTGAGATCGAGAAAGCCCATGCCCGCCTCCTTCAGTCGCCGTCGAGCGCGTTGAAGCCGAGCGGCACGCCAAGGCCGGCCGCCAGCGGCTTGGCGACGCTGGCCTGCGCCGCCTTGAAGGCGGCCACCGCCGCTTCCAGCGTCTTGCGGCCCGGCGCGGTCGTCGCCGCCGCGCCGATATCCTCCGGCAGTCCCTGCGCCGCCGCCTCGGCCGCCTGCACCGTCTGGGCGAGGCTGGCGCGGTCCTTCGCATTGAGTCCCGCACCAAGCGCGTCGGCCAGCGCCCGCGCGCTCGCCACGATGGCGACGATGGTCTCCTTCGACAGCCCGCTGCGGCGGCGGTCGGCAAGCAGCGGCTTGGCCTCTTCGGCACTCTTGCCGAGGACGACCAGCAGCCGCTGGTCGACCACGCGCTGATAGGCGCCGGCGAGATCGGTGACGATCTGGCTGAGCAGGGCGTTGGGATCAGGGAAATAGACCGGATCGGCCTTGCCGGCGACGAGCTGCGCCAGCAGCCCCTCGCTGCGGCTGCCCCAGCCGGTGCGGATTTCCCCGGCGATGGTCGCCAGATTGAGCGCCACCGCCTGCCCCAGCGCGCAGCGCCGCGCCGCTTCCGGCCCCGCCACCAGCGCGGCCTCGGCACCGTCGTCATACAGCACCCGTTCCAGCGCCGGCAGCCCCTGCGCCGCCGCGCTGAGGCGGAAGAAGCGCTTGGGCTGCAGCCGCTCATCGGTGGGATCGGCGAGGAGTTCCGCCACGGAGCGACCGACGGCGTTGCGCCGCTCCGGGAACAGGTTGAAGCGATCGGGCCGCAGCGACAGCATCACCGGGCCGAAGGTGATGAACTCCACCGCCGACCAGGCTTCGGAAACCGCGGCAAAGCGGGCCCTCAGCTCTTTCACCCCTTCGGCGGACGGCGCCTTGCAGAAGCCGTCCCATGCCTGCTCCTGCGCCTTGGCGGCGGCGAGCAGCGTGTCGTAGCGCGGCAGCAGCCAGCTCTCGACGATGTCGGGCGCGGAAACCGGCGCGGCCTGGGCGCGGCCGATGAACAAAGTGGTGAGCAGCGTGCCTGCGGCGGCAATGGCCGGCGCGCCCTGCGCGGCCTGCACGATCTGGCTCGCCACTGCCAGCGCCACGGCGAAGGGGGATCGGCTCATGTGCAGGGCCTCGCTCTAGAGAGAAGAAACATACTCGATCAGCCGGGCGCGATCGGCCGCCCCCAGCGTCTCGAAGCGCGCGCGGGCGCCGGATGCCTCGCCGCCATGCCAGCGCACCGCCTCGGCCACATCGGCGGCGCGGCCGTCATGCAGCAGGCCGGTGCCGCGTTCCAGCATGGAGGAGATTCCCGCCAGCGGCGCGGTGCGCCATTCGGCAGCGGCGGCGCCCGGCACCCCGGAAGGGTCGGCGAGCCCCTCGCCCATATCGTGCAGCAGCACATCGGTGAACAACGCCACCGTGCCCCCATCGCGGGTCTGCAGCGCCGGGCGGTGGCAGGCGGCGCAGCCCGTGGCGGCGAACAGCCGCGCGCCCTCGGCCCCGCCCGCGCCGGCCGGCACTTTGAGCGCCCGCAAATAGCTGACGAGGCGGCCGACTATGGCCTGCGAGATTTCCGGCTCACCCTCACCCTCGCGGCCGTGCGGGGCGTTGCGGCAGGCGGTCTGCGCCTCGGTACAGTCGCCCCACGGCTCGGGGCGCAGCGGCGTCGACAGGCCGAGATCGAGCGCAAAGGCTTCGGAGGCCTGCCCCGCCAGCGTCGGGTGGCTCGCCTTCCAGCCGAAGCGGCCGACTGTCGAACCGCCCTCGGGAGTGGGGAAGCGGCGGGCCCGGCCGCGCACGCCGTCGCCGTCACGGTCCTCGGGGTCTTGCAGCGCCAGGATCGCCGCATCGTCCACCAGTTCCAGCTTGCCGCGCCCGCGCAGATCCGGCGCCGCGCGCAGCGACATATGGGTGGCGGGGTCGAGCGGCCCATAGCCGGGGGAGTCGATCTGCGGCAGCCGCCGACCCTTGTCCACCGTCACCGTGAAGCTGCCCTCAGTCGGCACACCGGGCAGCGTCATTGTCTCCAGCCGGTGGCCATAGACGGGATCGCCGCCGCCGTCCGTGCGGAACAGCGCAAGTACCAGCCCCAGCGCCTCCGGCCTCCCGGCCGCGTCCAGCGCCGTCGCCCCCGCCCCGCCGGCGGGATGGCAGGCCGAGCAGGAGCGCGCATCGAACAACGGGCCGAGCCCGTCATTGGCGCGGGTGGAGCTCGGCGCCGGCACCCAGGGCCGCTCGAAGAGCGCCTTGCCGATGGCGGCATCGAGCCGGGCATCGTCGGCCAGAACGGAAGCCGGCATCAGCAGGGCGGCCAGAACCATGGCCTGCCGGACAAGGCCGCGGCGCGAAATCGTCGCCCTATCCGGGATCGGCGGGACGGGGCACGGCGATGGCTGGGAGCGGCAGCGCATGCGCATTACACGACCCGGAACCAGCCCATCATGCCGGTCTCCATGTGTTCCAGAATGTGGCAGTGGAACACCCAGTCGCCGCGCGCCGCGACGAAGGCGGTCTCCACCGCCTCGCCCGGCTGGACCAGCACGGTGTCCGCCCAGTGGCGAGGCAGTCGGCCGAGGCTGGAGGACATCACCTCGAAAGCATGGCCGTGCAGATGGACGGGGTGGGGAAAGCGCGTCTCGTTCTTGATCTCCACCACATAGGAGGCGCCTTCCTGCATCCGCGCCAGCGGCGGCGGCAGGTTGCGCCGCGTGCCGGTGGGCCAGGATTCCGACTGGATGCCCCAATAGGTGGTGGAGCCGACACACAGGCTGTCGATCAGCGCCTTGGCCAGCGGATCGTCCGGCGGCAAAGCGAGGTCCTTCACCGCCTGGTCGGTGGCCTGCTGCAGGGTGAAGGAAAGCCGGGTCGCCGTCTTCATGTCCGGTTTCGGCAAGGCGGGTTTCGGCAAGGCGAGCGGGCCCTTGCGCGGCTTGGCGGCCTTGCCGGCGGCCGTGAGGGTGGCGAACTGATAAATGTCGGCGGCGCGGTAGTCGCCCAGCGTCACCGGGGAACCGTCCGCCGGCATGCGGATGTCGAGGTCGATGCGCTGGGCCGGGCCCATGCGCCAGATGCCATCGGGCAGATCATCGAGCCGCACCGGTGGCAGTGCATGGCCGTCGACGGCGATGAGCCAGGCTTCGCCGCCCTCCACGCCGATATCCATGATGCGGGTGGAATCGATGTTGAGAATGCGCAGCCGCGCATGGCCGCCGGCGGGCGCTTTGAGCTCAACCGAGGCCGCGCCATTCACGGTTCGGGTGGCGCCGAACGTGCCGGCCTTGGACGCACCGTCGGGCTCGGAGAGCGGAAGATAGCTTCCATCCTCCTTCAGCCGCCAGTCCTTCAGGCAAAGCACATGCTCGGCATCGAAGGCGGGGTCGCGCTCATCCTCGACGATCAGCACGCCGGCGAGGCCCTTGCCGGCCTGCCCGGTCTCGTCGCAATGGGGATGGAAGAAGAAGGTGCCGGGATCGTCGAGCGGCAGCAGGTGCACGAAGCGGCTGCCGGGCAGCACCAGCGGCTGGGTCAGGGTCGGCACGCCGTCATATTCGTTCGGCATGCGGATGCCGTGAAAGTGCAGCGTGGAGCCTTCGTCAATGCCGTTGACGAAGGTTGCCTTCAGCCGCGTGCCGCGCGGCAGGCGCAGCGTGCGGAACGGGGCGCCGTCATAGGCGAGGATGCGTGTCGCCGGACCTTGGGGGCCGAGCAGCTTCAGCTCCATCTCACCGGCGGTGAGCGTCACTTCATGGGTGGGCGTGAAGGATGACGGATCGAAACCAGCGCGCGCGGCACCGGTACGGGTCGGCGCGAGCAGCGCCCATCCGCCGAGTGCCGCGCCCGCACCGAGGAAGGCGCGGCGCGAGAGACCCGCGCCGCCGCGTGTCATGGCCGCATCACTCGCCGACCTTGGAGGGGTCGTCGAGGCTGTCGGAGCCTTCGACCTTGATCTTCAGCTTCAGAGCACCAACCACGCCCTCGATGGCGCGGGTCTGGGCGACGAGGGAATCCACGCCCTTCTGCACCAGCGCATTGCCCTCGGCATTGCCCTCGCCGATCATCTGGTCATAGGCCTGCTTGCCGCTGTCGGCTTCGTCCTTGATCGCCTTCAGCGCGGCGAGCGCGGCGTCGATCTTGGCCTCGGCCTCGGCGGCGGCCTTCGGCGCCTTGGCGCTGGCATAGGCGGCGACCGACGCGCCCTCGACCACCGAGCCGTCGACGCGGGTGTACTTGGCCCGGTAGATCGAGGCGATGCCGAGCTCGTCGTAATAATGCGAATTGTGGGTGTTGTCGGAGAAGCAGTCATGCTCCTCTTCGGGATCGTGCAGGATGAGGCCGAGCTTCATCCGCTCGCCCGCGAGTTCGCCGTAGGACAGCGAGCCGAGGCCGGTGAGGATGGTGGCGAGCGCGGTCTTGTCCTTCTGCTTCACCACGGCGGCGCGGGCCTTGCCCTTCTTGCCCCACCACTTCGCCATGTCGGCGAGATCGGACACCAGCAGGTCGGTGGCTGCCTTGAGATAGGCCGCGCGGCGCTCGCAATGGCCGTTGCTGCAATTCTTGGTGTCGTAGTCGGTCGCCGGGCGCTTGCCGGCACCGGGGCCGGTGCCGTTGAGATCCTGGCCCCACAGCAGGAATTCAATGGCGTGATAGCCGATGGCGACGTTGGATTCGACGCCGCCGGCCTCCTGCAGGCTGTCCAGCAGCTTAGGGGTGATGGTGGTGGCGTCGATGGTCTTCTTGCCGACGCGGATCTTGGTGTTGGCGATCACATTGGCGGTGTAGAGCGGGTTCTCGTCCGAGGTCTCGCCATAGCCCTTGTCGACATAGTCGATCAGCCCTTCATCCAGCGGCCAGGCGTTCACGCGGCCTTCCCATTCATCGACGATGGGATTGCCGAAGCGGAAGCCCTCGGTCTGCTGGTAGGGCACGCGCGCGGCCTTCCAGGCGGCCTTGGCGGCGTCGAGATTGGCCTCGGTCGGCGTGGCGATGAGGGTGTCGACAGCGCTCTGCAGCGCCTTGGCGGTGGTCAGGCTGTCCGTGTACATCGCCTCGGCGATGTCGGCATAGGTGGCGACGATGTCGCGCACCTTGGGCGCCGGGGTATCAGCGGCGGCCGGGCCGACGGCAAAGCTCGCCCCCAGCGCAATGGCCGCGACAAGCGGCGCGGCGAACAATGATCGGACGTGCATGGTCGGTCTCCTTCCGCGCCCCCGAGGCGCCATAGCCGGAGACTCCTACGCCACCGCCGAAATCAGCCGCAAGTCTTCGACTGCAGATCAGAATTGTTCCACTTTGAAAAAAGACATGAAAGCTGAACGCTTTCACCGCTTAGCGGCAAAACGACTTCGTTTCAGCGAACAGATTCTGACGCAGCGTCACTCAGGGGCTGCAGCGCTTCGGCAAGCTCGGACTCGGTCACGGTGGCGAGCGGCTTCATCAGCTTGGCCGCTTCGGTGCGGCGGCCGGGGCGCATCACCAGCACCACAGTTTCCGCGCCGCCGCATGCGGGGTCGCCGCAGGCGATCTCGCTGATGGAAATGGTGGTTTCCTCGCCGACGCCGAGCAACTGCCGCGCCCGGGCGGCGAGGTTGCGGGCGGCGTCCGGCGCGGCCTCGGCACTGGCGCCCCGACGGAAGAACAGACGTGCCATCGCTTCTCCTTGCGACTCCGCCTCCTCCCCTGGCGCGGAGCCCTCCCCCTAGCAGGTAAGCCCGTGGCCTGCGCCGCGCAAGCCGCCGTGCAGAGGTCGCGACCTCCCCTAAATATCCGGCAGCCTTAATCAGTTTAGAACTGTAACAATACCGGAAGATATCTGTTGTCCGTGACGAAAAACAAGAGTACCCACATATTCAACGCCGACAGAGAGCCGCGAATACACAAAACGGCGGCACTCTTACCGGCAACGACTTCGCGAGGCCACTTCCCGGCAGGTCTCGTGAACCACGCGGGACGACGGCACGCGCTCCCTCAGCCGTCGTCCCGCGACCATTCTCCGGCGAGCGCCGCCGCGTCTCCCGCCTCCCATTTTCCTGACCACGGCGCAGGCAGCGGCCGTCCGAGCCGGGCCAGAATCCCGCAGGCGGCGGCATAGCCGGTGGCGAAAGACGCCTGCAACAGATAGCCGCCGGTCGGTGCCTCCCAATCCAGCATCTCGCCGGCGACGAACACGCCCGGCCGCGCCCGCAGCATCAGCGCGCCATCAACCATGTCCCGCCGCACGCCGCCGGCCGAGGAAATCGCCCGCTCCAGCCCGGCCATGCCGGTGACGGTGAGCGGCACTGCCTTGATGCGGGCGGCGAGCGCGGCGGCCTCCGCCGGTAACGGACCGGCTTCGCGCAGCAGGCCGGCGGCGACTGGAGAGAGGCCGGCGGCCTTGCGCAGGCGGTTGGCCATCGACTCGCCCTTGCGGCTGGCGGCCAGTCGCGCCGCGAGCACGGCGTCGCTGAAATCCGGGCGCAGATCGACCAGGAGCGTGGCCGTGCCCTCGCGGGCAATCGCCTCGCGCAGCGCGGCGGAGAGCGCGTAGACCGCCCCGCCCTCCAGCCCCCCGCCGTCGATCATCGCCTCGCCACGCACCCGTCTTTCGCCGAGCGACAGGGCAATGCGCTTGAGCGGCGCACCGGCGAAGCGGGAGCGGAATGCCTCCGACCAGACGATGCGCGCCCCGCTATTGGCTGGGCGCAGCGGGGCGATCTCCACGCCCTGCCCGCGCAGAATTTCCACCCAGCCGCCATCGCTACCGAGGCGCGGCCAACTTGCGCCGCCCAGCGCGAGCAGCACGGCATCGGCCGCGAGGCTCTCCTCGCCCGCCGGCGTGGCGAAACGCAGCGCGCCAGCCGCATCCCAGCCGCACCAGCGCTGGTTGCGCAGCAGCCGCACGCCGAGGCGGTCCAGCCGCGCCAGCCACGCCCGCAGCAGGGGCGAGGCCTTGAAGCTGCGCGGGAAAACGCGGCCGGAGGAGCCGACAAAGGTTGGCTCGCCGAGACCCTCCGCCCAGTCCCGCAGCCGGGCGGGCGGAAAGGCGTCGAGCATCGGCGCCAGCCAGTCGGCCGCTTCGCCATAGCGGGCGAGGAAGGGCGCGCGGGCTTCCGAATGAGTGAGGTTCAGCCCGCCGCGCCCGGCAATGAGGAATTTGCGCGCGGGAGAGGGCATGCGGTCATGCAGGCTCACGCGGCAGCCGGCCCCCGCCAGCACCTCGGCAGCCATCAGCCCGGCCGGGCCGGCGCCAATGATCGCTACCGTGGGATTTCGCGAGTCATCGCAAGGGTCTGGTCGCACCGGCTGAGGATCCGATTCAGGAAGGGGGAGACGGGCGGCAGGCTCATGATCCGAGTCCGGCACGATGTCCAAGCCCATGTCGCATCAACCAATTTCCGGCGTGCCAACATCGCTGATGCGCAGGCTCACCTGCGTGCGACCCTGCCAGGAATCGAGGTCGAGCGTGCCGGCGACATGCAGCAATTGCCCCCGCGCCTCCAGCAGCGCCGCGCCGAGCGGCGTGTCGACCGCCCGGAAGGCGACGGCGGAGATCACCGCGCCATCCCCGCTGCGCAGCCTCACCCGCATCTGGCCGGCATTGCCGGGCTCGGCATAGACCACGCGATGGGCGGGAAAGGCGAAGATCGGCTGCGGATTGCCGGCGCCGAACGGGCCGGCGCGCTCGATCAGTTCCACCAGTTCCGGGGTCGCCCCTGCAGCGGAAAGCGCACCGTCGATCAGCGTCTCATCCACCGCCCGGGCGTCCTCGACCGTTTTCGCCAGCGCGTCTTCGAGATAGGCGCGCAAATCACCCAGCCGCTCCCGCGCCACGGTGAGGCCGGCCGCCATGGCATGGCCGCCGCCCTTCACCAGCAGGCCGGCCTCCACCGCCCCGCGCACCGCCCGCCCGACATCGACGCCCGGAATGGAACGGGCCGAGCCGGCACCCATCTCTCCGGTGAAGGCGATGGCGAAGGCGGGGCGGCCGAACTTCTCTTTCAGCCGCGCCGCCACCAGCCCGACCACGCCGGGATGCCAGCCCTGCCCGCTGGAAAGCACCACCGCCCCCGCCCCGGCGCGGCCCAGCGCCGCCTCGGCCTCCGCCTCGGCTTCGGCGACGATGGCGCGCTCCACCTGCTGGCGCTCGGCGTTGAGGCGGTCGAGCTCGGCGGCGATCGCCTGCGCCTCGATGGGATCGCGGGTCAGCAGCAGTCTGGTGCCAAGCGTCGCATCGCCGATGCGCCCGCCGGCATTGATGCGCGGACCGAGCAGAAAGCCGAGATGCCACGCCTTGGGCGGGCCGGAGAGGCGCGCCGCGTCCATCAGCGCGGTCAGGCCGGGCCGCTCGCGCTTGCGAAGCTGGATCAGCCCCTTGGTGACATAGGCGCGGTTGAGCCCGAGCAGCGGCACGACATCCGCCACCGTACCGAGCGCGACGAGATCGAGGCTGGTGAGCAGGTTGGGCTTGCGTCGCGCGTCATTCCACCAGCCGCGTTGTTCGAGTTCGCGCAGCAGCCCGACAGCGACGACGAAGACCAGCCCCACGGCGCAGAGATGGCCGAGGCCGGAGAGATCGTCGGCGCGGTTGGGGTTCACCAGCGCGGCCACATCGGGCAGCTCCTCGCCGGCCTGGTGATGGTCGATCACCACCACGTCGAGCCCCTTTTCACGGGCGCGGGCGAAGGGCTCGAAGCTCATCGTGCCGCAATCGACCGTCACCAGCAGCGTCGCGCCGCGCTCGGCCAGCGCCTCGATGGCCGGTATGTTGGGGCCATAGCCCTCGAAGATGCGGTCGGGAATGTGGAAGGCAGGGTCGAGCCCGCCGGCGCGCAGCACTTCCACCAGCAGGGCGGTGGCTGTGGCGCCGTCGACATCGTAATCGCCGAACACCGCCACCTTCTCCCCACGCATCACCGCATCGGCGAGGCGGGCGACGCAGGCCGGCATGTCGGTCAGCGTGTCGGGATCGGGCAGCAGACGCTTCACTGTCGGGTCGAGCCAGGCTTCCACCTCGTCGAGGGCGACGCCGCGCCCGGCCAGCACGCGGGCGAGGATTTCCGGCACGCCGTGGCGCTGGACGATGGCGAGCGTGGTCTGTGCGCCGCGCGCGTCCAGCCGCTCGCGCCAGAAGCGGCCGGTGACCGAACGGGACACGCCGAGAAAGGGACGCGGCGGCGGGGCGGCGGTGGGAAGGACAAGACTCATGGCGCGCAGGATAAGCCCGAACAACGCGCCCGCGTCGAGAGCTTCCCGCGCCGCCCCCCGCTGCGCCGCGTCACGGGCATGTCACGCTGCCGTAACGCGAGGGACATGGGCGGCGGGCAGAAGGCGCTCTCCGGCCTCGCGCCGCATGCTGAAAAGGACCCCCCATGACCCGCCGCTTCCGCCTCTCACTACTCGCCGGCGCCGCCCTCGCCGTGCTCGCCACGGGCGCCCGCGCCGACGAGACCTTTCCCGCCACGCTCGCCGGCCATGCCGTGCTGCCGGCGGAAACCTTCATCGCCATGCCGGACGACGCGCCGGCGGACCTGAAGGTCTCCGGCAAGTTCACGACCGGCACGCGCGTCGATGCCGTCGGCACGGTGGAAGGCAAGTCCGCCGGCCGCCCCACCGGCGTCAAGCTGCCCTTCCAGGGCCAGCCGGTGCAGGGCCATTCCGGCATCAAGGTGATGCCGGATGGCAGCTTCTGGATCATCACCGATAACGGCTTCGGCTCGAAGGCCAACAGCCCCGACGCGGCGCTGTTCCTGCGCCACTACACGGTGGACTGGGCCACCGGCACGTTCCAGCCGGTCGAGACCATCTTCCTCACCGATCCCGACAAGAAGGTACCGTTCCGCATCGTCCATGAGGGCACCGAGAAGCGCTATCTGACCGGCGCCGATTTCGATATTGAGAGCTTCCAGATCATCGGCGACGATATCTGGATCGGCGAGGAGTTCGGCCCCTATCTGATCAAGGCGGACAAGAGCGGCAAGGTGCTCGCTTTGTTCGAGACGGTGGCCGGCGAGACCCCGGTGCGCTCGCCCGACCATTACGCCGTCGCCTCCCCCGCCGCGCC
The DNA here is from genome assembly GCF_041415945.1 of Ancylobacter sp. IITR112. NCBI lineage: Bacteria > Pseudomonadati > Pseudomonadota > Alphaproteobacteria > Hyphomicrobiales > Xanthobacteraceae > Ancylobacter > Ancylobacter sp. IITR112. The sequence goes on along the minus strand of NZ_JBGCUS010000001.1, from coordinate 1,172,360 downwards.
GAACGCGCCCGCCACCTTCAACGCCCGCCGCTCCAAGGGCTATGAGGGCATGGCGGCCTCCAAGGACGGCAAATATCTCTACGCCCTGCTCGAAGGCCCGCTGTGGGACGCCGACAAGAAGGACTGGCAGAAGACCGCCGACGGCAAGGAATTCCTGCCGATCCTCGAATTCGACGTGGCGAACCAGAAGTGGACCGGCCGCATGTGGCAATACGTTCTGGAACAGAACGGCAATGCCATCGGCGACTTCAACATGATCGACGGCACCACCGGCCTCATCATCGAGCGCGACAATGGCGAGGGCACGGCCGACAAGGCCTGCGCCGCCGGGACCAAGGGGTCGGACTGCTTCCACGACCTCGCCAAGTTCAAGCGCATCTACAAGATCGAGCTGACCGACGCCAATGCCGGCCAGCCGGTGCGCAAGATCGGCCATATCGACCTGATGAAGATCGCCGATCCGGACAAGAAGGCACGCAAGCCGCTCAATGACGGCGTGCTGACCTTCCCCTTCTTCACCATCGAGAATGTCGACGTGGTTGACGCCAGCCACATCGTCGTCGGCAACGACAACAACCTGCCCTTCTCCTCCTCGCGCGATCCGGCGAAGGCGGATGACAACGAGCTGATCCTGCTGGAAGTCGGCGAGTTCCTGAAGGCGAAGTGAGCCGAACGGACAAAGACAGGCCGGGGCGGCGACGTTCCGGCCTTCGTCCGCTCACGCCGTGTCGGGCAGAGTGGGGTCGGGCAGGTTGGGCGGACGGCGCAGGATGAGCGCGACACCCGCCACCATGATGAGTGCGCCGGCGATCTTCACCGGCGAGGGATCGTCACCGATCAGCAGGATGCCGAAAGCCACGGTGAGCAGCGGATTGAGCATCGAGAAGGGCACGACGGCATTGATGGGATGGCGCTGCAGCAGCCAGTACCAGATGCCATAGGCGAGGATGGACGAGGCAATGGCGCTGTAGGCGACGCTGAACCAGCCCGGCCAGCCCGCCGTCAGCACCATGCCCCACCGATCCCCCTCGAAAAACCACGACAGCACGAGGATCTGCGGAATCGCGAACAGCGACGACCAGCCCATGATGGTCATCGGGCCGGTGCCCTTGAGCTGCTTGATGATGAGATTGGTCACCGCCCAGCCGGTGGCGCTGACCACCAGCAGGAACAGCGCCAGCGGCGGCGGAAGGGTGGGACCGAGGGCGAGCACGAAGATGCCCGCCACCGACACGGCCAGCCCGGCGAGGCGGACCTTGCCGAGCCGTTCCTTCAGCACCAGGCAGGCGAGCAGGGTGGCGATCGGCGCACCCAACTGGATGATGACGGCGCTGGTACCGGCCTCCGAATCGGCCAGCGCGGCGAAGAGCAGGCCGAAATGCACGGTGCCGAAGGTGAAGGACACCAGCAGCACGCCGGGCACCTGGTCGCGGCGCAGATGCAGCACCGGGCACAGCAGCAGCGCCACCAGCGCGAAGCGCAGCGCGCTCATCATCATCGGCGGAATTTCCGCGATGCCCTGCTTGATGACGATCATGTTAAGGGCCCACACGCAGATGACGGTGAGCGCGAGCAGCTTGTGCTTGAACGGCATGGGACCGGGACGGCAGGAGGCAGGGAGACGGCCCGCAGACGGGCGCGGGAGACGGCGCGAGTCGCGCGCCGTTCCTGGCTGATAGGCCACCGCCCCGCCGCTGCAAAGACCCCTGGCGCCCATGCCTGTCCTGCGCGGCTGTCATGTCGCCCTCGGCGGGGATGGGCGACGCTCGGCAGCTCACGGGTTGCGCGGGCGCGCCGGCCCATTATGGTGCGCGCCATGCTGAACCTGTCTCTGCTCGGTCGTCTCGCCTTCGCCCATGCCGCGCCGTCGAAGCCGGCGCTGGCGCCCGGCCGTCACGATCTCGGCCTGTTCGAGACCCGCGACGCCGTGCTGATCGTGCCGGAGGGGATCGACCCCGCACGGCCGACCCCCATGGTGACGCTGTTCCATGGCGGCGGCGGCAGCGCCGAGAAGATCCTGCCGATGCTGCGCCGCCATGCCGAGACGCGCGGCTTCCTGCTGCTGGTGCCGCAATCGCTGCTGCCGACCTGGGACATCGTCATCGCCGGCAACGGGCCGGACCTTGAGCGGCTCGACCTCGCGCTGGCCGAAGTGGCGTCGCGTTTTAGGCTCGACCCCACCCATTTTGCCTTTGCCGGCCATTCCGATGGCGGCAGCTATTCGCTCTCCACCGGGCTGAGCAATGGGCGCGTCGTCACCCATATCCTCGCCTTCTCCGCCGGTTTCATGACCGTGCTGGCGCAGGAGGGCGCGCCGAAAGTGTTCATCGCCCACGGCCAGAACGACACCCAGACACCGATCAACACCGCCGGCCGCTCTCATGCCGCGAAGCTCCGCCCGGCCGGCTATGAGCTGACCTATATCGAGCACCCCGGCCCGCACGCCTCGCAGCCGGACATGGTGCAGCTCGGGGTGGATTATTTCCTCAAGGACGCGGCGAAGGCGGGCTGAGCCCCCTCGCAGCGACACGAAAAAGGCCGGCGCGAGGCCGGCCTTTCCGTCTGTCGTCGCAGGGGGCGAAGGCGCTCAGGCGACCTTCTTCACCGTCTTGGCGATCTCGGCCACCTTGGCGTCGAACGAACCGATGAGCGCACCGAACTCGGCGGGGCTGCCCTTCAGCGCGGTGGCGAGGTCGGACGCCCAGGTGCTGTTGCGCAGGGTGAATGTGGTGGTGGCGGAGGAGCCATACTTCTTGGCCAGCCGGTCGGCGACCTTGAACGGGATCGGCTCGGCGGCCATGTAGGTGGTCGTCGGATGCTCCTTCACGAAGGCCGCATAGGCCTCGGCGACCTCGGTGTACTTATCTTCGCCGATAAGGCCGACGATCTTCGACTGCAGGGCGGGGATCTCGGAGTGAGGAGCGGGCATGGGTCGTTCCCTTGGCAATTGGCTTGGCGTTCGGGTGCCCGGCGCCCCTGAGCGGCGCGCCTTGGCACGGCTCTGGTATACAGCACACCGCGCGCAGGCCAAAGCGTGAGTTGCACACCCCTCCCGGCAGAAGGCGAAACGAGAACGGGGCGCCATGGCGCCCCTGGTTAAGATCCGTCATCCCGGCCGCAGCGCGGCGAAGAGCCGGGATCGCTCTCCCTTCCGCATGCGATCCCGGATCGGCCTCCGGCCGTCCGGGATGTCAGCACGCATGTGGCGGCTCAGCCGAGATGGAATTTCGAGAGGTCGCGATGCTCGGCCTCGATCCAGCGCACCGTGCCGGTGGCGGAGCGCATGACGACGGTGTGGGTCTTCACCACGCCCTTCTCATATTTCACGCCCTTGAGCAGATTGCCCGTGGTGACGCCGGTCGCGGCGATAAGGCAGTCGCCACGCACCATGTCGGTGATGGTGTAGATCTTCTTCGGGTCGGCGACGCCCATCTTCTTGGCGCGCTCGCGCTTGGCGTCGCTGTCAAGGATGAGGCGGGTGTACATCTCGCCGCCGATGCAGCGCAGCGCCGCCGCCGCCAGCACGCCCTCCGGCGCGCCGCCGGTGCCGAGATAGATGTCGATGCCGGTCTCGTCCGGGTTGGTGGTGTGGATCACGCCGGCGACATCGCCATCGGTGATCAGCTGCACGGCGGCGCCGGTCCGGCGCACCGCCTCGATGATGGCGGCATGGCGCGGACGGTCGAGGATCAGCGCGCTGATCTCCGAGGGCTTCACGCCCTTGGCCTTCGCCAGCGACTGGATGTTGTCCTCGGGGCTGGCGTCAATGTCGATCGTGCCCTTGGGATAACCCGGGCCGATGGCGATCTTGTCCATATAGACATCGGGCGCGTAGAGCATGGTGCCGCCCTCGGCCATCGCCATCACGGCGATGGAGCCCGGCATGTTCTTGGCGCAGAGCGTGGTGCCTTCCAGCGGATCGACGGCGATATCCACCGCCGGGCCCTTGCCGGTACCCACTTCCTCGCCGATGAACAGCATCGGGGCCTCGTCGCGCTCGCCCTCGCCGATGACGATGCGGCCGGCAATGGGCAGGCGGTTCAGTTCGCGGCGCATGGCGTCCACCGCCGCCTTGTCCGCCGCCTTCTCGTCGCCCCGCCCGCGCAGGCTGGCCGACGCCACGGCCGCGCGCTCGGTGACCCGAACCAGTTCGAGCGTCAGAATGCGCTCAAGCACCTGGTCCGCCTTGACCGTGATCCCCGCCATCGTCCCTGCCCCCTCAGTCCTTCTCGATCCGTATCACCTGCGGCGGCGAGGCGATGACGCCATCAATCTCGATGGCGGCGATCGCACGGCGCACCGCGTCCTCATTGGTGGCGTAGGTGATCAGCACCACCGGTGCCGGGTCCTCCGCGCTCTCCGCCCGGTCGCCCCCGTGAGGCCGGCCGCGACGGTGCTGCATTATGGACTCGAGCGAGATGTTCTGCTCGGCCATATGGCGGGCAATGGCGGCCGCCGTACCCGGCCGGTCGACCGCGGCGAGGCGGATATAATAGCCGCCTTCGTGCCGACGGATCGCCGCTTTCTCGGCCGGCTGAAGGTTCGCCGCCTTCCAGCCGAAGGGCGCGCCGACGGTGCCGGCGGCGGCATCGCACAGGTCGGCCACCACGGCGGAAGCGGTGGCATCGCCGCCCGCGCCCGGTCCGACAAGGGTGAGCGCCACCGCGTCGCCGTCGATCGCCACCGCATTGGTCACACCGGAGACCTGCGCGATCGGCCAGTGCTTGGGCACCATGGTCGGGTGCACGCGCAGTTCCACCTGCCCGCCGATCCGGGCGGCGACGCCGAGCAGCTTGATGCGGTAGCCGAGTTCGTCCGCCGCCTCGATATCCGCCAGCGTGATGGAGCGGATGCCCTCGATATGGATCGCGTCCGGGTCCGGCTTCACGCCGAAGGCCAGTGAGGCGAGCAGAGCGAGCTTGTGGGCGGTGTCGAAGCCGTCGACATCGAAGGTCGGGTCGGCCTCGGCATAGCCAAGCTGCTGCGCCTGATCGAGACAGGTGTCGAAGGACAGCCCCTCTTCCTGCATCCGGGTGAGGATATAGTTGCAGGTGCCGTTGAGAATGCCGGAAACGCGGCTGATCTCGTTGCCGAGCAGCGCCTCGCGCAGGGTCTTGATGACGGGAATGCCGCCGGCGACCGCTGCCTCGAAATGGATGGCGACGCCCGCCGCTTCCGCCGCGCGCGCGAGTTCCACGCCGTGATGGGCGAGCAGCGCCTTGTTGGCGGTGACAATGGAATGGCCGGCGGCGATGGCCGCCTCGACCGCCGCCTTGGCGATGCCGTCCGGGCCACCGATCAGTTCGACGAACACGTCGATGTCCGGGTCGCGCGCCAGCTCGACCGCGTCGTCGTACCAGCGCAGGCCGGTAAGGTCGCAGTCCCGGTTGCGCGAACGGTCGCGGGCGCTGACGGCGACCACCTCGACCGGCCGTCCCACCCGCGCGGCGATCGCTTCCGCGCGGCGGGCCAGCATACGCACCACACCCGCGCCGACCGTACCGAGGCCGGCGATGCCAATTTTCAGCGGCGGCGCCATTATGTGTCCGAACTCAACAAACGTTCCGATTGCGGCGCTGCCGGTAAGGACCGGGCCTTCAGCGCGCCGCGGCGAGAGGGACGACGTTGTGCAATGTTTCCGCGCCGGTTTCAAGGAAGCGGCGGATGTTGCGCGCGGCCTGGCGGATGCGCTGCTCATTCTCCACAAGGGCGATGCGCACATACTCGTCGCCATGCTCGCCGAAGCCGACGCCCGGGGCCACCGCGACATCGGCCTTCTCGATCAGGAGCTTCGAGAATTCCAGGCTGCCGAGATGACGGAACTTTTCCGGGATCGGCGCCCAGGCGAACATGGAGGCGGTGGGCACCGGAATCTCCCAACCCGCCTTGCCGAAACTGTCCACCAGCGCATCACGGCGCTTCTTGTAGACGCTGCGCATCTCGGCGATGCAGTCCTGCGGGCCGTTCAGCGCCGCCGTGGCCGCGACCTGGATCGGGGTATAGGCGCCATAGTCGAGATAGGACTTCACCCGCGCCAGCGCCGCGATCAGCCGGTCATTGCCGACGGCGAAGCCCATGCGCCAGCCGGCCATGGAGAAGGTTTTCGACATGGAGGTGAATTCCACCGTCACGTCCATCGCGCCCGGCACCTGCAGCACCGAGGGGGGCGGGTTGTCGTCGAAATAGACCTCGGAATAGGCGAGGTCGGACAGCACGATGAGGTCGTGCTTCTTCGCGAAGGCGACGACATCGCGGTAAAAGTCGAGATCGGCAACCTGTGCGGTGGGGTTCGAGGGATAGCAGAGCACCAGCGCCAGCGGCGAGGGAATCGAATGCGCCACCGCGCGTTCCAGCGCGTGGAAGAACTCCGGCCCCGGCGCGCAGGGCACGGAACGGATCGCCGCGCCGGCCATCAGGAAGCCGAAGGCATGGATGGGGTAGCTGGGGTTCGGCACCAGGATCACATCGCCCGGGGCGGTAATGGCCTGCGCCATATTGGCGAAGCCTTCCTTGGAGCCGAGCGTCGCCACCACCTGGGTGTCGGGGTTCAGCTTCACGCCGAAGCGGCGCTCATAATAGGCCGCCTGCGCGCGGCGCAGGCCGGGAATGCCCTTGGAGGCGGAATAACGGTCGGTGCGCGGGCGGCCGATCGTCTCTTTCAGCTTTTCAACCACATGGTCCGGGGCATCGAGGTCCGGATTGCCCATGCCGAGATCGACGATGTCGGCGCCACCATTGCGGGCGACGGCCTTCACACGATTGACCTGCTCGAACACGTAAGGCGGCAGCCGGCGGATGCGATGAAAATCGGTCATGGGTCTCAAGCTCCAGGCCGCCCCGTTTCCCCGGCGACGGCGTCACGCGCGCTTCATATCACCTCTCGCGCGCCCGCACAGCGAGGGATGTCGGCCCAAAGGGGCAGAAGAATGGTAGTCGCGGCGCCGGCGGGCGTCGCCTATTGGCCGGCGGAGCCGCCCTGATCGTCCTCGATCTGCCGGAGCATCTCCTTCTCGCGCTGGCTGGCGAGGGTTTCGAGATTCTTCTGCACCGCCTGCTGCTGCTGCGGGGTCATCACCGGCCGGTCGCCGATCTGCGCCGGCGCGCCGAAGGTCGGGTAGGGCGCCTCGGGCGGCTTCTGGCGACCGACGGGCGCCGGCGCGGCGCGGGCCGATTCCGATGCGGCCGCCGATTCGGCCGTGGCGCCCGGGGGCGGCGGACCGGCCGTCTGACTTTCCAGCGACGCGCAGCCGGCCAGAAGCAGCGCCATCAGGGCGCCGCCGGCGAGACGATGAAGCCGCAGGGGACGCCCGCGATGCTGACTGCCGTGCCCGTGTTCCAACCTGCCCTCCCCTCAGGCGCCGCCGTTCACCCTCGCGCGGGAACCCGCCGTTACGCACTCGCTAGCACCGGATGGCGCGTCTATTATGGCCACCTATGAACGCACCAACCCGCGGGGACAAGCGGTGAGCAGCCGACGCAGCAAATCGAACCCGTCCACCCCGGCCAGTTCCACGCCGGAGCGCGACGCCATTCCGGCGCCGGCGAAGGTAGCACGGAAGCGGGCGGCGACGCCGGCCACCGAGGCGCCAAAGGCGCGTCAGCGGACACGGGCCGTTCCCGCCGTCGCGAAGGAACCCGCCGCCACCGTGGGAAAGCCGGCCGGCCGGAGGGCCACGGCCCCCGCCACAGACGTGACGGCTGTGCCAGACGTGACGGCTGTGACGCCGGCACGCCGGAAGCCGGCGGCGGCGAAGTCGATGCCGGCCGAATCGACGGCGACGCCGCCGCGCGCCCGTCCCTCGGGCGCCAATAATGCGGGAACAAACCGTACGGGAGCAAAGAGTGCGGGCGCCGCGAATGTGGGCGCGACGCCTTCCAACGCCGCGCCCCCCGCGCCGGGCAAGACGCGCCGCGCCCGCTCCGCGCGCCCCACCCCCGCCGTTTCGCCTACCCCTGCCCCGCAAACGCCCTCGCCCGCAAAAGCCGGTCCCGACAAGCCCACTTCCGCGAAGCCCACTTCCGCGCAGGCCGCCCCGGTTTCGCGCGAAGCGGACGCCGCGCCGGAGGCTGCGCGGCCCGGCCCGATCGACCTCGAAGCCTTCGCCGCCAATCTGGCGCGCATGATGGAGGAAGGGGGCCGCGCCATGGCCGCCTATCTGCGCCCGCGCGAGGAAGGGCGCATCCGCGACGAAGTTGCGGAAGAACTCACCGAGGTCGCCAAGACCATCGGCAATGTCGCGGAATACTGGCTCGCCGATCCCCAGCGCACGGTGGAGGCGCAGTCGCGGCTGATCGGCGGTTATCTCGACCTCTGGACCACCGCGCTGAAGCGGCTGGGCGGCGAGAAAACCCGCCCCGTGGTCGAGCCAGCGACGCGCGATTCGCGCTTCGCCGACCCGGAATGGAACTCGAACCCCTTCTTTGACGCGCTCAAGCAGGCCTATCTGCTCACCGCCAACTGGGCGGCGGACATGGTCGAGGAGGCCGGGATCGACGCCCGCACCAAGCAGAAGGCGGAATTCTATGTGCGGCAGATCGCCGGCGCGGTCTCGCCCTCCAATTTCGTGCTGACCAATCCCGAATTGCTGCGCACCACCCTCGCCTCGAATGGCGAGAATCTCGTGCGCGGCATGAAAATGCTGGCCGAGGACATCGAGGCCGGCGGCGGCGATCTGAAGATCCGCCAGACCGACGATTCCAAGTTCCGTGTCGGCGAGAATCTCGCGGTCACGCCCGGCAAGGTGATTTTCCAGAACGAGCTGATGCAGCTCATCCAGTACACGCCGCAGACTGAAAGCGTGCTGGCGACGCCGGTGGTGATCATCCCGCCCTGGATCAACAAATTCTACGTGCTCGATCTGACGGCGGAGAAATCCTTCGTGCGCTGGGCGGTGGAAAGCGGGCTCACCGTGTTCATGGTGTCGTGGGTCAATCCCGGCCCGGAACTCGCCGCCAAGGGCTTCGAGGACTATATGAAGGACGGCGTGCTCACCGCCTTCGACGTCGCGAAGAAAGCGGCCGGCTCGAAGGACTTCCACGCGGTGGGCTATTGCGTCGGCGGCACCATGCTGGCGATGACGCTGGCCTGGCTGGCGGCTACGGACACCAAGCCCGGCCTCGCCAGCGCCACCTTCCTCACCACCCAGGTCGACTTCACCTATGCCGGTGACCTGAAGGTGTTCATCGACGAGGAGCAGGTCGCCAGCCTTGAGCGCAAGATGCTGGAAGCCGGCGTGATGGAAGGCCGCACCATGGCCAACGCCTTCAACATGCTGCGCGCCAATGACCTGATCTGGCCCTATGTGGTGAACAATTATCTCAAGGGGCAGGCACCGTTCCCCTTCGACATTCTCTACTGGAATTCGGATTCCACCCGCCTGCCGGCTGCCAACCATTCCTTCTATCTGCGCAACTGCTATCTCGACAACAAGCTGGCGCAGGGTCGGCTGATGCTCGCCGGCCAGAAGCTCGACCTCAAGGCGATCCATGTCCCGATGTATTCCGTCGCGACGCGCGAGGACCACATCGCCCCGGCGGCCTCGGTGTTTCTCGGCCTGCAGAAATTCAGCGATCCCGGCCGCTTCGTGCTGGCGGGCTCCGGCCATATTGCCGGCGTCATCAACCCGCCGGCACGCGGCAAATACCAGTACTGGACCGGCGGCCCGGCGGCGGGGACGCTGGAAGAGTGGATCGGCAAGGCGCAGATGCATCCCGGCTCGTGGTGGCCGGACTGGCTGGCCTGGATCGAGGCGCAGGATGACGCGCGCGTGCCCGCAACTACCCGCATCCCCGGCGAGGGTCCTTACAAGGCGATCGAGGACGCACCGGGCAGCTATGTGAAGGTGAAGTCGTGAAGCGGGCTGCTTGCGGCCGGCAATCGGCGTCTTAGGCCGCGGCAGACGAACATCCTTCGAGGCTCGCCTGCGGCTCGCACCTCAGGATGAACCGGCTCGCCATGGCGGCCATTCCGTCATCCCGGCCGAAGCATAGCTTCGAGCCGGGATCGGCAGATCATCGGGACGGCCCCAGTCCTGCGATCCCGGATCGGCCCGCGGCCGTCCGGGATGACGGCCCGCCCCTCAGGGGAACAGCGCGATCTGCTCCAGCCCCAGCGTCTCGGGATAGCCGAGCACGAGGTTCATGTTCTGCACCGCCTGGCCGGAAGCTCCCTTCACCAGATTGTCGGTGGTGGAGATCACGATCACCCGGTCCGGCGCGCGGTCCTTCACCACGCCGATAAAGGCCATGTTGGAGCCCTTGACGAAGCGCGACTGCGGCACCTGGCCGAGCGGCAGCACATGCACGAAGGGCTCGCCCTTGTAGAAGTCCGCCAGCACCCGGTGCACGCCCTCGGCGCCGACGCCCGCGCCGGTCTTGAGATAGATCGTGGCGTAAATGCCGCGCGTCATCGGCACGAGATGCGGCGTGAAGCTGGGCGCAACCGTGCGGCCGGCGGCCTTGGAGAATTCCTGATCCAGTTCCGCCATGTGGCGGTGGCTGCCGACGCCATAGGCGTGCATGCCCTCCGTCACTTCGGTGAACAAGAGATTCTCCTTCGCCGCGCGCCCGGCGCCGGTCACGCCGCTCTTGGCGTCGATGACGATGTGCTCGGGCTCGATGGCGCCGGCCTCGATCAGCGGCACCACCGGCAGGATGGCGGTGGTGGTGTAGCAGCCGGGATTGGCGACAAGCCGCGCCTTGCGGATGTCGTCGCGATACAGCTCGACCACGCCGTAGACCGCTTCCTGCTGCAGCTCCAGCGCCTGGTGCGGATGGCCGTACCAGCGCTCATAGGCGCCATCGTCGCGCAGCCGGAAATCGGCGGAGAGATCGACCACCTTCACATGCGGCGCGGTCTCGAACACGTTCTTGATCACTACTTGCGTGGTGCCGTGCGGCAGGGCGCAGAAGACGAGATCCACGTCCTTCCACGCCACCTGCTCGATGGTGATGAGGTCCGGCAGCTTGAACGGCGCGAATTGCGGGAACACATCCGCCACCGGCTGCCCGGCCTTGCGGTCGGCGGTGAGCGCGACGATCTCGACCCGCGGATGGCGCAGCAGCAGGCGCAGCAGTTCCGAGCCGGTGTAGCCCGAGGCCCCGAGGATGGCGATCCGCGCCTTGCTGTCCGTCATGGTGGCGACCCTTCCTGCTGGCGCGCCCGCCGTGACGAGCCGGGGACGCGCATGGAGCTGCGCCCTTACACCTTTCGCATGTCTGGCGAAAGACAAGAGGGGCCTCGGCTGGCGCATGGCGGCTGCGCGCGCCGGGCGGGAACCGACGCCGCCGCCCAAAGCTTCTCGTCCGGCCCTTCTTGACGTCGCCGGAGCCCCGCCATGAACGACCCCTTCGCCTGGTTTGAAACCGGCCTCGCCATGACCCGGCTCGGCATGGACATGCAGGTGGTGATTACCGAACGGCTCACCCGCCTTGCGCGCGGCGACGCCGCCGCCGGCGTCGAGGCGGTGCGGATGGTCACGGAAAAGACGCTGGCGCTGGGCGAGGTCAATGCCCGGCTGATGAAGGCGGCCGCCGCCGGCCGGCTCGACGCGGTCGGGCCGGAGATCGTCGCCCTCTATGGCCGTAAGGTGCGCGCCAATCGCAAGCGGCTGAAGCGCTGATAGGCCGGCGCGCATGGCGCCCATGTTCACGGAGCGTTCCGGTTTCGCGCTGGCGCTGGCATAGTGCTAAGGAAACCGAATCGGTTCCTGACCCTGATGAGACCCACCGCGCCCATGTCGAATTCCGACGACCTCTTCGCCGCTGTTCCCGCCCCGCGTCCGCGCGCCGCTGCGCGCCCCGCCGCGCCGCGCGAGGGCACCCCCGGCGAGGCCGGCTACACGGCTGCCGATATCGAGGTGCTGGAAGGGCTGGAACCGGTGCGGCGCCGGCCGGGCATGTATATTGGCGGCACGGACGAGAAGGCGCTCCACCACCTCTTCGCCGAGGTGATCGACAATTCGATGGATGAGGCGGTGGCCGGCCATGCCAGCTTCATCGAGGTGGAACTGACCGAGGACGGCTTCCTGACCGTCACCGACAATGGCCGCGGCATCCCGATCGAGGAACACCCGAAATATCCCGGAAAGTCGGCGCTGGAGGTCATCCTCACCACGCTGCACGCGGGCGGCAAGTTCGACAGCAAGGTCTACGAGACCTCCGGCGGCCTGCACGGTGTCGGCGTCTCCGTGGTCAACGCGCTGTCCGACGTGCTGGTGGTGGAAGTGGCGCGCGGGCAGACGCTCTACCGCCAGACCTATTCGCGCGGTGTGCCCCAGGGCGCGATCCAGGAAGTCGGGCGCATCCTCAACCGGCGCGGCACGCGGGTGAGCTTCCACCCGGACGCGCAGATCTTCGGCGAGAATGCCCGCTTCAAGCCGGCCCGCGTGTTCAAGATGGCCCGCTCCAAGGCCTATCTGTTCGGCGGGGTGGAAATCCGCTGGAGCTGCGACGCCTCGCTCGTCGCCGGCACCGATATCCCGGAAAAGGCGGTGTTCCGCTTCCCCGGCGGCCTGCGCGACTATCTCGCGGCCGATATTGACGGCCATACGCTGGTCCATCCCGACATCTTCTCCGGCAAGACCCAACGCCCCGGCGGCCATGGCTCGGCGGAATGGGCGGTGGCCTGGCTGGGCGATGCCGATGGCAGCATCTCCTCCTATTGCAACACCATCCCCACCGCCGAGGGCGGCACGCATGAAACCGGCCTGCGCGCGGTGCTGCTGAAAGGTCTGCGCGACCATGCCGAGCGCACCGGCGCGGCCAAGCGCGCCGCCATCATCACCGCCGACGACGTGATGGCCGGCTGCGCCGCCATGCTCTCCGTCTTCGTGCGCGAGCCGGAATTCCAGGGTCAGACCAAGGAGAAGCTCGCCACGGCCGAGGCGACGCGCATCGTCGAGGCGGCGCTGCGCGACCCGTTCGACCACTGGCTCGGCGGCAATCCGGCGCAGGCCAACCGCCTGCTCGACTGGGTGGTGGAGCGGGCCGAGGAGAGGCTGCGCCGCCGGCAGGAAAAGGAAATCTCCCGCAAGACCGCGGTGCGCAAGCTGCGCCTGCCGGGCAAGCTGGCGGACTGCTCCAACAATTCGGCGGCGGGGTCGGAACTGTTCATCGTCGAGGGCGACTCGGCCGGCGGCTCGGCCAAGCAGGCGCGCGAGCGCCAGACCCAGGCGGTGCTGCCGCTGCGCGGCAAAATCCTCAACGTCGCCAGCGCCGGGCGCGACAAGCTCGCGGCGAACCAGCAGCTCGGCGATCTCGTGCAGGCGCTGGGCGCCGGCACCGGGACGCAGTATCGCGAGGAAGATTTGCGCTATGAGCGGGTCATCATCATGACCGACGCCGATGTCGATGGCGCGCATATCGCCTCGCTGCTCGTCACCTTCTTCTACCGGCAGATGCCGAAGCTGATCGAGAACGGCCATCTCTTCCTCGCCGTGCCGCCGCTCTACCGCATCAGCCAGGGCGCCAAGACGCTCTACGCCCGCGACGAGGCGCATCGTGACGAATTGCTGCGCACCGAATTTTCCGGGCGCGGCAAGGTCGAGATCGGCCGCTTCAAGGGCCTTGGCGAGATGATGCCGGCCCAACTCAAGGAAACCACGATGAACCGCAAGACGCGCACCCTGCTGCGCGTCACCGTGGAGGAGGCCGAGCGCGCGGCCACGGCCGATATCGTCGAGCGGCTGATGGGCAACAAGCCTGAGAGCCGCTTCACCTTCATCTCCGAGCGCGCCGCCTTTGCCAGCGAGGAACTGCTGGATATCTGACGGCGTGGCCTCACGGCCGTTCGAAGGCGAGGCGCGCGGCGAGACCGAGGAAGAGAAAACCGGTGAGGCGGGTGAAGGCGCGGGCCACCCGCTCCCGCCCGCGCAGCCAGACCCCGATCCGGCCGGCAAAACCGCCAACCAGAGCGTTCACCACCGTGCCGCCGGCATTGAACACCGTGCCCAACACCAGGAACTGAACAAAGCCCGAGCCCCGCGCGGGATCGACGAATTGCGGCAGGAAGGCGAGGATGAAGACCGCGACCTTCGGGTTCAGCACATTGACCAGCACCGCCTCGCGGAAGGCGCGCCGCGGCGTGTATCCCCGCCCCGGCTCCGGCGCCCACACGAGCCCCGGGCCGCGCAGCGCCTGCACCGCCAGCCAGACGAGATAGGCGACGCCGGCCCAGCGCAGCACCGCGAAGGCGCCGGGATGGGCGGCGAGCAGCGCCGCCAGCCCGAACGCGGCGGCAAGCACATGGATGAAGCCGCCGAGCGCGACGCCGAAACTGGCGGCGACGCCCGCGCGCGGGCCGGACTTCATTCCCTGCCCGAGACAGAACAGCATGTCATTGCCGGGGGTGAGGTTGAGCGCCAGCGCCGCCGGGACGAACACCAGCAGCGTGTCCAGGGAGACAATCATCGTGCCCATGGCTCCGCCACCTCCGGGCGCGGATCGACGGCGACGATCTCCATCGTGCCGCCCGGCAGCGTCACCTCGTCACCGATCCATTTGCCCAGCAGGGCACGGGCCACAGGCGACACCCATCCGATGCGCCCCTGGGCCGGATCGGCTTCGTCCTCGCCGACGATGCGGAAGGTGCGGCGATGTTCCTTTTCGTCTTCCAGCGTCACCGCCATGCCGAAGGTGATGGCCTCGCCCCTCTGCGGAGGGTCCACCGGCTCGGCATTGGCTCGGCGCGCCGACCAGTAGCGCAGTTCGCGCGAAGCGGCGGCGGCGCCCTCGCGCGACCCCTGCGCCCCGGCGGCAGCAAGGGCCTCGCGTTGCCGGGCGATTTCGGCGTCGATCTGCGCCAGCCCCCGACGGGTGACGAGGTTGCGATTCCCGCTGATCGGGCGCTCGGGCAGCGTATCGGCGCCGCTGTCTTCTTTCACGAAGGCGCGACTCATGGCGCGACCTGCCTTCCCCAGCGGACACCATGCGGGCGAGGCGTAGCCGAAAAGCCCTTGACAGCGGCCAAATACGTTGACTTTCCGGGCGTTATGCCTATGGTGCGATGCGTCGTCATACCCTATCCGACTGAGGCGCTCCGCGCGACGACGATGCAACCATCCCCGGTTACGGCTCGGGGGTCCGGTGTGCGGTGCGCAGGCCGCAGAATTGATCCAGATGCCTTTTAACGAACTGGGCCTGAGCGACAAGGTGCTCGCGGCCGTTGCCGATACCGGCTACACCGAGCCGACGCCGATCCAGGCGCAGGCCATTCCGCATGTGCTGGCCCGCCGCGATGTTCTGGGGCTCGCCCAGACCGGCACCGGCAAGACCGCCGCCTTCACCCTGCCGATGCTGACCCTGCTGGAGCAGGGCCGCGCCCGGGCCCGCATGCCGCGCACGTTGATCCTGGAGCCGACGCGCGAACTCGCCGCGCAGGTGGAAGAGAACTTCACGCGCTACGGCAAGAACCACAAGCTCAATGTCGCCCTGCTGATCGGTGGCGTCTCCTTCGGCGACCAGGACGCCAAGCTGCTGCGCGGCGTCGACATCCTCATCGCCACGCCGGGCCGGCTGCTCGACCATGTGGAGCGCGGCCGGCTGCTGCTCTCCGGCATCGAGATCCTCGTCATCGACGAGGCCGACCGCATGCTCGACATGGGCTTCATCCCGGACATCGAGCGCATCTGCAAGCTGGTGCCGTTCACCCGCCAGACGCTGTTCTTCTCCGCCACCATGCCGCCGGAAATCCAGCGCCTCGTCGCGCAGTTCCTGTCGAACCCGGTGCAGATCGAGGCGTCCCGCCCCTCCTCCACCGCCTCGACCATCACCCAGCTACTCGTCGCCTCCCCCAAGGAGGACTTCGCCAAGCGCGAGACGCTGCGCGGGCTGATCGACGGAGCCGAGAACCTGCAGAACGGCATCATCTTCTGCAACCGCAAGAGCGAAGTGGCCGTCGTCCATAAGTCGCTGCTGCGCCATGGCTACAAGGCGGTGTGCCTGCATGGCGACATGGACCAGCGCTCACGCATGCAGGCGCTCGACCAGTTCCGCACCGGCGACGCCACCCTGCTGGTGGCGTCAGATGTCGCCGCGCGCGGCCTGGACATTCCCGCGGTTAGTCACGTGTTCAACTATGACACGCCGCACCATGCGGAAGACTATGTGCACCGTATCGGCCGCACCGGCCGCGCCGGACGTGCGGGTGCCGCCTTCACCATCGTCACGGGCGCGGATTCCAAGTCGCTGGCGGCGATCGAGAAACTGATCGGCCGCGCCATCGACTGGAAGGACGGCGCCGGACTGGACAGCGTCCCGGCCGTCGAGACGCGCGCCCGTCCCGGCCGTGAGAAGCCTGTCCGCGAGAAGGGCCGTGGCGGCCGCAACCGCGAGCGGGAAGATGGCGGCGAGAGCCGGGGCGCCCGCCCCGCCCGTCGCCGCGAGGCGGACGCGCCCCCCAATGCCGCGGCCGAAGCGCCGCTCGCCGCCGTGGCGGAGGAGGCGACGACGCCCGCCGCCAAGCCGGCGCGCCGGCGCGCGCGGGACAAGGACAGCGACGCCGCGCCGGAGGCCGCTGCCGCGCCGCGCGGCCGTGGCCGCGAAAAGGTCGCCCCCGCTCCGGCGCGGGCGCCGGTGACGCCCCTCACCCATCGCCGCCCGGACCGCGCGCCGATGGACGAGCCGGCCGACACCTCGCACCTGCCGGCTTTCCTGCTGCGCCCGGTGAAGATCAAGGCCGGCTGAACGGCTCGCCGGCCTTTGGCTGCGGCAGGGCGGAAGCGCCCGCCGCCGAACTCTCCGCTGCGGCCGGTTTAGCCGATCGTGGCTTGCGCGACGCGGCCGGCACGGCAGCCGTCGGCGGCGCGGCTGGCGTCCGGATCGCCGCCCGCAAACGCTTGATGAGATCGCCGCGCACCGCGCCGGCGTCACCCGCCGACGCCCAACCGGAAAAGCCGACTTCCACCCGGTCCAGCGCCATTCTGGCGATGGACGCGGAGGGGCCCGGTTCCGCGGCGACGCGCGGATCCGCCTGCAGGAAGCTGAGCCCCTGCTCCATCACCCCTTCAATATCGGCGTCCGGCTTCAGCTCCAGCGCGAAGCTGAAGCTGCGACGGCCATAGACCGAGCGGTTGATGATGGGCGAGCCCCACACCCGGCCATTGGGCATGAGAACCTGCACATTGTCGCCGGCCGCGAGTTCCGTCGTGAATAGGGTAACCGCCTTCACCGTGCCGCTCTGGCCGCCGACTTCAACGGAATCGCCGATCTTGAACGGGCGGAACAGCAGCAGCATCACCCCGGCGGCGACATTGGACAGCGTGCCCTGCAGCGCCAGGCCGACCGCCAGCGAGGTGGCGCCCAGAACCGCGATGAGACTGGTGGTCTGGATGCCGAAGCGCTGCAGCACGGCAAGGCCGACGAACACCAGCACGGTGTAGCGCGCAAGGCTGGACAGAAAGCCGACGATGGTAGCGTCCACCCGCCGGCTCGCTCCGAAGGCACGAATGACCAATCGCTCCACCACGCTTGCCAGCCACCAGCCGATGAGCAGCAGCGCCAGCGCGTAGAGAACATTCAGGCCATAGAGGACGACGAGGTCGCCCAGCCCGTTCAGATCACCGAAACTGTCGAGATTCATGCGCGTCCGCTCCTTGCGCGTCGGTCAGTCCGGCGCCGCCGGGTACCTCGGTAACACGCATGGAGCGGGCGGGTTCCGCCCCGATCCCCGTCAGCGCCGACGCGGCCGGCGCGGTGCGGCACTGGCGGCCGCGCGGGCGATGGCCAGCGCGCGAAGAGCAAGCGCCGCCGCCACTTCGCCATCATCGAGCGCCGGCTCCGGCAGCGACCAATAGGCGACGTTGACCTGCCGCCCGTCCTTGCGCCGATAGGTGAACGGCTCCGCCCCCGCAGCGGCGAGATCGGCGGCGAAACCGGGATCGGTCTTGAGGAAGATACGGCCATCGAGCACGAGGCCGAACATCACCCCGTCTGCATAAAGACCGAGCCCGCCGAACAGGCGGCGGGTGCGCACGGGGCCGAAGGCGGCGAACAGATCGGCAATATCCGCCTCATCCATCGCCCCGCCAGCGCGATCAGGCGCTGGCGCCGGCCGTCTCCGGCCGCACGGGGGTGATGGCGACGGATTCGCCGCAACCGCACGCCGAAGTCTGGTTGGGATTGTTGAACACGAACTGGGCGGCGAACTTGTCGGCCTTGAAGTCCATCTCGGTGCCGAGAAGATAAAGGATCGCCTTGGGGTCGATCAGCACCTTGACGCCCTTGTCCTCCACCACCTCATCGAACCGGCCCGCCTCTTCGGCGAATTCCATCGTGTATTCCATGCCGGCGCAGCCGCCATTCTTGACGCCGATGCGGAGGCCCACGACCGGCTTTTCCGAACGCGCGATCACCTGCCGCACGCGATCGGCGGCGGCGTCGGTCAGGGTCATCACCTTGGGGCGGGACTGGGTCATGCTCACTGTCTCCACATCGACGCCGGTTCAAGGCCGGCGGATCGGTCTCGCCTAATGTGGGGATGCGCCGGGCTCCGGCAAGGGCGAAGGCGGCGGGTAGCGCCAGCATCATCCCGGCCGAGCGCGGCGAGAGCCGGGATCGCTCGCCGTCCGGCGCGATCCCGGATCGGCCTTTGGCCGTCCGGGATGACGACAGCGGACAAGTCCCCACCCTCAATAATTCGGCCACAGCCCCGGCGTGGCGAGTTCCACCAGGTGGTGATCGGGATCGCGGAAATACAGGCTGACGCCGCCACCCTTCCAGTTCACCCGCCCCTCCAGCGGCACACGATGAGCGGCGAGATGCTGCTCCCAATGCGCCGGAGAACTCTCAGGAATCGCCAGCGCGTAATGCAGCGCGCCGCTGCCATCATGCGGCGGGATGGTGCCTTCCGCCATCACCACCGGCTCCCGCGTGGCGCCGCGGAGGAACAGCAGCAGCACGCTGCCCGGCCCGGCGCGATAGGCGCAGAACCGGTCATCGGCGACCATCGGCTCAAGCCCCAGCACCCGCTCATAAAAGGCGCGGGCGCGGGGCATGTCGTCGACATAGAGGCCGGTTTCCAGCACGCCGGACAGCGGCGGCGCGACGGGCGTCTCGCTCACCACAGATTCAGCGCCAGCCGCGCTTCCTCTGACATGCGGCCCTGATCCCAGGGCGGATCGAAGGTGAGGTTGACGGTGGCGCCGGCAACCCCGCCGACGCTCGCCACCGCGCCTTCCACCATCCCCGGCAGCTCGGCCGCCGAGGGGCAGTTGGGCGTCGTCAGCGTCATTTCCACCGCGACCTGACGGTCGTCGGCGATGTCGACCTTGTAGATGAGGCCGAGTTCGTAGATGTCGACCGGGATTTCCGGGTCGTAGACGGTCTTGAGCGCCGCGACGATGTCGTCGGTCAGGCGCTCAAGCTCCGCCTCCGGGATGGCGGAGTTCACGGCCGGGGTGTTCGGCGTGTCGGTCTGGGTTTCGCTCATGCGAAAAGATCCTGAGCCTTGATGAGGGCGTCGGCGAGAATGTCGACTTCCTCATGCGTGTTGTAGAGCGCGAACGACGCCCGGCACGTCGCATTCACACCATATCGCCCCAGAAGCGGCATCGCGCAATGGGTGCCGGCGCGCACCGCCACACCCGCGCGGTCGATCACGGTGGCGATGTCGTGCGCATGCGCGCCCTTCACGTCAAAGGCAAAGATGGCGCCCTTGCCCGGCGCGTCGCCATAGACCTGGACGGAATTGATCTGCGACAGCCGCTCGCGGGCATAGGCGCCGAGCGAGGCTTCATGCGCGGCGATGCGATCACGACCGAGGCTCTCCATATAGGCGAGCGCCGCACCGAGCCCGATCGCCTGCACGATGGGCGGCGTGCCGGCCTCGAAGCGGTGGGGCGGCTCGCCATAGGTGACGCCCTCTTCCGTGACGGTGCGGATCATCTCGCCGCCGCCCTCATAGGGCGGCATCTTCTCCAGCAGCGCCCGCTTGCCATAGAGCAGGCCGATGCCGGTCGGACCATAGAGCTTGTGGCCGGTCACGGCGTAGAAATCGACATCGAGGTCGACCACGTCCACCGGCATGTGCACGGCGGCCTGCGCCCCGTCCACCACCACCACGGCGCCGGCCTCATGGGCGAGCCGCGCGATCTCCTTGATCGGGGTCACCGTGCCGAGCACGTTCGACATGTGGGTGATGGCCACGATCTTCGCGCGTTCGGTCAGCAGCGCCTTGAAGGCGTCGAGATCGAAAGCGCCATCGGGCGTCACCGGCGCCCATTTGATCACCGCGCCCCTGCGCTCGCGCAGATAGTTCCACGGCACGATGTTGGAATGGTGCTCCATGATCGAGAGCACGATCTCGTCGCCCTCGCGGATCGACTGGCCGAGCGAGGAGGCGACGAGGTTCAGCGCGCCGGTGGCCGAACGGGTGAAGATCACCTCGTCCAATGTCGCAGCGCCGAGGAAGGCGCGGCAGCGCTCGCGCGCTTCCTCATAGGCTTCCGTCATCGCATTGGCGAGGAAGTGCAGGCCGCGATGCACGTTGGAATATTCGTTCTCATAGGCGAAGCGCATCCGGTCCAGCACCTGCACCGGCTTCTGCGCCGAGGCGGCATTGTCGAGATAGACCAGAGGCTTGCCGTACACCTGCTTGGACAGGATGGGGAAATCCTGCCGCACGCGGGCAACGTCATAAGTGCCGTCGGTGACGGCGGGATGGAGGGTGATGGTCATCGGTCGACCTTTCTGGCGCCACACGGGCGAACATCCTTCGAGGCCGGCCCTTGGCCGGCGCCTCAGGATGACGTGGTGCTCAAGGGCAACGTCATCCTGAGGTGCGAGCGAAGCGAGCCTCGAAGGATGCTCGCCCCGTCCAATCCGCCTCAGGCCCGCGCCGCGAGCCAGGCTTCCGCGCGTTCGACCAGCGCCTCGCGCAGGCCGTCATGCTCGACGGTCTCCACCGCCTCGCCCACAAAGGCCTGCACCAGAAGGCTCTGCGCCTCCTTGAGCGGAATGCCGCGGGCGCGCAGATAGAACAGCAGTTCGTCGTCGATCGCGCCGCAGGTGGCGCCATGGCCGCACTGCACGTCGTCAGCGAAGATCTCCAGCTCCGGCTTGTTGTCCATCTCGGCCTCGTCGCCCAGCACCAGCGCGCGGCTCATCATCCGCCCATCCGTCTTCTGCGCCGCCTGGCGGACAACGATCTTGCCCTGGAACACGCCGCGCGCGGAATCGTCGAGCACATGCTTGAACAATTCGCGGCTCTCGCAGCCCGGCACCTGATGATCGACATACAGGGTCGTGTCGGCATGCTGGCGGTCTTTCAGCAGCGCGGCACCGTTGAAGCCGACATGGCTGTTCTCGCCCGACAGCGTCGCATAGAGCGAGGTGCGCGCGACGGAAGCGCCCAGCGCGAAGCTGAAGGCGTGGACCTGCGCCTCGCGGCCGACATCGAACAGGAGCGTGGCGAGGTGGAAGGCGCCCGCGCCATCTTCCTGCAGCCGCACCACATCGAGATGCGCCTCGTCGCCGACGACGAACTCGGTGGCGGTGTTGGCCTGGTAGGCCAGCCCCTCCGGCCCCTCGAAGCTCTCGGCATAGGTGAGGGAGGCGCCCGCCCCGACCACCACCAGAGAGCGGGCATAGCTCGCTGCCGCCGCCTCGCCGGCGAAGACATGCGCCACATGCAGCGGCCGCTCGATCTTCGCGCCCGGCGCCACAGTGACGACCACGCCGTCCTTGGCCAGCGCGGTGTTGAGCGCCAGCGAAGCGTCGTAGCGGCCGGGCTGGATGCCGCCGAGGCGGCTCAGCACCGCGTCCCCCGCCGCGATGGCGGCGGACAGGGTGGTGACGGTGAGCCCCGGCTCCAGATCGGCGAGGTCGGAGAGTTCCGGCACCACGGCGCCATTGGCGACGACGATGCGGCGGGCATCCACCGCGCGCAGCAGGCGCGCGCGGGCATCCGCCTCGGCCACCGCCGCGGTGCCGGCGACGGGAACCGCCTCGCGCATCAGGCTGCGCAGGTCGGTGTATTTCCATTCCTCGACCCGCCGGTGCGGCAGGCCGTTCTCCTCGAAGGCGCGGGCGGCGGCGCGGCGCAGATCGGCCAGCCGGTCGCCACCTTCCGGCACGGTGCCGAGCGATGCGAGGATCGCCTGTTCGGCCGGAGTGCGGATCGGACGGATGTCAGCGTTCATCTCAGCCACCTCACGCCGCGTCCTGCTGGTACTCGGCATAGCCATTGGCTTCGAGCTCCAGCGCCAGTTCCTTGCCGCCGGAGCGCACGATGCGGCCCTTGTTCATCACATGGACGAAGTCGGGCACGATGTGGTTGAGCAGGCGCTGATAATGGGTGATGACGATCATCGCCCGGTCGGGCGACCGCAGGGCGTTGACGCCCTCGGAGACGACCTTGAGCGCGTCGATGTCGAGGCCGGAATCGGTCTCGTCGAGGATCGCCACCTTCGGTTCGAGAATCGCCATCTGCAGGATTTCGGCACGCTTCTTCTCACCGCCGGAGAAGCCGACATTGACGCCGCGCTTCAGCATGTCCTGGTTGATGCCGAGATGGGCCGCCTTATCCTTGACGAGGCGCAGGAAGTCCGGCGTGGAGATTTCCGCCTCGCCGCGCTTCTTGCGCTGCGCGTTCAGCGAGGCGCGCAGGAAAGTCATGGTGGCGACGCCGGGCACTTCCACCGGGTACTGGAAGGCGAGAAAAACGCCCTTGGCGGCGCGCTCGTCGATTTCCATCGACAGCAGGTCCTCGCCGTCGAGGGTGACGGCGCCGTCGGTGACCTCATAGTCCTCCTTGCCGGCGAGGATATAGGAGAGGGTCGACTTGCCGGAGCCGTTCGGCCCCATGATCGCGTGCACCTCGCCGGGATTCACCTTGAGCGAGAGGCCCTTGAGGATCTCCTTGCCGTGTTCGCCGTCGATCTTGGCGTGGAGGTTGTCGATGTCGAGCATAGCCATGTCTGCTGTTCCGTGTCTGGGCGCGTCGACCGGCGGGAGCGCTGAGCCGGGAGCGCGCTGAAAATCTGCGAACGATCCCGGAGCGCGGCGCCGCCGCGTCCGGGATGACGATAAAAAGGGGCGTCAG
Source organism: Ancylobacter sp. IITR112 (assembly GCF_041415945.1). Classification (NCBI taxonomy): domain Bacteria; kingdom Pseudomonadati; phylum Pseudomonadota; class Alphaproteobacteria; order Hyphomicrobiales; family Xanthobacteraceae; genus Ancylobacter; species Ancylobacter sp. IITR112. Next base: position 1,149,322 of record NZ_JBGCUS010000001.1, on the reverse strand, counting down.
CCCACCGAACCCTCGAGGCTCACCGCTATCAGCTTCTGCGCCTCGACGGCGAACTCCATGGGGAGTTGCTGCAGCACGTCCTTGACGAAGCCGTTGACGATCAGCGCCGTCGCTTCCTCGGGATCGAGGCCGCGCTGGCGGCAGTAGAAAAGCTGGTCGTCGGAGATCTTCGAGGTGGTGGCCTCGTGCTCGAACTGGGCGGACGAATTCTTCGACTCGATATAGGGCACGGTGTGCGCCCCGCATTTGTCGCCGATCAGCAGGCTGTCGCAATTGGTGAAGTTGCGCGCGCCGGTGGCCTTGCGGTGGGCGGTGACGAGGCCGCGATAGGTGTTGTCGGAATAGCCCGCCGCGATGCCCTTGGAGATGATGCGGCTCGACGTGTTCTTGCCGAGATGGATCATCTTGGTGCCGCTGTCGACCTGCTGGCGCCCGTTGGAGATGGCGATCGAGTAGAACTCGCCCTGGGAATTGTCGCCGCGCAGGATGCAGCTCGGATATTTCCAGGTGATGGCCGAGCCGGTCTCCACCTGCGTCCAGGAAATCTTCGAACGGTCGCCGCGGCAGTCGCCGCGCTTGGTGACGAAATTGAAGATGCCGCCCTTGCCGTCCTTGTCGCCGGGATACCAGTTCTGCACCGTCGAGTATTTGATCTCGGCGTCGTCCAGCGCCACCAGTTCGACGACGGCGGCATGGAGCTGGTTCTCGTCGCGCATCGGCGCGGTGCAGCCTTCGAGATAGCTCACATAGGCGCCTTCATCGGCGATGATGAGCGTGCGCTCGAACTGGCCGGTGTTGCGCTCATTGATGCGGAAATAGGTCGAGAGCTCCATCGGGCAGCGCACGCCCTTGGGCACGTAGACGAAGGAACCGTCGGAGAACACCGCCGAGTTCAGCGTGGCGAAGTAGTTGTCGGTCACCGGTACGACCGAGCCGAGATATTTCTTCACCAGTTCGGGGTGCTCGCGCACGGCTTCCGAGATCGGCATGAAGATCACGCCGGCCTTGGCGAGTTCCTCCTTGAAGGTGGTCGCCACCGAGACCGAATCGAACACGGCGTCGACCGCCACCTTGGTGGCGCCGCTCTCAATGCCGAGCAGCGCGTCGCGCTCGCGCAGCGGGATGCCCAGCTTCTCATAGGTGGCGAGAATTTCCGGGTCGATATCCTCGATCGACCGGGCTTCCTTGGCCTTCGGCGCGGAATAGTAATAAAGGTCCTGATAGTCGATCGGCGGATAGCTCACCCGCGCCCAGTCCGGCTCGCGCATGGTCTGCCAGCGGCGGAAGGCGTCGAGCCGCCATTCCAGCAGCCAGTCGGGCTCGTTCTTCTTCGCCGAAATGAAGCGGACCGTGTCCTCGGTCAGGCCCTTGGGGGCCTTCTCGGATTCGATCTCGGTGAAGAACCCGTACTTGTACTGATCGACATCAATGGAGCGGACCTGGTCCACTGTCTCCTGTACGGCCGGCATCGTCTCATCTCCTCTCCCACGCGGGGTCAAGGCCCGCGGGTCAGGTCAACCATTCCGCAGGTGCTGCACGAGGCCGCCCCTGCGCCGTCTCGCCGCCCTGCGGGCGGGCCTTGCTCACGCCGCCGCGCGGCGACGCAAAAGACCGGGCAACACCCGGCGAAACACGCCAAGCGCCCGGTCGACATCCTCTTCCCCGCTCGACCAGCCGAAGGACAGGCGGAACGCCGAGCGCGCGATACGCTCGGGCACGCCCATCGCGCCCAGCACATGCGAGGCCGCGACCTTGCCCGACGAGCAGGCGGCCCCGGCGCTCACCGCAAGGCCCGCCAGATCGAGCGCGATGACGATCGTTTCCGCCGGCACCCCGGGCAAAGCCAGGCATGACGTGTTCGGCAGCCGGTCGACATCGCCCACGAGCAGGACGAGTTCGGGGAACTCGCACCTTAGAGCGTCTTCAAGCCGTTCGCGCAAGCCATTGATGCGCACGCCGTCGGCGTCCACAGAGGCGCGCGCGCGCTCGGCCGCCGCGCCGAAGGCGGCGATGGCCGGCACGTTCTCGCTGCCCGCCCGCCGGCCGCGCTCCTGCGAGCCGCCGCCGAGCAGTGGCGCCGGGCGCAGATCGGGATCGGCGAGGATCAGCGCCCCCGCCCCGGGCGCGCCGCCGAGCTTGTGCGCAGACACCGACATCAGGTCGACGCCGAGTGCGGACATGGAGAGCGGGATGCGCCCGGCCGCCTGCACGGCATCGGTGTGGACCAGGGCGTCATGGGCATGGGCGCGGCGGGCGGCTTCCGCCAGCGGCTGCAAAACGCCCGTCTCATTATTCGCCACCATCAGCGACAGCAGCACCCGACTCCCCGCGGCGGCGTGGCGCGCCAGAGCCGCGTCGAGCGCATCGAGCCGCAGCCGTCCGCGCGCATCCACGGGCAGAACCTCGACCTGCTCCGGCGCGAAGCGATGACCGCGCAGAACGGCGGCATGCTCCACCGCGCTCACCAGCAGCGCGTCGAAGACGAGAGGCGTTTCACCGCGCCGGTAGTCGGGGGTGAGCGCCAGCGCGTCAGCCTCGGTGCCGCTGGAGGTGAAGATCACCCCGCCAGGGCTCGCCCCGACCAGTGCCGCCACCCGTGCCCGCGCCGCGTCCATCGTGCCGCGCGCGGCACGGCCCTCGGCATGCACGGACGAGCCGTTGCCGGTGGCGTCGAGGGCCGCCAGCAGCGCCTCCCGCGCTTCCGGGCGCACATGCGAGGTCGCGTTGTGGTCGAGATAGGTGCGTACGTTCATGGGTTCGGAGGCTCGCAGTTCCTTTTCCGTCTCCTATATAGGAAGGCGCGGCGGCGTCTGCCCGTTCCTTTGCGCTAAAGCTTGCAAATTCAGGCGTCGTCCGTCATAGCTGACCGTCCCGTCTTCTTCGTTGGGCTTTCGGTCGCGCGCTGGTTGAACGCGACGCGATCGCAACTCGACGTAGATGTTTAGAATTATTCTAATAAGTTAGGGCTCCCGCCCCAGGTCGTCAAGGCGCATGCGGTAAGGCGGTCTTTCGAGACGAAGGCCGGTACGGGTTCAGCGGCCCTCCGGACCATTTTCGCCTTGCCCCGCCGCAGTCAAGGTCACGAGCTTCATGCCTGAGGTCATCTTCACCGGCGAGAAGGGGCGGCTGGAAGGCCGCTACCAGCCGGCCAAGCAGCGCCACGCGCCCATCGCCATCATCCTGCACCCGCACCCCCAGTTCGGCGGCACGATGAACAACCCGGTCGTCTATAATCTCTATTACCAGTTCGTTAACCGGGGCTTCTCGACGCTGCGCTTCAATTTCCGCGGCGTCGGCCGTTCGCAGGGCGCGTTCGACCACGGTCAGGGCGAGCTGGCGGACGCCGCCGCCGCGCTCGACTGGGCGCAGTCGATCAACCCCGACGCGCGCGCCTGCTGGATCGCCGGCTTCTCCTTCGGCGCCTGGATCGGCATGCAGTTGCTGATGCGTCGCCCGGAGGTGGAGGGTTTCATCTCCATCGCCGCGCCGGCGAATCTCTACGACTTCTCCTTCCTCGCCCCCTGCCCGTCTTCCGGCCTGTTCGTGCATGGGGACAAGGACGCGGTGGTGCCCTTCTCCGCCGTCACCGGCCTCGTGGAGAAGCTGAAGACCCAGAAGGGCATTGTCATCGACCAGCAGACCGTGCCGGGCGGCAACCATTTCTTCGACGGCAAGACCGAGGAGTTGATGGAGGTCGTCGGCGCCTATCTGGACAAGCGCCTGCCCGACACCGCCAAAAAGACCAGCGCCGCCTGAGGCGCCGTCTCCGGCCGCAGACGTGAAAAAGCCCGGCGTTGCTCGCGCCGGGCTTTTTGCTGTCGGGGGGAGACGGTCGGATCAGTTGAGCACGAGACGGGGCGGGTTGGTCACCGTGACCACATCGCCCTCGCGGGCGATCTCGACAATGCTCGCCGCCGTATCGACGGCACCGGGCACGGAGACGCTGACGGCCTGATCGGGCTGGAGCGTGGTGACGACGCGAATGGGGGCGCCGCCGGCGACGCTCAGCGTGGCGACGACATGAAAGCCGTCAGCCTCGGGAGTGTAATACGCAACGCCATTGACATAGCCGATATTGATGGTCTGGGCGGTGGCCGGCTTCAGGCCGGCAACCTTGTCGGCGGCACGGACGGGGGCGATGACGGCGACGGCGATGAGGCCGCCGGCGACGGCAAGCGGCAAGAGATCGCGGCTGAGGCTGCGCATGTCGAAGGCTCCAAGTTTCTGTCCAGGCGTGTTGAAGAGGAAGCTGCCTGCCTGGCGAGCCGGACTTCCGGGAGCCCTCAAACTACATGGAATATTGTGCACCGCATCATCCGATTGCGCATCGCACCATTGCATTTCAGGAATACTGCGACATTCTGTGTCGAGTATTCAATTTTTCTGAATGTCGCCTTCAGCTTCTCTTCACGCCGGCGCGATGATCCGGCCGCCGGTCAGTGGCGCCGGCACGCCGGTGGTGGTGGGGAAGCTGAGCGGCAGGCCGCGCAGCGCCCGCACGGCGAGGAAGGCGAAGGCCTGTGCCTCCAGCGCGTCGGTCGACCAGCCGACCGCATCGGCGGTGTCGACGGGCAGGCCGAGCCGCTCGCCGAGCATCCGCAGCAGCGTCGGGTTATGCGCCCCGCCCCCGGCAGCAATGAGCCGTCGCGGCCGGCGCGGCAGATGCGCCAGCACGGCGGCAACGCAGGCCGCCGTCAACGCCGTCAGCGTGGCCGCGCCGTCTTCCGTTCGCATCGCGTCGAGTCCCGCCCGTCCCTCCACCCAGGCGCGGAACTCATTGCGGTCGAGCGATTTCGGCGGGCGGCGGGCGAAGAAGGGGTGGTCCAGCAGCCGTCCCAACGCCGCTTCGTCGACGCGCCCCGCCGCCGCCGCCGCGCCGTCGCGATCCAGCGGCTCGCCTGTGCGGGCCTTCATGAAATCGTCGATCAGCGCATTGGCCGGGCCGGTGTCGCAGGCGATCGGATCGGCATCGCCGTCCAGAGCGGTGATGTTGGCCACCCCGCCGAGATTGAGCACCAGCAACGGGCCCTTATCCGCCAGCCCCCGCGCCAGCGCCCGGTGATAGACCGGAACGAGCGGCGCTCCCTGCCCGCCCGCCGCGACATCGGCGGCGCGCAGATCGTAGACGAGTGTCGGCCCCGGCGGTCCGGTCAGCGTCCGCGCCGCCCGCGCCAGCGCCGCGCCGTCGCCAATCTGCACGGTGAGGCGAATCTCCGGGCGGTGCAGCACGGTCTGGCCGTGGAAACCCAAGACGGCGACATCGCGGTGCTCGGGATGCGCCGCGAAGAAGGCGGCCAAAGCGTCGACATGCCGCTCTGTCAGCCGCGCCTCGGCGGCGGCGAGAACGCCCGGGCGGGCGTCACGGTCGGTCAGCGCGCGCGCTTCCTCCAGCGCGGCCACGAACAGGGCGCGGTCGTCAGCGCTGTAGGGATAGGTGGAAGCCGGGCCGAAGCTGGCGACGGTTTCGCCGTCGGTGTTGATCAGCGCCACGTCGACGCCGTCGAGCGAGGTGCCGCTCATCAGCCCGATCGCCTTCACCGCCGTTCCTCCCGCTGCCTCGCCGCCACTGCGCGGGGTGCGTTTGGCGCGCGAAGCTGATACATGACCGGCCGATCCTAACATGGCGTTGATGTCCGCAGGCCCGAGATGAGCAGCTTCAAATCCGATTTCCTCCGCACTCTCAGCGAGCGCGGCTTCATTCATCAGATCTCCGATGAACAGGGTCTCGACGACCTCTTCGCCAAGGAAACGGTGACCGCCTATATCGGCTTCGACCCCACCGCGCCGAGCCTGCATGCGGGCGGTCTGATCCAGATCATGATGCTGCACTGGCTGCAGAAGACCGGCCACCGCGCCGTCTCGCTGATGGGCGGCGGCACCGGCATGGTCGGCGATCCCTCCTTCAAGGACGATGCGCGCCAGCTCATGACGGTGGAGACGATCGAGGCCAACATCGCCTCGATCAAGCGCGTCTTCTCCAACTACCTCACCTATGGCGAGGGCCCAACCGACGCGCTGATGATCAACAATGCGGAATGGCTGCGCGGGCTCAACTATCTCGAGTTCCTGCGCGATGTCGGCCGGCACTTCTCGGTCAACCGCATGCTGTCCTTCGACAGTGTGAAAACGCGGCTGGACCGCGAGCAGTCGCTCTCCTTCCTTGAATTCAACTACATGATCCTGCAGGCCTATGACTTCGTCGAACTGGCCAAGCGCTATGATGTGCGGCTGCAGATGGGCGGCTCGGATCAGTGGGGCAACATCGTCAACGGCATCGACCTCGGCCACCGCATGGGCACGAAGCAGCTCTACGCGCTGACCTCGCCGCTGCTGACCACCGCCTCCGGCGCCAAGATGGGCAAGTCGGTCAATGGCGCGGTGTGGCTGAACGCCGACATGCTCGGCCCCTACGAGTTCTGGCAGTACTGGCGCAACACCGAGGACGCCGACGTCGAGCGCTTCCTCAAGCTCTACACCACCCTGCCGATGGACGAGATCGCGCGCCTCGCGCAGGAGGCGAAGGGCGCCGCCATCAACGAGGTAAAGAAGCTGCTCGCCACCGAGATCACCGCCCTGCTCCACGGCCGCGCGGCGGCCGAGGCGGCGGCGGAGACGGCGCGCAAGACCTTCGAGGAAGGCGGCATCGCCGCCGACCTGCCGACCGTCGACGTGCCGGCGGCGGAACTCGCGGCCGGCATCGGCGTGCTCGCCGCCTTCGCCGAGAAAAGCGGCCTCGTCGCCTCCAATGGCGAAGCGCGTCGCCAGGTGAAGGGCGGCGGGCTGAAGGTCAACGATGCCACCGTCACCGACGAGAAGGCGGTGCTGACCGAGCGCGACCTCACCCCCGAGGGCGTCATCAAGCTCTCGCTCGGCAAGAAGAAGCATGTGCTGCTGAAGCCGGTCTGACCTTCAGCCATCATCCCGGTCGAAGCGCGCGGAGCCGGGATCGCTTACAACAAAAGCTCCACCTTCACGCGATCCCGGATATGGCCTCACGGCCATGCCGGGATGACGGCGTGCGGGTGAAAAGGGACGACGGCAGACATAACCTCAAGCATGTCATTGCCGGGCTCGACCCGGCCATCCACGTCTTCGTGTCACGCGGCCAAATTCATCCCCGGGCCAAGCCCGGGGATGACGAGCGTTTGACGGTCGTGGCCATGCCTACCGGGTCGGGATCACCGCCGGCGGGGTCGGGTCCGGCGCCTGGCGGAACTCGAAGATCTTGCGCAGGAAGCCGGGCGCCACCGCCGAGATCGGATTGACCCGCAGCGTCGGGCCGGACACCGGGCCGACGATCTCATAGGTCACGCCGACCAGCCCCTCATTGGGTCCGCCGCCGAGGAAGAAACCGACGACCGGCAGCCGGCTGAACAGATTGTTCAGCCCATAGGCCGGGACATAGGTGCCGCGCACCGACACACGGTCATTGGCGAGATCGAGTGTGCCGTCGAAGGTCGAGCCGATCGACGGACCCCAGATCGCGCCGTCGCGCAGCGTGATCTGCTGGGCGGAACGCTGGAAATTCACCTGCAGCTTGCGGAAGGAGATGGCCGAACCCGGCTGCGGGCGCCCGTCGCGGCCGGTCTGCGGCGCGGCGGCGATCAGCCGGTCGAGCCCCGCCTCGCCGCGAATGACGAAATCGCGGACATTGATCACGCCGCTCTGCGGCCGGCCGCCGCCGGGGGCGTCGATATCGACCCAGAGATCGCCGCCATAGATTTTCGGGTAAAGATCAATGAAGCGCAGCAGCGCGCCGGCGTCGCTGGTGGCGACGCGCAATTGCGGACGGCCATTGCCCTGTGCCGTGAGTTCGCCGGTCACGCCGCCGGAACGGCCGACCAGCGCGCCGAGGGAAAAAGTCCGTAGCTCGCCATTGCGCCGCGAGAGCAGCAGCGCGACATCCCGCATGGTCTCGCCATTATTGCCAGCGACGACGCCAAGCTTCACGTCAAGATCAATATCGGGCGGGCGGGCCGTGCCGGGCCCGCTGGGGGGCGTGTCGGTAACCTGCTTGAGGAAGGCGCGCGCCTCGATGACATCGCCGCGCACCGTCACCTTGTAGGTGCCGTCGACATTCTCCAGCTTCACATTGGCCTTGTCGCCATCGGCGAGCTTGAAGGTCGGCAGGTTGGCGCTCAGCACCCCGCCCTTGGGATCAAGCTCGACCGTGCCGCGAATGTCCACGCCCTGCCCCGACACCGCGAGATCGTCGAGCCGGATCACCTTGTCGGTGATATGCGCCGTCGCGGTCATCCGCGCCGGCTTGCCCGCCGGCTTGGTCCAGCCCGGCACGAGGTCGAGCAGCTTGACCTTGGTAAGGTCAAGCTCGACATCCACCGTCTTCGCCTTGGGCCCGACCTCGCCCGACAGCTTGACGCCGAGCGGCCCGAGCATGCCGGGAATGTCGAAGCCGAGCTTCTGCCGCGCCGTATCGTCGAGCGAGGCGGCAACCGCGAAGGTGACATCGCCGACGGCGGGACGGTTAAATTCGAAGCTGGCCGGCGCGCCGCCGAACTTGCCCTCGCCGCGAGCCACCGTCGCCGCCTGGGTGATGAAGGCGCGCACCGTGGCGTCGGTAAGGTTCTGGTTCAGCACCATCTTGGCGGCCGCGAAATCGCTCAGCGTGGCGTCGAAGGCGTAATCGACATCGGCCGGTTGGATGTTGTCGGAGAGCTTGATGCTGATCTGTGCCGTGCCCTCGATCGTACCGGACACGTTCTGCGGGTCGACCGGCACATAGGTCGGGCCGCGCAGCGGCGGGATGGCGGCGAGTTCGATCGCCGCCGCCGCCGGTCCGCTGACCTTGACCTGAACCTTGCCTTCCGGCTGGGGCGGGGCCGTGTCGGAGATGTCGAAGATGCTCTCGCCGATCTCGAGCCGGCGCTCGCCCGGGGTCTCCATCGCCGCCTTGGCCACCGTCACATGCGCCGTGCGGCCGGTGATCTTGACCACCACATCGGCGTCGATCACCGGCGGCAGGCCGGGAACCGGGATGAAGCGCCCCTTGGTACCGGTGATGGCGATGTGCAGGCCGTCATCGGCGAGGGGATTGTTCTTTTTGCCGATGGAATCGAGCGGAGCGTTGAAGAAGATGCTGGCCGCGCTGACATCGCCGGAGATCAGATGGTCATAAACCCATTTGCGCGGCGCAGGTGCAGCCACCGCCGGCCACAGACGGATGAGCGAGGTCGCCGACATCGGGGTGGCGGTTACGTTCATCGACAGGGAGGGCTTGGGGCCGGCCAGCTCCAGCACACCGCCCAGCGTGATGCCGCCCTGCGGACCCTTGAGATCACCCCGCTCGATGCTGGCGCGCTGCGCCACCGGATCAAAGGAGAGATCCATCACGATGTCGTCCAGCACAAAGGGCGGCACCTCGTTCTGGTGCGGCCCGCCGCCGAGGAAGCTGGCGCGGGCGGTCTGGGTGTGAAGCCGCCAGGGACTGACGGGGTCGGCGGGAATCTCCACCGTGCCGGCAAGGTCCATGCCGAAGGGGCCGGCCTGCGCGGTGACGGAGGTGAGATTGATCCGGCGCGCCGCCGGATCGAGCGTGAAGGCGAGCACCGCCTCGTCGATCAGCATGCGCCCTTCCTCATCCGAGCCGAGCTGCAGCTCACCGGCGCCGGCCGCCAGACGCCCGCTGGTGGCGAGCACCACGCCCCGCGCGTCGATGGTGGCGGAGAGGTCCGCCGACAGCGGCGAGGTGGCGAGAATGTCCGCCCCCGCCTTGCCGGCGGCGATCAGCAGGTCGCGCGGCGCGAGATCGCGCACCTGAAGCTCCAGATCGCGGCGCCCGTCCACCAGCGAGCCGAGCGTGGCACGGGCCGACCAGGGACCGTCCATGCCGCCCGCCTTGATGTCGAAGGTGATGCCGCCTTCCGCCGGCCGCGACAGCGACAGGTCGATATCGTCGAAGGTCCATTCCCGCCCGCTGGCCTCGTTGCGGATGACGACGATGCCCTCCTTGAGACCGATCTCGCTCAGCGTGCCGCCGTCGAGCCCTCCCTGGTCGAACTGGCGGGCCAGCGCGGCGAGGCTGGCAAGGCGCAGCGGGCCGAAGGGCGTCGTCACCTGCGGCGCCGGCGCGGCGGCGGGTTCGCCGGCGCTAGCCGCCGGCGCCTCCCCGGCCGCGGCTGGTTCGGCCGTCGGCACGGTGGCGAGCAGCTTGGGCTGGGCACGGGCGCCGTCAGCGGCATCGGCCTCGGCGGAGATCGCCAGTTGGCCCTGCGCGTCGATGAACACATTCAGCCGCACGCCCACCAGATCGACCCGCTCCGGCTGCATCAGCCAGGGCAGCCAGCTATCCTGAAGCGCCACTTCGGCCTGTGGCGCGGTGGCGATGACATCGCCGTCATCGTCGCGCACCGTGATGTCGTTGGCGTGCAGGACGATGCCGCCGCTCTCGGCGCGCTCGGCGATGATGGCGCCGATCTGCACCGTGCGCCCGGCGCCGAGCCTCGCTTCCAGCGTGCGCTCGACATAGGGCCGCGCCATGTCGACGGTGAGCACGCCGGCGCTGAACAGAAAATAGACGCTGGCAGTGGCGAAGGCGGCGACGAGAAAGGCCGAGCCACCCGACCAGGCACACAGGCGCAGCCAGCGCCGCCGCCGGCGCACGGGGGCAGCGCAGACCTTCGGCGGTCGCTTGACGCGAAGGCGCTTCACATGGCGCCTGCCGGCCGTCGGCGACCTGTGCGTCGTCTGCTCTCTCATCTACGGCACGAATCCTTGAGTCCGGAGCATAATGCCCGGGTGTGCGCCGGGGGGCGACACCTTATCCACGCGCATGCTGACATCCCGCTGATCGACCGGCACAATTGGCGAAGCCTGCGCATCGGCCGGCACGCTCCCGTCCCGCAACACACCGCTTCAGCCGATCACCCCCAAACACGCCGAAAGGAAGGCACATGACCGAGATTGCCGTAGGCACCCCCGCGCCCGACTTCACTTTAACCACCGATTCGGGCGAGGTGCTGTCGCTCGCCGGCTGCCGGGGCCGGAAGCTGGTGCTCTATTTCTACCCCAAGGCCGGCACCTCCGGCTGCACGGTGGAAGCGCATGATTTCAACCGGCTGAAGGCCGCCTTCGACGCCGCCGACACGCGGGTGGTCGGCGTCTCGCCCGACCCGGACAAGGCGCTCGTCAAGTTTCGGGCCAAGGAAGGCCTGACCTTCCCCCTCGCCGGTGACGAGAGCCATGCCATGCTCGAGGCCTATGGCGTGTGGACCGAGAAATCCATGTACGGCAAGAAATATATGGGCGTGGAGCGCACCACCGTGCTGATCGACGCCGAAGGCAAGGTCGCCCGGCTCTGGCCGAAGGTGAAGGTCGCCGGCCATGCCGACGAGGTGCTCGCCGCCGCGCAGGCGCTGTGACGGCCCGACGAAACCAAGGCGGGGCGCCACTGGGGCGCCCCGGGCACCGGCCGACGCGGCCGGATCAGTCCACGTCCTCAACGCTTGCCGGCCCGCCGCCATAGGCGCGCTGCGCCAGCGCCGCTTCCATGAACGGATCGAGATCGCCGTCCAGCACTTCCTGCGGCGTGCCGGACGTAACCCCGGTGCGGAGATCCTTCACCAACTGGTAGGGCTGCAACACATAGGAGCGGATCTGGTGGCCCCAGCCGATATCGGTCTTGGCTGCCTGATCGGCGGCGGCCTGCGCCTCGCGCTTCTTCAGCTCCATCTCATAGAGCTTGGCGCGCAGCATCTCCCACGCCGTGGCGCGGTTCTTGTGCTGCGAGCGATCACCCTGCGCCACCACGGCGATGCCGGTGGGAATATGGGTGAATCGCACAGCGGATTCGGTCTTGTTCACGTGCTGGCCGCCCGCGCCGCCGGAGCGCATCGTATCGATGCGCAGGTCGCTTTCCTTGATGTCGACGACGATGCGGTCGTCGATGACGGGATACACGTCGACGCTGGCGAAGGAGGTCTGGCGGCGGGCATTGGAATCGAAAGGCGAGATACGCACCAGCCGGTGCACCCCGGCCTCGGTCTTCATCCAGCCATAGGCATTATGCCCCTTCACCAGAATGGTCGCAGATTTGAGCCCGGCGGTTTCGCCCGCCTGCTCGTCCACCAGTTCCACCTTGAAGCCGCGCCCTTCCGCCCAGCGCGTATACATGCGCAGCAGCATCAGCGCCCAGTCCTGGCTGTCGGTGCCGCCGGCACCGGCATGGACTTCGAGATAGCTGTCATTGGCATCCGCCTCGCCGGAGAGCAGGGCTTCGAGCTGCCGGCGGGCGACCTCGGCCTTGAGCCGCGTGAGCGCGGCCGTGGCCTCGTCGACGATGGAAGCGTCGCCCTCGGCTTCGCCGAGCTCGATCAGCTCGACATTGTCCGCCAGTTCGCGCTCGATACGCTCCAGCGCGCCGAGCCCGTCCTCGAGCGTGCCGCGCTCCTGCATCAGCTTCTGCGCCCGCTCGGGGTCGTTCCACAGATTGGGGTCCTCGGCGAGCGCGTTCAGCTCGGCAAGGCGGGCCTTGGAACGGTCGAAATCAATGTGCTGCCGCAGCAATTTGGCGGCTTCCCGGATTTCGTCGACGCTCGCGGCGAGCTCGGCGCGCATGATGGCTACTCTCGATAGGACGTTGAAGGCGGCGGAAAATAGAGGCGTTGCCCCAAGGTGTAAACGCCCCCGCTCTCCGCGGCGCGCACGGGAAGCGGCTTGCGGGTGGCAATGGTGGCCCTAGGATGGGGCAAACTCCGGAACAAGGAACACCAGATGCATCTCGTCGGCATGCTCGATTCGCCCTATGTGCGCCGCGTCGCGGTGTCGCTGACCTATCTGGGGCTGCCATTCACGCATGAGTCCGTGTCGGTGTTCCGCCACTACCCGCGGTTTCAGGAGGTCAATCCCGTGGTCAAGGCGCCGTCGCTGGTGACGGATGGCGGGGTCGTGCTGATGGACTCGACGCTTATCCTCGAACATGCGGAAAAGCTCGCAGGCCGGTCGCTCTCACCCGAGGATGCGGGGCAACACGCCCGCGCCCAGCGCATCGTCGGCCTTGCGCTCGCCGCCTGCGAGAAGAGCGTGCAGATCGTCTATGAGCACCAGTTGCGCCCGGCGGAGAAGCGGCACCAGCCCTGGCTCGACCGGGTGCAGGAGCAGCTTTTCGCCGCCTACCGTCTGCTGGACGAGGAGATCGGCACTGCGGAGGGCTGGATGTTCGGCCCGGCACCGATGCAGGCCGACATCACCGCCGCCATCGCCTGGACCTTCACCACGCGGATGATCCCCGACGTGCTGCCCGCCGACGCCTTCCCCGCCGCGGCCCGCCTCGCCGCCCATGCCGAGGCGCAGGAGGCGTTCAAGGCGTGGCCCTATGATGGCTGAGGGCGCGCCGGGCGAGCGCGCGCTTAGAAACGCATGCTCAGCGCGGCGGTGAGCCCGTTCTGGCTGAAGCCATCGCCGAACTGTCCACCATAGGCGATGTTGAGCGAGACGGCGGGCGTCAGGACCATCTCCAGCCCCGCCTCGACCACCGCAACGTCCTCGCCGAGCGGCGCGCCGCTCACCGTGAAGGGCAGTCCGCCGATCAGGAAGGATTGGGTCTGGGTGGGGATGACATCGCCGAAGGCGTGCCGCCAGCCCAGCGTGCCGTGGAAGGTGGCCTGCATCGCCGCGGACGGAAGCGGAGCGGCGAGGCGCAGGCCCAGCGTGGAGAAGGTGGTTTGCGTCGTGGAACCGTCCACCCGCAACGCCGCCGAGCTGCCTGTTTCGGTGTAGCCGTCGGTGTGCAATTGCACATAGGCAAGATTGCCGAACGGCTCCAGCCGCACCATCCCGGCGTCGAGCCCGTAGGCGAGTTCGCCGAAGGCCTGGAAGGTGCCGGCGTTGTGGTCCGCCTTCGCAGCTCCGACGAAGCCCGGCAGGGCGACCGTTCGAGAGAGGTCCACATCCTGCCAGCTATAGGCAAGCCCGGTCCGCAGCGCGAGCGCGTCCCAGGAGCGGCCGGCATAGGCGCCGATATGCCAGTTCTCGCTGCTGCCCGTGGCGGCGTCCGCCGTGCTGTCGAAGCTGGTGCTGCTGTAGCCGCCGAACATGCCGACGCGCCAGTCCTCGACCCGCGTGTCGCCGCCGATGAGGAAGCCGCCCGTATTGCTGTCGAGGCCCCGCGCGTTGGCGTTGCCGTCATAGGAACTCCAGGCGCCGAAAGCCTGCGCCCACAGCGCCGAGGACGGCGACGCGACAGGCGGCGGCGCCTTCATCGGCAAGGCCACTGCCGGGACCGACGGGGCGGCATAGGCGAGCGGCGCCACGGCGATGCCAGCGGATGCCGCGGCCGGGGTGTCGGCCGTCCTCAGCCGGTCGATCACCGCCGCGCGCAGGAAGATGCTGTCATTGAGCAGCACGCTCTTCACCGAGGCGCCGGCCGCGCCGGAAAGTGCCGCAAACCCGGCCGGGGCTGTCGAGGCGTTGAGCGACAGGACCGCATCGCCGAGCGCGCTGTCCAGCGGCGCGCTATCAAGGCTGCGCGCCGCCGCTCTCTGGTTGGGCGTCAGGGCCAACGCGGCGAAAGGCAGGCTGGAGCGGAACGTCTGGACGACAACGCTGTCTTCGCCGTAGTTCACCCCCATGTCGAGAAAGGGATAGGCCGCGGGCGGGTCGCCGCCGGCGAGGGCGAAGGTGCCGTCCACGCCGCTTTCCGCCGACAGGATCGTGTACTGCCGCAGGCCGAGGATCGTGCCGGGTGCCACCACGAGATCCAGCACCGCGCCGTTGATCGAGGCAGCTCCTCCGGCGACAATCAGGTCAGCACCGTCACGGGCCAGTTCGGCCTGATAGGTGGTGCCGGCCGCGAGTTGCACATCGCCCTCGACCTCGACCGTGCCGACGGAATTCCCCGGAGCGATGATGCCGCCGGTGATGTCGAGCGTGCCGCCGATGGTGCCCGAGCCGAAGAACAGGCCGGAGCTTTCGACATTGCCGCTCACGCGGCCATTATTGCCGAACTCTCCCGAGCTGAGCACGTTGCCGTCGATCAGCCCGTCATTCAGCGTCGTGCCCTCATTGACAACTGCGGCGGAGTCGACGGTCCCGGCATTGTAGAAGAACGCGCCGGGCGCCACGTCCACAGCCCCGAAAAGGCTGCCGGTCACCGCCAGCGTGCCGCCGAGCACCCCGGTGCCCCCGGTATAGGTGCTCTCGCCCACCAGAACGAGAATGCCGTCGCCCGCGAGTTCCAGCCGGCCGTCGCCGGTCATGTCGTTGGCCCAGACATCGAAGGCCATGTAGCCCCCGGCGGAAGCGTCCATCTCGATGGTCTGGGTGCAGTCCTCGGCCCCCTCGCCGCCGCAGTTGAGCGCGCCGAAGCCGTCCGCCGCCGCGTACAGATTCAGCCGGGCCCAGCCGCTGCCATTGTCGAAGGCGCTGCCGGAGGCAATCTCGGTGGTCGCGAGCACTTCGCGCCGTTGCGCGGCGTCCAGGTAGGGAAAGCGGGTGGCGATGAGCACTTCGGCGCCCTCGGGCACCACGGGCGCCTCGCCAGTGTCGGAGAAGTCCGGCAGGCCGTAGGTCATGTAGTAGGTGTAGAGGTCGCGGGCCTCGCGGAACTGGTCGGCGGTGGGAATCGCGCCCGCGCGGATGCAGGCGACGACATTCTCCCGGCAGGCGCCGGCATAGGGCGACGAGCCGCCGGAGCCGATATAGGCCTGCAGCGACGCGCTCGCGCCGGCGACATCGGCCGTTCCGACCCCGTAATCCGTGCCGTTCAGCCACATGGCCAGATTATAGGTCGCGATCAGGCGGCCACCGATCACGTCGAGGGGGTAGTGGACCCCGAAGATGTTGCGGCTCAGCCCGAAGTCGATGCCCGCCATGAGGAAGTCCTTGTAATATTGCGGCGCAAGGATTCCGGTGAGAATGGAAAGGGTGTTGCCGGCTGTGGAATGCCCGCTCGGAAAGGCCGGGCTATCGACATAGCCACCCCAGTTCTGGGCCTGGTAACGCGGCGGCACGTCGCTCGACTGCTGGATCGTCACCGCAAGGGCGGATGTCTGCTGCACGGTCCAGGGAGCGCCGTTGATCGCCTCCGACACCACGAAGGGGCGCGGATCGCCCGCTGCCTCGCCGGCATATTGAGGCAAGACGCCGTAGACGCTGTAGCTGGCGCGGTCCGGATCCTCGGCAAAGTGGGTCTTCATCTCGCCCGCGACCGGGCCCGTTACATCCAGCGCCTGTTCGATGATGGTCACATAGGCCGAGCCTGTGGGGAAATTGGTGCCCGGCGACAGAAGCGAGCCCTGATTGAACAGATAGCTCAGATCGGGGCGCGCGAGATTCCAGATGTTGTAATAGGGTACATTACCCTGAAGCTGACTGTTGATCGCCGCCAGCAGCTTTTGCTCGGAGGTCGAGGACGCATAGATCGATTCTTCCGTGGCGAGGTTCTGCTCAAGAATTGCCAGGCCCGCTTCCTCATGCTGGAAAGCGGCGAAGTTCTCGAGAAGCTCAACATTGCAGGAGTGGATGCTGTCGCAGCCGCTCCCTGCCAATGCCGTCCGGGGCAGCGTGAGGACCAGAGCCGCCGCGAAAGCCACACCGGCCGATACCAACTGAAAATGAAAGCGCCCGTCATCCCCATGACGATACACCATGCCCGCCCCTCGTCTCCGACCGCGCCGCAACGGCCGCCCGTAATGAGGCAGACGGCCGAGGCCACAGCCGGCAAAAACGTCCCCAAGACAGGGAAAGGCTAAGGTTCGCCAGGCCGCGCATCAACTAAACGCCGGCGTAAAACCGTCAGCGGCGGGTCGTTGCGGACCGAGTGATGCAAAAACGCCTCAGTAGAGCCCGCCCGTGCCACTGGCGCCCACCGCGCGGTCGGCATCGGGGTTGATGCCGATCGGATTGCCGGCCGCATCGGTCGCGCCGATGATCGAATAGCTGTCCGGCGGCGCGGTGCCCGGCTTGAAGGCTTCGAGAATCGAGGCTTCGCCCGGCCCGGCGCGCAGGCCGGTCTTGGGGTTGATGCGGATCAGCTTGATGCCGGGCGGCACACGGAATGGAACCGCCGGACGGTCAGCCAGCGCCAGCTTCATGAAATCGCGCACCACCGGGGCGGCGAGCGAGCCGCCGGTGGAGCCCTTGCCCATGGGCTTGGGCGTATCGAAGCCGAGATAGACCGCCACCACGAGCTCAGGCGTGTAGCCGACGAACCAGGCGTCCTTTTCCTCATTCGTGGTGCCGGTCTTGCCGGCGATCGGCTTGCCCAGCACCTTGAGTGCCGTGCCAGTGCCGCGCTGGACCACTCCTTCCAGCATCGAGGTGATCTGGTAGGCGGTCATCGGGTCGAGCACCTGCTCGCGCCGGTCGATCAGCACCGGCTCGCTCTGGCCGGACCAGGCGGCGGCGTCGCAGCCGCGGCATTCGCGCTCGTCATGGCGGTAGATGGTCTTGCCGTAGCGGTCCTGGATACGGTCGATCAGGGTCGGCTTGATACGCTTGCCGCCATTGGCGAACATCGAATAGCCGCCGGCCTGCCGCAGCGCCGTGGTTTCGCCGGCGCCGAGCGACATGGACAGCACGGGCAGGAGATTGTCGGAGACACCAAACCGCTTGGCATATTCGACGATCAGCGGCATGCCGAGATCATTGGCGAGCCGCACCGTCATCACGTTGCGCGATTGCTCGATACCGAAGCGCAGGGTCTGCGGGCCGTAGAACTTGCCGGAATAATTCTCCGGCCGCCACGTCGCCTGTCCCTGCTGGGCCAGTTCGAACGGCGCGTCCAGCACGACACTGGACGGGGTATAGCCATTGTCGATGGCCGCCGCGTAGACATAGGGCTTGAAGGACGAGCCCGGCTGACGCATCGCCTGGGTGGCGCGGTTGAACTGGCTCTCATCGAAGGAGAAGCCGCCGGCCATCGCCAGCACGCGCCCGGTCGAGGGGTCCATCGCCACCAGCGCGCCTTCGATCTGCGGCTGCTGGCGCAGGCGCCACTGGTCGGGCTTGCCGTCCACCGGCTCGACATAAACCACGTCGCCCGGCTTGAGCACGCTGGCCACGCCGCCCTTGGCGTTGCGGATCGCCCATTTGGCGCCATCGGCGGTGATCATGCCGACATCGCGCTGGGAGCTGAGCGTGCCGGAACGGTCGCGCTGCGGTTGCAGGCCGATGCGCGCGCCCTTGGCGTCGGAATCGAGCACCACGGCGAGGCGCCAGGGAATATCGGTGAAGGTGCGCACATCGGCGAGGCGCGCGCCCCAGTCGCCCGTTGTCTCGATGCGCGTCACCGGGCCGCGATAGCCGCGCTGCTCGTCATAGCGCGTCAGCCCGTCGAGCAGTGCCTGCTTGGCATAGGCCTGCAGCTTGGGATTGAGCGTGGTGCGCACCGAGAGACCGCCGCCATAGAGCTTGTCCTCGCCATAGCGTTCGAAAATCTCGCGGCGCACTTCCTCGGCGAAATACTCGGCCGAGAAGATATGAGCGCCGGTCGGGCGCACAGTGACATCGAGGTCGGTCTTTTTGGCTTCCTCGGCCTGCGCCTCGGTGATGTAGCCGTTCTCGGCCATGCGGTCGATCACCCAGTTGCGGCGCTCGACGGCGGCGTCGTGGCGGCGGAACGGGTGATAATTGTTCGGGCCCTTGGGCAAGGCGGCGAGATAGGCGGCCTCGGCGATGGTCAGCTCGGAAACCGACTTGTCAAAATAAAGCAGCGAGGCGGCGGCGACGCCATAGGAGCCGATGCCGAGATAGATCTCGTTCAGATAGAGTTCGAGAATCTTGTCCTTGGAATAGGCGCGCTCCATGCGCAGCGCCAGCAGTGCCTCCTTCACCTTGCGGTCGATCGAGACCTCGTTGGTGAGCAGGAAATTCTTGGCCACCTGCTGGGTGATGGTCGAGGCGCCCTGCGGGCGGCGGCCCGAGCCGTAATTCTGGATGAAGGCGTAGGCCGCGCGGCCGATACCGGTCAGGTCGATACCGCCATGGGAATAGAAGTTCTTGTCCTCGGCGGAGATGAAGGCTTCCTTCACCAGCGGCGGAATGTTCTGGATCGGCAGGTAAAGCCGGCGCTCGCGGGCATATTCGGCCAGCAGCGAGCCATCCGCGGCATGGACGCGGGTCATGACAGGCGGCTCGTAGTTCTGAAGCTGGCTGTAGTCCGGCAGGTCCTGCGAGAACTTCCACGCGAAATAGCCCGCGACGGCCCCGCCGACCACGAAGACGATCGTGCCCAGCGCGAACATGAAACCCAGAAACCGCAGAAGCAGCCGCATGCGGCCAGGCCCCCATAAGCTGAGGACGCCACCGCGCTCCTGCACGATGCGAGTCCAGTGTCCGTCGTCGCCCTAAGGGCAGCGTGTGCGCGGCAACTATGGCCTAATCGCGACCGTTCAAGGCCCGGTCGCGGCCAGAGGATCGCCGCCCGTCCGGCCAGTACTGGCCGGCAGCGCCACGGGGATACCCTCCACGGGCCCCTGCGCGGCGAAATAGGCGTCGATCGCCGCGACCATGGCCTCGGTCACACTAGCCTGCCAGGCGGCCGATGTCATGAGCTCAAGGTCCTTGGCGCTGGAAAGATAGCCGAGTTCGAACAGCACCGAGGGAACGTCCGGCGCCTTCAGCACCTTGAAGCCGGCCGATTTCAGCGGCGATTTGTGCATCCGCGCCACGCCGCTGACGCTGCCGGCGAGACTGCGGGCGAAAAGCGCGGAAAAATTGCGCGTCTCGCGCTGGGCGAGGTCGAACAGGATGCCGGCGACATCTGCCGGCTCCTCGGAAAGGTCGATTCCGGCAATGAGATCCGCCTTGTTCTCCGAATCCGCGAGGCGCTGCGATTCGGCGTCGGAGGCGCGGTCGGAGATGGTGTAGATCGTCGCCCCGCGCACATCGCCATCCTTGGAGCCCAGCGAATCGGCGTGCAGCGAGATGAACAGCCGCGCGCCATGTTCGCGGGCGAAGCGCACACGCTGGCCGAGCGAGACATAGGTGTCCTTGGTGCGCGTCATCAGCACGCGGTAGCGCCCGGTCTCCTGCAGGCGCCGCTCCAGTTGGCGGGCGATGACCAGCACCAACTGCTTCTCGTTCACCCCGTATTTGGCGTTCACCGCCCCGGCATCAATGCCGCCATGGCCGGGATCGAGCACGATGACCGGACGCAGATCGCCGGCGGCGGCGACCTCGGCCTGCGGCATCTCCGGCTGGTCGACCGCCCGCTGCGGCGCGGCGGCGGCTTTCAGGAAGCTTTCCCGGTCGGTCTTGACGAGGTCGATGACCAGCCGGGCCGGCTGGTCATCCATCGGTTCCAGCACGAAAGCCTTGTCGACCTTCACCGGCGCCGTCACGTCGAGCACGATGCGGGCCTTGCCCGGCGCGAACAGGCCGAAGCGATAGGCCGAGACAAGACCCCGCCCCTCCTGCCCGGCGGAGGCCGGCAGCGCGAAGATCACATCGGGAATATCAACGACAACACGGTAGGGATCGGCGAGGGTGAAGGCGCCGAGAGGTACGGCGCGTGAGAGGTCGATCACCAGTCGGGTGCGCTGGTCGTCGCCGGCCAGGCGCGCATCGCTCGCCACCACCGGAGCCTCGGCGTCGGCGGCATGGCAGGTGGAAAACCACGCCGGCAGCAGCGCCAGCGCCGCCGCGAGCCAGATATTCCGCATGCCTCTTCGCCACGCCATGGCTGCCCGTCCCTCCTCCTGTTCCGGCCGCCCGCCACGAAGCTGGGGCGCGTGCCCCGTCTTTCTAGCGAATTACGCAGAAAGGGTTAACCAGCCCTTGCGCCGCGCCGCACATCGGCGGGCGGCCGTGGCCGGCGGGCAACGGCGCGGCAGGCGACCTATCGGACGCGATCCTTGCCAAATCGGCATGCGTGCCGCTATTAAGAGCACGCATATGGTTCGCATTCCGGTCGCTCGTCGACGTCCGGCTGTCGCGACCCCTGCGGCGAAGGGCTGCCCAGCAATGGAGGAGCCCGGCACAAGGCGCGAATTCCATTCGGGACCCGTAGCCGTGCCTCGGCGGTCATGTTGACTGCGCGCCCGGGGAACGCGGCCCGGTTTCGTCATTCACGGACGATCGGACGTGAGGTTTCCGCGCGGCGCATTTCGCCGTGTAGCGCCTCATGCTTTCGCGGCTATCTGACGAGAGCCGGACCCTCCGGTCGCGGCTCGCCCTGTTCGGTCGTGTAAGGACGGCAACCAACGATGATGCGTCAGCCGGCAAGTGTGGGTCTCGTGCGCAAGGTGGTTTTCCGCCGCGCACCTGCCCGCAGGCCCGCGACCTGCGCACCGCGTCGGCGCCCCGCCTGCGAGGCTCCCCGTCCTGCCCGCCGCATCCCCTTCACGCTTTCAGTTTCCGCTTACTGGCACGGCCCCAGCCGTCCGGCGTCGCTGGCGACGTCGACGCGGCCGCTGCCCCATATGAGAGTTCAATGGCCAACAAGATGCTTATCGACGCCACCCATCCCGAGGAGACTCGGGTGGTGGTGGTGCGCGGCAACCGAGTCGAGGAATTCGACTTCGAGGCCGCAAACCGCAAGCCGCTGCGCGGCAACATCTACCTCGCCAAGGTCACGCGGGTAGAGCCTTCCCTCCAGGCCGCCTTTGTCGAATATGGCGGCAATCGGCATGGCTTCCTCGCCTTCAGCGAGATCCATCCCGACTATTACCAGATCCCGGTCGCCGACCGGCAGGCCCTGCTCGCCGAGGAAGAACGCCAGCAGCGGCGCGACGCTGAGGCCGAAAACGAGGACAAGCCCAAGAGCCGCCCCCGGCGGACGCGCGGCGCGGCCAAGGCCGCCGAGGGCGACGAGAGCGTCTCCGAGGAGGGCACGGCCGAAGCCGCTGGCGAGAGCGAGAACGAAAGTGCGGGCGAGGCCGCCCCGGCGCGCCGGTCGCGCCGGCGCCGTCCCGCCGATGACGACAGCGGCGGTGAGGCCGGCGAGGTCGAGGAAATCGCCGACGAGGAAGAGATCGTCGACGAGGTCGGCTCCGACGACGCCATGGAAGAAATGCCGGAGCGCGCCGCGCCGCGCGGCCGGGCCCGCACCTACAAGATCCAGGAAGTCATCAAGCGCCGGCAGGTGATGCTGGTGCAGGTGGTCAAGGAAGAGCGCGGCAACAAGGGCGCGGCGCTCACCACCTATCTCTCGCTTGCCGGCCGCTATTCGGTGCTGATGCCCAACACGGCGCGCGGCGGCGGCATTTCCCGCAAGATCACCTCGGCCGAGGACCGCAAGCGGCTGAAGGAGGTCGCCTCCGACCTTGACGTGCCGGAGGGCATGGGCGTCATCCTGCGCACCGCCGGCGCCAACCGCACCAAGCCGGAGATCAAGCGCGACTTCGAGTATCTCCTGCGCCTGTGGGAGAATGTGCGCGAACTCACCCTCGGCTCCACCGCCCCGTCGCTGGTCTATGAGGAAGGCTCGCTGATCAAGCGCTCCATTCGCGACCTCTACAACAAGGACATTGACGAGGTTCTCGTCGCCGGCGAGGAAGGCTATCGCGAAGCCAAGGACTTCATGCGCATGCTCATGCCGAGCCATGCGAAGAACGTGAAGGTCTACAAGGACCTGCAGCCGGTGTTCACCCGCTTCGGGGTGGAAAGCCAGCTCGACGCGATGTTCCTGCCGCAGGTGCAGTTGAAGTCGGGCGGCTATCTCGTCATCAACCCGACCGAGGCGCTGGTTTCCATCGACGTGAACTCCGGGCGCTCCACCCGCGAGCACAATATCGAGGACACCGCTCTGAAGACCAATCTGGAGGCCGCCGAGGAGGTGGCCCGCCAGTTGCGCCTGCGCGACCTCGCCGGCCTCGTCGTGATCGACTTCATCGACATGGACGAGAAGCGCAACAACCGCGCGGTGGAGCGCAGGCTCAAGGACTGCCTGAAGAACGACCGCGCCCGCATCCAGCTCGGCCGCATCTCGCATTTCGGCCTGATGGAGATGAGCCGCCAGCGCATCCGCACCGGCGTGCTGGAATCCTCCACCGAGGTGTGCCCGCATTGCGGCGGCACCGGCCATGTGCGCTCGTCCGCGTCCGTCGCGCTGCAGATGCTGCGCGGCGCCGAGGACATGCTGCAGCGCTCCAACACCCATAATCTCGTTATCCGCACCCGGGCGGAGAACGCGCTCTATGTGCTCAACCACAAGCGCGCGCATCTGCACGAGCTGGAAGAGCGCTTCGGTGTGCTTATCACCATCGCGGCGGACCCCACGCTGACCGGGCTGACGCCTTTCGCCATCGACAAGGGCGAGCCGGTGCCGAACCCCATCCCGCTGCCCAAGCCGCCGGAGCTGGTGTTCGAGCCGGAGGACGACATCGTCGCCGACGAAGCCGAGGACGAGACGGAAACCGAGGCGAACGCCGAGGCACCGGCCGAGGCCGAGGCCGGCGAGAACACGGGCCCGACGGCCTCCTCCGGCGACGGATCGAGCGAAGGCGGGCGCCGCCGGCGCCGCCGGCGTCGGCGCCGGCGTGGCGGCGGCGGCAATGGCGAGAATGGCGAGCGTCATGCCGAGGGCGAAGCGGCGGCGGACATGGCCGGCGTTGAGTTCGAGGATGATGGCGAGGATGGCGACGGCGACGAGTCCGCGCCCGAGACCGCGGAGGTCGCGGCCGAGGTGACGGCCGAGGTGTCCAGCGACGCCCCCGCCGCGCCGGAACCGGCCGAGCCGGCCGAGGCTCTGCCCGAGGACGCGGCGATCACGCCGGCCGAAGCGCAGGATGTTGCTGCGGCGGAGCCCACTCCTGAAGCCGTGACGGAAACCGCTGCGGAAGCCGCGCCCATCGAGGACGAGAAGCCGCGTCGCGGCCGTCGCGGCGGCGGACGCCGTACCAAGGCGGCGGCGGCCGAGGCCAGCACGGAGGCCGTGCCGGCCGCCGAAGCAGTTGCTGCGGAAGCGCCCGCCGTGGAAGCCCCGGCGGCGGAGGCGGCGGATGCTGCCGAAGCGAAGCCCAAGCCCCGCCGCCGCCGTTCGACGGTGCGCGAGAAGGCGCCGGCCGCGGTGGAAGGCGATACGGTCAGCGAAAGCGTGAGCGAGGCGCCTGTCGAAGCAGCCCCACCGGAAGCTCCGGTCGCGGAAAGCGCGCAGGAGCCGTCCGTTGCCGCGGAGGCGGCGCCGGTGGAGGCTTCGCCGGCCGAGGAGGCACCCGCTTCCGCCGCACCTGCTCCGTCACCGGAGCCCGACCGCCCGCGCCGTACCGGCTGGTGGCAGCGCAAGATCTTCGGCGAGTGATCGCCGGGGCGAAGCTTCGACCCGCACTTCGGCGACAGGGCGCGCACAGGCGCGCCCTACACGCCCCGAAAACTGAGAACGGCGCCTCACGGCGCCGTTTTTCTTTTCCTAGCCGCCCGCGCTCCTGCCGGCCGGAACCTCCATGCGCGCGCGGTGTTCTGCTCGGGTATGACAGCGATGCGGGGCCTTGAATGATCACCCTACAATGCGGCTACCGGATCGAGGTCGCGTGCGACCGCCCGACCGCCGCCATCACCTTGATCGACCCGCATCCCGAGAGACAGGTCGATATCCTTGATGTCGTCGCGCTCAGCGTCACCGCGCTTGGCGACGGCAGCCCCGTTGCCTCCGACACGTATCAAGACGGTTTCGGCAATATCTGCCGGCGGCTGGTCATCCCGCCCGGCGGCGCGCGCTTCGAAAGCCGCATCAACGTCGCCGATCCCGGCACGCTGGACGTGTTCGACCTCGACGCCATCGAGCACAACCCGGCCGATCTGCCGCCCGAGGTGCTGCAATTCCTGCTGCCGAGCCGGTATTGTGAGGTGGACGATCTGTCCAACACGGCGTGGGACCTGTTCGGCAGCTACGCTCCCGGCTGGAACCGGGTGCAACAGATTTGCAATTTCGTCCACGCGCAGATTCGCTTCGACTATCAATGCGCGCGCAGCACCCGCACCGCTGCGCAGGCGTTCAACGAGAGGGTCGGCGTCTGCCGCGACTTCACCCATCTCGCCGTGGCGCTCACCCGGGCGATGAACATTCCCGCCCGCTACTGCAACGGCTTTCTCGGCGATGTCGGCGTGCCGCCCAACCCGGCGCCGATGGACTATAATGCGTGGTTCGAAGCCTATATTGGCGGGCACTGGCACACATTCGATGCCCGCCACAACGTGCCGCGCATCGGCCGGGTGCTGGTGGCGCGCGGGCGCGATGCCGCCGATATCCCGATGCTTCACACCTTCGGCCCGCATGTTCTGCAGCGCTTCGAGGTGATCACCGAGGAGATCGCGGCCTGACGCCCGCGCCCGGAAATGCCGGGCGTCAGCCCCGCAGCGCCGCCGCGTGGTCCTGCGCCCATTGCGCCACGCTGCGCGGCTCCTTGCCGGTCAGTGTCTTCACCGCGTCGGTCACGCCGGCCGTCCAGCCCTCGCGCACGGGATAGAAGATGCTGGCGAGGAAGCGGGCATAGTCCGCGCCGATGCCGGCGCCGGTGAGGATACCGACGAAGGTGTCGTCATCGACCGGGGCATAGGCGACCGGCTTGCCGATCACTTCCGCAAGAATCGCGGCCGCTTCGGCATAGCTCAGCGCCTGCGGGCCGGTGAGATTGAAGGCCTGGTTGTCGAACCGGTCGGTGGTGAGAACCGCGGCGGCGCTGGCGGCAATGTCGCGCCCGTCGATGAAGCTCGACTTGCCCTCGCCCGCCGGCACGGCGATGGCGCCGGCATGGTCGATGCCCGGCTTCCAGAAGTTCAGGAAATTGTCGGTGAACCAGTTCGGCCGCAGGATCACATAGGGCGTGCCGGAGGCGATGAGCGCCAGCTCGATCTGGCGATAGGGGATGGAATCGTCGGCATCGACGCCGAGCGCGGTCTGCAGCACCACTTTCACCTTGCGGGTAGCGGCAGCCTCGATGACCGGGATCAGCCATTCGCGCGGCGTGGTGACACCGCCCGGCAACAGCACATAGGCGCGGTCGACGCCCTCGAACGCCGCCGCGTAGGTCTCCGGCCGGTCGAAGGCGAAGGCGACGCCTTCCGCGCCCTCGATCGCCGCGCCGCTGCGCGAGGCCGCCTTCACCGCCTCGCCGCGCGCCAGCAGTTCTTTCACCAGCGGCCGGCCGACATGACCGCTCGCGCCGAGAACCAAAATCTTGCCTGCCATCGTCTGTCTCCTTAGTATCTCGTGGAAACCATGTTTCGGATGACAACCTACGCCCGTCCCCCATGTACGCAAGAGAGCACTTTGCGCTCACATGGTGGCGTCGAGGAAACCGGCCCGCCGGTGTCAGCCGCGAGGGAGACCGCGATGCGCTACGCCTACAATGTCTATGAAGACCGGTGCCCCACCCGCATGGTGCTGGACCGGCTGGCCGACAAATGGGCGCTGCTGATCCTCGACCGGCTGGAGGACGGACCGGTGCGGTTCAACCATCTGCGCCGCGACATCAAGGGCATCTCGCAGAAAGTGCTGTCGCAGACGCTGAAGAAGCTGGAGCGCGACGGGCTGGTGACGCGCACAGTGACTCCGACCGTGCCGGTCACGGTGGAATACGCCCTGACCCCGCTCGGCCGCGCATTGGGGGAGACGGCCGCCGCCCTCACCCATTGGGCCGAGCACAATATGGACGCCATCCTCGCCGCCCAGGCGGCCTATGACGCGGCGCTGGCGGCGCGATAAGTCCCGGGCAGACGCCACCCCTCATCCCTCATCCCCGGGCTTGACCCGGGGACCCAGACTGTGCGGCGCAGCAGGACCGCTGGGTGCCCGGGTCAAGCCCGGGCATGAGGGCGGTAGCCCGTCATCCTGAAGCGCGAGCGCAGCGAGCCGCGACGGGCGCAGGCTTGCGCCGCCCTGCCCTCACCCCTTGCGCAGGAAATCGCCGATCCGGTGAACCGCCTCGCGCATCTCGTCCGGCGCACCGGCATAGGAGAGGCGCAGATAATGGTGGCCGCGATGCGGGTCGAAATCGACCCCCGGCGTCGCCGCCACATGCGCCTCGTCCAGCAGCCGCCGGGCGAAAGCGGCGGAATCATCGGTGAAGCGGGCCACATCGGCATAGAGATAGAACGCACCGTCGACGGGCAGGAACTCCGGCAGGCCGGCGGCGGGCAGGCCCTGCGTCAGGATCAGCCGGTTCTCCTCATAGCCGTGCTTGACCGTCTCCATCTCGCCGGCGCCGTCAAAGGCCGCCTCGGCGGCGATCTGCGAGAGGGTGGGCACCGAGATCATCAGGTTCTGCTGCAGCCGCTCCACGGCGCGCACGAGACCTGCCGGCATCACCATCCAGCCGACCCGCCAGCCGGTCATGCAGAAATATTTCGAGAAGGAATGGATGATGGTGGCCTCGGGGCTCACCGCCGCCGCCGTCGAGGCGGGGAAGGAGTAGTCGAGCCCGTGGTAAATCTCGTCGGAAATGAAGCGGATGCCCGCCTCTTCCGCCGTGCGGATCAATTCCGCCAGCGCCGAGGGCCGCATCATCGTGCCGGTGGGGTTGGCCGGGCTCGCCACCAGCACGCCCTTGAGCGGGGCGCGGCGGTGGGCGTCGAGCAGCGCCTCCGGCGTGATGACCCAGCGCGAGGCGGCATCGGTCTCGATCAGCACCGGCTCGCAACCGAGCGCGGTGAGGATGTGGCGATAGGGCGGGTAGCCGGGATTGGCGATCGCTACCCGGTCGCCGGGCTCGAACTGGGCGAGGAAGGTGAGCAGGAAGCCGGAGGACGAGCCGGTCGTCACCACCACCCGGCCAGGATCGAGGTCGAGCCCATAGGTCTCGCCATAATGTCGGGCGATGCGGGCGCGCAGCGAGGGTATGCCGAGCGCGGTGGTGTAGCCGATGCGACCATGGTCGAGCGCGCGCCGCGCCGCCTCGCGCGCGGTGGAGGGCGCCGGCGCCGCCGGCTGGCCGACCTCCATATGGATGACATGCCCCCCCGCCGCCTCGATCCGTGCGGCCCGCTCCATCACGTCCATGACGATGAACGGGGCAATCTCGCTGCGGCGGGAAGCGCCGGCGAGACGCGCGGCGGCCGCGAGGCGGGTTGACGTTGACGCTGAATCCATATTGCTGAACCTTGCCCAATCGCCGCAGCCACGCCGCATTGTCTCGCTCGTGTCGGCGGACGTTCAATAGAAGATGATGACGGGCAGGCTTGACCCTGCCGTCACGACAGCGTCAGTTCCCCCGGAAACATTTCGTGTCGATGGATGATGCCTTCCCTGCTGCTTGACAACCCCTCGCCCGCGCGGCGCCCGAGCCCCGCCGACCGCCGTTCCCGCGGGGGCATTGCCACGCCGCGCCCGACGCCTCGTCCGGGCGTTCGCCTGGCACGGGGCGCCGCATTCCTGGCCGCGGCCGCGCTGCTCGTCCCCGCTGCACCCGCCCAGGCGCAAAGCCGCCAGCCCGGCATCATCCGCGACGCCGAGATCGAAACCCTGCTGCGCGACTATACGCGCCCGATCTTCAAGGTTGCTGGACTGCAGCAGCAGAACATCCAGGTGGTGCTGGTCGGCAGCGACAGCTTCAACGCCTTCGTCGCCGACGGCCGGCGCATCTTCATCAATACCGGCGCGCTCAAGCAATCGAAGACGCCGAACGAGATCATCGGCGTTCTCGCGCATGAGACCGGCCATATCGCCGGCGGCCATCTCGCCAATATGCGCCAGCAACTGGAATCGGCGCAGACCGCGGCGATTGTCGCCATGCTGCTCGCCGCCGGCGGCGTGGCGGCCGGCGCGGCCAGCGGGGCCAATATGGGCGGGGCGGCGGCCGGCGCCATCATGGCGCCGCAGGAAGTCATCCGCCGCACCCTGCTGTCCTATCAGCGCGGCCAGGAAGCCTCGGCCGACCAGGCGGCGGTGAAATACCTCACCGCCACCAAGCAGTCCGCCAAGGGGATGCTGACGACCTTCGAGCGCTTCCAGAACGACCAGATTTTCCTCAGCCAGCGCGTCGATCCCTATGTGCTCAGCCATCCCATGGCGACGGAGCGCATCGCGCTGCTGTCGGAAATGGCCCATAAGAGCCCCTATTTCGACGCCAAGGACTCGCCCGCCCTGCAGGCGCGGCACGACATGATGCGCGCCAAGCTGGTCGGCTTCACCCAGCCGCCGGACACGGTGAGCCGCACCTATCCGCGTTCCGACACCTCGCTGCCGGCGCGCTATGCCCGGGCGATCTCCGGCTATCGCTTCGGCAGCATTCCAGACGCGCTGAACCAGATCGATTCGCTGATCGCGGAACAGCCGAACAACCCCTATTTCTACGAGCTCAAGGGCCAGGCGCTGCTGGAATCGGGCCGCGCCCGCGAGGCGGTGCCGCCGCTGCGCCGCGCCGTGGCGCTGTCAAACGGCAATCCGCTGATCCGCATGCTGCTCGGCCAGGCGCTGGTCGCCAGCGAGGACAAGTCCGCCATGGACGAGGCGGTGCGCGAACTCACCTTCAGTCTGCAGCGCGAGCCCTCCTCGCCGGCCGGCTGGCGCTATCTCGCCATGGCCTATGGCCGTATGGGCGACATTCCCAATGCCGACCTCGCCTCGGCCCAGGCCGCCTATATGAGCGGCGATTTCCGCCTGTCGCGCGAACTCGCCACCCGTGCCCGCAACGGCTTCAAGCTCGGCTCGCCGGGCTGGCTGAAGGCGGACGACATCGTCAACTACAAGCCGCCGGTGGACCCGAACGCCCGCAGCAAGAGAGCCGGCCAGTAAATGGCCGCGCGCGCCCCCTTTCCCCTGGAGAACCCCATGTCGTCCCTCAGCCTCCTCCGCCGCGCCGGCCGCGCGACCCTCGCGCTCGGCCTCGCCGCCGGCCTGCTGCTCGGCGCGGCGCACACGCCCGCCTCCGCGCTCGACGATGCCCAGCGCAAGGAGTTCGAGAGCGTCATCCGCGACTATCTCCTGAACAATCCCGAGGTGATCCAGGAAGCGATCATGGTGCTGCAGCAGCGCCAGGCGGCGGCGGCGGCGAAGCAGCGGGAGGCGGCAGTGGCCGAGCTCAAGCCGCGCATCTATGACACCGCGCGCGGCGTGGTGGTCGGCAACCCGCAGGGCGATGTCACCCTGGTCGAGTTCTTCGACTACAATTGCGGCTACTGCAAGCGCGCCCTCGGCGACATGGTCGACCTCATCAAGGGCGACCCCAAGCTCAAGGTGATCCTGAAGGAATTCCCCGTGCTCGGACCGGGCTCGGTGGAAGCCGCGCGCGTCGCCGTCGCGGTTCGCCTCACCGCCCCGGACAAGTATTTCGACTTCCACAAGAAGCTGCTTGGCGAGCGCGGCCAGGCCAACAAGGACAAGGCGATCGAGGCGGCAGTCGCCGTCGGCGTCGACAAGGCGGCGCTGGAGAAGGCGCTCGACAACCCGGAAGTCAACGCCACGCTGCAGGACGACCTGCAACTGGCCGAGGCGCTCGGCATCGACGGAACGCCAAGCTATGTGCTGGGCGACCAGGTGGTGGTTGGCGCGGTTGGCCACGACCAGCTCAAGGACGCCATCGCCTCCGTGCGCAAATGCGGCAAGACCCAGTGCTGACCGTCCAGGGTTGAACCTCCGGCGCGGACCGCACCCACGGACCGCGCCGGACGATGCCGACCCGCCGGGCCGGGGATAATCCAAGGGAAAGCACGGCAGGGCTTGGCGCGAGGCCAGCCATTGCCTATAAACCCGCGGCCGTCCCGGCATGGGGCCGCCGGCGGCTGGCTCAATGAGGCGCGATGCCCGACACGGTGCATGTTCTCAACGGACCGAACCTCAACCTGCTCGGCACGCGCGAGCCGGAGGTCTACGGCCGTGCGACCATCGCCGATCTGGAAGCCGCCTGCCGCGCCGCCTGCGAGCGCCATGGCCTCGACCTCGTTTTCCGCCAGACCAACCATGAGGGCGAGCTCGTCACCTTCCTGCAGGAAGCGCGCGGCTCGCGCGGCGTGGTGCTGAACGCGGCGGCCTATACCCACACCTCCGTCGCCATCGCCGACGCCATCAAGGCGGCCGGCCTCATTGTCGTCGAAGTCCACCTGTCCAACGTCTTCGCGCGCGAAGCCTTTCGCCACCATTCCTATATTTCGCCGGTCGCCCGCGGGGTGATCTGCGGGCTGGGGATCGACGGCTACCGGCTCGCCATCGACGCGCTCGCCACCGCCGGTGGCAAGATTAGCTGAGGGAGACGGGCGAGCGACCGTCACGGGATCATGATGAAAACCAACAAGCCGAACATTGACCCCGCGCTGGTGCGCGAGATCGCCAACCTGCTGTCCGAAAGCGACCTCACCGAGATCGAGGTGCAGCACGAGGATCTGCGCATTCGCGTCGTCCGTGCCGCCCCCACCGTCTATGCCGCCCCGGTCGCGGCCGCGCCGGCTCCCGTGGCCGCCGCTCCCGCACCGGCCGCCGCCGCGCCCGCCGCCGCCCCGGTGGCCGATGTGTCGAAGCATCCCGGCCTCGTCACCTCGCCGATGGTCGGTACCGCCTATCTCGGGCCCGAGCCCGGCGCGAAGTATTTCGTCGAAGTCGGCGCGGTGGTGAAGGAAGGCCAGACGCTGCTCATCGTCGAGGCGATGAAGACCATGAACGCGATTCCGGCGCCCCGCGCGGGCACCGTGACCAAAATCATCGTGGAGAATGCGCAGCCGGTCGAATATGGCGAGCCACTCCTGATCATCGAGTGAGGCGCGCCTGATGTTCGGCAAGATCCTGATTGCCAATCGCGGCGAGATCGCCCTGCGCGTGCTGCGCGCCTGCAAGGAAATGGGCATCGCCACCGTGGCGGTTCATTCCACCGCCGACGCCAACGCCATGCATGTGAAGCTGGCGGATGAAAGCGTGTGCATCGGCCCGCCGCAGGCCCGCGACAGCTATCTCAACATTCCCGCCCTGCTCGCCGCCTGCGAGATCACTGGCGCCGAGGCGGTGCATCCCGGCTATGGCTTCCTCGCCGAGAATGCGCGCTTCGCGGAAATCCTCATCGACCACGGCGTGCAGTTCATCGGGCCGAAGCCCGAGCATATCCGCATCATGGGCGACAAGATCGAGGCGAAGAAGACCGCCAAGCGGCTCGGCATTCCCTGCGTGCCCGGCTCGGATGGTGGCGTCACCTCCGACGACGAGGCGATGAAGGTCGCCAACGAGATCGGCTATCCCGTGCTCATCAAGGCCGCCGCCGGCGGTGGCGGGCGCGGCATGAAGGTGGCGCGCTCGGAGCAGGAACTCTCCGCCGCCCTCTCCACCGCCCGTTCGGAAGCCCGCGCCGCCTTCGGCGACGATGCGGTCTATATCGAGAAATATCTCGGCACCCCCCGGCACATCGAAATCCAGGTGCTCGGCGACGGCAAGGGCAACGCCATCCATCTCGGCGAACGCGACTGCTCGCTGCAGCGCCGTCACCAGAAGGTGCTGGAGGAAGCCCCCTCCCCGATCCTCACGCCCGAACAGCGCGCCCGCATCGGCGAGACGGTGGCGCAGGCCATGCGCGACCTGAAATATCTCGGCGCCGGCACGATCGAGTTCCTGTACGAGAATGGCGAGTTCTACTTCATCGAGATGAACACCCGCATCCAGGTGGAGCATCCGGTGACCGAGGCCATCACCGGAGTCGACCTCATCAATGAGCAGATCCGCGTCGCCGCCGGCCTGCCGATGAGCGTGACGCAGGACGACATCACCCTCCACGGCCATGCGATCGAGTGCCGGGTGAATGCCGAGCACCCACGCACCTTCCGCCCGTCGCCGGGGCGGATCGACTACTGGCACGTGCCGGGCGGGCCGGGCGTGCGCATTGATTCGGCGGTGTATCAGGGCTATTCGATCCCGCCCTATTACGACAGCCTGGCCGGCAAGCTGATCATTCACGCCGCCACCCGCGAGGAGTGCCTCGCCCGGCTGAAGCGCGCGCTGAACGAGTTCGTGGTGGAAGGTATCGAGACCACGCTGCCGCTGTTCCGCGAACTTGTTGAGAACGACGACATCAAGCGCGGCGCCTATGACATCCACTGGCTGGAGCACTTCCTCGCCGAGGGCGAGCCGGGCGTCTGAGCCGTCGCCGCCCTGCCGGGCAGGACAACCTCATGGCCGGGCACGCCCGGCCATTTTCATGTCCGCCCTCGCGCCGCTGCACCCCGCGCCCGCCTTCACAGCGCCGCCCATCTCGGTCATGCTGGCACCATGTCACATCCGCGCGAACATCAGGTCGAGATCACTCCCGAGGTTCTGCTCAAGGCCTATGCCTGCGGCATCTTCCCGATGGCCGAGAGCGCCGACGATCCCGGCCTGTACTGGATCGAGCCGGAGCGGCGCGGCGTCATTCCGCTCAACGACTTCACCGTGTCGAGCCGCCTCGCCCGCACGGTGCGTTCCGACCGGTTCGAAATCCGCATCGACCATGATTTCGAAGCGGTGATCGACCATTGCGCCGCGCCGGCCGAGGGGCGCGGCTCAACATGGATCAGCCGCCGCATCCGCAAGCTCTATTGCGACCTGCACGCGCGCGGCCACTGCCACTCGGTGGAAGCCTGGCAGGACGGCGCGCTGGTCGGCGGTCTCTACGGGGTGCGGCTGGGGCGCGCCTTCTTCGGCGAGAGCATGTTCCACACCGCGCGCGACGCCTCCAAGGTGGCGCTGGTGCATCTGGTGGCGCGGCTGAGGCGGGGCGGCTTCGTGCTGCTCGACACCCAGTTCGTCACCGATCATCTGCGCAGCTTCGGCGCCATCGAAGTGCCCAAGCGCCAGTACAGCCGGCTGCTGGCTCAGGCGCTGCAGGCGGGTGAGGCGGATTTCTACTGCTGGCCGCCGGGCGAGGCGATCACCGGGTCGGTCTGCTTGCAGTCGGTCAGCCACACATCATAGATCGGGTGCTCGACACCGTGCAGGCCGGGGCTGGAAGCGAACATCCAGCCGCCGAACAGCGGCTGGACCTTGCCATCGAGCGCGATTTCCTGGATCTCGACGAAGCCCGTGGTGTTCTGCTGCTCGCCCTCGGGCCGGGTATAGCAGGCGCGCGGCGTGATGCGCAGCGCGCCGAACTGCACCGTCTCGTTGATCGAGACATCGAAGCTGGTGATGCGGCCGGTGATCTTGTCGAGCCCGGAGAACACCGCCGTCTTGTTCTCGATCTTCTGCTCCGGCGGCTGGATCACCTCGATGTCGCCGCTGGGGCCCACCGTCGCCTGTCCCGGCACTTCCGCCGGCGCCGGGGCGGGGGCACGCGGCGCACCGGCGTCGGGGTCGTCCATGATGGAGGGAACGCCCGGGCCGCCGGGCGGCGAATCGGGATCCTCCACCGGGCCTTCCATCAGCGGCGGCGGCGCCAGGGGCTGCGATTCAACCCCGCCCTGCCAGCCCTGCTGCGCCGACGCCGGCGCGGCGGCGAAGCCGGCCATCAGTGCCGCCGAAAGAAGTGCGGGACGCAGGAAAGCTCGGAAAGCGGAAATGCCGTGCACCGGAAAGCCTCGCGAAGCGCACTGCCCCTCCGGCGCGCGCAGGGGGCCAAGATGCCGGGCAATGCGGCGATGTCGGGGCGGGCGCGCAATCGCGGTGCCTGGCCTCACCTGCCCTGCCGGCGCGGCAGGCCTCACTCGGGGGTCCAGGCCTTGTAGTCTCCCGTCACCGCCGGGCGATGACCGAAGCCGATGGCCGAGCCGGGAGGATGATAGGCGTTGACCGTGCCGGTCGGGTTCGGCCGATGCGGCTTTTCCCACTCGCGCGCCACATAGGTGTCTTCACTCGGCGGCACATCGGAGCGCTGGTGCATCCAGGCGTGCCAGCCGGGGGGAATCGCCGTGGCCTCGGCATAGCCATTATAGATTACCCAGCGGCGCTCGAAGCCGAGGGCCGGGTCGATCTTGCGGCCCTTGGTGCGATAGTAGCGGTTGCCGAACTCGTCCGTGCCGACGAACTCCCCATGCCGCCAGGTGTGGAAGCGCGTGCCCATGGTCTGGGCGTTCCACCAGGTGAAGGTCTCGGTGATGAAGTCGGAAATCTTCACGGAATTCGTCCCTGCGCCGGCCGTCGATCTCGCGCGGAACATGCCACCCGCACCGCGCGAAGTCCAGCCACGCGCGGCCCGGCGCGGCGCTTAACCACGGTGGCGGAACTCCGTGGCATAATAGGCCAGCGCCAGTAGCAGCACCACGCTGCCCGCGACCGTCACCGCCGCCCAGCCGCCGAGCGCATAAAGCGGACTGGCCAGCGCCGAGCCCACCGCGCCGCCGGCGAAGAAGGTGGCGATGTAGAGCGCGTTGAGCCGCGCCCGGATCTCCGGCGCCAGCATGAAGATGGCACGCTGGCCGAACACCAGATTGGCCGTCACCGCGCAGTCCAGCACAATGGCGCCGAGCGCCAGAACGACCAGCGAGGACATGCCGTTGCCGAGTTCGGTCAGCAGCATGCCCGCCAGTGCCAGCGCCAGGGCGAGACCGGTCGCCAGTCTCGACCATCCGCGGTCGGCCAGCCATCCCGCCACCGGCGAGATGACGACGCTGGCGGCCCCTGCCAGAGCGAACAGCGCGATGCCTTGCTGGCCGAGGCGGAACTCCGGCCCGGCGAGTTCCAGCGGCACCGCCGTCCAGAACAGGGTGAAGGCGGCGAACATCGCCGCCTGATAGAGCGCGCGCCGGCGCAGCACCGGCTGCGCCCGCAGCAGGGGTAGGAGCGAGCCGACCAGCCGGGCATAGCTGGTGCGCCCGCCGGGGTGACGCGGCGGCAGGGCGAGGCGCAGCCCCACGGCGAGCGCCAGCATCGTCAGCGCGGCGATCAGGAACACCGCGCGCCAGCCGAACCAGTGCGCCAGCAGCGAGGACACCGGCCGCGCCAGCAGGATGCCGGTCATCAGGCCGCTCACCACGCTGCCGACCTTGCGGCCACGCTCCTCCGGCCGGGCGAGATGCGCGGCGAAGGGCACCGCCACCTGCGCCACCACCGAACCGATGCCGAACACCAGCGCCGCCAGCAGGAACAGCGCCGGCGTCGTGGCGGCGAAGGCGAGGCCGAGACCCGCCGCCGCGCAGAGCAGAATGGCCGCGATGAGCCGCCGGTTCTCGAGAATGTCGCCGAGCGGCACCAGCAGCAGCAGCCCGGCGATATAGCCGAGCTGGCTGACAGTGACGACGAGGCTGGCCAGCGTCTCGTCAAGGCCGACATCGTCGGCGATCAGCGCGATCAGCGGCTGAGCGTAATAAAGATTGGCCGCGCCCAGGCCCGCCGCGAGGGCGAGCAGGAAAAAGGACAGGGCGCCGGCGGCGGGCTGCGCGTCGGAGGCGGAGGTCATGGAACGAGCCGGGTTCAATAAGCGGGGTTGGCTGCCATGTGGGCGAACCCGCCCGCGCTGTCCAGATGCCGATGGGTCAGGAGCGCGCGGCGAACGTGCGAAACCAAAATGGCAAAGCTGCAAGCAGGGGTGATGCCCGTGATCCCCACTGTCCACCGGCGTGTCACGCATGCGCGATTGGCGCTGGACTCACGGGCCGAATCCCCTCTCGATTGGGCTTCGCCCCTGGCGGGCGGGATGATGCGTCACCATCTAGATTTAGCGATTTTTTCACACACTCCACACTAGAGTTTGTGACGCGAGGTTGACGCATCAGAGGGAGTCGGCCAGTTTGGCGCGGTCGGTCGCAGCGTTTGTCTTGCGCCGGCATCATCCAGATTGAAGCGGGCTCCATCGCCGGTACTGAACTCCGGCGGGGCGTTTGTGCGTGTCACGTGCGTACCAACAACACACCGGAACGCAGCGGCGCCCATGCCGTTCGATTTCGGAATGACGGGGTATG
This sequence comes from Ancylobacter sp. IITR112, assembly GCF_041415945.1. Classification (NCBI taxonomy): domain Bacteria; kingdom Pseudomonadati; phylum Pseudomonadota; class Alphaproteobacteria; order Hyphomicrobiales; family Xanthobacteraceae; genus Ancylobacter; species Ancylobacter sp. IITR112. The sequence goes on along the minus strand of NZ_JBGCUS010000001.1, from coordinate 1,112,647 downwards.
CGGACGCAGGTCCGAGGCATTGAGAAATCGCTGCGCAGGCCGGAGGACGGGCCTGCCACGAACCGGGGACGACGAGAATGCGCATCCAGCGCCGTTATACGCAGGCCGGCCGTTCACCCTATGCGGACATCGCGTTCCGCAAGGCCACGAGCGAGATCCGCAATCCCGACGGGTCGGTGGTGTTCCGCCTCGAAGCCATCGACGTGCCCGAGCATTTCTCGCAGGTCGCGACCGACATCATCGCGCAGAAATATTTCCGCAAGGCCGGCGTTCCGGCACGGCTGAAAAAGGCCGAGGAGGAGACCGTCCCCTCCTTCCTGTGGCGCGGCGTCGCCGACGAGGCGGCGCTGGCCAGCCTCCCGCAGAAGGAGCGCTATGTCGGCGAGACCGACTCCCGTCAGGTGTTCGACCGGCTGGCCGGCACCTGGACCTATTGGGGCTGGAAGGGTGGCTATTTCGATTCGGAGGAGGACGCGCAGGCCTTCTTCGACGAACACCGCTACATGCTGGCCATGCAGATGGCCGCGCCCAATTCGCCGCAATGGTTCAATACCGGCCTGCACTGGGCCTATGGCATCGACGGCCCCAGCCAGGGCCACTTCTATGTCGACTATGTCACCGGCGAGCTGACCCGCTCCAAGTCGTCCTATGAGCATCCGCAGCCGCATGCCTGCTTCATCCAGTCCGTCGGCGACGACCTGGTGAATGAGGGCGGCATCATGGACCTGTGGGTGCGCGAGGCGCGCCTGTTCAAATATGGCTCGGGCACCGGCTCCAACTTCTCCGCGCTGCGCGGCGAGGGCGAGAAGCTCTCCGGCGGCGGCCGCTCCTCCGGCCTCATGTCCTTCCTCAAGATCGGCGACCGTGCGGCGGGCGCCATCAAGTCCGGCGGCACCACCCGCCGCGCCGCCAAGATGGTGGTGGTCGATGTCGACCACCCCGATATCGAGACCTATGTCGACTGGAAGGTGAAGGAGGAGCAGAAGGTCGCCGCTCTCGTCACCGGCTCCAAGACCGTCGCCAAGCACATGAAGGCCGTGATGAAGGCCTGCGTGAACTGCGAGGGCGAGGGTGACGATTGCTACGACCCTTCGATGAACCCCGCCCTGAAGCGCGAGATCCGCGCCGCCAAGAAGGCGCAGGTGCCGGAGAACTATATCCGCCGTGTCGTGCAGTTCGCCCGCCAGGGCTACACCGACATCGACTTCCCGATCTACGATACTGACTGGGATTCGGAAGCCTATCTGACCGTCTCCGGCCAGAACTCGAACAATTCGGTGCGCGTCGATGACGCGTTCCTGAATGCGGTCGAGGCCGATGCCGACTGGAACCTCACCTCGCGCATCACCGGCAAGGTGACGAAGACGCTGAAGGCGCAGGAGTTGTGGGAGAAGATCGGCCACGCCGCCTGGGCCTGCGCCGACCCCGGCATCCAGTTCCACACCACGATCAATGACTGGCACACCAGCCCGGCCGGCGGCCCGATCCGCGCCTCCAACCCGTGCTCGGAATACATGTTCCTGGACGACACGGCGTGCAACCTCGCCTCGCTGAACCTGCTGCAGTTCCGCAAGGCGGACGGCACGTTCGATGTGGAGAGCTATGAACATGCGTGCCGGCTGTGGACCGTCGTGCTCGAAATCTCCATCCTGATGGCGCAGTTCCCGTCGAAGGAGATCGCCCAGCTCTCCTATGACTACCGCACGCTCGGCCTCGGCTACGCCAATATTGGCGGCCTGCTGATGACCTCCGGCATCCCCTATGATTCCGAGGAAGGCCGCGCCTATTGCGGCGCGCTCACCGCGATCATGACCGGCGTCGCCTACGCCACCTCGGCCGAGATGGCCAAGGAGCTGGGTCCGTTCCCGGAATACACCCCCAACGCGCCGCACATGCTGCGGGTGATGCGCAACCACCGCCGCGCCGCCTATGGCGAGAAGGCTGGCTATGAGGGGCTGAGCACCAACCCGGTGCCGCTCGACCATGCCAAGGTGCCCGAGAAGCTGCTGGTCGAGCGCGCCAAGGCGACCTGGGACCTCGCCCTTTCGCTCGGCGAGGCGCATGGTTACCGCAACGCCCAGACCACGCTGCTCGCGCCCACCGGCACGATCGGCCTGGTGATGGATTGCGACACCACCGGCATCGAGCCCGATTTCGCGCTGGTGAAGTTCAAGAAGCTGGCCGGCGGCGGCTATTTCAAGATCATCAACCGCGCCGTGCCGCAGGCGCTGCGCACGCTCGGCTATTCCGAGAGCCAGATCGCCGAGATCGAGGCCTATGCCGTCGGCCACGGCTCCATCACCCAGGCGCCGGCGATCAACCACTCGACGCTCCGCACCAAGGGCTTCGATGACGCCATGCTGGCGAAGATCGACGCCAGCGTGAAGGCGGCCTTCGACATCAAGTTCGTGTTCAACCGCTGGACGCTCGGCGACGAGGCGCTGGCCAAGCTCGGCGTGCCGGCCGACAAGCTGGCTGATCCGACCTTCGAGCTGCTGCCCTTCCTCGGCTTCTCCAAGAAGGACATCGAGGCGGCCAACATCCATGTCTGCGGCGCGATGACGCTTGAGGGCGCCCCCTTCCTCAAGACCGAGCACTACCCGGTGTTCGACTGCGCCAATCCGTGCGGGCGCATCGGCAAGCGCTATCTCTCCGTCACCAGCCACATTCTGATGATGGCGGCGGCGCAGCCCTTCCTGTCGGGCGCGATCTCCAAGACCATCAACATGCCGAACGAGGCGACGGTCGAGGACTGCAAGGAGGCCTATCTGCTCTCCTGGCGCCTCGCTTTGAAGGCCAACGCGCTCTACCGCGATGGCTCCAAGCTCTCCCAGCCGCTGAATTCCCAGCTCATCGCCGACGAGGACGACGAGGAAGACGCGGTCGAGGCGCTGCTGGAGAAGCCCGCCGCCGCCCGCGCCACCCAGATCACCGAGAAGGTGGTGGAGAAGATCGTCGAGCGCGTCGTCGCCCTGCGCGACCGCGAGAAGATGCCGGACCGCCGCAAGGGCTACACCCAGAAGGCGGTGGTCGGCGGGCACAAGGTCTATCTGCGCACCGGCGAATATGACGATGGCCGCCTCGGCGAGATCTTCATCGACATGCACAAGGAAGGCGCGGCGCTGCGCTCGTTCATCAACAACTTCGCCATCTCGGTGTCGCTGGGCCTGCAATATGGCGTGCCGCTGGAGGAGTATGTCGACGCCTTCACCTTCACCCGCTTCGAGCCTGCCGGCCCGGTGCAGGGCAATGACACGATCAAATACGCGACCTCGATCCTCGACTATATCTTCCGCGAGCTTGCGGTGTCCTATCTCGGCCGGCACGAGCTCGGCCATGTCGAGCCGGGCGAGTCGCATTTCGACGCGCTGGGCAAGGGCGTCGAAGAGGGCAAGGCCTCGCCGACCACGGCGGCGTCCCGCATGGTGTCCAAGGGGCTGATGCGCGGCAAGAATGTGAGCCTGATGGTGGTGCCGGCCGGCACCACCGCGCCGGGCGCCACCTCCGGCAGCGCCTCGAATGTGACGGCGCTGCGCGGCGGCATCCAGGGCGCCACGGCGCTCAAGGCGACTCCGGAAGAAGACGACGAGGCGGAACTCGGCAGCACCGACGCCCTCCCCTGGTCCGCTCCCGCCCCGGCGGCGAGCGCGCCGACCAAGGCGGAAGCCCGCGCCATCGCCCGCGCCAAGGGCTATGAGGGCGAAGCCTGCCCCGAGTGCCAGAACTTCACCATGGTGAGGAACGGCACCTGCCTGAAGTGCGAGACCTGCGGAAGCACGACGGGGTGTTCGTGAGTGCCTGATCGGATTCCTTGACGCGTCACTGAATCACGCTCAACGGCGCAATAGTTCGCTCAAACGTCGCACGAAGTTCGCTCACCCCGATTTTTAGGGGTGAGCGAGGGTTCGAAGCGGAGATTGCTCGAAGTGCCCGACCTTCAGCTTCACGTCTGAGCGGCGAACTCGCCGGATTAGGCACAGAGTGTCGTGCCATCCAAAGGTCGGGCATTTGACGCCATACTTCGGCTCACTGACAGCCAAAGGTTGGCTCGGACCAGAAAATCAAGGGCTGACGGCGCTTCAATGCGTTGTCAGCCCTTATTTTTCCTGAAATGCCAGACGGCGGGACCGATCGCATGGGCGAGGCCGAAGGACGTCAGCTGATCTCCCCTGGCAGCCCCTCGAGTGCCCCTCAGAGACGTCCGCTTTGCGCCCCACAGCGGTCATTCGGCATCCGCCGCAAAGCGCCCCGATTCCGGTGATTAAATTTGCCGCGGCCGCGTCCCAGAAGCAGGCATGGCGGGCAAGGCACTTTTCGTTCACGACGGCACCTTGGGGCAATATCGGTTTCAGTCTAAGTTCCGGTGGCCTCGCCTAACGAGCGAATTGGCCGCCGCTCGAGCCCACGACGGTAGAAACCTGTCGCCAAGGCGCCAGCAGAAGTATGAGTCTAAGTGCTTGCGCTGACGCGCCTTCGCAATGTGCCCTTCTACTGCGCGGTCGCCAGCAGAAGGGGCACCTCACTGTTGTCCATGCCGGGGATCGGGCGGGCCCGGTGCAGGCAGCAAGATCGACCAAGGTCGCGATGTCCAGTCCCACGATGAGGTCACAGCCACCACTGGTCGTGTGGATCGCGGATACTCCCTTCAGGCCTTCGAGGGCGTGGATCACCCGGTCGGTCATTCATTTCAAAACTTGTAGTTCAGGCCGATCTTGACCGTGTGCAGGTCGATCTCGTCCGTGGCGCTGCGTCCGTTGGTAATGGTGGAACTGCCCGCGTGGTTCGTCGTCGTGTAGACGGGGACTTCGCTCGGCAGGCAGAATTCGCCGCCGCGTCTCTCGCACAGACGCGGGCTCGGCGGCACGATCGTCGTGCCGGTCTGCGTCACGGTCGTATAGTTCTGGCCAACGCCGGCGCGCGCGTTCGGGAAGGCGATGGTCTGGGACGCGAGCCGGGTGAAGCTATAATCGGCCTTCACCGACCAGCGGTCGTTGAGCGCGAATTCCGCACCCCCGCCCAGCGTCCAGCCGGAGCGATCGACCCGCACGCTCTCGATCGAGGCCATCTTGGTCGAGGGGCCGAAGGAATCCGAACCCCACGCCTGGTCCGCCGCATATTGGTCGCGGGTCATCTTCTCGCGGGCGAAGGCCACGCCGCCGGTCGCGTACAGGAACAGCCCGTCCTCGAAGGCATAGCCGATGCGGCCGCGCAGACTGGCCATCTGGTCGATGCTGTAATGCGTCTCGGCTTGCAGCGCCCCGTTGGCGGCAAGCGAGCCCTCTGTCGCCACGGCCTTCTGGGAACCGGTGAGCGAGGTGTTGCTGAAGTCGGCTTCCATGCCGAAGACCCAACGGTTCGCCAGCTGGTAGTTGAAGCCGCCCTGAACACCCCAGAGATAATTGTCCCGCAGGCCGAGATTGGCGGATTCGGTCGCGGCGATGTCGTTCTGCGTGCCGTTCAGCGTCGTCGTGGTGCCATCGACATGCGCCAGCACCCCGCCCGCGTGGAAGCCGGCATAAAGCCCTGTCCAATCCACGCCGTTCCCGTTACGTCGAAGCGGCGGCATGAGCGTGGGCATGGGCTGGTCGCCGCCAAAGGTGCCGGTCAGGCCAGCATAGAAGGTGCGTCCCGGGCCGGGCTGGTTCACCAGGCTGAGCGGATCGACATAGTACTCATCCGTCAGATTCTCGACGCGAATGCTCGCCGTGAGATTCTCGTTGATCTTGTACTCGGCATACACGTCCACAAGGAAGTACGGATCCCAGTTGATCTGGCTGATGAACTGGGCGGCGCCCTGCGCCGTCACCTGGCCGTGGCCGATGGCGCGCGGGCCGATATAGGAAACCTGGCCGCCCAGCGTCAGCGTGTCGTCCAGGAACTTCTGCGACAAAGTGAGATTCAGCATGTATTCCGGCGGAATCTGATTGGTGGCGTAATCTCCGTATAACGTCTTGCTGTCGCAGTTATAGGACGTGCGACAAAATTCGATATCGAGATAGTAATTTGCGCTGAACGCAGCGGTAAATCCGGATTTTTCGTAGCGGGTGGAGAGTTCAAGACCGGAGAACTTGGCACGGTCGATGTTGTAGACCTGCATGCCGTACCACTCATAGCCATCGCCCTGGAAAGGGCGGAACTCCCGGACCACATAGTCCTTCACGTCCCAGTTGAAATAGCTGAACTTCAGCATGGCCTTGTCGTCGGCCGCGAACAGGCCGTCGCGGATATAGTTGACGCCGACTTCCCAATTGCTGGAGCGCTCCGGCTTCAGATCGGGATTGGGAATGATGGTGAAGGCCGATCCAGCCTCGAACAGGCTCGGGAAACGCAGGGCGTTGGAATAGTTCACATAGAACTGGGTGCCGTCCACCGGCTCCACCGTCACCCCGACAGAGGGACTGAAGCCACCCTCGTTCCGCTCCGGCTCCGGGTTCACATATGAGCTGTTGGAGTTGGTGGAGCGGTCGTCGGACCAGTAATGCGAATAGCGCAGGCCGCCATTGAGCGTCAGCCAGTCAAGCGGCTGGTAGGCGACCTTGCTGAACACCGCCGCTTCCTCACGCGCCGCGTCGCGCAGGTTCAGCCAGCCCTCCAGGGCCTGGGAATAACCGCTCGGGCGCGTGTCCTCGCTGAGGTAAGACACGCCGGTGATCAGGTCGAGCGATCCATACTGCTCGAGGGCGAAGGCGGACGTATTGGTCGCGTCCGCGCCCCACATCACGGTGTCCGACCCGGTGCGGTAACCCGCCGGCAGCCCCAGCGATTCCGGCGTGGGAATGGTTGAGCCGCGGCGCGGGTTGCGAAGTTCGAGCCGCGTGGTCCAGAGGTTGGCCTTGAGGTTGACGAGGTCGTTTTCCTCCGGGTCCCAGCGATAGCGCAGCGTGCCGGTATCGACCGAAGTCCCCGCCGTCTGCTGCTGCTGCACGGGCTGCCCGCGTTCGCCGGTGAAGCGGGAGGCGAGCAGGTCGCCGGCCTCGGCGCGATAGCCGGTATAGCCGGCCTGCAGGCTGTGGCCGTCACCGAACCGCACCGTCGACTTGGCGATCCAGGTTTCGGTTTCGAGCTGCGTGTTCAGCACTTCCTCGCCCGGCCGATAATTGGTGAGGCCGCCATTCTCGACATAATCGGGCCATGTCTGGCACCAGGAACCCGAGCACAGTTCGCGCGGCCCGGTATTGACCGGCTTGGCCGCCGAACCATGCGTGCCGGCGAAGTAGTTTCCCTGGTTGCGATAGGCATAGGCGGCGAAGAGGTCGTAATTCTCCTCTTTCACACCGGCGGCGATACTGGCGGAACCGCTGCGCGGGTCGAAGAGGCCGGGACGGTCCATGCCCTGCGTGGAGGGCACGGCGACCGGAGCGGAGTATGGCGAGGAGGGCCAGAGATAGCCCCCCTTAGCGCCGGCCTCGGGCTCCGCCGAATTGGTGCCGAACTCGCCCTTGACGCGCACGCCCCAGGTCTCGCCGGGCTTGACGATGTCGCCGGCGTCGAGGGTGCGCATGGTCACCGTCCCGGCGATGCCACGCGAGGAGACGTCGGACCCCTTGGTGATCTCGATCCCGGCCAGAAGGTCGGGGTCGACATAGGTGCGGTTCGAAAGGCCCTGATAGCCCTGATAGACCGTCACCCCGTTCTCGGCGCCGTCGATCGTGGTCGCGACGCGGCCGAAACCCTGCATGCCGCGGATGTTCATGTCGACGGCCCCGGCGCCGTTGCGCGCCTCGCCCGACATGACGCCCGGCGTGCCGCGAAAGATGTCGGCCGGGCTGCTGCCGCGAAACCGCTCGATGGTTTCCCGCGAGATATAGGCAACGGGCGCCGGCGTCTCGAAGGGGCGTTCGACGGGATTGCCTTCGGTGGAGACCGTGACGACATCGAGCGCGATCACATCGTCAGCGGAGGGCTCGGCGGCGGCGCCTTGGCCGGGACTGCCGATGGTCGCGGTCGAACCGCTGATGCTGTAGGTGAGTCCGGTCCCTTGCAGCAGGGCGTCCAGCGCCTGGCGGGGCGCGTACTGGCCCGAAACCCCCGATGTGTGCCGCCCGCTCAGGACTTCCGACGAGGCGAGGAACCTCATGCCTGACGCCCGCGCCCAGGCGGTCAGGGCGGCGCCGAGGCTGCCGGCGGGGATGCTGTAGGCGGCCTGCTGCTGCGCGAGAGCGGGCGGGCTGTAGGCCGCTGTCGCCAGTGCCGTCGAGCCGAGAAAGAGCGCAAGCTGCGCCTTCGTGAAAACTCCCCCGTCGCGCCGCCGCATCCCGGTTCTCCCCGCCTTGCATATCGCCCCTCGCGGGGGCCTCGACGGGGAAGACGCCGTTGGCGCTCGACCTGACAGCGGAAGGGAAAAGATCGTAATTCTTCTAATTCGCGTGGAGGAGCCTAGTCACTTCTCGGACGGATCAAGGTTAGATAGGGAAGACGCAAGACACGTACCGGAAGCGTCTTTTCGAGAGCCGTGAGAAATTCATCGGCATCCCGGGTCGAGAACATGCCGGTGACGGGGAGGTGCTTCAGCCGATCGTCGGTGAAGAAGATCGCGCCCCGCCGGTAGCGTCCCATCTCGGCGACAACGGCGCCGAGCGGCCGCCCGTCGAACAGGATTTCGCCCCGGCGCCACGCCGTCACGTTCTCGACATCGACGGCATGCGGGCGCCCCAGCCCGGTCGCCGGGTCGAAATCGACGCCGTTCCCTTGTGTAAGGTCGAGCCGCGCTTCCGGCTTGATCAGCGATACGCGCACGGCGTGCTCGGTCACGCTCACCGCCGTCTTCGTGTCGTCGTGGCGTATGTTGAAGGCGGTTCCGAGGGCCTGCACCTCCCCCCCTCCGGCTTCCACGATGAAGGGGCGGGCGGGATCGGCGGCGACGGTGACGAAGATCTGGCCGTCGAACAGCCGGATTCGTCGTTGCGGCGCGGTGAAATCGATGTCGAAACGCGTGTCCGAATCCATCACCACCGAAGAGCCATCGTCGAGCGCCACGGTGCGGATTTCGCCCAGTCCCGTGGCCTGGTCCGCGAACCAGCCGGGGAACGAGCTGACGGCGAGCGCGCCCCCGCCGGCGAGGATCAGGCAGACGGCGAGCGTCCCCGCGGCCTGTCGCGCCATTCGGCGCGGGGGCTTCAGGGCCGGCCCGAGACGGCTCCACACATGTTCGGCCCGTGCGGCGGCTTCGGCATGGCTGGGATGAGCCATCTTCCAGTCGTGATAATCATCCCAGTCCTGCGCCGTCTCGCTCCCGGAATGCAGGTGCACCAGCCAGGACAGAGCGCGCTCCGTCAGCGGGTCGTTCTTGAGGGGGGCGGGTGCCCGACGCGTCATCGGTCGCCATCCATGCCCATGAAGAGGTGCGTGCGTTTCGGCATGACCGTGTGGCGGGCCCTTCTTCTAGAAGCCGGCCTGGCTGAGCCGCGCGACGCAATGGCTGAGCGCTCGGGAGATGTACTTGTTGACCATGCTGGGCGAGACACCGAGCCGGAGGGCGATCTGCGCATGGGTGAGACGCTCGACCCGGTTGAGAATCAGCGCGTTTCGCGCGTTGGCGGGCAGTTCGTCGAGTGCCGCGCGCAATGCCCGATACTCCTGGCGCGCCGAGAGGTGCCGTTCGGCGGACGGCGCGCTGTCGGCGAGCTCATGCGGCGATACCGCATCAAGGGCAAGCACCTGTCCCCGCCGACGCTGGCGACGCGCGAGGTCGAGAATGAGGTTGCTGGCAATCCGCCAGAGGAAGAAGCGGGGCGTCTCGGCCACCGTGTCCGCCCGCTGCACATGCGCGATGTACCGGACGAACGCATCCTGCACGAGATCGGACGCCGCTTCCCTATCGTGCAACTTGCGATAGGCGAACGACGCCAGCTCCCGGTGATATTCCCGGAACAGGACATCCAGATCATCCGACGAGGTCGAGGCAGATCCCATGCCCCGCCTTAGCGCGGAGTCAAAAGCAATGCAAATTCAATAATTTATATAATTTCTAGACTTGCGGAAGGGACCAGCTACCGGGGGGCTAAACGTGGGCGTTTGGCCGATTCCATTGCTAGCGCACGCTGCAATGCCTCAGCAGACGGGGCTCCAAAGGTGCAGCAGCTGGAAGGCTGACGCTCTACAGACATCTCGCCCCGACCTACAGCCTCGTCACGCAGACCCTACCCTGCCTTAATGTGTCGAATGGCGACTTTCGGCATGGCGCGCATTGTATCTGAACGGCCAACGTGGGGTCAGCTACAGAACGGCGGATATCTCCACAGCGCCAGCCGAGACCGGCCAGTCCGCTCCCGGCCCCGATCATGCCGATTGATGGGCATCGCGGGAATGGCAGCTTTCGGGAAACGGGCAGCGACTATGGAACGACAAAGATGGGGTCGATCCAGCGGCAGCCAAGACCGGGCAGTCTGCTCCCGGCACCCGAAGCCGTCCGTGAGTAAGGCGCCGCCATGCCGGTCATTGATCTGGTAGCGGCCACATCAGCGAAATACGGTACGTAGGCACATTGCGCCAACTGCGGGTGGTTCTACACCACTGCGGGTGGTTCTACACCCTCTGGAAGCGGACCTTGCTTAGCCGTCCGTCTCAACTCTACAGTCCAAGCTCGAACATCCAAAAGCTTCGTCAGCCTCATCCTTGAGGCGGTCGTTGCCTCGGGTTCGATCTGGAGATTTATGAGTTGTGCGCAGGGGCCTGGATACGTCGCCTCAGAATTCTCCGGGGCATGAAGCAGGAGCACTTGGCCGAACTTCTCCAGGTTAGTCAGCCGACCTTGTCGCGCCTTGAACGCGGCCTGCTCCAGCCGACAGGCCAGCAGATCGGGAAGCTCGAACACCACCTGCTGCGCCCGAACCAGTCTGCGGACTGAGGTGGTCCCCGAAATCCGGACAGGGAGTTAAGCTTGGTTCGGCCTGACGGAAGGACGAGCCCGATGACCGGGAAGAGGAAGCGATATTCATCGGATTTCAAGGCGAAGGTGGCCCTGGAGGCACTGCGCGGGGAACAGACGGTGGCCCAGTTGGCGGCGAAGCATGGTCTCCACCAGACCATGATCAACGCTTGGAAGAAGCAGGCCATCGAGGGGATGGCCGCAGTGTTCTCCGGCAAGGCGGAAGCGGCCGACGCCGCCCGCGAGAGCGAGATCGACCAGCTCCATGCCAAGATCGGCCAACTGGTGGTGGAACGGGATTTTTTGCGTCGGGCCTCCGGGCGATGAGCGTGGGGGCAAAACGCGACATGATCGAACCGGATCACCCCCGACTACCGATCACGCGCCAGTGCGCCCTGGTCGGCATCAGCCGGTCGGCTTTCTACGGCGGGCCGCGGATCGAAAGCCCCGAGACTCTTGCCATTATGCGGGCGATCGACGGCCAGTTTCTCGAGACGCCGTGGTACGGCTCGCGGCAAATGGTGCGCCATCTGCGCCGGCAGGGGCACGAGGTTGGGCGCAAGCGTGTGCGGCGCCTCATGGCCCGCATGGGGCTGGCCACCATCTACCAGCGGCCGAAGACCACGGTGCGCCACCCGCAGCACCGCATCTTCCCCTATCTCTTGCGCACCATGGCGATCGAGGAGCCCGACCAGGTCTGGTGCGCCGACATCACTTACATCCCGATGCGGCGCGGATTCCTGTATCTGGTCGCCATCATGGACTGGCACAGCCGCAGGGTTCTCTCCTGGCGGCTCTCCAACACCATGGAGGCCGACTTCTGCATCGAGGCACTGGAGGAGGCCTTGTCCCGGTTCGGGCGGCCGAGCATCTTCAACACCGACCAGGGAAGCCAGTTCACCAGCCCGCGCTTCGCAAAGGTGCTGCTGGACGCTGGCGTGCGGATCTCCATGGATGGCCGCGGCCGGTGGATGGACAACGTGTTCATCGAGCGCCTCTGGCGGTCCCTGAAATACGAGTGCATCTACCTCAACGCCTTCGAGACCGGGTCCGAGGCCCGCGCCGGGATCGGCCGATGGATCACCTACTACAACCGCACGAGGCCCCACTCGGCTCTCGGCGGCAGAACGCCGGAGGAGGTCCACATGGCCTGCGACGGCATCAACAAGGCGGCGTGACACACACCAGAACCAAGCTTAGCGAAGCCGCCAAAATGTCCGGCGAATGGGGACCACCTCAGACCGGACATTGGCGAGGCTCGTCAATTCGTCGACCAGCCGAGTGCACCTGATTGACGACCGAACTCACCATCTCCTCGCGGCTTCCCCTCACGCTGGCGGGAAGCCCCGGATCAAGGGATGAGACTCGTCTGGCGGATAAGGAGAACCATGAGGCAGTTCCAACACGCCGCTCCACACGCCCGGCCCGGTGGGCCGCCCCTTCCACCGCACGGCTAACGACGTGATGAGTCCCGCTTTAACGTCGCCGATCGGCGGGCGGCTCGTTGCGCGATGGCATGCCGTTTCAGTCCAAAGTCTATGCCCCCTGCCCTCTTGCGGGACCGGTCCCTCGTTCGGGGGCCGACCGTCAGAAACGATAGTTGAGGCCGATCTCGAGTGTCTGGAGATCAGTGGAATGGGAGGCCGAGTACCCGCCCGGGAGCTGGCGCTCGGGGAACAGACTCGTCTGCGTCAAGGCAAGCCGGCACCGGGTGCGTCGTGCCTGGGGTTGACTGGCGATCATTCGCGACCTGTCCGGCGGTGACGCCCGGGTGGCGGGGGCTCCCGCCGACGACACGCCTTCCGCGTGACGCGGGCCTCGGCGGGCAAGTCACTTCTTAGAAGATATATAAACTATTGAATTTGCAAGAGTAATTACATTTCTGTAGATTGATGGTGATCTTCCGGCCTCTCACTCAACTTCGCTTCATGTCCTCCACCGGCCTGCCCACCGCCGAACTCTACGCCAGCGAGCATGGCCGGCTCGCGCGGCTCATTCAGCGCATCGTCCGCAACGGGGCGACGACGGAAGACCTCGTCCATGACAGCTTCGTCCGCCTGCTGGACCGGCTGAGCGCCGGGGCCGGCATTGCCGACCGGGAAGCCTATCTCACCCGCATCGCGCAGAATCTCGCCATCGACCATAAAAGGCGCGAGAAGGAGCATGTCAGCCTCGACGAGGCCGGGCTGTTCGAGATGGCCGACAGTCGCCCGGATGCCGAGGCCGCGCTGGCGGGACGTCAGGCCCTGGCCCGCACGCTGCTGATCCTCGCCGCCATGCCCGAGCGCACGCGCCGGGCATTCGAGATGCACCGGCTCGGGGAGGCGACGCTGGCCGAGATCGGCGTCACACTCGACATTTCCACCGCCCATGCCGGACGGCTGGTGATGGATGGCTACCGCACGCTGCGCGACGGCCTGAGGGCCGCCGGCTTCGACTGAACCGCCGGGCGGGCGAGAAATTTCCGCGACCGCGCGTCATCGTCTATAGGGTGGCGCGCGAACGGGAACATGGTCATGTCGAGGCCGGCGGACAGCGACGATCTCTGGAACGAGGCGATGGCGCTGCTGCTCGGCTGGCAGGCGCGTCCGGAAGACGAGGCCTCGCGCGAGGCGGTCCGGCGGTTCTGCCTTCGTAGTCCAGAGCACCGCGCAGCCTGGGAGGAAGCCAAGCTGGTCTATGGTCTTGCCGGCAGCGCCATGGCCGAAGGACGGGCGCGGCGGCGCCGCGGCGTCACCCGACGCAAGGCCCTCGCGGGTCTCGGCGCCATCGGGGTCGTCGGCGCGGGTGCCCTGTTCGGCCCCTCCTTGCTGCAGCGCTGGCGGGCCGATTACACGACGACGGTGGCGGAGATCCGCCGCGTTCCCCTGCCCGACGGCAGCGTTCTGACTCTGGGTCCGGAGACGGCCGTCGATATCGCCTTCGACGAACGGCTTCGGCGGGTGGAGGTGCTGGACGGGATGGCGCTCTGCGACGTGGCGGCAGATCCCCGCCCGTTCCAGGGCAATGCCGGCGATCTCAGCGCGGTCGCGCTCGGCACCCGTTTCGAGCTTCGGCACAATGACGAGCGGGCGCTGGTGGCGGTCGAGGAAGGGACGGTCAGCGTCGCCGTCGGCCGGCATGGCGAGGGCACGCTCGAGGCGGGCGACTGGCTTGCCGCGGGTCCGGGCGGCGCCGGGCTGGAGCGGGGGCACCGCGACCCCGGCCAGACCGCTGCGTGGCGCCAGCGGCTGCTCGTGGCCGAGCGCGATCCCGTCGGCGCGGTGGTGGCGGAAATCGCCCGCTGGCGCGCCGGCGAGGTGTTCGTCGCCGATCCCGGCCTGTCGCGCGCGCCGGTCAGCGGGCTCTACGATCTGCAAGATCCCGACGCCGCGCTCGCGGCCGTCGTGGCGCCCTTTGGCGGCAAGGTCCGGCATGTCTCGCCATGGATCACCGTGCTCAGCCGTGTCTGAGCAGCAAAAATTTCGCGCCTCGCAGGAGAAATTGCCGCCCCGACCCCGTCAACACATCAGGAAACGCGCCGATCACCCGTCCGGGCGGCAGGCGCGGCGGGACCGATGGGATGGGGAACAGGATGACGCGGACGGGACGGGCGGGCGCGGGCGGCGCCCTCGCACAGGCAGGCGCGGGCGCCTCCCTGCTGGTGCTGGCCCTGTGGGGCACGCCAGCGGCGGCACAGACGCCGGGGGCTCCGACCGCCGCGGCGCAGCGCAGTTTCAGCGTGCCGGCCGGTCCGCTGCCGGCGGCGCTGGTGGCGTTCGGCCGGCAGGCGGGCGTGCAGATCAGCTATGTCCCCTCGCTGGCGGCGGGCGCTAAAACGGAGGGCGTCTCCGGCAGCATGTCGGTGGAAGCGGCGCTGGCGCGCCTGCTCGCCGGCACCGGCCTCGTCTATGATTTCCAGGGCAGCACGGTGGTCATCCGCCGGCCCGCCGCGGCGGCTGACACGGCGCCGGGCGGCGCCATCGAGCTCGACACCATCGATGTCGCCGGCGACGGCACGGACGGTTTCGTCGCCACCCGCACCGATGCCGGCACCAAGACCAATACTCCGATTATCGAGGTGCCCCAATCGATCTCGGTCGTCACCCGGGACGAGCTCGATGTCCGCAATGTCCAGACCGACGCCGAGGCGCTGACCTATACGCCCGGCATCTATGCCCAGCCCTTCGGCGGCGCCCAGAACCAGCAGAATCCCTATTACATCATCCGCGGCTTCCCCAGCGCGCAGGGCGGCAGCTATGTCGACGGGCTGATCAGCTACATCAATTACCGCTACGAGCCCTATGGCTATTCCCGCTACGACGTGGTGCGCGGCCCCTCCTCCAGCCTTTATGGCCAGAGCGACCCCGGCGGCCTCGTCAACCGCGTCTCCAAGCTGCCGACCGAGGAGACGATCCGCGAGGTCCAGATTCAGGGCGGCAATTTCGACCGGCTGCAAGGCGCCTTCGATTTCAGCGGCGCCATCGACAAGGACAAGCAGTTTCTCTACCGGCTGACTGGCCTGTTCCGCGATGGCAACGCGCCGATCGACTACGACTACGGCATCACCTCGCCGGATGAGCGCCAGTTCATCGCCCCGGCCCTGACCTGGAAGCCGAACGAGGACACCACCATCACCTTCCTCGGCAATTATCTGAAGGACAAGATCGGCCAGGAAAACTCCTTCATGTGGCCGGGGACGCAGCAGCTTACCCACCTCGCCATCCTGCCGTCCGATTACGGCGTGTGGAACCAGGAGCAATATGCGCTCGGCTATCTGCTGGAGCACAATTTCACCGACAACCTGACCTTCCGCCAGAACCTGCGCTACAGCCATATGGACAGCACGATCCGCTCCGGCTGGGTGTGGGACGTGACGGATGGCTGGGCCTCGCGCGTCGTCGACGGCAATGACGAGCGGCGCAGCGATCTCGTGATCGACAACCAGTTCCAGTATGAGGTGCAGACCGGCCCGGTCGCGCACGCCCTGCTGGCGGGCTTCGACTATCAGAACACCTCGGACTGGATCGCCTTCGTCGACAATTGGGACGCGCCGCCGCTCAACATCTTCTTCCCGAACTACAATGTGCCGCTGCCCGAGGCGACGCCGTGGCAGTCGGTCACCTATACCGGCGAAAGCTACGGCCTCTATCTGCAGGACCAGATGAAGTTCGGCGACGGCTGGATCGTCACCCTGAGCGGCCGGCAGGACTGGGTCAATGGGCGTTCGGTCGGCTATGATCTCTATTCGGCCGACCCGATCATCGACGAGACCAGCGACGACGAGAAGTTCACCTACCGCGCCGGCGTGACCTATCTGTTCGACAATGGCGTGGCGCCCTATGCGAGCTATGCCACCTCGTTCCTGCCGCAGACGGGCGTCGACGCCTATGGCAACGCGCTCAAGCCCACGACGGGCGAGCAGATCGAGGGCGGCATCAAGTTCCAGCCGGCCGGCTGGAACGCCATGTTCACCGCCGCCGTGTTCCAGCTCACCAAGCAGAACGTGCCGACGCCGTATGGCGAAGACCCGTATGGCCCGGTGGTGCAGGATGGCGAGATACGCTCGCGCGGCGTCGAACTGCAGGCGACGATGAGCCTGAACGGGTGGAACCTCAACGCCTCCTACACCTATAACGACGTTGTGGTCACCGAGGCGAACCCGGAGGTGCCGAACAGCTCGCTGGCACTCGGCAAGCATCCGCGCTGGGTGCCCGAGCAGATGGCCTCGCTCTGGCTCGACTACACCTTCTCCAGCGGCCGGTTCGCCGGGCTCAACCTCGGCGCCGGCGTGCGCTATGTCGGCACCACCTACGCCAACGCCACCAATACCATCGCCAATGATCCCTACACGCTGGTCGACGCGGTGATCCGCTACGACCTCTCCAAGCTCTGGCCGCAGATGAAGGGCGCCGAACTGGCGGTGAACGCCACCAACCTGCTCGGCACCGAATATGTCACCTGCTTCAGCGCGGCGGACTGCAAATGGGGCGCGCAGCGCACGGTCATCGGCACGCTGACCTATCGATGGTGAGGGTGCGCCGTCCCAGCCGGCGCGACGCCCTCGCCCTGGCCGGGGCGGCGCTGCTCGCGCCGTCCATCGGCGGGGCGGCCGGCACTGATGCGCCCCCGCGCATCGCCGCCCTCGAACTCGACATCGCCGAGGCCATGCTGGCGCTCGGCGTCGCGCCGGTGGCGATGGCGGAGGCGGCGCGGTTCCGGGCGCTGTTTCCCGGCACGCCGCTGCCGGCCGCCTGCGCCGAGCTCGGGGCGTCGTGGGAGCCCAATCTTGAGCGGCTTCAGCACATCGCTCCCGCGCGCATCCTCGCCTCGTCCGACCGGCTGATGCTTGTGCGGCAGCTCCGGCGCATCGCCCCGGTGACGGTGATCGCGACGCAGGAGACGGATGGGCGCCGCCAGCGTGGCGTCGAGCTGCTGCGGCTGATCGGCCGCGACCTCGGCCGCGCGGCCGACGCCGACGCCATACTCGCGTCGGCGGACGCGCGGCTCGCGGCGTTGCGCCGGCGGCTCGCGGGGCGCGACCTTCCGCCCGTCTTCCTCGTGTCGCTGGTCGACGGCGGCACCCATCTCGAATTTTACGGCGCCGGCTGCCTGCTCGACGATGCGCTGCGGGCGCTCGGCCTGCGCAATGCCTGTACGCTCCCCATGCCGGCCTATGGCTGGAGCATCGCCGGCATCGAGCATCTCGCCGACCTGCCGGCGGCCGCGCTGCTCGTGCTCGATTTCGGCGCGCCCACGCGCCGCACGCTGCGTCGGCTCGAGACGGGCGCGCTCTGGCGGCGCCTGCCGCCGGTCGCCGCCGGGCGGATGCATCTTGTGCGGGCGGCGAGCGTTTGGGGCGGCGTGCCCACTCTCGTCACCTTTGCCGGCGAAGTGACAGCGGCTCTGGAAGCGCCGGGTGGAGACGCCGATGGTCGCTGACGCGGCGAGGGCCATGTCCGGCACGCGACCGGCGCGGATCGGCGTAGCGCTAATTCTGCTCGGCGTCGTCGCGGCGACGGCGCTGACGGTGGACGGGCTTGCCTCTCGGCTTCCGCCGGAGCGATGGATCGGCGCGCTGCTCGCTCCCCGTACGGACACCGCGGAGCTGGTGTTCCATTTCGGCCTTCTTCCCCGTCTCGCCGTGAGCCTGCTGGCCGGCGCGGCTCTCGGGCTTTCCGGGGCGCTTTTCGGCAATGTTCTGCGCAACCCTCTCGCGGAACCCTCGACGCTCGGCACCTCGGCGGGCGCGAGCCTTGCACTGGCCGTCGCCACGCTTCACGCGCCCTTCCTGCTCGATCACGGCGGCTTCGGAGTCGCGCTCGCCGGGGCGCTGGCGGCCACCGCCGCGGCTCTGGCCATTGCCTGGCGAAGCCGGCTGTCGCCGCTCGTGCTGATCCTCGCCGGGCTGGTGGTCGGGCTTACATGCAGTGCCGCTGGCGGGGTGCTCGTGCTGCTGGAACATCATCACCTCTCGGCGCTGTTCCTCTGGCAGTCCGGTGCGCTGGCACAGGACGGGTGGCAGGTTGCGGGTGGGCTGGCGCTTCTGGTGGCGGCCGCCGCGGCGGCGTGCCTGCCGCTCCGGCGCCCGTTGGCGGCGCTGGAGCTGGACGACGCCGGCGCGCGTGCGCTGGGCGTGCCGGTGCCGACACTGCGTCTCGCCGCTCTCGCGGCCGCGACGGCCCTCGCCGCCGGCGTCGTCGCCGGCGTCGGTATCATCGCCTTTGTCGGCCTCGCGGCGCCGGCACTGGCGCGGCTTGCCGGGGCACGCGGCGTCGCCGGGCGGCTGATGGCGAGTCTGGGCACGGGGGCGCTGCTGCTCTGGCTGGCGGACCAGCTGACGCAGCTCATTGAACGATCGGCCGGCCTCGGCCCGCCGACCGGCGTGCTTACCGCCCTGCTCGGCGCTCCTCTGCTGCTGGTGCTGCTGCCCCGTCTGCGCGAGCCGCTGCATGCGCCCGCTTCCGCCGATCATGGGCCCGAAGGCCGGTCGTGGCCGTTCCTCGCGGGGGCGGCTGCCGCCACGCTCCTGGTGCTGGCGCTGGCGCTGCTGCTGGGGCGCGGCGAGCATGGCTGGTGGCTCGCTAGCCCGGGCGATCCGGTTCTTCACTGGCGCTGGACCCGCACCGTCTCGTCTTTCGGCGCCGGCGCCATGCTCGGCTTGGCCGGCCTGATGATCCAGCGCGTCAGCGCCAATCCGATGGCAAGTCCGGAGGTGCTCGGCATCTCCACCGGCGCGGCCGCCGGTGCCACCCTTGCCGTGCTGTTCGCCCCGATGGTCGAGCGCCCGCTCGTGCTGGGCGGCGCCTTCGCCGGCGCGGCCGCGACGACGTTCGCGCTACTGATTCTCGGGCGCCGCTCCGGCTACGCACCGGAGCGGCTGCTGCTCACCGGCGTGGCCCTTGCCAGCGTCGTCGGTGCCTTCCTCACGCTGATGATGCTCAGCGGTCATCCGCAGCTCGATCTCCTGTTGCGGATGATGGCGGGCTCGACCTATCTCGCGTCGGCTGACGAGGCCGTGATCCTGGTGGCCGCCGCGGCGGCGGGGCTGCCGCTGCTGGCGCTCACCGCGCGGGCGCTGACCCTGCTTCCGCTCGGCGCGGCGGTGGCGGGATCGCTTGGCCTTGCCGTCCGGCGCGGCCGGCTCGCCATTCTCGTGCTGGTCTGCGGTCTCACGGCGGCGGCGACGCTGGTGACGGGGCCGCTCAGCTTCGTCGGGCTGATCGCCCCCCATGCCGCCCGCCTGCAGGGCATGCGGCGGCCCGGCGCGCAGGGCATCGCCGCCATGCTTCTCGGTGGAACGCTGATGGCTGCGGGGGACTGGCTCGGGCGCAACCTCGCCTTTCCCTGGCAATTGCCAGCCGGGCTCGTCGTGAGCCTCGCCGGTGGCCCCTATTTCCTCTGGCTGATGCTGCGGAGGCACCGATGAACCCCCGCCCGGCAGACGCAACCCGGCCGCTGGAGGTGCTGCCGCCGGAAGTGGCGGGCGCCTATGGCTATGTCAATTCCTGCCTCTGGCTGCCCCCCGGGCCGGGCGGCGCGGTGCCGGGGGTATCGTTGCGGCAAGGCGAGCCGCTCGTCCGGCTCGTCGATGCCTTCGGCGCTTCCTTTTGCGGCTGCGACCACCGCGCCGTCGTCTCCATGTGGTTCCAGATCTACGTCGCCGCCCTGCTGCCGCCGCTGTTCGCCGCCAACACGTATGGCGGGCCCGGGCTGCGCGCCGAACTGGACACGGCCGGCGTGCTGATCGCGGCCGACGGCACCTGCACCGGCTTTGTGCTGGAAGGCGCCGCGCCGGCGCGGGGTGACCCCTTCGAGCGCTTCGGACCCGTTTTCCTCGATCATCTGGCGCCGCTGATCGAGGCTCTGGCCGCCGGGACACACGTCTCGCGGCGGCTGCTCTGGGCCAATGTCGCGGAAAGCCTTCAGGCGATCGCCGCCGTCGCCGAGCACATACCCGGCGCACCGCCGGATGCCGGGGCCGACGCGGATCTGCTGCTCGAATCGCCGCTGTGGCCGGACGGTCGCCGCAACCCGCTCGCCGGGCATACGCGCTACGCGCCGACCGACCACGCGCACCGGGAGCGGTCGCGTCGGGTCTGCTGCCTGCGGCACATGCTCCCCGGTTTCGAGACCTGCCCGGCGTGCCCGGCCCCTCCGGACCGCACGCCATGATGCCGATCCTGACGCTGCTTGCACCGTTTCGCGGGGCGCTGGCGCTCTCCGGCCTTCTGGGCGCACTCGCCAGCGCCGCGACCGTTGCCCTGCTGGCGGCAACCAGCGCGCTGCTGGCCGAAGCGGAGCGGAGCGTCGACATGCTGGCGATTTTCGCCCTGCTCTGCCTTATCGCCTTCGGCGGCAACGCGCTGACCGACGTCATCACCAACAAGGCCGGGCAGAAGCTGGTGGCGGCGCTCCGTCGCTCGCTGGCGGAGGGAATCCTCGCCGCACCGGTGGACCGGCTGGAGCACTACCGCACGCATCGGCTCATGCCGGTGCTGACCGGAGACATCGACGCCATCAGCGACCTCGCCTTCCTGTTCGCGCCGCTCGCCACCGCGGGCGCGGTCATCCTCGGCTGCGTCGCCTACCTCGTCTGGCTGGCGCCGGCGCTGGCGCTGGCGGCATGCCTGCCACTCGCCCTCGGCGCGGGCGCCGTCTATGCGGCGCGAGCCCGGGGCATGGCCGGCTTTTGGGAGGCACGCGACGGCGAGGACCGCCTGCACGCCTCCTACCGCACCCTTATCGAGGGTGCGCGGGAATTGAGGCTAAGCCGATCCCGCCGCAGCGAACTGCTAGAGGGCCGGATGGCGCCCACCATCGAGACCATCCGCCGGGTGAACACACACGCGATCAACATCTTCGTCGTCGCCAACGCGGCCGGCTCGACGCTCTATTTCGCCGTCATCGCCGTGGTGGCGGCACTCGGGGCACGGTTCGGCACATGGTTCGGAACGCAGGCCCCCGAGGTGCTGACCGGTTTCGTGCTGGTGCTGCTCTACATGAAGGGGCCCGTCGATCAGGTCATGCAGTCGCTGCCTGCGCTCGTGCGGGCCCAGGTCTCGCTGCGGCGCGTCGCCGAACTGCGCGAAACCTTCGCGGCGGTGCCGGATCTCCTAACTGACAGGAAGGTGGGTCTCGGGACCTCCGCCTTCGAACGCCTCGCCCTGCGCGGTGTGTGCTACGTCTATCCTCGCGAGGCGGGCCGCGCGTCCTTCTCCGTCGGTCCCCTCGACTTCGCCCTCGAGGCCGGCGAGCTGGTGTTTCTGATCGGCGCCAACGGCTCGGGCAAGACGACCCTCGTCAATCTCCTGCTCGGCCTTTATGCGCCGTCGCAGGGCGCGGTGTATCTGAACGGAGATCGGATCGGCGCCGCGGAACGCGACGCCTACCGGCAGCATTTCTCGGCCGTGCTGTCGGATTATTTCCTGTTCGACACGCTGCCGGCCGGGGCCGAGGCGACGGGTGCCGCCAACCAGATCGCCCGCCTCGGCCTCGGCGAGAAACTCTCCGTCGAGGGCGGCCGGCTTTCCACGCTCGATCTCTCCGCTGGCCAGAGAAAACGCCTCGCGCTGGTGCATGCCTGGCTGGAAGACCGGCCCGTCGTGGTGTTCGACGAATGGGCCGCCGACCAGGACCCGCAGTTCCGGCAGATCTTCTACGAGGAGCTGCTTCCCGAATTGAAACGGCGCGGCAAGGCGATCATCGCCATCAGCCATGACGACCGCTATTTCTACCTCGCCGACCGGCTTGTGCGCATGGATGGCGGCCGGGTCGTCGCCGAGCATGGCACGGATGGAGACCAAGTGGAATGAATGGCCACATCGGGGATTCGATGGCGGCCTTCGTGCTTGAGGAAGCCGGCTTCCGGATCGGGGATCGGGCGCTGCTCGTGCCGACCTCGCTGACGCTGCCGCACCGGCGCGTCGTCGGCCTCATCAGTCCGAACGGCTCCGGCAAGCCCACCCTGCTCAAGCTGCTCGCCCGGCAAATGCCGGCGGGCGCCGGCACGATCCGCTTCGAGGGGAAGGATCTCGCTGCCTGGATCCACCGCGGCTTCGCTCGCCGCGCTGGCCGGCGATTTGACGGGCGCGTGAAATTACGAATGCCCATCCCGTATTCTTAAATATAACAATTCAATATATCTGTTCTTTAGATTGGCTACGGACCATTGAATTTGCCGATTATTTGACGGCTGGCAATAGCTGGGACGTATCAGTCGCCGAAGGCACTCCCACCCATGCTTCATTCCTGCTTTGCAATGGTGATTTTTCTGCAGGAGTGCCGCGACTTCCGAGGGGGCGCGGCATGATATGCTGGCGGCAACGTCTGGAGCGACTGTTCGTGTTCCACGGCCGTCGGCTTGAGGCGATGGTCGCGCGGCGGGTGAAGGACCGCGACGTCGCCGCCGAGATCGTGCAAGATGTGTTCTGCCGAGTGCTGCGGGCCGGGAGCCACGGCACGCTCGATGACGATACCAAGGTGCTCTACGCCTCGGACGCGACGTTCTACAACTGGCGCAAGAAATATGCGGGGCTGATGCTTCGGAGATGCGGCGTCTGCGCCAGCTTGAGGACGAGAACGCCAAGCTGAAGCGGATCGTGGCCGACCTGTCGCTCGACAAGGCCATGTTGCAGGACGTGCTGTCAAAAAAGCTCTGAGGCCTGCGCGCAAGCGTGCGCTTGTGGACAGGCTGCGGGAAGACTGGAAGGTGTCGGCCAGGCGTGCCTGTGCCACGCTGGCGGTTGATCGTGCGCTCTATGCCTACAAGTCGAAGCGGGGCACGCAGGCCGAGCTTAACCAGCGGATCAAGGAGATCTGCGAGACGCGCGTGCGTTATGGCTATCGCCGGGTGCATGTGCTCCTGCGGCGTGAGGGCCGGGTGGTCAATCCGAAGCGGATCTATCGTCTTTACAAAGACTTGGGCTTTCAGTTGCGGAACAAGGTGCCCAAGCGCCGGGTGAAGGCGAAGCTGCGGGCCGACCGCCGTCCGGCGACGCGGAGCAATGAGACCTGGGCCATGGATTTCGTCCACGACCAGCTCGCCACGGTATCCGCGGTTCAGCTATGGGGGCGAGGATGTCGTGCTGACGCTGGAGCGGATCTGCCGCAGCGTGGGCTATCCGCAGAGCGTCCGGGTGGATCAGGGATCGGAGTTCGTCAGTCGGGATCTCGACCTGTGGGCCTATCAGAAGGGCGTGGTGCTCGACTTCTCACGGCCCGGCAAGCCGACCGATAACGGCTTCATCGAGTCGTTCAACGGCAAGCTCCGGGCCGAATGCCTGAACACGCACTGGTTCATGAGCCTTGACGACGCGCGGGCGAAAATGGAGGCTTGGCGCAGAGACTACAACGAGGTCCGTCCGCACAGCGCGATCGGCAACAAGCCGCCGATCGCGCTCATGAATGGCCCTCCGGCATCCCCGCCGGAATGAGCCCTAACCCCGGAATTTTCCAGCTCCGGCTGGCCTAGAAACGGGGAGCGCTTCAGAGCGGCCCCGCCTTCGCCGTGGCCGGATGCACTTCCCCTCCATGCCGTCATGCGCCTGAGCGCGATGGTCGGAGGTTCGGAAATCCGTGGCCCGCAAGTGGCTATAGACAGCCTGGCGGACCCGGAAAGATGGGAGGCGGAGGCCGTCGGCTTCGATATCCTGGCGGGCGGCGAGGTGGAGATCTTCGCCTTCCTGGATCGCCTGCAATCTTCCTTCCTGGACGGCCATGTGCGCCATGGCCCCATCCGCTGTTCGGGCCTGTATGAATGGTTGGCGCACCAGACCGATGATCCGGCCTGTGATCCCATGCGCGAGCTCATGTGGCGCCATGCGGTCGAGACGCTGCCGATCGGCCCGGGAGACACGCTCTTCGGCCGGGAAGTGCCGAGCCGCAAGCTGCATTCGGTGCGGTCCGCGTCCCTGGAGCATGGCCTGCACCCCAAGCCTACCCGCAGGCTGCTGCGCGAGGCTGGCCTCGTCGACGAGGCGTCCGATCGTTTGGCGGATGATCGTGTGGTTGTGGATGCCGGTGAGGCCGATCGTTTCCTGCGCGGGATAGCCGGCACCATGAGTCAGGAGGCGGCGGCACGCCATCTGGCGATCTCGCGGACGCATTTCATGCTGCTGGTGAAGGGGGGCGTGATCCAGCCGCGGATCGCCGGGGCGGTTCGCGAGGCCAACCATGTGTTCCTGCAAGTCGACCTCGATGCCTTCAGGGCCGCGCTGCTGAAGGCAGTCGATCGCGGCCTGGCGATCTCCGAAAGCTGCGCCGACATGCCGACGGCGGCGAAACGGGCATGTTGTTCTTTGGCGGAGATCGTACAGCTGATCATCGATGGGCGGCTTCAACACGTCGGGTTGCGCGAGGGAATGAAGGGTCTCGGCGCGTTGACGGTGGACGTCGAGGAGGTACGCGCGCTTGTCCGGGGAGAGGATCACGGCGGCCTGGCTCTTTCCCAGGTGGAGCGGAACCTTCACACATCGACACGCGCCGTGCGCGCGCTGGTTCGCGAAGGGCTTTTGCCAGTCGAGATGGCGAAGAATCCGGTTCGCCGTCAAATCCAGCCCGTCGTTCGCCCCGGCGTGCTCGCGGAGTTTGAACGCCAGTATGCCTCGCTCCAGACGCTGGCACGGGAGAGAGGCATTGGACACCTCGCCCTGAAGCGCGCCCTGGAAGCTGACGGCATTTCGCCGGCGCGCGATCCGAGTGTCCTTCACCTCACATTGTATCGGCGCGCCGACGTGACGTAGCCGTTGCGCATCGTCCGGCCCACGATCCACCGGCTCCGTCATGATCGGGAGCCGACTCGGCGGCTCGGATCACGGAAATGCCGCAGCCATCGAACAGGTCCCTCATTCCCCCTGTTCGCGCGACTTGGCTGCCGGCGTTACGGCATGCCTCAGGCGGGCGTTCCCTCCCGCTGCGCCATCACGGTGCGGACGGCGGGACGGTCGGCGATGCGGGCGAGATAGGCGCAAAGATGGGGCCAGCCGGACAGGTCGATCTCCTGCCGCCCGGCCCAGCCGAGCACCACGAAGGCATAGGCATCCGCGATGGTGAAGCTGTCGCCGGCAAGATAGTCGCTCGCCGACAGGCGCCGCTCGAGAACCCCGAATGCGCGCGGCAGCAGCAGGGTCTTGATCTGCTCGCGATAGTCCGGCGGCGTGTGCGGCCGGTTGAGCGGCGAGAAGGTTTTATGCAGTTCGGTGGCGATATAGTTCAGCCACTCCAGCACGCGGTACCGGCTCAACTCCGGGTGGGGCGGCAACAGACCGGACTGCGGCGCCAGATCCGCCAAATATTGCAGGATGACGGCCCCTTCCGTCAGAATCTCCCCGCTGTCGAGGACGAGGGTGGGCACCTGCCCCTTGGGATTGATCGCCATCAGGCTGGAGCCGTCGGGAAGCGCCTTGTCACGCAGGTTCACCGTGACCGGTTCGACGGAGACGTTGATCTCCGCCAGCACGATGGCGGTGGCGTCGGAGCAGGAACCGGGGAACTGATAGAGTTTCATCGCGGATCGACCTGAGTGAGGGGCGGCAGGAGCGTGGTGACACGGCGCCACGCGCGGCACGCCATTGCATCGCCTCTCAAAGGAGGCTCGGAGTGAGACGGCAAGGGTTCGGCACCGGTTGACGGTCGGTGCCGCCTCATTTGCGCTGCGGTAGCTTTTCCTTCCGGCTCGCCACGCCGAGAAGCAGGCAGACCAGATGCAGGGCCGGCGCGCCGGCACGCGAAAAGGCGATCTTCTGCAGCGTCGGCCACCATTTCACGAGTGGCATCTCCTTGATCCCGATATGGACGGTCGAGTCTGCGAGGCCCGGCGGATCGAGACGCCGCTTGATCCGCCGCATCCAGGTCGGCACATTGCTGTAGCGCGGCCCGAACAGCTCGATCAGCGGCCCGGCCATGAACGCCATGAAGCCGAGGCGGGGATTGTGGTCCACGAGGTTGAGATGCCTCAGAAAACCCTTCCAGCCCGCCGCGACGCCGGCCACCGTGCCGGCGCGCGAGGCGAGAATATTCTCGGTCCAGAGCTGCCGGCTCTCGGTCGGCCACACCCAGCAGCCCTCGATCCCGTCCGCCGCGAAATTGCGGCCCGGTACCCGTTCCTTCTCCATCAGCGACTCGCTGGCCCGGATCACATCCGGCAGCAGGTTGAACGTATCCATGACGCCGAAGCTGGTGCCGCCGGATCCGGCGCCGCGGAAGACGCGGCTCACATAGAGCGAGGTGACGAGCGAGCGCAGCAGCACCTCGCCATCGCCCTGCGGGAGGGCCATCATCCGCCCCCCGGTGTCGGCGACGATGTGGCGGACGGTTTTCTCCTGATAGGCCGTCTCCCCCGCCGAATGCCCGATGGTGAGGATCTGCCAGGCGAAGCGATTTTCCGCACGGGTGCATTCGGGCAGATCGCCGGCCTCCCTGCGGCTGGCATATTCGCCATTGCTCGCCGTCAGCGTCCAGCCGATATGGTTGGGCGGCATGCGCAGCAGCGCGTAGGCAACGCCCGCGCGGTTCAGCCGGAACGTCGCGTCGCGCATCTGCTCCACAGTGTCCCAGACGGGAAGGAACAGGCGCATGTTCGGCTCCAGCGCCATGCCGCGCATCGGGCTCGTCCCGGTCAGGGTGAGGCTCGGCGCGCCGGCCCATGGGTAGAGCTTATAGCCGATGCGGGTGAACACGCCGAGGCCGCCATTGGCACCGATCACGCCGCGCAGCATGCCGCGCAGGCCGGGCCCCGGCCCCTCCTCGCTGAACCAGTCCTCCTCGCCGCCGAGCGCCCCGAGGCGGACGATGTCGCCCGTGGGCGTCACCCACTCGACACCGAGAATGTTGCGAAAATTCGCGCCGGTGCTCGCCCCGGTGATGCCGATGCCGAGAAAGGAGGTGGCGGAGGCGAGCGGTGAGTGCGACGGTCCGGCGCCGACGATGTGGCAGTTCAGCCCGACCTTCATCGCCTCCGCCTGCAGCCGCCCCGCCGTCAGATAAGGCTCGATCACCGCCATCTGGTTGGCGGCGTCCAGCCTGACCAGGCGGTTCATCCGGCACAGGTCCAGCACCACCACGTCCTCGGCCGCGCTGAGATAGGTTCCGCCATTGCCGGAACTCAACGGGCGAAACCGGAGATTGCGCGCCACGCAGCATTTGATGATCGCCGCCACCTGCTCGGTCGTGTCGGGCATGACCACGGCGATCGGCCAGTTCTTGAGAAATTTCGGCCCCGGCATCGAGCCGACCCCGGCATTCCAGGCATAGCTGCAGACGATGCTCGGGTCATTGGTGGCATGGGCCTCGCCGACGATCGCCTGCAGCGCGAACAGAACTTCCTTGCGGTCTTGCGTCATGGTCAGATTTCCGCGGCCGGGGTGAGCGAGGGAGCGGCCTGTCGGCTGCGGGCGAACTCCACCAGCCCGACAACCGCGATCGGGATCTGCTCGGTCACCGCCACCTCCTTCATGTGGCGCGCACAGGCGGTGCAACTGGTGACGAGAGTCTCCGCCCCCGTGCGGTGCGCTTCCCGCAGCCGGTGCACCGCCGCCGCCTGGGCGAAAGCGGGATTCGCCTCCTTGGCCCCGCCCCCGGCGCCGCAGCAGAAGGTGAATTCGCGCACGCGCTCCATCTCCACGATCTGCGCACCCGCCGCTTCCAGCACATGGCGCGGCGCGTCATAGACGCCCTGGACGCCGAGATGCAGTTCGGCGGTCGGCCGCAGGGCGGGCAGCGAGTTATAGACGACGACGGTCTCCGCCTGCCGGGGGCGCCGCTCCTCTCCGAGCCGGCCGAGACGGCAGGAATCGTGATAGGTCACGAGTTCGGGCGCGGGCTGCGCAGCCGCGGCGGCGAGGTTTTGCGCCAGCCATTGCGACACATGGACAATCTCGACGCCGTCCAGCGCGATGCCGAGGCGGGGATAGATGTTGCGGAAAGCGGAGAAGGAATCGTCGCCATAGACGATCAGCGTGTCGGCCCCGCTCTCCTTCACCCAGGCCGCCGTGCGCCGGGCCAAGTCGGCCGCCAGTTCCTGGTCGCCGACATCATAGGCGAAGCCGCCCGTGTCGGGCTCATCCGCGCCACCCACGGCGAAATCGACACCCCGTCGCGCGAGTTCCGCGCAGACAAAGAGCAGGGACGGCCATTCATCCGCGTCGAACGCCGCGGTCCCGACATGGAACAGGCACCGTGCCCGCGCCTTGGCGGTCTGCTTCAACTCCAGTCCGGCGAACCAGTCCGCCCGGCGGCTCTCCGGCAGGCCCAGGGCGTTGCCGGCGTGGCGCAGATGGTCAAGCATCGCCCGCAGGGGCGCCGGCGCATGCCCATCGGCCGTCACCTTGCGCCGCAGCGCGTAGAGCGAATCCAGCGGCTCGACGAATTCGGCGAACAGGGTCTTGCAGCTCGTATCGCAGCCACCGCACATGGAGCACGAATAGACGTTGTCGATGAACGCCTCCGTGTACTCCGTGCGCTGGTGCAGCAGCGCATAGGCGGCGATCAGCTTTCCCCCGCCCGTGTAGGAAAAGAACTTTCCGTAATGGACGCTCGGACAGATCTCCGCAAAGGCCTCGCTGCGGATTTCAGGTACCCATTTGCAGAAGGTGCAGCGGGTACAACTGGCGATCTTGTCGTGCAGGCTTTCAAGAGTGGTAGCGGTCATTGGAAGCCGAGCCTCCCGGGATTGAGGATGTGGTCGGGATCGAAGATGGACTTCGTCTCGCGCAGCAGCGGCAGGATGGTGGAGTTGCGACGGAAGGCCATCTCGGCCCAGGCGCCATAGGGCCGGCTGAAGAAGCCGCCCTGGGCGCAGCAGGCCTCGGCGAGGTCGGCGGCGATGCCGTCGGCTGCCGCCACCGCGAAGGTCGCGTCGGGGTCATGGGCCAGCACGAATTCGAGATGGCAATTGCGCCCATGGAGCCGGGGCTGGACATAGACGGACAAGGTCACGCCAGGGGCGCGGGCGACCCGCTCCTGCGCCAGGGCGACGAAGCGCTCGACCCGGTCCAACTGCGTCAGGAAGAACACGGAGCGGTGCGCGCCCGCGATGCGATCCTTATAGTCGTCGGCGGGCGGGCGGGCCTGTAGGGCGGAGATCTCCTGCGCGGAACGCCCGCCCAGTTCGTCGA
Source organism: Ancylobacter sp. IITR112 (assembly GCF_041415945.1). Classification (NCBI taxonomy): domain Bacteria; kingdom Pseudomonadati; phylum Pseudomonadota; class Alphaproteobacteria; order Hyphomicrobiales; family Xanthobacteraceae; genus Ancylobacter; species Ancylobacter sp. IITR112. The sequence goes on along the minus strand of NZ_JBGCUS010000001.1, from coordinate 1,083,187 downwards.
CCGCCGCAAGCCCGGCCTTCGCGGCGAGATGCGCGAGATCCTCGCGCTGATAGGCGATCCGTTCCTCGGGGAACTCCGAACAGGCGGCAAGCTGCACATACAGCACGAAGGGTGGCAGCCCCGCCGCCACCTCCGCGATACGTTCGGGCTCGGTCTCCAGCACCGCGGCCAGATGCACGCCGCTGGCGATGAAGGTCGCACGCCCGATGCGGCGGCGATGCAGTTCGAGCGAGAGACGCGCGAGCGGGGCGAGGCTGTCGGCGCCCACAAAGCACGCCTCCTCCAGCAGCGGCAGCCGCTCGCAGAGAATGGCGGCCCAGCACAGGATCGCCAGCGTTCCCTGCGAACCCTGAACCACGCGCAGGAAGTCGGTGCCCGCCGGCCCGACAGCGGTGAGGTAGCGCAGCCCCGCCGCCCAATTCTCATCGAGCGAGCCGCTGATGGCGGCGCCGCCGGTGCGGAACGTCTCTCCCGTGCCGAAGACGAGTTGCGCGCCGCCGAACGGGTCCACCACATCCCATTGCTCGGATGACTGCAGGGTAGGCTCGCGTTCGAGATAGCTCGCCAGTACCGATTTTCCGGCGCGGGGCAGCAAGGGTTTGAAGGCACGCAGACCCTGCGGGGCCAGCAGGGCGTCGAGGGCGCCGAAGGTGACGCCGGGCTCGATAACGGCGACCGCGTCCTGGCCGTCGACCTTCAGCATCTGGTCCATGCCGCCGAGATCGACGAACAAGGTGGGCTGTTCCGCGGTGGCACCGCGCCGGCGCGGGCCCGGCGCGGAACTGAACGTCGTCAGCGCCATGCCCTGCTCCCGCGCCCACCGCACCAGCGCCGCCACCTCCTGCGTGCCACGCGGGCGCACCACGCCGAGGGGCGGGGCCTCGCGGCCCGTCGGGCGCGCAGGCAGATAGGCCGAGAGGCTGGCCTCCTCGACGTTCAGCCCGCTGGCGCGCAAGCCGCCGAAATCGGGCGTCCGCGGTCGATGGCGCCGGAGCGCCGCCTGGCGGGGGAATGCTGGCATGGTGCTGTCCCTCTTGATGGAGCGGCGCACGGCCGCGGCGCCCGCATGCGTCATCGGGCCCCCGCACGCGGCGGGCGCGAGCCGGTGGTGCTGGACGAACGGCATGGCGGCGATCGCGTGCTGGCACGGGTTAGCGTGTCCACCGGCGCGGCATTGGCGTGATCAGGTCGCCTCCCGGGCGACCCTGGGGTTCTTGGTCTTGGGTTGTTGAAAACGGATCATCACCAGGATGAGGACATAGTCAATATACTTGACTATAATAATTCAATATACCTCTCTGCTCCCACCCGGAACCGCCCTCGATCGTCCACCGCCGCAGGCGGCTTGAACCGAACGGAACCCGGCCCTAGCCTGCGCGCCGGCAGGCCGAATCCCGGGAAGCGACACCCGCCAACGGACGGACGGAAGTGATGAAAGCGCGCCCCCTCCCCATCCTGCCCAAATTGCTCCGCGCCATTTACTGGTTCGACGAGGCCCTGCGCGCGACGCAGGTGCGGATGGGCCAAACCCCGGTGACGCGGGCGCAAGCGATGCTGCTGATCAATGTCGCCTTGGGCGAGCGCCGGCCGGTTCGCCTGGCGCGCGCGCTCGGAGTGACGAAGCAGGCAGTCAGCCTCATGCTGGCGGACCTCGCGGCGGCGGGGGCCATTGTGATGCAGCCCGACCCGGACGATGCGCGAGCCTCGCTGGTGGCGTTCAGCCCGGCCGGAATGAGCGATCTCGAAGTCATCTTCGCGGCGCTCGCGGAGATGGAGACACATCTCGCGACGGTAATCGGCGAGGACCGAATGACCGTGCTGCGGGCGATCCTCGACATGGAGTGGGGCTCGGCGCCCGCCCTCACCGCACCGGACACCGCCAAGGCGCCTCGCGCGCCCGAATCGCCCGCGCACACCACGGCCCCGCGCGCCTCGCGGCGCAAGGCTCGGCGCTGACGCCCGCGAAGACACGCGGTACCCAGCAGTCCCGCACGGGCTGAAACTGGTCAATTTTCTTGTCGTTGCGGTCGTATTTCTGCTGCGGGTGCTCCGGCGCGGAGAGGCGGCAGGCACGCGCAGGCTGCAGAAGAACCGCCCGCCGAAGCGCGCGGCAGCCACTTACCGGCTAAAAATGTATTTTATTGATTGACATATTTTTTTCATCATGCAACCAAAGTTGCAATCATAAAAATTTCCTTGGGAGGAACACGTGGCTTTTCCATCGGACCCCATCCCCCGCCCCGCCTTCCGCACGCCTGCGGATGCGCCCGGCCCCGCGCCCATGGCGTGCCCGAAGCCGCCGGCACCGTCTCACCGGTCTGCGCGCCGGTCGGCATGCCGGCGTGCGGGGCGGGGGGCCGTTCACCTCGCCCTGCCGCTGGCGCCCCCTTTCCCGGGGGCGACCGTCGGAGGCGGCAATGGCACATGTTGACGCCGCCTCTTCGCGCCTCGCGCTGATCGTTGGCCATACGGCCGGCATGATCGACATGGTGTCGCTGCCCATCTGGGTCGGCGCGTTGCTGGCGGGCTATGGCTACACGCCGGCGCAGGCTGGAGGGCTGGTGACCGCCTTCCTCATCGGTGTCGTGGTCGCCAGCAGCGCTCTCGCGCCCCTGTTCCACCGATGGCCGATGCGCTGGGTGCCGGCGCTCGGCTTTGCCGGGGCCAGCCTCGCCTTTCTCGGCCTCTGGTTCGCCCCGGGCTTTTCCGCGTTTCTTGTCCTGCATCTGAGCGCCGGCCTCTGCGTGGGCGCCGCGCTTTCGGCCACCCATGGCACCATCGGCCGCACACGCAACCCGCACCGCACCTTCGCCTTCGCCACCATCGGCTTCGGGATCTTCGGCGCCCTCTTCGTCGTGTTCGCGGTTCAGGTGATTGCCGCAACGGCGCCGGCGAGCCTCTTTCTCATCTTCGCGGGCATCATGGCGATCGCCGCGACGGTCATGCTCATCCTGTTTCCCGCGAGCGAGGCCCCGCCGCCGACGCCCATCGCAGAGCCGGCGCCAGCCGCAGCGGCGCCACGGTTCAAGCCGGCGGTCTGGCTGCTGATCGCCGGCCTGCTCGGCATGAACTTCAACCAGTCGATGAACTTCAGCTTCGTGGAGCGCGTCGGCATAGATCAGGGTTGGCCGGCGTCGTCGGTCAGCGGCGTCCTCATCGCCGTCGCGCTTGTCAGCCTGCTGTCGGCGCCGCTGGCCGTGCTGCTGGAGAAGAGGCTCAACCCGCTTCATGTCGGCATGGCGGGCGCCCTGCTCCAGGCGCTGCTTTCGCTCGGGGTGACGAGTTCCCCGGCCTTTGCCGGTTATGCGGCCTGCGCCTGCCTGATCCCCTTCGTGATGATCTTCTCGCACACCTTTCTGTTCGGACTGATGTCGCGGGAAGAACCCACAGGGCGAGCGGTAGCCGCCAATCCCGCCATCACCATGGGCGGCGGCGCGCTGGGCCCGCTGATGGGTGGCATATTGGTGCAGACCCTGGGCTATGGCGGCCTTAGCGCGGCCACGGCTTTCGTCTCCACCGTGGTCATCGCGACCCTGCTCTGGGCCGGCGGCCAGATGCTGGCGCGACCGGTCGTGACGCGGCGCGCGGTGGCCAAGGAACCGGCCCGCTAGTCGGGTGCCGTTCCCGTAGCCGGCGGCGCCGCTCGATGCCGCCGGCCTATCGACCGGCTCTGCGCGCGTCGTCGCTGCGGCCGAGACCGTTCAGAACCTGAAATGACAGTGCGATCCGGCCGTCCGGGGCTCATCCGCAAGGAGACCGCCCGCCGGCGACGCATGTCCACCACCATCAACCTATAAATCCGGGGGCGGAAAATGACCTTCAACGCCAAGAAGACCTTGATGATAGCCGTCGCGGCGGCCGTGCTGGCAAGCGGCGCCCCGGCACAGGCGCAGCAGGATCTGCTCGGCGATCCCGATCCCGACGCCCTAAGCCAGCCGCCCGCGCCCGCCGGCCCTCTCACCAGCGTCGGCGAGGCCCTTCGCCAGATCGGCATCGACATGCGGCTGGACTTCGTCAACCTGTACTCGAACGCCCCGAATTTTGGCTACAAGACGGGCCAGTCGGGGAATTACGGGTTCCTGATCTTCGACACGACGCTCAACCTGTCGGAACATTTCAAGATCCGGTGGCAGGAGACCGTGAATACACCGGTCTACAACGTCGAAGATTACTATTTCCAACTGGCAAACGGCTTCTTCGCCACACTCCCCGTGCTCGACACGGCGACCGATCTGACGCGGCTCACCGCGCTTGGCGTCTTCCTGGACGGAAATCTCGAAATCGAGGCGGGCCGGATGAATATGTGGCCGGATTTCTTCCGGACGGAATATTGCGCAGGCATCGGATGCATCGCGCAGATACGCGCGCTGGTCCTCAACGCGCCGGGAAACACTCTGGCGGAATGGGGCGGCCGCGTCAGCTACAACCTCTCGCCGACGACCGTCATCGGCGCGGTGGTGACCGAGAACAACCCGGACAACTGGCAGACAGGCAATGGCTGGGACTGGGGCGAGGGCAATTCCGACGGCTACACCGCGGTCGCCCACATCGCGCAGCGCGAGAATTTCATGCAGAATCCGCTGCCGCTGAGCTACGAGATCGGCGCCTACCGATCCTCCACCCCTTACTATGACGCGCTCTACAATCCCGGATGGGGCAACCCCACCTTCGGTCCTGACCCGATTGTGGTGCAGCACGACGGCGGGACGAACGGCATCTTCGCGCAATTGCGCAAGGTGGTGTGGAGCGAACCCAATGGCACCCCCTTCCCCGAGAACATCGCGCTCTATGGCGGCGCCTTCTACACCTTCGGCGACGGCCAGGCCTACCCGCTCGAAGCCTATGCCGGCATCGAATATGGCGGGTTCTGGGCGCAGAACCCGATGACCTCCATTGGCGCAACGATCCATTATCTGGGCCTCAGCCAGGAACGCGCCGATTATGAAACCAATGCACGCCTGTTTTTCTCCGGCGATTACGATCCGCAGCCGCGTGACACCTATCAGATCGACGTTCACGCGCGGTTCGGCGTCTCCAAGTTCGGCATTCTGGAAGTGGGTGCCGCCTATATGATCAACCCGAACACGACGTTACTTGCCGATTATTCCAGCAGCCGAATGAAGGACGGCTTCGTGATCTATGCCGGCCTTTACATGGATCTCGGAACGCTCCTGGGCTTGTCCAAGCCGCTGATGCGGTAGCGCGGCAATCTCGCTCAAATAAAATATTTTTTCTTGACTAAAATATTTTACCTGGCGAGATAGGCGCCATACAAAGCCAAAATGGGAGGCACGCTTGACGTATTTGATCCGCCAGATGGGGCACGTGGTCGTTTCGACGCCGGACCCGCTGGCTGCCGCTCAGGACCTTGCCGCGGTGGTCGGCCTGCGCATCACCGAACAGGCTGCAGATGCGGTCTATCTCTCCAGCAATGACCGCCACCACGAAGTGACCTATGTGCGCGGCGCCCCGAGCATCATCGCCATCGGTCTTGAAGCGGAAAGCCCCGACGCGGTGGACGAGGTGCATCGCCGGGCCGTCTCCGACGGCCTCACCGTCCTGAGCGACCGTCCGATCGGCCCGCATTATGACAAGGCGGTGCGGATCGTCGCCCCGGGCAACGCCATCTTCGAGATTCACACCCCGATCGCCCGCAACCAGCGCCGTCTCTACAATTACGGCGGCGGACCGCGCCCCCGGCGCATCGAGCACATCAACGCCTTCGCGCCGGACACGCTGGCCTTCGGGGAGTTCTGCGAGAAGACCCTTGCCATGAAGCTGTCGGACAAGACCGCCGACGAGGGGCTGCGCTGGTACCGCGCGGCCGATGGCTTCCACCATACCATTGCCATGGGCCCCGGCCCGAGCGGCCTGCACCACTATGCCTTTGATCTCCATGCCATGGAGGATCTGATGGGCATCGCCGACAATCTGGCCCGCCTCGATCGCGCGCTGGTGTGGGGCCCCGGCCGCCACGGCGCCGGCGGCAACATCTTCACCTACTACGCCGACCCCAATGGCTGCCTGGTGGAGAATTCCATCGAGCTCGACCGCATCGACAATGATGCGACCTATGAGCCGCGTAGCTGGGACATTTCGGAAGGGCTGGCCGGGCGCTGGCTCAACCTGTGGGGAACGCCCCCGACCCCGGCCTTTCTGCGGCCCGGCCTCGCCTTCGCGGGCTGACATCGCCGGACAAGCCGGCGTCACCGACGCCGGCGCCGGCATCCCATGTTCGGGAGGAAAACATGGATTTCGACGTCATCATCATCGGCTACGGCCCGACGGGGAAGGTTCTCGCGCGCAAGCTCCTGGATGGCGGCCACCGCGTCGCCATCGTCGAGCGCTGGCCGGCCGCCTATCCTCTGCCGCGCGCGGTCGGCTTCGATCACGAAATCATGCGCATGTTCCATGCCCTCGGCGTGAGCGACGCGGTCGAGGCCATTTCGCGGCCGATGGAGCACTACGTCTGGTACAATGCCGAGTGGAAGGTCCTGCTGGACATGGACCATGCGGGCGGCTCCATCTCGGGCGGGCCCGGCGGCTATCTGTTCAACCAGCCGGATCTCGAACGGGTGCTGGAAGCCGACCTCGCCGGGCGTCCGGGCATCACCCTGTTCACCGGCCATGAGGCGCTGGCGGTGCGCGATACGGGCGAGCGCGCCGAAGTCGACATCGCGCCTTTCCAGGAAGGCGTGGCGGAAAAGCCCGCCCCCACCCTGACGCTGACGGCACGCTATGTCGTGGGCTGCGACGGTGCCAACAGCCTGGTGCGCGAGACCATGGGCGTGCCGACCCGCGATCTCGGCTTCGATGAATCCTGGCTGGTGGTGGATATCCTGCCCAAGGATAGCGCGCAGCTTCAGCTCCCCCTGGCGGCTCAATGGTGCAACCCCGCCCGACCGACAACGATCATCAGCGGCGGGCGGACCAACCGGCGCTGGGAGTTCATGCTGCTGCCGCACGAGACGCCGGACGATTTTTCCAGCGAGGAAAGCGTCTGGGCGCTGCTGTCGCGCTGGGTAACGCCGGCCAACGCGACCCTTATCCGCAAGGCGACCTACCGTTTCCGCTCGCTTGTGGTCGATGGCTGGCGCAGCGGCAGGCTGCTTCTGGCTGGTGATGCCGCCCATCGCATGCCGCCCTTCATGGGTCAGGGCATGTGCGCGGGCCTGCGCGACGCCTGGAATCTGAGCTGGAAGCTCGACCGCGTGCTGCGCGGCGCCTCGCCCGAAAGCCTGCTCGACAGCTATGAGGCCGAACGCTCTCCCCATGTGGAAGCGGTAATCCGCATCTCCATGGGGCTCGGCAAGGTGGTCTGCCTGCCCGATCCGGAAGCGGCGCGCCAACGGGACGAAGCCTTCTTCGCCGGGCAGGTGCCCCCGCCGCCGCCCTTTCCACCGCTGGTGGCCGGCATCATTGACGGGCCATCGCGGGTAGCCGGAGCTGGCCTTCTGTCCCCGCATGACGAGTTGGAGAGCGCTGGGGGGCGCGTGCGGCTCGACATGGCGGCGGCGGACGGCTTCGTCCTGGTTTCGCGCATGCCGGTCGACCATCCCGCGCTGGAGCGGCAGCGTATTGCCACCGTCATTCTCGACGGCACGACGCTGAAGGATGCCGCCGGCCGGCTGACAGGCTTTCTGAACCAGCTCGGCGTGACGGCAGTACTCATGCGGCCGGATTTCTACGTCTTCGGCTCCGCGGCCACACCACAGGACATCCCTGCACTTCTGGACCGCCTCGAAGAGACACTCTGCCTCGCCCGCAGCGCCGACAGAGCCGCCTGAGCGGGCGACGCGCGCGCCCAGCCCGTGCCGCCCCGGGGCGGCATCGTCCCACAACCTACCGCGCCGGTCGATCGTCACCGATCCCGCCGCTCCTGCCTTAAGAGGAAAGGCCCATGACCTTCAAACTGCAAAGCGGCTTGCGCTATCGGATGCCGGTCGTCTTCGGACCGGCGCCCGGACCGCGCCAGAAGCCCGGCGGCGGGATGTGGCTGCCGGAAGAAACCGGCCGGATGAATTCCGAATGGATGGCCATCACCTATCTGACCGCCCGGGAGAAGCTGGAAGCGCTTCTTCCTCCGGGATTTGAGCTGCGGGGCGAGCCCCTCGTCTGCGTTTCCTGCGCCTGGTTCAAGAACCTCTATTGGCTTGCCGGCCGGGGCTACGGAATTCTGAGCATCGACATTCCCGTCACCTATTACGGGCGGGACGAGACGCTCGAAGGCTCGTTCTGTCCGGTGATCTGGGAAGGCAGCCCGGATGCGGTGCTGACCGGGCGCGATGAACTCGGCTTCTCCAAGCTTTACGCGGACATTGCCGAGATCAGCCACGGTGCCGATGGAACAACCGCCTCCTGTTCGGCCTCCTGGCTCGGCTTCACCTTCTTCGACATCGCCCTGACCGAGCTTAGGGAAGAAGACGCCGCGCCGAGCCTGCCCGGCGTCGGGGGAGGTGCGGCGATGTATTATAAATACGTGCCGAGAACCAGCATTGGCGGCAGCGAGGGCGCCGATGTGGCTTATGTGACCACGCCGGCCCCGAAGCGCGAGGCGGGCGGCAAGCCGGACAACATCACCTTCGACGGCTTCGACTTCAAACGCTGGTCGGCCAAGGGCAGCTTCCAATGGCACCGGGCGACGTTCGAGCAGCTGCCGCTGCAGGCCCACATCGTCAACACCCTCGCCGATCTCGACATTCTCGCGATCACCAAGGTGGAGATGGTCGCCTTTTCCGGGCCGGGCATCGCCGTCAGCCTCAACACCATGCGGGCCATCGCCCCTGCCAGCCATCATCAACCCTGACTTCGCCTGGAGCAGCAGACATGAAACTCATCCGTTTTACCGTGGGCGGCCGGACGCGGCTCGGCAAGGTCGTGGGCGACTCGGTCGTCGACCTGACCGATGCGGCGGAAGGCTGCGGCAACTCGATGCGCAGCCTGTTATCGGCTCTGCCGACGTTGCGAGCGGCGCTGGAGGCGGCGAACTCCCCGCTCTATGCGCTCGCCGACGTGGTGCTCGAAGCCCCCATCGACGATCCGCAGAAATTCCTCGCCATCGGCATGAACTACAAGGCGCATGCGGAAGAGGCCGCCAGCGCCGGCATCCACGTGCCCGATACGCAATTATGGTTCAACAAGCAGGTGAGCTGCATCACCGGGCCGTTCAGCCCCGTCATCCTGCCGCGCGAATCCAAGCAGATCGACTACGAAGCCGAGATGGGCGTCGTTATCGGCACGCGCTGTCGCCACGTGTCGCGGCAGGAGGCCCCCGGGGTGATCGCCGGCTATTTCGTCGGCAATGATGTGAGCGTCCGCGACTGGCAGTTCCGGTCGCCCACCTTCACCCTGGGCAAATCCTTCGACACGCACGGCCCCATCGGACCGTGGATCACCACGGCGGATGAAGTGCCCGATCCGCACGATCTCACCCTGACCCTGGCGCTGAACGGCGAAGAGCGCCAGCGGACGTCCACGCGCGACATGATCTACGACATCTTCGAACAGATCTCCTATCTCTCCACCGTGATGACGCTGGAGCCGGGCGACATTCTTCTCACCGGCACGCCGGCCAATGTCGGCATCGCCACCCAGACCTTCATGCAGCCCGGCGACATTGTGCGCGTCGAGGTCACCGGGCTCGGGGCGATCGAGAACATGTTCATTCCGGAACCCGTTGCCTGATGCCAGCGGCGATCAGGGCAACGCCGTAATCACATGTGACCGCGGTGACGCCGGAAACGGCGCCGCCGCGGCGCAGGTCCGTCGCGGCAGGAAGGAAAAGCGCGCCGGTCAGGCGCACCTCCCCTCCCCGGCCCATTCACATCGTCAGCGGTTCCCAGCGCAGATTGGTGCTTTCCGGCGGCCGGCTTGCCAGAAGGGCCGAGGCGGTCTTGCGCAGATGCTCGGCCAGCAGGCTGCAGGCAACGCCCGTATCGTGGCCAATCGCCGCCTGCATGATGCGCTCATGCTCGAAATCGACATCGCGGGCGCCCACGCTCGGCGTGCCGGCCAGCAGGCGGCGATAGCGCTCGGCCTGGAGAAAGAGCTGCCCGCGCAGCTTCAGCCACCAGCTATTGGCGCAGGTGGCGACAAGCGCGGCATGGAACTGCGCATGCAGATCCGACCACGCCTCGTTCATCCGAAGATCCCGTCCCGCGCCGACACTCTTGGGCGTCATCGCCAATTGATGATGGGCGGCGATCAGATCGGCCTCCCAGCGCAGTGTTCGATGCTCCATGGCGCTGGCGAGGCAGCGGACCTCGATCTCGACCCGAACCTCGGTCAGGTCGCGCAGATCCACGGCGGAAACCGGGGCGGCGAAGAAGCCCCGTTGCGCCTCCGCGACGACGAGCCCGTCGGAGGTGAGGCGGGAGAGCGCTTCGCGAACGGCGCCCGGGCTGACCTTGCCCCCCTCGCTCAGACGATCAATGGCCAGACGCTCATTGGGCAAATAGCGGCCGTCGAGAATATCCTTCTTGATACGCTCATAGGTTTCCGCCGTACGGCTCTTGCTCGTCATTCCTGCCCCCCGCCTGCGCGGCTGTGGCTATCATGAAAATCGCTGATCAACGAATAAATATATTTATCTCACAGGGCCGCAACAACCGCGCGGCAAAAGGGCCGGGCATGTCAGGGGTGTCGCCGGCGCCGGGATCGCCGGGCCGTCAGCGGCGCCGCGCGACCCCGAGCCGCCGCTGATCCGATGCCGCCCGCCCACCGTAAAGCGGGCGATGACGCAGCTTCAGGCCACGCCCCTATCGAACGGACCCGTCCGCGCCACGGCCTGGCTGCTCGCGGGGGCTGGCACGCTGCCATTCATCGACGGATTTGGCGATGCGCTGCTGTTCGGCGGCACCGCGCTGGGTGCCGTCCACATCTATGCCGCCCTCATCGCCTCCTTCATCTGCGGCATTCACTGGGGCGCGGCGCTGTTTGCCCCCGGCGGACTCGCGCTCCGCCTCTTTCTGCTCAGCAACGGCGCCGCGCTGATCGGCTGGCTGGGGGCGCTGCTGCCGGCCCGGCCGGGCTTTCTGCTGCTCGGGGCTCTCTTCGCCGCGCTGCTGCTGGTCGACCGCCATCTCTGGCGCGCGGGGCTGTGGCCGCTCTGGTTCTGGCATCTGCGCCTCGCCATCACCGCCGTGGTGGTCGGCGCCTGCCTGTGCATTGGTCTCGGGGCATGAGCGGCGGCGCCGAAGTTACGGTGTGGTACGATTCCGGCTGCCCGCTCTGCCGGCGCGAGATCGCGCTGATGCGGCGTCTGGACAGGCGGCGACGCATCGCCTTTGTCGATCTGCAGACCGCAGAGACCTGCCCGGCCGACCGGCAGGCCATGCTGGCGCGGCTGCATGCCCGCGAAGACGGCGAGCTGCGCTCTGGCGCCGCCGCCTTCGCCGCCATGTGGCGGCAGATTCCGCTGCTCCGCCCCCTCGGCCTCGCCGCCCGCCATCCGCGCGTGCTGGCGCTGCTGGAGCGCGCCTATCTCGGCTTCCTGCGGCTGCGCCCGCGCCTGCAGGGCCTCGCCCGCCGCCTGGAAGGCGCGCCCCGGTGAGCCGCGCGGTGGTGATCGGGGCTTCTGGCGGCATCGGCTCGGCGCTGATGCAGGCGCTGCGGGACCAGGGGGCGTTCGACGCCGTCATCGGCCTGTCGCGCCGCTCCACCCCCGCGCTCGACCTGTGCGAGGAGCAAACCATCGCCGAGGCCGCCGCTCATGTTGCGCGCATTGGCGTCCCCACACTCATTATCGACGCCACCGGCCTGCTGTCCGACGCGACACTGCAACCGGAAAAGGCGCTGAAGGCGCTCGACCCGGCGGCGATGGCGCGCGCCTTCGCGATCAACGCCATCGGCCCGGCGCTGCTGATGAAGCACTTCCTGCCGCTGCTGCCGCGCGACGCGCCCGCTGTGTTCGCGACCTTGTCGGCCAAGGTCGGCAGCATCGGCGATAACCGGCTGGGCGGCTGGTACAGCTACCGCGCCTCCAAGGCGGCGCTGAACCAGATCGTGCGCACCGCCGCGATCGAACTCGCGCGCACCCATGGCCTGGCGACCTGCGTGGCGGTGCATCCCGGCACGGTGTCGACGCCGCTGTCGCAGCCCTTCGCCAAGGTCGGGCTGCAGCCGCTGGCACCTGCGACGGCGGCGCGGGAGCTTCTCGCCGGGCTGGCAAGGCTGGGACCTGTCGACAGCGGCGGCTTCTTCGACCGCCACGGCGCGCCCCTGCCCTTCTGAGCCCGCCCCCGGCCCACTCGGCCGCAGGAGATGACGACGCCATGGCGCGCATGCGCAAGAAGGCCGATCTGCCCACCAAGCCGTGCCGCGCCTGCGGCCGGCCCTTCGCCTGGCGGCGCAAATGGGCGCGCGACTGGGAGCGGGTGCTCTACTGCTCCGACCGCTGCCGCTCCGCCGCGGCCACCGGCCGCGCGAAGGAGGGCCGCGCATGAGCCCGCATCTGCGCTTCGTGCTCGGCGACCAATTGACCCGCGAGGTCTCCTCGCTCGCCGATCTCGACCCGGCACGCGACATCGTGCTGATGGTCGAGGTGGAGGTCGAGGCCCGCTATGTCCCGCATCACCAGCAGAAGATCGCCTTCCTGCTGGCCGCCATGCGCCATTTCGCGCAGGCGCTGCGCGCGGAGGGCATCCGTGTCGACTATGTCCGCCTCGACGATCCCGCCAACACGCAGAGCTTCTCCGGCGAGATCGCCCGCGCGGTCGAGCGCCACGCCCCCGCCTCGGTGATCGTCACCGAGCCCGGCGAATGGCGGGTGCGGGCGATGATGGCGGACTGGGCCGAGACCCTGCCGGTGCCGGTGCATATCCGCGAGGACGACCGCTTCTTCTGCTCGCATGCCGAGTTCGCGGCGCTGGGGCGGGCGCGCAAGACCGGGCGGATGGAATTCTTCTATCGCGAGATGCGCCGACGCACCGGCCTTCTCATGCGCGGCGACGCGCCGGAAGGCGGCCAGTGGAACTTCGACCCGGAAAACCGCCGGGCGCTGCCGCGCGGCCTTCGCGTTCCGCCGCGCCAGCGCTTTACCCCGGACGCACTGACGCGCGCGGTGATCGACCTCGTCGCCGCGCGCTTCGGCGGGCATTTCGGCGATCTCGAACCGTTCGGCTGGGCGGTGACGCGGGCAGACGCGCTGCGGGCGCTTGACCATTTCATCGAGGACACGCTGCCCGGTTTCGGCGACTATCAGGACGCGATGAAGGCGGGCGAGGACTTCCTGTTCCACGGCCTCCTGTCGCCTTACCTGAATTGCGGCCTGCTCACGGCGCGCGAAGTCTGCGCCCGCGCCGAAGAAGCCTTTCGCAGCGGCGCGGCGCCGATCAACGCCGTGGAAGGCTTCATCCGCCAGATTCTCGGCTGGCGCGAATTCGTGCGCGGCATCTACTGGGCGGAGATGCCCGCCTATGCCGACAGCAACCATCTCAATGCCGGGCGCGATCTGCCGGCGATGTACTGGACCGGCGAGACGCCGATGCGCTGCATGGCCGAATGCATCGGCGCCACCCGGCGGCATGCCTATGCCCACCATATCCAGCGGCTGATGGTCACCGGCAATTTCGCGCTGCTCGCCGGGGTGGCGCCGGCGCAGATCGAGGAATGGTATCTCGCCGTCTATGCCGACGCCTTTGAATGGGTGGAACTGCCCAATGTGCATGGCATGGTGATGCATGCCGATGGCGGGCGGCTGGGCTCCAAGCCCTATGCCGCGTCGGGCGCCTATATCGACCGCATGTCCGACTACTGCAAAGGCTGCGCCTTCAATCCCAAGGTCAAGCGCGGGCCGGGCGCCTGCCCGTTCAATTATCTCTACTGGAACTTCCTGATCGAAAACGAGAAGCCGCTCTCGGCCAATCCGCGCCTCGCCATGCCCTACCGCACGCTCGCCCGCATGCCGGCGGCGCAGCGGGCCGAGATCGTCGCCGACGCCACAGCCTTTCTCGACAGCCTGCCGTGAACAGGCGTGGCGGTGCCCGCTGCGTCAGTCGTCGAGGTGGAGATAGGTGGCGTCGAAATCGGCGACGGCGCACAGGCGATCCCAGTCGAGGATGGTCAGCCGCTTGTTGCCGAGCTGGATCAGCTTGTCCGCCCGTAGCTTCTGCAGGGTCCGGTTGACATGGACGACCGAAATGCCGGCGGCATCGCCGAGTTCGGCCTGGGTCATCGGCCATTCGCAGGAATTCTGCTCGGTCAGGCCGACGGCGTTGAGGCGGAGGAACAATTCGCAAAACAGATGCGCGAGCCGCGCATCGGCGCTGCGCTGGCCGACGGTCGCCACCCATTCGCGGTAGATCGCCGCGTCCACCAGCGTGGTGCGCCACAGCGCCGAGGCGAGGCGCGGATGGTCGTTGCACAGATTCTGCAAGGCTTCATGCGCCACCAGCGCCACCGTGCATGGTGTCACCGTGTCGAAGGCGATGTCCATCACCTTGAGATGCAGGCTTTGCAGGTCGGGAATGTCGCCCGGCACATAGAAGGAGGCGATCTGCCGCCGCCCCTCGCCCAGATGCTTGGAGGCGCAGATGAAGCCGTCGAGCAGAACGAAGCAGCGCTTGGGGCGGTCCCCCTCGCGCACCAGATGGTGGCCGGCACGAAAGGAGGCGATCTGCACCGGGAGCCGGCGCAGCACCTCCTGCTCCTCCGGCGTGAAGCGCCGCCCATAGTCGAGCTTGCGCAGCACATGGTCGGAATTGGCGATCATTGTAGCTTCCACCATGCCGGGCGGAAGCTCCGCACTTTCAGCCATCGGCTCGCCCTCTACGCGGCGGAAGTCGGGTGAGCTATTACATAGGCTAATCGGGCGCGTTACCTAGCCCTCGCCTTCCACTGGGCGCTGCCGCGTGTGGATGGTGATGGCGAGAAGCACCGCCCCGGTGGCGTCGCGCACCGTCATTTCAAAGTCGCCCGGAACGGGAAGAGACCCGTCCAAATCCCGCAGGATCTCCCCCGTCGTCGCCACCGCCTGCCTCCATGCCGCGGCCTCGTCGGGGAGATCGACAAGCGCGGGAGCGGTCTCTCCCGTCCACTGGAAGGCGAATGTCGGCACGGCGGACCCACTCTCAACCGTTGGATATCGGGGGACAAACGCCGGCTCGGGCCGGGCGTTCCCGCTCAAATCCCCGTCGCCTCGCCCCGTCTCCGGCGCCGATTATCCTGTGTTAATGAGCCGGACGGGCGTTTCTGATCTTGGTGAAGGGTGACATTCGCCGATTCCGCGCTCGGGGCAGGCTCAACACAGGCGGGGTGATGCCAGGCTCGGAAGGCTTTCTGTTCGCACCGCCGTCCTGCGCCGCCGCCAGGGCAAAGCCCGGCATACCGCGCCGCAGCTCCGGCAAAAGTACCGGTGCGCGGCGGCGCTCGGGCCTTGGCACGCGGCGCCGCTCTTGCGATGTTTCGCGCGGCTCCCACCGGTTGCGATCATAAGCCCATGGCCTCGTCCCTCGGAATTGCGAAATCGCTCACCGGCATAGCGGGCTTCGATGAGCTCACCCATGGCGGACTTCCCACCGGCCGGCCGGCGCTGGTGTGCGGCTCGGCCGGATGCGGCAAGACCCTGTTCGCCTCCACCTTCCTGCTCAACGGCGCCCGAAGCTTCGGCGAGCCCGGCCTGTTCGTGACCTTCGAGGAGCGGCCTGCCGACATCGTCGACAATGTCGCCTCGCTCGGCTTCGACATGGGCGAACTGATCGACGCGCAGAAGATCGCCTTCGAGCATATCGCCATCGACCCCTCGGAGTTCGCCGAGGCGGGCGAGTACGATCTCGAAGGGATTTTCCTGCGGCTGGAACTCGCCATCGACCAGATCGGCGCCCGCCGCGTGGTGCTCGACACCATCGAGAGCCTGTTCTCCGCCTTCTCCAACCCGGCCATTCTGCGCGCCGAAATCCGGCGCCTGTTCGACTGGCTGAAGGAAAAGGGCATGACCACGGTCATCACCGCCGAGCGCGGCGATGGCACGCTGACGCGCCAGGGGCTGGAAGAATATGTCTCGGACTGCGTGATCCTGCTCGATCACCGGGTGCAGAACCAGATTTCCACCCGGCGCCTGCGCATCGTCAAATATCGCGGGACCGCCCACGGCACCAACGAATATCCGTTCCTGATCGACGAGGAAGGATTCAGCGTTCTCCCCGTCTCGGCGCTGGGCCTGAACCACAAGGCGCATGAGGAGCGCATCTCCAGCGGCATTCCCGATCTCGACGCCATGATGGCCGGCGGCGGCTTCCATCGCGGCTCGTCCATCCTGCTGTCGGGTGTCGCCGGCTCCGGCAAATCGTCGGTGGCGGCGAGCTTCATTGACGCCACCTGCCGTACCGGGCAGCGCGCGATCTATTTCTCCTTCGAGGAATCCGCCGACCAGGCGGTGCGCAACATGCGCTCGGTGGGCACCGATATGGGCGGCTGGATCGAGGAAGGTAGCCTGAAATTCATCGCCGCGCGCCCCACCTTCTACAGCCTGGAAATGCACCTCGCGGTGATGCTGCGCGAGATCGTCCGCTTCGGCCCGGCCACGGTCGTGCTCGACCCGATCTCGGCTTTCATGGAAAGCGGCGACCCATTCGAGGTGCAGGCCATGCTGCTGCGCATGGTCGACTTCCTGAAGAATCGCGGCATTACCGGCATCTTCACCCATCTCATGCACGGCCAGGACGGCACGGCCGCCACCGATGCCGGCCTGTCCTCGCTGATGGACGGCTGGATCCTGCTGCTCAACCGCGAGGCCGGCGGCGAGTTCAACCGCGAGCTTTACCTGCTCAAGGCGCGCGGCATGGCCCACTCCAACCAGGTGCGCGAGTTCGTCATGACGGATAACGGCATCCGGTTGCTGCCGCCCTATCTCGGCGCCAACGGGGCCCTCACCGGCTCGGCCCGGCGGCAGGAAGAGGCCCGCGCCCAGCAGGACGAGGCGCGGCGTCTGGCGGAAGTCGACCGGCTGCGCCAGCAGATCGAACAGCGCCGCCGGCGCACGGCCGCGCAAATGGAAGCACTGCGCGCCGAACTCGACGCCGACGAGGCGGATTTGAGCGCCCTGCTGCGGGCGGAAGAAGACTAT
Source organism: Ancylobacter sp. IITR112 (assembly GCF_041415945.1). Classification (NCBI taxonomy): domain Bacteria; kingdom Pseudomonadati; phylum Pseudomonadota; class Alphaproteobacteria; order Hyphomicrobiales; family Xanthobacteraceae; genus Ancylobacter; species Ancylobacter sp. IITR112. The sequence continues at coordinate 1,066,125 of NZ_JBGCUS010000001.1, read as the reverse complement.
CTGCGGCTACGCGCGGAAAGCCAGGCGGCACTGAAAGCGAGCCGCAAGGCCCAGGCGCGGGGAGATGTATCGACATGACCGAGGAACCGGCGCGCCCGCGCAAGCTTATTCTGTACGTCGCCGGCCAGACGCCCAAGTCGCTGGCGGCGATCGCTAATCTGCAACGCATCTGTGCCGAGAAGGCACCGGGCCGGTACGAGGTCGAAGTGGTGGACCTGAAGAAGAACCCGGAACTCGCGAAGGCGCACAGCATCGTCGCCATCCCTACCCTCGTGCGCGAACTCCCCGTCCCGATCCGCAAGATCATCGGCGACCTCTCCGACGAACAGAAAGTGTTGGTGCATCTCAAGATCGGTGACGAATGAACGCGCCCGCGGACGAGGCCAGCGCCATCATCGCCGAGCTGGAGCGGCGTCTGGCGGAGGCCGAGGAGACCCTCGCCGCCATCCGCCTCGGCGAGGTCGACGCGCTGGTGGTCCGCGGGGCCGATGCCGACGAGATCTTCACCATCGAGGGCGAGGCCGGCTATCGCGACTTCATGGAGGCGATGGACCCCGGCGCGGTCGCGCTCGATAGTCTCGGCCACGTTCTCTACGCCACCCAGCGTGTCGCCACGCTGCTTGGCGTGCCGCTCGACCAGTTGCAGGGCCGCCATTTCAGCGAAACGCTGAGCACGGAGAACAGCGCCCGCTTCGAAGCCCTGCTCGCCGCCGCCGCCGAAGGCAAGCCCGTGGCCGGCGCGCGTTTCGCCGGGCGCAGCGACAGCCATTTCGACATCTCCATCGGCGCGATGCGGATCGGCACCGTTTCCGGCTATGCCGTGACCTTCACCGATGTGACCGAACGGGTCCGCGCCGAAGCCGCCGAGCAGAATGAGCGCATCGCCCGCGCGGTTATCGCTTCGGCCAATGAGGCGGTTCTGGTGTGCGACCGCTCCGGCATCGTCACCCATGCCAATGCGGCGGCGGCCGGCGTGCATGACGGGGAACTGGTCGGCCACCGCTTCGCCGATGTGGTCACGCTGGTGTTCCCCGGCGCCACCGGGCTGATGCAGAGCGAGGATTTCATCGCCCTCGCCCTTTCCGGCACCCCGGTCCAGGGCATTGAGGCCGTCGCGCCGCAGGCGCCGAAGGTGAAGGATTATCTGGTCAGCATCGCGCCGCTGCGCGTCATTGGCGACCAGATCAGCGGCTGCGTCATCACCATGGTCGATCTCTCGCAGCGCAAGGCCGCCGAGCAGCAGCAATTGCTGCTGATGGCCGAGCTCGACCACCGGGTAAAGAACACGCTCGCGCTGGTGCAGTCGATCAGCAGCCGCACCCTGTCGGCCGAGGACACGCTGGAGGGCTATCAGGTGGCGTTTTCCGGCCGGCTTCAGGCGCTGGCCGCGACGCATAATCTGCTTGCCGTGCGGTCCTGGTCGAACCTGCAGATCGGCGATCTCCTGGCCGCCGAACTCGCGCCCTATCTCGACCAGGGCGCGGACCGCATCTTCGCGCAGGGGCTTACCTTCTCCGTGGTGCCGCGCGCCGCCGTGGCGCTGGGGCTCATCCTTCACGAACTGACGACCAATGCGGTGAAATACGGCGCCTTGTCCAATGACCGGGGCACAGTGTCGGTCGTCGCGGCGCCGCGCGAGTCGGAGGACGCACCCTTTGTCATCGACTGGCGCGAGAGCGGCGGGCCGCCGGTCGGCGCGCCGACGCGCCGTGGGTTCGGCCGCACCGTCATCAGCCACAGCCTGCGCTATTCCGCCACCGGCAGCGCCGAGCTGAATTTCGAGCCCGGCGGCATTCACTGCCGGATCGTCGTGCCGCGCGAGGATGTGGTCGTCTAGCGAGTCCCGAGGCTATTTCAACAGATCCTGCAGGCTGGTCGGCGGGCTTTCCTTGCGCGACAGATCGAGCCCGAGCAGCAGTTCGGAAATGTGCTCGCGCATGATCGCCGCCGCCTTCAGCGGCTCGCCTTCGGCGATGGCGTCGACCAATTCCCTGTGCGCCTCGCATTTGCAGGTGGTCTCGCGCTGCGTCCAGTACAGCGCGATGATCAGCGAGGAATGCGAGACGAGATCACGCACGAACTCGGTATAGATGGAGTGGCCAGCGATTTCGGCGATGACGACATGGAAGTGCGCGGAGAGCGCGATGGCTTCCGCCGCATTGGCGTCCTGCGCCAGCGCCTCCCGCTCCTTCGCCAGATGCTGCTTGAGCAGCGCGATGTCGGCGGGCGTCGCCATCCGCGCCGCCAGCGCGGCGAGCTGCGGCTCGATCAGCCCGCGCGCCTCGAACACCTCGCGCGCCTCCTTGGTGGAGGGACTGGCGACGAAGGCGCCGCGATTGGGTTCCAGCCGCACCAGCCGGTCATGCGACAGCGCCTGCAGCGCCGCGCGCACGACAGTGCGGCTCACCGCATAGATGGCGGCGAGCGCATCTTCCGGCAGCTTGGTGCCGGGGGCGAGCTTGCGGCCGATAATGGCTTCGCGCAGCGCCGCATAGACGCCTTGCCAGCGTGCGGCGGGCTTCTCAGTTTCGGGAACGGTCACAAGCATCTTCTTCGCTCTTGCCGTTCCGGCATTGGCACGTAACGTGAATCCCGGTCCCCCGATCAGCCGTACTATCGAGTGCCGCCCGTCACGTCGTCAAGCGCCGGGAGAAAAAGGGGAAAAAATCCCCGTGAAGGGTTTGGCACGGGGCGGCGCGTAGCCGCCGGCCTTGGAGGTGCGCAGCCCCAGATGCACCAGCGCCTCGGCGAGCTTCACCGCGCAGGAGACACCGTCGAGCACCGGCACGCCGACCTCGCGCGACAGCCGGGCGGCGAGGTCCGCCATGCCGGCACAGCCCAGCACGATCGCCTCGGCGCGGTCCTCGGCGAGCGCGCGGCGCATCTCTTCCAATATCCGGGTTGCGGCATCGGAGCCGGGCTCCTCCAGTTCCAGCACCGCCACTTCGGAGGAGCGCACCCGGGCGCAGCGCTCCATCAGCCCGTAGCGCTTCAGATTGTGCTCAATAGCCGGCACCGAGCGCGCCAGCGTCGTCACTACCCCGAACCGGCCCGCCACAAGGCTCGCCATGTGAAACGCCGCCTCGCCAATGCCGATCACCGGCGCGGAGGTGGCGCAGCGCGCGGCATCGAGGCCGGTATCGTCGAAGCAGGCGATGATATAGGCGTCCATGTCGGGGTGCCGGCGCATCTCGCCGATCAGGCCGGGGATGGAGAACACCTCGTCATAATAGCCTTCGATGCTCACCGGCCCGTCCGGCGGGTTGACGGCGATCACCTGCGTCCCCGGCGCGGCCGCCTGCTGCGCCGCCGCGCCGATCTTCGCCGTCATCGACGCGGTGGTGTTGGGATTGACGACCAGAATGCGCATGGGGGGTCCTAGATCTCACCGCCGAGATAGAGCTTCTTGATGCGGTCATCGACCAGCATCTCAGCGGAACTGCCGCTAAGGGCAATGGAGCCGATGGTCAACGCATAGGCCCTCTGCGAAATACGCAGCGCCATGCGCGAATTCTGCTCGACCAGCAGCACGCTCACCTTGTCGTCGCGGTTGATGGCGACGATGGAACGGGCGATGTCCTGCACCAGCTTGGGCGCCACGCCGAGCGAGGGCTCGTCCAGCAGCAGCAGGCGGGGACGGGCCATCAGCGCGCGGCCGATCACCAGCATCTGCTGCTCGCCCCCGCTCATCGTGCCCGCCGGCTGGGAATAACGCTCCTTCAGCCGGGGAAAGCGCGTCAGCACCATGTCCAGCGATTCCTGAATCTCCCCCTTGGACGAGCGCGTGAACGCACCCATCAGCAGATTGTCGCGCACCGACATCAGCGGGAACACCCGCCGACCCTCCGGCACCATGGAGATGCCGGCGCGGACGATGTCGTCGGAAGCCATGCCGTCGAGGCGCCTTCCATCGAAGGTGATCTGTCCCGAGCGGATCTTGCGCAGGCCGGTGATGGCCCGCAGGATCGAGGACTTGCCGGCGCCGTTGGCGCCGATCAGCGCCACCGTCTCGCCTTCATTGACGGCAAGCGAGACGCCCTTCAGCGCGTAGACGTGATCATAATAGAGATGAACGTCGTCGAATGAGAGAAGATGTGTCATCGCTACATTCCGATCGACTCGTCCTCGACCCCGAGATAGGCGTCGATGACATCCTGGTTTTCCTGAATTTCCTTCGGCGTGCCCTCGGCGATCTTCTGGCCGAAATTCAGCACCACGATGCGATCGGAAATGTTCATCACCGCCGGCATGTCGTGCTCGACGAGCAGGATGGTGACCCCGCGGTCGCGCACGCCGCGCACCATCTCCACCGCGCGCCGGGTTTCGTCGTGGTTCATGCCGGCGAAGGGCTCGTCGAGCAGTAGCACCGCCGGGTTGGTGGCGAGGCCGATGCCGATGCCGAGCGCCCGCAAATGGCCATGCGGCAGGTTGGAGGCGATCTCCTCGCGCTGGTGGCCGAGGCCGAGGAAGTCGATGATCTCGTCGGCCGAGCGGGCAAAGCCGGCCTGGTCCTCGCGCGCGGTGCGGGTGCCGAAGAAGAAGCCGGTGAGACCGGCGCGCGCGCGCAGATGGTGCGCGATGATGATGTTGTCGCGCACGCTCATGGTCTTGAAGATGGTGGTTTCCTGGAAGGTCCGCACCACGCCGAGCCGCGCCACCTTGTGCGGCGACAGGCCGGAAATGCGCTGGCCGCGGAAGCGCACCTCGCCCTCGGTGGGGGTGACGAAGGAGGCGATCTGCTTGAACAGGGTCGACTTGCCAGCCCCGTTCGGCCCGATCACCGAGAGGATTTCATGCTCCTTCACCCCGAAGGAGATGCCGCTATTGGCGATCAGCCCGCCATAGCGCTTGGTGAGATTGGAGACTTCAAGAACGTAGCCCATGCTCAGGCTCCCTTCTTGCGGGGCAGCCGCAGGCTGAGCAGCCCATTGGGCAGCACCAGCATCAGCACGATCAGCGCGCTGGAGAAGATGAGAAGCTGGTAGGTGCCGGTCTGGAACAGCATGTCCCAGCCGAAATACAGCGCGAAGGTGCCGAGGATCGGCCCCAGCACATAATGGAGGCCGCCGAGGAAGCAGTTCAGCATGAAGTTGACGGAATCGGCGACCGTGAAGCTCGAGGGATAGATGGACTGCGAGATCGCCGCGAACATCGCCCCGCCGAGCCCGCCGAGGAAGGAGGAGATCGCATAGGCGAGCAGGCGGATCGAGGCGATGTTGACGCCGATGGAGGACGCAAGCTCCTCATTCTGCTGCAACGACAGGCAGATATGGCCGATGCGCGAATGCACGAGGCGGTACAGCGCGCCGAAGCACAGCACCAGCAGCAGCACGGCGGCGATATAGAAAGCGAGGCGCGGATTCTCCAGCGTGGCGAAGTCCGGGATCAGCGTCAGGCCGAACAGGCTGACCCCGCCCGGCAGCGGGATGGAGACGATGCCCTTGGCGCCATTGGTGATCGGTACGGCGAGGGCGAGAAGGCGCATCACCTCGGTCAGCGTCAGCGTGACCATGGCGAAGTAGACGCCACGCAGCCGCAGGATCGGCAGGCCGATCAGCACGCTGGCGAGCGCGCAGACGAGGCCCGCCGCCGGCAGGGTGAGCCAGAACGACACGCCATAGGTCGTGACCAGAATGGCCGAGACATAGCCGCCCAGCAGCGCGAAGGCGCCCTGGCCGATATTGATGCGGCCGATATAGAAGGTCAGCCACACACCGCCGCTGATGATGGCGAGCAGCGCGACCGAGGTGAGGGTGTAATAGAGGTCGCTGCGCCCGGTCGCGGCGATCAGGGCCGGCACGCCGACCAGCAGGAACAGGACGAAGGCGGCGGCGAGGAGAAGCTTGCTTGCGTTGTTCACCGGTTCAGCCCCACGGCTTGCCCATCAGCCCGTTGGGGCGAAGGCTCAGGAACACCATCAGCAGCACGAAGATGACGAGGTAGGTCACGTCGCCGAACTCGCGCAGCACGTTCAGCCCGACCGATTCCATCATGCCGAGGATAAAGCCGCCGGCGATGGCGCCGCCGACGACGCCCGCGCCGCCGATCATCACCATGAGGAATGCCTTGATCGAGATCGGGCCGCCAATGCCGGAATTGACGCCGGTAATCGTCACCAGCAGGCCGCCGACGACACCCGCGAGCAGCGCGCCGAGCGCGAAGCCGATCATCGAGTAGCGGTCGACATTCACGCCCATCAGTTGCGCCGCCACCCGGTCCTGCGCCAGCGCCCGCATGGCGCGCCCGGTGCGGCTGTACTGCATATAGGCCATGAAGGCGGCGATCATCGCGATGGCGACGACGCCAACCAGAATGCGGTCATAGGGCATGACCAGGCTGTCGGAGATGAACACGCCATTGATGATCTTCGGCACGCCGCGCTGCTTCTCGCCGAACAGGATGAGAATGATGGCGTCCATCAGGAAGGCGATCGCCGCGGCGAGCAGCATGGTGCTCTCCTCGCGCGAACTTCGCCGGATCACCGGGCGGAAGAGGAATTTCTCCACCAGCGCGCCGACAATGGCGAGGGTCAGTGCCGAACAGGCCAGCGCCAGCACGAAGGGCAGGCCGAGCTGGCCATAGATCGTGTAGGTGACGAAGCCGCCGAGGACGTACATCTGCCCATGGGCGAAGTTGAGCACGTTCATCAGCGCGAAGATGAGGGTCAGTCCGAGCGCGATCAGCGCATATTGCGCGCCGAGATACAGCCCGTTGGCGATAACCTGTTCCATCCGAGGATCTCCATCGGTGAGAGGCCGGCACGCAGGCGCGCACCGGCCTCAACGGGGGTGAAGAGCCTTCAGTCGACTTCGCCGACGAACAGGGTCTCGAACTTGCCGTCCTTGTACTGTGTCACCACCATCGGCACGGAAAGCTGGCGCTTCTGGCCGAAGGAGGTGGCACCGACATATTTCAGCGTGCCGTCCTTCACATAAGGATTGGGCGCGCTGAACGTGTCGATGGTCTGCTTGAATTCGGCGACATCGTTGATCGCCTTCGGATTGGCCTTCAGCGTTTCGATGATGTAGTCGAGCGCATAGACCTTGGTGTTGGACTCGTCATTATACTCGCCATACTTCTTGGTATAGCGGTCGATGAACTCGTCCATGGTCTTGGAGCGGATCTCCGGCGTCGAGGCGCCGCCGACCGAGATGAAGCCATCGGCCAGTTCGCCGGCGCCTTCCTGCAGCACCGCCGCGTCATGCGCGGTCTCGGTGGAAATGAGGCCGGTATAGCCGAGCTCGCGCGCGGCGCGGATCAGCAGCGGCGCATTGCCGGGCGAGACGCCGGACAGCACCAGCAGATCGGGCTTCAGCCGGATGATCGGCGTGAGGACAGGTGTGAAGTCACGGGTGTCGTTGGGATAGGTGTCGTTCTGCGCCACCACCTCAAGGCCCAGCGCCTTGGCCGCCGCCACGCCGCCATCGCGCTGGCTCAGCGGGTCGGATTCATTGGCGGCGACAAAAGCCACCGTCTTCACGCCCTTGTTTTCCTTCAGATACTTATAGATGGCCGGCGCCGACTGATAGTTCGCGACCATGCCCAGCACGGCGTTGGACGCCGGCTTGGTGTAAAGCTCCTTGGGGAAGGCATAGGGGAAATAGATGATCCCCTTGGATTCCGCGACCGGCCGCACGGCGGCGGCGCCGTCATCGACATTCGGCCCCACGACATAATGGATGCCCTCCTGCGCCATCTTCTCCATGCCGGCAATGGCGCGCTTGGGGTCCTTCTGGTCGTCAAAGGTGACGATGCTGATCTTGTAGGTGTCGTCGCCGATCTTCACCCCGCCCAGTTCGTTGAGCCAGTCGGCGCGGACCTGCATCGAACGCACATTGGAGGTGCCCCAGGCGGCGGCGGGGCCGCTGGTGACGCCGACGAAGCCGATCTTCAGCTCCTTCTCGGCCGCGTGGAGAGGGCCGAAACCGGCCGAAAGGGCAAGCAGGGAGACGGCGGCAAGGGCCGTGCCCCTCAGGACTGAGCGACGTGTGATCATTCGGGTGCTTCCTCTGTGAACCGACACGGTCGGCGCCTTGGCGGCGCTCTGGTCTCCCGCGTTCGGCCGGATCAGAGTACACGCCCGGAGGATTGTCAACATTGACGGATATTTTTGGATACAATATCGTATGCGAAAGAAAAACAGCGCCGCGACCTTTGCCGGCCGCGCCTGCCGCTTGACCTTTTTCCCCTTCCTTCCAGATACTTGTGACAGCATGGCCCCGCATACGCCCTATCCCCGCGATCTTCTCGGCTATGGCCGCGCGGCGCCCGATCCCCGCTGGCCGGGCGGGGCGCGGGTCGCCGTCCAGTTCGTGGTCAATTATGAGGAAGGCGGCGAAAACTGCCTGCTGCACGGCGACGCCGCCTCCGAAGCCTTCCTCTCCGATGTGCTCGGCGCCCAGCCCTGGCCGGGGCAGCGGCACATGAATGTCGAGAGCATGTATGAATATGGATCGCGTGCCGGCTTCTGGCGGCTGCGGCGCATTTTCCGCGAGCGCGACCTGCCGGTGACGGTCTATGGCGTCGCCACCGCGCTGATGCGCTCGCCGGAGCAGGTGGCGGCGATGAAGGAAGATGGCTGGGAAATCGCCAGCCACGGACTGAAATGGATCGACTACCGCAACATCCCCGAGACGGAAGAGCGCGCGCATCTGCGCGAGGCCATCCGCCTTCACCGCGAGGTGACGGGCGAGCGCCCGCTCGGCATGTATCTCGGCCGCACCTCGGAGAACACGCAGCGTCTGGTGATGGAGGAAGGCGGCTTCCGCTATTCCTCGGATTCCTACGCCGACGACCTGCCCTATTGGCTGAACGGTCCCACGGGCCCGCATCTCGTCATCCCCTACACGCTCGACGCCAACGACATGCGCTTCACCAACGCGCAGGGCTTTGCCCATGGCGAGGACTTCTTCGTCTATCTGCGCGACAGCTTCGACCAGCTCTATGAGGAGGGCGCCGACGCCCCGCGCATGATGACGGTCGGCCTGCATTGCCGCCTCGCCGGCCGCCCCGGCCGCGCCCGCGGGCTGGTGCGGTTTCTCGACCATCTCGCGCGCCATGACCGTGTGTGGATTCCCCGCCGCATCGACATCGCCGAGCACTGGCACCGCGAGCACCCGCCGGTAGCGGTATGAGCAGCGCCCCCTCCCCCCTGCCGCGCGGCGCAGCGCTGATGGCGCGGCTCAATGAGCTCGCCCGCCATTCCGACGAGCCGGGCCGGCTGACCCGGCTCTATCTCTCGCCCGCCCATCGCAGCGCGGCGCGGCTCGTTGCCGGCTGGATGGAAGAGGCCGGGATGAGCGTGCACATGGATGCCGTCGGCAACGTCATCGGCCGCTATGCCGGCCAGACGGCGGACGCGCCGGCGCTGCTGCTCGGCTCGCATATCGACACGGTGCGCGACGCCGGCAAATATGACGGCAATCTCGGCGTGCTCGCCGCCATCCAGGCGGTGGCCGAGCTGAACGCGCAGGGCGAGCGCCTGCCGGTCGCGCTGGAGGTGATCGCCTTCGGCGATGAGGAAGGCGTGCGCTTTCCCGTCACCCTTTCCGGCTCGCGCGCCATCGCCGGCACGCTCGACCCCTCAGTTCTTGAGGCGCGCGATGCCGATGGCATACGGCTGGGCGACGCGCTCGCCGCTTTCGGCGGCCAACCCGACGCCCTCGCCAGTGCCCGGCACGAGGCCAGCGACGTGGCGGGTTATGTCGAACTCCACATCGAGCAGGGCCCGGTGCTGGAAAGCGAGGATCTCGCCGTCGGCATCGTCACCGCCATCAGCGGCGCCAGCCGCTTCACCCTCGACATCGACGGCGAGGCCGGCCATGCCGGCACGGTGCCGATGCATCTGCGCCACGACGCGGTGGCGGCGGCGGCGGAGATTGTGCTCGCGGTGGAGGATCTGGCGCGGCGCACGCCCGACCTCGTGGCGACGGTCGGCTGCTTCACCGCCCTGCCCGGCGCGGTGAATGTCATCGCCGCCGGCGCCCGCCTCACCCTCGACATACGCAGCCCGCGCGACGAGGTGCGGCTCGGCGCCATCGCCCAATTGCAGCGGAGCTTCGACGCCATCGCCGCCCGGCGCGGGGTCGCGCTGCGGCTGCAGCGCTTCTACGAGGCGCCGGCGGTGGCCTGCGACGACGATCTGCAGGCGCGGCTCGCGCGCGCGGTGGAACGTCAGAACATCGCCCCCCGGCGGCTGCCGAGCGGCGCCGGCCATGACGGGCTCGCCATGGCCGCGCTCTGCCCGGTGGGCATGCTGTTCGTGCGCTGCGCCGGCGGCGTGAGCCACAGCCCCACTGAGTCGATCACCGTCGAGGATGCCGGGACGGCGGTCGCCGTGCTGCTCGATTTCCTCCGCGATTACGCGCCGCCCCGGCGCCCAGCCTGCTGACAGGTACCCCATGTCCACGCTTGCCCACCGCCTCGCCGACTTCATCGACCAGGAGCGCGCGCGCCAGATCCGCTTCCTCGCCGAGATCGTGCGCTTTCCCTCCGACAATCCGCCCGGCGACTGCGCCCCGCATGCCGAGCACACCGCGCGGCTGATCGAAGCGCTCGGCTTCACCGTCGAGCGCCATCGCGTGCCGGACGAGCTGGTGCGCGCCAATGGCATGGTGTCGGCCACCAATCTGATCGTGCGCCACCGTTTCGGCGAGGGCCCGGTGGTGGCGCTCAACGCCCATGGCGATGTGGTGCCGCCGGGCGAAGGCTGGACCCATGACCCCTATGGCGCCGAGATCGTCGATGGCTGGATGTATGGGCGCGGCGTCGCCGTCTCCAAATCCGACTTCGCCACCTATCTCTGGGCGCTGATCGCGCTGAAGCAGAGCGGCGCGGCGCTCGGCGGCACGGTGGAACTGCACTTCACCTATGACGAGGAGGCCGGCGGCGAGATCGGGCCGGGCTGGCTGCTGCGCGAAGGGCTGAGCCGGCCGGACTACGCCCTTTCCGCCGGCTTCTCCTATGGCGTCGTCAACGCCCATAATGGCTGTCTGCATCTGGAAGTCGAGGTCAACGGCCGCTCGGCCCATGCCGCCAAGCCCTTCACCGGCATCGACGCGCTGGAAGCGGCCAATCATGTGCTGAGCGCGCTCTATGCCTGGCGCAAAGGGCTGGCGGCGCGCGTCTCCGCCATTGCCGGCATTGGCAGCCCGCAAATGACGGTGGGGCTGATCCGGGGCGGCATCAACACCAATGTCGTGCCCGACCGCATCACCTTCCGCCTCGACCGGCGGATGATCCCGGAAGAGAACCCGGCCGAGGTGGAAGCGGAACTGCGGGCGGTGATCGCGGCGGCGGCACAGGATTTCCCGGATGCCCGGGTGGAGGTGCGCCGCATCCTGCTCGCCACCCCGCTCACCCCGACCCCGGCCTCGCAGCATCTGAGCGCGCTGCTGTGCCGCCATGCCAGCGACATCATGGGCGAGACGGTCGAGGCCGTCGGCGTGCCGCTTTACACCGATGCCCGGCTCTATGCCGCCGCCGGCGTGCCGACCGTGCTCTACGGCGCCGGCCCGCGCTCCATCGAAGAGGCGAACGCCCATCGGGCGGATGAGCGCCTGCCGCTCGACGAACTGAACCGCGCCACCAAGGTGATCGCGCTCACTCTGGCCGATCTTCTCGGCGCCCGCCCGGCATAGGGATCGGCCTCGGGGAGAGGCCCCGCCGGGCGGCGGCCGCGCCGACGCCCGGCCTCACCAATTCAGCGGCACCTGCCTGGCGCAAAAGAAAGCCGCCGGCCCGGCGGGGCCAGCGGCTCTCCCTTGTTTACGCAGAAGCCGGCGGCAGGCGCCGGCCCCGTAGGGCTGGATCAGCCGACGCGCAGGTTGACCGCGGAGGTCTTGCCGGAACGCTGGTCGGTCTGCAGCTCGAAGGACACCTTCTCGCCGTCACGCAGGCCCTGGAGGCCCGAACGCTGAACCGCGCTGATGTGGACGAACACGTCCTTGCCAGCGCCATCGGGCTGAATGAAGCCGTAGCCCTTCTGATCGTTGAACCACTTCACGGTGCCGGTCTGGGTAGACATTAGGATAGTCTCACGTATCGAGGTTGCACATCCGGCCTGGCCGGGGCCATGCCGCTGGGTCGAATTTGGAAGAAAAGCTGAACGTGCACCCGCAGGTGAAACGGCCCAGAGTCCAGCCAAAGTCTGCGCGAGAGACTAGCGCGAATGGCTGTGTTTGCAAGAGGCGCGACGGGCGGAAGCAGTAGTTCCGCAGCGAAATGTCGCCGCTCCGGGAGCGACGACATTGTATTGATTCTCATCGGACGCGAACGACCGATGCGGGGCCCGCCGGCTCAGAGCGGACGGAGATTGACCGCGGAGGTCTTGCCCGAGCGCTGGTCCGTCTGCAGCTCGAACGAGATCTTGTCGCCGTCGCGCAGCCCCTGCAGGCCCGAGCGCTGCACCGCGCTGATGTGGACGAACACGTCCTTGCCGCCATTATCGGGCTGGATGAAGCCGTAGCCCTTCTGCTCGTTGAACCACTTAACCGTGCCGGTATCCGCCATCAGAGACAACCTTCGAGACCAGTGAGACCCCGGCGGCCTCTCAGCGAGCCCGCCGCACCGCGCGCATCCGCCTGCCGGCGGCGCCTTGCGGCAGCCCTCGTCCGGCGAATGGGCGACGGGGGGTAGCTTGGGCAAAAATGTGTCAATTCCACGGCGAAAACCGCCACATTCGCGCCATAAAGCAACCGGACGGCGAAAACTTACGTTACGTCAGCTTCGCGCCCTGTGCGACCGGAACGACGGCTCCCCGCGCCAGCGCTCAATAGCAGTAGTTCTTGCTGACCTTGACCACCTGCCCGTTGGGGTAGCGGTACAGGCACTTGCCGCTCGACCAGTAGTAATAGGACTTCTTCTTGTTCTTGTCGCTCTGGTTGCCGATGATCGCGCCGGTGGCGCCGCCGATCACCGCCCCCGCCACCGCGCCGCCGGCATTGCCACTGGCGGCGCCGCCGATGATGGCGCCGGCCGCCCCGCCAATGATCGCCCCCGCCGTCGTGTCATTGGCCCGCGCCGCACCGGGGGCAGCGGCAAGAAGACCGCCGGCCAGCGCCAGCGTCGCGAACATCAGGGGGGCGCGCATGAGAAGCTCTCCGGGGAGGCGGGGCCGTGCGGCCCCGCAGGTCATGAACATCCCGCCGCGACCTTCGCCGCGACGGGATGACGTTCGCCCGAGGGTATCATGAAGCCGTCGGGAGCAGAAGCGCGCCGGCCGGCGCGCCCTGCCCCCGCATACTCAGCCGTGCTGGGCTTCCACCACCGCGATGGCGGTCATGTTGACGATGCCGCGCGCCGTCACCGAGGGGGTGAGCACATGGGCGGGCTTGGCCGGGCCGAGCAGGATCGGCCCGACGGGAAGCGCGTCGCCGAACACCTTCACCATCTGGTAGCTGATATTGGCCGCATCGAGATTGGGCATTACGAGGATATTCGCCACGCCCTGCAGCCGCCCGCCCGGCAGCACCCGCTCGCGCATTTCCGGCACCAGCGCGCTGTCGCCCTCCATCTCGCCATCGACCATCAGGTCGGGGGCGCGCTGGAGAACGAGGTCGAGCGTGCGGCGCATCTTCTTGGCGCTCTCGTCGTCGCGGCTGCCGAAGTCGGAATGCGACAGCAGCGCCACTTTCGGCTCGATGCCGAAGCGGCGCACATGCGCGGCGGCAAGCTGCGCCATCTCCGCGAGGTCCTCGGCGGTGGGGTCGGTCTGCACCTGGGTGTCGCACAGGAAGAATGCGCCCTTCTGCGTCAGCAGCATGGACAGCGCCGCCACGTCGCGCACGCCGGGGGCGAGGCCGATAATGGTGCGGATATGGCGCAGATGGCGGATGAACCGGCCTTCCACCCCGCACAGCATGGTGTCGGCATCGCCGCGCACCACCGCCAGCGCGGCGATCACGGTCGGCGTGGTGCGCACCAGCGTGCGGGCGAGTTCGGGCGTCACCCCGCGCCGGCCGGCATGCTCGACATAGGTGGTGACATAGTCGCGGTAGCGCGGATCGTCCTCGGGATTGATGAGGTCGAATTCGCGCCCCGGCCGGATCGACAGGCCGAAGCGCTGCAGCCGGGTTTCCACCACCGAGGGACGGCCGATCAGGATCGGGCGGGCGATACCCTCCTCCACCACCACCTGCGCGGCGCGCAGGATGCGCTCATCCTCGCCCTCGGCATAGATCACCCGCTTGGGCGCCTGCTTGGCGAGGGCGAAGATCGGCTTCATCACCAGGCCGGAGCGGAAGACGAAGCGGTCGAGCTGTTCCTGATAGGCGTCGAAATCGGCGATCGGCCGCTTGGCGACACCCGACTCCATCGCCGCCTTGGCCACCGCCGGGGCGATGCGCAGGATCAGACGCGGATCGAAGGGCGAAGGAATGAGCGAGGTGGGGCCGAACACCGGCGTCTCGCCGCCATAGGCGCGGGCGACGACATCGGACGGCGTCTCGCGCGCCAGCTCGGCGATGGCGTTCACCGCCGCGACCTTCATCTCCTCATTGATCGTCGTCGCCCCCGCATCGAGCGCGCCGCGGAAGATGAAGGGGAAGCACAGGACATTGTTGACCTGGTTCGGGAAGTCCGAACGGCCGGTGCAGATCATCGCGTCGGGGCGCGCGTCGCGGGCGAGATCCGGCATGATTTCCGGGGTCGGGTTGGCCAGCGCCATGATCAGCGGGCGGTCGGCCATGGTCTTCAGCATTTCCGGCTTGAGCACGCCGCCGGCGGAGAGGCCGATGAAGATGTCGGCCCCCTCGATCACTTCGGCCAGAGTGCGCTTGTCGGTCTTCTGCGCGAACACCCCCTTATAGGGGTCCATCAGCTTCTCGCGGCCCTCATAGACCACGCCCTCGATGTCGGTGACCCAGATGTTCTCGCGCCGGGCGCCCATGGAGCGCAGCAGGTTCAGCGTGGCGATGGCGGCGGCGCCGGCGCCCGAGGTGACGATCTTCACGTCTTCCAGCTTCTTGCCGCCAATGTGGAGCGCATTGACGATGGCCGCCACCACGATGATGGCGGTGCCATGCTGGTCGTCATGGAAGACCGGGATCGCCATCTTCTCGCGCAGGCGCGTCTCGATCTCGAAGCATTCCGGCGCCTTGATGTCTTCGAGATTGATGCCGCCGAAGGTCGGCTCCAGCGCCGCCACCACGCTCACCACATGGTCCGGCTCCAGCGCGTTGATCTCGATGTCGAACACGTCGATGCCGGCGAATTTCTTGAACAGCACCGCCTTGCCTTCCATGACAGGCTTGGAGGCTTCCGGGCCGATATTGCCGAGGCCCAGCACGGCGGTGCCATTGGAGACGACGGCGACGAGGTTCTGCCGGGCGGTCAGTTCGGCCACAAGCTCCTTCTCCGCCGCGATCGCCTCGCACACGGCGGCGACGCCGGGCGTATAGGCAAGAGCGAGGTCGCGCTGGTTCGCAAGCGGCTTGGTGGCCTGGATCTCAAGCTTACCGGGACGCGGGTTGCGGTGATAGAACAGCGCGCCAGAGCGCAGATCGTCGGAGATGTAAGAGGCCATCGCTTTTTTTCCTTCCCCGGAGCGTGGCGGGGGAGCATAGGCATTCTACTCCGGCACACAACGGCTTTCCCATTTTCTGGTGCTGGACTTTCGGCGGTTGGTTTAAGGTAGGGCATCCGCCGCGACGGCCCGGCGAAACCCGTCCGCCCCGCTCGCCCACCAGGCCACCCCCGCTCGCCCCCCAGGTCAGCCTCGCATGCGCAAGCCTTTCCTCATCGCTCTCATCGCCCTCCTTGTCGTTGGAATCGTCGGCTATTTCGGCGTCGGCGCCTATATCAACCATGTCGCGCGCAGCGAGGTCGATTCGGCTCTCGCCACCCTTCGGGCGGGCGGCACCGAGGCGAGCGTGAGCGATGTACGCTACGATCTGTTCGCCGGCCGCTTCGAGATGCACGGCCTCTCCCTCGCCGGCCCGGCACAGGGCTCGCTGAAGATCGGCACGCTGGTGGCCAACGGCATCGAGCAGCGCGCCGACCGCGTCTTCGCCCGGGAGGTGGACCTTGCCGAGGTGACGCTGAGCCCGCCGCTCGGTGTCGCCGGCGCCGACACCACGCAATATCATGCCCCGCACGCGGTCATCACCGCGGTGGAATTTCCCATCCGCGCGCCGGTGGACGGCACTCCGCCACAGATCGCGCTGAGCTTCCTGCGCCAGATCACCGCCGAGCGCGTCGATATCCCCGCCTCCACCGGGACCGGCAGCAGCGGGACGGGGGAGACGCGGGTGACCACCGAGGAGACCAACGGCGCCATCCGGCTCGACGCGCTCGCCAAGGGCCGCTTCGCCAGCGTCGCCGCCGAACCCTCGCGCTTCACCATCAGCGGCGCGCAGGGCAACCTCGGCGCAGGCTCCGTGGGGCGGGTCGAGATCAAGGGCTTCGATCTCGCGGCGCTGCTGATCCTTGTCGATTCCGAACTGCGCGAGGCGAGCGACGAGTTCGTCACCCTGTACGATTCCATCTCCATGGCCGATTACGAGATGACGCTGGAAGGCGGCATCGCGCAGCGGATGAAAAGCCTGGCGATGAAGGAGGTGGCGATCCGCCCCGCCGCCATTCCGGTCGAGAGCATCATCGCCATGCGCGGGCAGATGGAGCGGCTCGCGGCCGCCGGCACCCAGGCCCCGCCGGAGGAGGCCGCCGCACTGTTCCGCCTGCTCGCCGGCATCTATGACGAGGGCATCCGCCTCGGCGGTCTTTCCATCGACACGCTGGAAGGCACCGCCCCCGGCGGCGTCGCCTATGGTGTCGGCAGCTTCGCTCTCGGCGTCGTCGATGGCGGGCGGATGGCCAGCCTGACGCTGGAACGGCTCACCGGCACCGGGCCGGAGGGCGGCACGTTCGAACTCGGCCGCTTCGCGCTCAGCGGGCTGCGCGCCGGCACGCTGATGGCGCTGCTGGCCGACACCGCCGAGAATCCCGCCACGGTCGGCCGCTGGCCGGCGCCGTTCTTCAACACGCTCGAATCCGTCGCCATCGACAAGCTGAAAGCCCCGACGGAAGACGGCTCGCCGCTCGACATCGACCGCTTCGCCCTCACCTGGACCGCCGAGCCGGACGCCCTGCCAACCCGCATTTCCGCCACGCTGCGCATGAGCGGCCCCACCGCGATGATCCATGCCGGCAACTCCGCCTTCGCGCTGGTGCCGGGCCAGATGGCCCGGGCGAGCGTCGCCATGGATTTCGCCGCCGTCTGGAACGAGGCCGACGACACGGTGGTGGTCGAACCCGCCTATGTCGAAGTGTCCGACGCCTTCACCTTCAATGCCCGCCTCACCCTCAGCGCGGTGGATGACTCCGTCTTTTCCCCGCAGCCGGACGAGGCGCTGGCGGGCGCGGGCGAGGTGAATCTCGACGCCCTCGACCTCACCCTCACCGATGCCGGCCTTTACGACCAGAAGCTGGAGCAAGCGGCCAAGGAACAGGGCCTGAAGCCGGAGGAAATCCGCCAGCTCTTCGCCGGCTTCGCCGACCTTCTGCTCGGCCAGGCGGTGACGGACCGGCCGGAGCTCGGGCCGGCGGTGGATGCCTTCGTCCGCTTCGTGCAGACGCCGATGAGCACGCTGTCGCTGCGCATCACCCCGCGCAACCCGCCGCTGCCGATGATGCTGATCGTCGAGGCGCTGAACAGCGAGGACCCGCTGTCGCTGGTCGACGAGCTCGACATCACCACCCCCGCCGCACCCTGAACCCGGCGCCCCCAGAAAGCAGAAAGGGCGGCCAGTGGCCGCCCTTTTCGTTTCGTCCCGACCGTGCCGCTCTCACTTCTCCGGCAAATTGGTGCGGATGTGCAGCTCGCGAAGCTGCTTCGGGCTCGCCTCATTGGGCGCGCCCATGAGGATGTCCTGCGCCTGCTGGTTCATCGGGAAGATGGAGATTTCGCGCAGATTGGTGGTGCCGCACAGCAGCATCACGATGCGGTCGACACCCGCCGCCATGCCGCCATGCGGCGGCGCGCCATACTGGAAGGCGCGGTAGAGGCCGCCGAAGCGCTCCTGCACCGTCGCCTCGTCATAGCCGGCGATCTCGAACGCCTTCACCATCGCCTCGGGGCGATGGTTGCGGATGCCGCCGGACGCGATCTCATAGCCATTGCAGGCGATGTCGTACTGGAACGCCTTGATGGTGAGCGGATCCTGGGTGTTCAGCGCCTCCAGCCCGCCCTGCGGCATGGAGAAGGGGTTGTGCGAGAAGTCGACCTTCTTGTCGTCCTCGCTCCACTCATAGAACGGGAAGTCGACGATCCAGGCCAGCTCGAAGCGGTCATGGTCGACCAGCTTCAGTTCCTCGCCCACCTTGGTGCGGGCGCTGCCAGCGAACTTCACGAACTTCTCCGGGTTGCCGGCGACGAAGAAGGCGGCATCGCCTTCCTTGAGGCCGAGTTGCTGGCGGATGGCTTCCGTGCGCTCGGGCCCGATATTGTTGGCGAGCGGGCCGGCGCCCTCCCCGCCCTCGCGCCACATGATGTAGCCAAGCCCCGGCTGGCCCTCGCCCTGCGCCCAGCTATTCATGCGGTCGCAGAAGGCGCGGGAGCCGCCGCCGGTGCCGGGGATCGCCCACACCCGGTTCTTCGGGTCTTCCAGCATCCGCGCGAAGACCTTGAAGCCCGAGCCGCGAAAATGCTCGGACACGTCCTGCATCTCGATGGGGTTGCGCAGATCCGGCTTGTCGGTGCCGTATTTCTGCATCGACACCGCATAGGGGATGCGCGGCCAGTTCTTCGTCACCGGCTTGCCGTCGGCGAAGTCCTCGAACACGCCGGTGATGACCGGCTCGACGGCGGCGAAAATGTCTTCCTGCTCGACGAAGCTCATTTCCAGGTCGAGCTGGTAGAACTCGCCGGGCAGGCGGTCGGCGCGCGGGTCCTCGTCGCGGAAGCAGGGGGCGATCTGGAAGTAGCGGTCGAAGCCGCTCATCATGATCAGTTGCTTGTACTGCTGCGGCGCCTGCGGCAGGGCGTAAAACTTGCCGGGGTGCAGGCGCGAGGGCACCAGGAAGTCGCGCGCGCCTTCCGGCGAGGAGGCGGTGAGGATCGGCGTCTGGAACTCGAAGAAGCCCTGCGCCTTCATCTTCGCCCGCATGGCGTCGACGATGGCGCCGCGGGTCATGATGTTCTTGTGCAGCTTCTCGCGGCGCAGATCGAGGAAGCGGTAGCGCAGCCGCGTCTCCTCGGGGTACTCGACATCGCCGAAGACGGGCAGCGGCAGTTCGGCGGCGGGGCCCAGCACCTCGATCTCGGTGGCGTACATTTCCACCTGGCCGGTCGGCAGTTCCGGGTTCTCGGTACCGGCGGGGCGCAGGCGCACGCGGCCGTCGACCCGGATCACCCATTCCGCCCGCACCATCTCGGCCAGCTTGAAGGCCGGGCTGTCGGGGTCGACCACCACCTGGGTGAGGCCGTAATGGTCGCGCAGGTCGATGAACAGCACGCCGCCATGGTCGCGGATGCGATGGCACCAGCCGGACAGCCGCGCGGTGGTGCCGACATCGCCGGCGCGAAGGGCGCCACAGGTGTGCGAGCGGTAGCGGTGCATGGCGTCTTCCCGGAGTTGGTGCCGCCGAGGCCGGCGGATCATAGCAAAACACCCCTCACGCGGGGCGCGCGGAGGGGTGCATGCGAGGCTCGGCTTTGTCAAGACGAGACGGGCGCCCGCAACAGGCGCCCGTCCGTTCTCACGGCACGTAGCGCAGGGTCAGCCCGCCGACGCCCAGCGCCAGCGAGGCGCCGACATTGCCTTCGACCGAAACCGGGTTGAGCGCGATCGACTTGTCGGAACCCACCAGCACATTGGCGCCGACGCCGACACCCAGCGCCACGTCACCGGTCACGCCGCCATAGGGGCCGGCCAGCGCGCCGGGGGCGACCGACTTGGTCAGCGCCAGCACGCCCCAGGTCAGCACGCCGCCACCGGTGACGCCGAGCTCGACGCCGATATTCTTGATGGTGCCGGCATAGCGCTGCTCCGGGCCGTTATCGGCCGGGGTGTAGGTGCAGGTCAGCTCCTGCTTGGATTCGATCAGCATGCCGATGCTGGCGCCGGCATTGCACACAAGCACCCCCGCCTTCACCCGCTCGGCGGCGGACGCTGGCACGAAGGAAAGCGCCAGGGCGGCGGTGGCGAGAGCGAAGACGGTCTTCTTCATGGATATCCCCCAGAGATGGGCGGCGGGGCCGCCGGAAAGGCTTGGCGACTCGTCGCCAGCCATTGATCATCGTCCATGGAGATTACGGCATGATTTCGGGGTCGAAACGGGGCCGCGAGTCCGATATGTAAAAAATCGACATGAACATGATCACAACCACCGACGAACTCGCCGCAGCCTGCCAACGGCTCGCCCGCCATCCGTTCATCACCATCGACACGGAATTCCTGCGCGAAACCACCTTCTGGCCCAAGCTGTGCGTCGTGCAGATGGCCAGCACGGAGGAAGCGCTGGTGGTCGACGCGCTGGCGGAAGGCATCGACCTCGCCCCGTTCTTCGCGCTGATGTCGAATGAAAGCGTGCTGAAGGTTTTCCACGCCGGCCGGCAGGATATCGAGATCGTCTGGCACCTCGCCGGCATCATCCCGACTCCGGTATTCGACACCCAGGTCGCCGCCATGGTGCTCGGCCATGGCGATTCCATCTCCTATGACCAGCTCGTGCAGCGCCTCACCGGGGAAGTGCTCGACAAGTCGCTGCGCTTCACCGACTGGTCGCGCCGCCCGCTCTCGGCGGCGCAGGTCGCCTATGCCGAGGCCGATGTCACCCATCTGCGCGATGTGTTCCTCAAGCTCGACGCCGACCTGAAGAAGCGCGGCCGCGCCGACTGGGTGGGCGAGGAAATGGCGGTGCTGACCTCGCCCGACACCTACCGGCAGGAGCCCGAGCGCGCCTGGGAGCGGCTGCGCTCGCGCGCCCGCAAGCCCAAGGATCTCGCCGTGCTGATGGAAGTCGCCGCCTGGCGCGAGCGCGAGGCGCAGGCCCGCGACACGCCGCGCTCGCGCATCCTCAAGGACGACGTGATCGGCGAGATCGCCTCGCAGCACCCGACCACGATCGAAAAGCTCGGCCAGCTCCGCGCCATCCCCAAGGGCTTCGAGCGCTCGCGCGCCGGCGAGATGATCGTCGAGGCGGTCAAGGCGGGCCTTGCCCGCGACCCCAAGACGCTGCCGCGCATCGAGCGCGACAAGCCGCTCTCCAACGGTGCCTCGGCCACGGTGGAACTGCTGAAAGTTCTGCTGCGCATGACCTCCGAGCAGCATGGCGTCGCCGCCAAGGTCATCGCCACGGTGGATGATCTGGAGCGCATCGCCTCCGAGGACGCGCCGGATATCGGCGCGCTGCGCGGCTGGCGGGCCGAACTGTTCGGCGACCGCGCCATGGCGCTGAAGGCGGGCCGGCTGGCGCTCGCCATGCAGCGCGGGCGGGTCATCGCCATCGAGCGGGCGGCGCTGGAAAAGGCGGCGGCGGATTAACCGCCGCCCGCAGCCCGCGCCAGCCGCAGTTCCACCAGCAGCGCCCGCAGCAGGTCCGGCTCGTCCCAGGGCACGGCATGCCACAGCGCCCGCAGCGCCTCATCGGCCGGGCCGGGCATCAGCGCCTGCGGAAACAGCGCGACCCGGGCCTCCGTCGCGACGGTAGCCGGCGCGTCTTCTCCTGGCGCCTCGGGCCGCAAATGTCTGAGCAGCAGCGCCACCAGGTCGAGCCCGGCGCGAGCGCCGAAGGGCAGGATCGGCGTCGGCCTTGCGTTGCATTCCAGCAGCCAGGCCTTGTCCTCGGCATCCACCAGAAAATCGAAGGAGACGAAGCCGGAGGCGCCGAACGCCGTCACCAGCGCCGCCGTCGCCGCGACGAGATCGGGCCGGGGCACATAGTGCAGCACGTCGGCGGGGAGAATGTCGCGCGCCCGCCGCTCCGCCACGGCGGTCAGCACGCCGAGCGTGCGCCCTTCGCGGGCGGCGGCGCAGCTCACCGCCAGCCGGCCCTCAATATAGCGCTGCACGCTCACCTGCTGCGTGGGCTGTACCCAGTCGCGCTGGCGCAGCCGCGCCTTCAGCCGGCTCCAGCGGGAACGCGGCCGCATCCACTGCGCGCAGGTCGCGTCCACTTCCGCCGGCGTCCGGCAGATGCGTACGCCGCTGCCGCCGCAACTGCGCGGCCGCTTCACCACCACGGGATAGCCGAGCCGCCGCGCCGCCGCCTGCGCCTCCTCCGGGGTCGCGGCGAGAACATCCTCCGGCGCCCGCACGCCGAGAACGCGCGCCAGACGCTGGGTCTGCGGCTTCAGGGTGCGCGCCGGCAGCGTGTCCAGCCGGCCGAGCGAGCGGGCGAGGCAGGCGGAAAGCGCCGGCGACAGCGCCGGCAGGCCCGGCCGGCCCGCCTGCGCCAACGCATGGTCGAGCAGCCACAACGCCCGCTCGTCGCAAGGCACCAGCAGGACCGGCGCGAAGGTCGCCACCGCCCGTTCCACTGCCGCCAGCAATTGGCGGGCGTTCAACGTCTCGGCGAGCGGAAAGCGGGCGGTGACATGTCGGGAGCGGAACATCAGGCTGGCGCGGCTCGCCAGCGCCCCCACCTGCGCCCCCGCCGCGGCGAAGGCGGCGGGCAGCCGGCAGCTCGAAATATGCCGCGCGTCGAGCGCCAGCAGCAGCACCCGCGCAGGCGCGGGCCCGCCGGCCGACGCGGCCGCCGTCTCGGTGATGCAGTTGAGCACGCCACGGCCCCCGCCGGCGCAGATCTGCGCTTCCGGCGGCGCTTCTAGCCGTGCCGGCGGGAGAAATCCAGCCGGCGGAACCGGTGCGCGCGGCGCGCGAGAGGAGGGATGACCGATCAGGTCTGGAGCAATTCCCGCAAAAGTTCATAGCGGTTTTGCGATAGGAATTGCGTATAATCAGAGGGCTAGAGCCTTTCCGGTGAATGCGAATTCACCGGAAAGGCTCTAGTCGGCCAGCACCACCGCTTCGCGCCCGATCAGCCGCGCCAGCGTGCGCAGGCGGCTGGCGATCCGGTCGCCGCTGAGCGGGGCGAGTTCGCCGCGTAGCTGCAGCGAGAGCTTGCCGCGCTCCACGGTGAGCGGCGTCAGCGGCAGCGTGCCCGGCATGGCGGCGGAGAGGATATAGCCGACCCGCATCGCCGCACCGAGAATGCGCGCCCGGTCCAGGAGCCGCGCCGAGACCAGTTCGCGGATGCGCGGCGAGAGATCCTCGTCCACCAGCCCGACATGACGGTAATAGATGGCGAGCGCCAGGAAGGCGCGGCCGGGATGGTCCACCCCGATGAAGGAGGCGTGGGCGATGAGATTGAGGCTCTGCTCGCCGCGATAATCGGGATGCGCCCGCCAGCTAATATCGGAGAGCAGGCAGGCGGCATGGCGCAGCCGCTTCTCCTCCACGCTTTCGTCGATGTGACTGGATTTCATGAACTGGTCGGTCCAGTCGATCAGTTCCCAGCCATGGGCGGGGGAGCGGGCACGCACCTCGTTCAGCTCGGCGGCGGCGGAGATCAGCGGGTCCTGGCTGCGGTCTTCCTCGCTCAGCAGCTCATAGAGCAGCCCCTCGCGCACACCCTGCGCCGAGATGAAGACATTGGCCGGCTTGCCGATGCGGATCAGATGTTCCAGCACCAGCGCGCCATAGGGCAGCAGCGGCCGGCGCACATCGGAGACGGTGTCGATGCGCGAGAGCGTGTCGATCGGCACCTGCCGCACCAGCCGGCAGAATTCCAGCGCCTCGCGCGCGGGAATGATGTAGCCGTGCATCACATGCAGGGGATAGCCGCGCTGGAACATGTGCAGCCGCGCCAGCGCGCGCCAGGTGCCGCCAACCGCATAGAAGGTCCGCCCCTTGAGATGTTCGAGATGCGGTTCCTTGGTCAGCAGGTCCTTGACGATCTTGTCGGCCTTCTTCAACGAGCGGCCGGAGGTGTCCTGCAGCGCGAGGCCACCGAGCGGAAAGGTGACGCCGGAGCCGATGCGCTGGCCGTGCAGGTCGGCCAGTTCCAGCGAGCCGCCGCCGAGGTCGCCGACCACGCCATTGGCATGATGCACGCCGGAGAGAATGCCGAGCGCGGAAAGCTGCGCCTCGCGCTTGCCGGAGAGCACCTCCACCTCGCTGCGGCAGATCTCGCGGCAGGCATTCACGAAGTCCGGCCCGTTGGCGGCGTCGCGCGCGGCGGCGGTGGCGAGCACATAGAGCGTGCCCACCCCCATGCGGTCGCACAGCACGCGGAAGCGGCGCAGCGCGGCCAGCGCCTTTTCCACCGCGTCCGGGTTCAGCCGCCCGGTGGTCAGCACCTCCCGGCCGAGCCCGCAGGAGGCCTTCTCGTTGAAGATCGGCGTCGGCGAGCGCGACAGGCGCTCATAGACGACGAGGCGGACGGAGTTGGAGCCGATATCAATCACGGCGACCGACATGCCGGACAACAGGCCGTGTCCGGCATCACGCAAGGCTTCGCTCATGCGCTCAATTCCGCTCCCGTCGGCGCAGGAGGTTGCGCGGCGAGGAATCCTTCAGCGACTTGCCCCGTCCCGACAGGCTTGGATTGGTCATGAAATACTGCTGCGCGTTGAACCTTTCCTCGCCCTCGCCGGGCAGGATGCGCTGCGAGGTGCCGTCCGGCATCACGCGCCAGCTCTGCTGGTTGTCCTGCAGATTGGCGACCATGATCTGGTCGAGAATCTGCATGTGCACCGTCGCATTGGTGATCGGGCAGAGCGATTCCACCCGGCGGTCGAGATTGCGCGGCATCAGGTCGGCCGAGGAGATGTAGACGGCGGACTGGGCGTGCGGCAGGCCGTGGCCATTGCCGAAGCAGTAGATGCGCTCATGCTCCAGGAAGCGGCCGACGATGGACTTGACGCGGATATTCTCGGAGAGGCCCGGCACGCCCGGACGCAGGCAGCAGATGCCGCGCACGACGATGTCGATCGGCACCCCGGCCTGGCTGGCGCGGTAGAGCGCGTCGATCACCATCGGATCGACCAGCGAGTTCATCTTCAGCCAGATCGCCGCCGGCTTGCCGGCCTTGGCGAATTCCACCTCGCCGTCAATATGGTCGAGAATGGTCTTCTTCAGCGTCAGCGGCGCGATGGCCAGCGCTTCCAGCCCCACCGGCTCGGCATAGCCGGTGATGAAGTTGAAGATGCGCGCCACGTCGCGGCCGATCGCCGGGTCGGCGGTGAAGAAGGACAGGTCGGTGTAGATGCGGGCGGTGATCGGGTGATAATTGCCCGTGCCGACATGGCAGTAGCTCGCCAGCGTGCCGCTTTCGCGGCGCACCACCAGCGACAGCTTGGCGTGGGTCTTCAGCTCCAGGAAGCCGAACACCACCTGCACGCCGGCCCGTTCCAGATCGCGCGCCCAGCGTATATTGGCTTCCTCGTCGAAGCGCGCCTTGAGTTCGACCAGCGCCGTCACCGACTTGCCGGCTTCCGCCGCCTCGGCCAGCGCCTTGACGATGGGGCTGTCGGAGGAGGTGCGGTAGAGCGTCTGCTTGATGGCGACGACATTCGGGTCGCGCGCCGCCTGGCGCAGGAACTGCACCACCACGTCGAAGGATTCATAGGGGTGGTGAACCACCAGATCCTTCTCGCGAATGGCGGCGAAGCAGTCGCCGGCATGGTCGCGGATGCGCTCGGGGAAGCGCGGATTATACGGCTTGAACTTGAGGTCCGGCCGGTCGACGCCGACAAGCTGGCTGAACTCGTTCAGCGCCAGCACGCCGTCGACGAGGAAGATCTCGTCCCCGGCGACGCCAAGCTCGCGGGCGACGAAGAGGCGCAGCTCCTCCGGCATGGCGGCGTCGATTTCCAGCCGGATCACCTGCCCCAGCCGGCGGCGCTTCAGCGCCGTCTCGAACTGGCGCATCAGGTCCTCGGCCTCTTCCTCCACTTCGAGGTCGCTGTCGCGGATGACGCGGAAGCCGCCCTGGCCCTTCACCTGATAGCCGGGGAACAGGCGGCCGATGAACAGGCCGATCATCTGTTCGAGGGTGATGAAACGCTGCACCCCGCCCTCGCCGTCCGGCAGGCGGATGAAGCGGTCGACCTTGGCCGGCACGCGGATCAGCGCGTTCATCGCCCGCCCGTCAGTGATGCGGGAGAGCTGCAGCGCCAGCGAGAAGCCGAGATTGGGGATGAAGGGGAAGGGATGCGCCGGGTCGATGGCGAGCGGGGTGAGCACCGGGAACACATGGGCGAGGAAGAAATCGTCGAGCACCGCCCGGTCCGCCCGCTCCACATCCGCGCCGTCGACCAGCACGATGCCGCAGCCGATCAGCGACTGGCGCAGTTCGCGCCAGCGCGCCTGCTGGTCGGCGGCAAGCTGAGCCGCCGCCGCGCCGATGCGGGTAAGCTGTTCCAGCGGGTTCAGCCCGTCCGGGCTGCGCACGGTGTAGCTCTCGCGCACCTGCTCCTTCAGGCCGGCGACGCGGACCATGAAGAATTCGTCGAGATTATTGGCCGAGATGGAGAGGAAGCGGAGCTGCTCCAGCATCGGGTGCTCGGTATTGGCGGCTTCCTCCAGCACCCGGCGGTTGAATTCGAGCCAGGAGAGTTCGCGGTTGATGAAGCGCTCGGGCGACTTCATCAGTTCGTCCTCCAGCGGGCGCGGCGGTACCGTCGGCTGGATGGGCATTTCGGTCAGTTCGACAGGCTGTTCCGCCGGCATTTCCGTCTCGCTCACCGTGGTAACTCCATCCTCTTGGCGGGGGGTCCGCTTCGTTCGGCGCGAAGGTCGCCGGGCAACATGACGGCTGGATGACATGTCCGTATTAACCCGTGGTGAAGTCGTTGAAGGGGAGGCCGGCGGCCGGCTCGGCGTCGTCGCGGCTCTCGCCCCGCTCCCGCAGCAGCGCGGCGGCGAGCGCGCGGGTCAGCGGGCGCTTGCGCGCCAGCGCCTCGCGATCGAGGTCGGCGACCACGTCGCGCAGCCCGGCGATGGAGCGCTCGACACGCGGCAGCAGATAGGCGAGCAGCGCCTCGTCGGGCACGATCTGCCGGTCGGCGAACAGCTTCACCGCCACCGCCGCCAGCAATTCCTCGTCCGGTGCGCCGAGCCGCACCACCGGCAGCGCCCGCAGCCGCGAAGCGAGGTCGGCGGTGGCCAGCGTTTCCGCCAGCGCCGCCGGCAGCCGGGCCGAGGTGATGAGCAGGCTCGCTCTCTGTTCGCCCACGAGGTTGAGCAGATGGAACAGCGCGGCTTCCGGCACCTTCCCGGTGCCGAGATCCTCCACCACCAGCGCACCGCCGCCGATGAGGCCGGGCACGGCGGCGATGTCGAGCGCCGCCGCCGGCACGATGGGCGCGCCGGAGGCCTCGGCGAAGATGGCGGCGAGATGCGACTTGCCCGAGCCTTCCGGCCCGACCAGCGCGACGCTGCGCCCCGGCCAGTCCGGCCAGGAATCGATCAGCGCCAGCGCCGCCTCATTGGCGAGGCCGGGCAGGAAATCGTCCCGCGAGCGGCTGTCGGCATGGGGCAGGTCGAGGGCGAGCTGGCGGGCGCCCATGCTCAGCGCATCCGGCTGTCGGGCAGGTAGGGAATCGGCGCGGGGGCGCTGAGCCGTTCGTCTTCGCCCTCTCCGGTATAGAGCGGGCTCTCCAGATACTGGTTGATGGCGAAGCGCACCAGCACCCCCACCGCCGCCGCCAGCGGCACCGCCAGCAGCAGGCCGAGGAAGCCGAGCATATAGCCGAAGGCCAGCAGCGCGAACATCAGCCATACGGGATGCAGGCCGACACTGTCGCCGACCAGCTTGGGCGAGAGGATATAGCCCTCGACGAACTGGCCGAAGACGAAGATGCCGATGACGATGGCGATCATCGTATAGTCCGGGAAGAACTGGACGATGGCGACGCCGGCGGCGAGCACCAGCCCGGTCAGCGAGCCGACATAGGGGATGAAGCTGATGATGCCGGAGACGAAGCCGATGACGAAGCCGAAATTCAGCCCGGTCATGGTGAGGCTGACGGCATAGAAGCTGCCGAGGATCAGGCACACCAGCGACTGGCCGCGCACGAAGCCGGCGATGGCGCCGTCCATCTGCCCGGCAATGCTGCGGATGGTGGCGCGGTGGCGCACCGGCAGCCACGAATCCACCTTGTCCACCATGCTGTACCAGTCATTGAGGATGTAGAACGCCACCACCGGCGTGATGACCAGCAGCGAGAACACCGAGAGCAGCGCCTGCCCGCCGGTCCACAGCCCCTGGATCAGGGTGAGCATGTAGGAGGCGCCCTGCGACACCAGCTCGTTCAACCCGGACTGGATGCTGGGCAGCCGGTCGCCGACGAAGTCGCGCAGCCACGCGGCGCGCTCGCCCTCTCCGGTCAGCAGATTCTGCAGCTTGCCGATATAGTCCGGCAGCCGCTCGATGAAGGCGGCAAGCTGCGAGCCGAAGATCGGCAGCACCAGCAGCATGAGCAATATGGCGAGCAGCAAAGTGAGGGTGATCGTCGCCAGCGAGGCCACCAGCCGGTTGATGCCCCGGCGCTGCAGCCAGGTCGTCACCGGGTTGAGGAAATAGGCGAGCGCCAGGCCGGCGACAAAGGGCAGGAGCACGCTCGACAGCAGCCATGCCGCCGCGATGAACAGGCCGAGCATGGTCAGCCAGAACGTCACCTGCTTGTGCCACGCCATTCGTCCACCGCCTCTCGCCCGCGCCGTGCGCCTTCCGGCGCGTTGTCCTTATAGATACAGGAAAACGGCGTGCGTGCGACGCACAACCCGCAGGACGGCGCCTCTCCCCCGCCATTCACAGCCGCTTTCCCCAGGGCAATCGTGGCCTTGGCGGCGGCGGCGTGGCAGAAGGCGGAACGTTCCAGGGAGGAAGACCGGATGGTGCAAGACCCGCTCTATACCGATGCGTCGCTGGTCGCCTTCTACGATGCCGAGAATGACGGCGGCGCCGACCATGCCTTCTGCGCCGACCTCGCGCGCGGCGCACGTTCCGTGCTCGATCTCGGCTGCGGCACGGGCGCGCTGCTGGCGTCCCTCGCCAACCCGGTCCGCGTCGGGGTCGATCCGGCGGGTGCGATGCTGGACGTGGCGCGTGCCCGCCCGGGCGCGAGCGGCGCCGAATGGATCGAGGCGGATGCCCGCACGCTGCGCCTCGGGCAGCTTTTCGATCTCATCGTGCTGACCGGGCACGCCTTCCAGGTCTTCCTCACCGATGACGACCAGCATGCCGCCCTCGCCACCATCGCGGCGCATCTGGCGCCGGGCGGGCGCTTTGTCTTCGACAGCCGCAACCCGGCCAGGCGCGAATGGGAGGAATGGCAGCCACACAATTCGCGACGCTTTGTCGACCACCCCGCCCATGGAAGGGTGGAAGCCTGGAACAGCGGTACGCATGACGACGCCTCGGGCATCGTCACCTATGGCACCTATTACCGGCTGGCGGACGGACGCACGCTAAGCGCACAGAGCCGCATCCGCTTCACGCCGCGCGCAACGCTGGAACAGCGGATCGCTGAGGCCGGGCTCAAGGTGGAGCGCTGGCTCGGGGACTGGAACGGGGCACCAGCCGGGGATGCCTCCCCGGAATTCATTCCGCTAGGGCAGCTTTCGCCGGCGTGAGCGCCACCTGATGACGGCGCCGGCCCCGCATGCCAAAAGGCAGCGTCGCGCCGGCCCGGCGCAGCGTTCGGATGATCCCATGCGTTCTTCGCTCGTCACCTCAGGCATCGTCGCCGCGCTTGTCGGCTTCGGCGGCACGCTCACCCTCATCGTGGCGGCGGCGCAGGCGCTGGGAGCAACGCCGGGGCAGATCACCTCGGGCGTCATCGGCCTGTGCCTGTCCATGGCGTTCACCTCCGCCTGGCTCGGCTGGCGCCACCGCATGCCGATCATCACCGCCTGGACCACGCCCGGCGCGGCGCTGATCGCCGCCTCGCACGGCCTCACCATCGAGCCGGCGGTCGGCGCCTTCGTCGTTGCCGGGTTGCTGATCCTCGTCACCGCCGCGGTCAAGCCGCTGGGCGAACTGGTGCAGCGCCTGCCGGTGGCGATCGCCGCCGCCATGCTGGCGGGGGTGCTGTTCCGCTTCTGCACCGGCGTGTTCACCGCCGGCCAGACCGACCCGCTGCTGGTGCTGCCGCTGGTGCTGCTGTTCCTGGTGGCGCGGCGCATCTCGCCCTTCGGCGCGGTGCTGGCGGTGCTGGTGCTCGGCATCGCGCTCGCCTTCATGCTCGGCCGTGTCGGCCCGCTGCCCGCTGGCGTGCCGTGGCCGAGCGTCGAGCTGATCGTGCCGCAGTTCGACCTGCAAGCGCTGATCGGCGTCGGCATCCCGCTCTATATCGTCACCATGGCTTCGCAGAACCTGCCGGGCTTCGCCGTGCTGCAGGCGGCGGGCTACAAGCCGCCGGCCCCCTCCATCCTCGCCTCGACCGGCATCGCCTCGCTGATAACAGCGCCCATCGGTTCACTCACCAGCAACCTCGCCGCCATCACCGCCTCCATCTGCACCGGACCGGACACCCATCCCGACCCGGACAAGCGCTGGCTGGCGACGCCGTTCTATGCGCTCACCTATCTCGTGCTCGCCGCGTGCGGCGCCGGCGCGGTGGCGCTGATCGCCGCGCTGCCGCGCGAACTGGTGGCGACCTTCGCCGGGCTCGCTCTGCTCGGCCCGCTGGTCAATGCGCTGGGCGCGGCCATGGGCGATGCCGCCAAGCGCTTTCCCGCGGTGCTGACGCTGGCGGTCACCGCCTCGGGCCTGTCGCTGTTCGGGCTCGGCTCGGCCTTCTGGGGGCTCACTGCCGGTCTCATCGCGCTCGGCATCGAGCATGCGGGGCGGCGCGGCTGAGGGCAAAGCCGCCCGCCACCTTGCCCGCCACGCCAGAAGCGGTTAATCCGCCAGCATTGTTCGGGGATGCATGATGACCGGTACGGAAAAAGGCCTTAGCTATCGCGATGCGGGCGTCGACATCGACGCCGGCAACCGGCTGGTCGATCTCATCAAGCCGCTGGTCAAGGCGACCCGCCGGCCGGGCGCGGATGCGGATATTGGCGGCTTCGGCGGCGTGTTCGATCCCAAGGCCGCCGGTTTCAAGGACCCGCTCATCGTCGCCACCACCGACGGCGTCGGCACCAAGCTGAAGATCGCCATCGAGACCGGCCGGCACGAGACCATCGGCATCGACCTCGTGGCGATGTGCGTCAACGATCTGGTGGTGCAGGGCGCCGAGCCGCTGTTCTTCCTCGACTATTTCGCCACCGGCAAGCTGGCCCCCGAGGTCGGCGCCACCATCGTCGCCGGTATCGCCAAGGGCTGCCAGGAATCGGGCTGCGCGCTGATCGGCGGCGAGACGGCGGAAATGCCGGGCATGTATGCCGAGGGCGATTACGACCTCGCCGGCTTCTCCGTCGGCGCGGTGGAGCGCGGCGAGCTGCTGCCCTCCCCGAATGTCCGCCCCGGCGACGTGCTGCTCGGCCTCGCCTCCTCGGGCGTGCATTCCAACGGCTATTCGCTGGTGCGCCGCATCGTCGAGGTCTCGGGCCTTGGCTGGGACGCGCCCGCCCCCTTCGCGCCGGAAAAGGCGCTGGGCGAGGCGCTGCTCACCCCGACACGGCTCTATGTGAAGTCGGCACTGGCGGCGATCCGCTCGACGGCCAAGGTCAAGGCGCTGGCCCACATCACCGGCGGCGGCCTCACCGAGAACCTGCCGCGCGTACTGCCGAAGAACACGGTCGGGCGCATCGACCTCGACGGCCTTCCCGTGCCGCCAGTGTTCCGCTGGCTGGCGCAGGTCGGCAAGGTGGCGCCGGAGGAGATGCTGCGCGCCTTCAACTGCGGCATCGGCATGGTGGTGGTCTGCGCGCCGGAAGACGCGGAGACGGTGGCCGATGCCTTCGCCAATGCCGGCGAGCAGGTGGTGCATCTCGGCGTCATCGAGCCCGGCGAGGGCGCCGCGCACACCGTCTATGACGGCACGCTCGCGCTCGACACGCCGCTCTGAGCCGCGCGACGCCATGACCAAACCCCGCGTGGCCGTCCTCATCTCCGGGCGCGGCTCCAACATGATGTCGCTGATCGAGGCGGCGGCGGCGCCGGACTTCCCGGCCGAGATCGCGGTGGTGATTTCCAACCGCCCGGACGCGCACGGCCTCGCCCGCGCGCAGGCCTGCAACATCCCGACCCGCATCGTCGATCACAAGGCGCATGCCGACCGCGCCGCCTTCGACGCCGCGCTCGACGCCGTGCTGGTGGAGGAACAGGCGGACCTCGTCTGCCTCGCCGGCTTCATGCGGCTGCTCACCGCGCCCTTCGTCGAGAAATGGGCCGGGCGGATGATCAATATCCACCCTGCCCTGCTGCCGAGCTTCAAGGGTCTGCACACCCATGAGCGGGCGCTGGCGGAAGGCGTGCGCATCCATGGCTGCACCGTGCATTTCGTCACGCCGGAAATGGATGTCGGCCCCATCCTCATGCAGGCCGCCGTGCCGGTGCTGGACACGGATACGCCGGAGACGCTCGGCGCCCGCGTGCTGGCGCAGGAGCATGTGATCTACCCCGCCGCGCTGCGCATGGTCGCCGATGGCCGGGCGCGTCTCGACGCCGGGCGGGTGGTGCTGGACGAGTTCGTGCTCGCCCCGCCGGCTCTGGTGGTGCCCCCGGTCGGCTGACAGCACCGGCCGGGAGCTTTTGCCTAGATCATTCACTGTTTCACGAAGACAATGAATGATCTAATTCTTTGTTTTATCGCGTTTTCTTCACGCGAACCGGTATCCACTTCGCTCGAAAACGCTTTAGCCCGCCACGAACCCGCTCATCGTTCCGACCAGCAGCACGCCGACCGTGGCGCCGGCATCCTGCAGCCCCACGGTCTTTTCCTGAAACGCCGCCGCCTTGCCGTGCTGCGCCACCATGGTCTTGGTGCGCTCCAGCGCCGCCTCGGCCGCGTCGCTTGCCGCCTTCAGCGCCGGCGCCAGAGCGAGGCCGGAGGCCGCCGCCTGTTCCAGCGCGCCGGCCACGGGGTCCAGCACGTCGAGAATGGTCTTGTCCCCGAGCCTGGCCTTGCCGCGCTCGGCGATGCCGGTGGCGAAGGCGCGCCAGAACGCCGCCGCCTCAGCAGTGCCGATCGCCTCCGCCCCCTCCAGCGCCTTGGCGCCGCGCAGGAAGCCGGTGGCGGTGAGCGTGCCCATGGTGGAGGGCGCGGTCTTGGCCATGATCGCGCCAGCGGAACGCAGCAGCTTGGTGAGGCCCGCCGCCGCCCCTTCCGCCGTCACCGTGTCGGCGGCCGCAGTGAAGGACTTCGCCATGGTGATGCCGAGATCGCTGTCGCCGACCTTGCCGTCGAGCGCGATGAGGAATTCGCGCTGCGCGGCGAACATGTCGCGCCAGCGCTGGAAGAGGCCGATCAGATCGTCGGCGCGGATCGCGTCCATGCTCGCACCTCAGGCCTTGACGTGGGAGAAGAACGGCGTGTGGACCGGGGCGGCGACCAGCGGGTCGAGTTCCGCGTCGAGCTTCAGCACCGAGATGGAGGCGCCAGCCATTTCCATCGCGGTGGCGAACTCGCCAATCCACACATGCTTGACCTTGGAACCGCGTTCCTCGAACAGCTGCGACACCCGGCGGAACAGGATGTAAAGCTCCTCCTTCGGCGTGCCGCCAAGCCCGTTCACCAGCACGGCGAACTCGTCGCCCTCGCCCGCCGGCAGTTCGGCGAAAATGCGCTGCATCATCTCGTCGACCACCGCATCGGCCGGGGCGAGCTTGGTGCGGCCGATGCCGGGTTCGCCATGAATGCCCATGCCGATTTCCATCTCGTCCTCGCCGACGGAGAAGGTGGCATGGCCCACTTCCGGCACCACGCAGCTCGACAGCGCGACGCCGATGGTACGCACATTCGCCCGCGCCTTGTCGGCGAGGCGGGTCACCTCGTCGAGCGAGAGCATGTTGGCCGCCGCCGCGCCGGCCACCTTGTAGACGAAGAAGATGCCGGCGACGCCGCGCCTCTTGTGCTCCTCGCCGACGACGGAGGAGGCGACATCGTCATTGCCGATGACCTGCTTCACCGTGATGCCGTCAATGTCCGCCAGCTCGGCCGCCATGTCGAAATTGATGATGTCGCCGGTGTAGTTGCCATAGATGTAGAGCACGCCGGCGCCCTGATCGATGTACTTGGTCACCTCGTGCATCTGGTCGGCGCTGGGCGACTGGAACACGCCGCCCACCGCGCAGCCGTCCAGCATGTTGTCGCCGACATAGCCGAGGAACAGCGGCAGATGGCCGGAGCCGCCGCCGGTGGCGATGCCCACCTTGCCCGGCTTGCGCGCGGCGACGACGAGGCAACGCTTGTCGTCGTTCACATAGGTCACCTGGGGATGAGCCCGGTAGATGCCGTCCAGCATCTCGTCGACGAAATGCGCGGGATCGTTGAGAAACTTCTTCATAGCGGTCCTCTTGAGCTCATTATTTGGCGTCTGTTTCAGGTCTTCTTCTGGCTGAACACGAAGAAGGCAGCGGCCAGCAGGATGAAGCCGCCCACCACCACGCGCTGCCAGGTGGAGGGAATGCCGACCATGACCAGCACGCTGTTCACCACCACCACCAGCAGCACGCCGAGCAGCGTGCCGAGCACGCTGCCGGTGCCGCCGGTGATGCGCGCGCCGCCCAGCACGACGGCGGCGATGACGTTGATCTCGCTGCCCACCAGATCGAACGGGTTGGCCTGCCGGTTGGCGCAGGTGTGGATGATGCCCGCAAGGCCCGCGAGGCCGCCGGCATAGGCGAACAGGAAGATGTGGATGGTCCGCAGATTGTAGCCGAGCCGCTCCGCCACACTGGCATTGCCGCCGACCGCGAAGATGGCGCGGCCCATCAGCGTGCGGTTGAGCATCCACCAGGTGATCAGCGCGGCGATGGGCAGCACGAGGAAATAGAACGGCAGGGTGATGGTGCGCCCGTCGGCGGCGTCGAACTGCAGCAGCGGCATGCGGCCGAACGCGCCCATCTGCGGCGGCAGCGACATGATCCACACCGTGCCGATGAAGGCGAGCAGGATGCCGCGAAACAGATATTGCGTGCCGATGGTGACGATCAGCGACGGCACGCGCAGATAATGCACCAGCAGCCCGTTGACCACGCCGAGCCCCGCCCCGCCGAGCACCGCCGCGAGGATGATCAGCGCCATCGGCGCGTCGGGGAAGTGGTTCTTCACCAGAAGGGTGAGTGAATACATGGTGAAGGCGGCGATGGCGGTGAAGGACACGTCGATGCCGCCCGCCGCCAGGATGATGAACACGCCGAGCGCGAACAGCCCCATCACCACGCTGGAACGGCCGATGTCGATCAGCGAGGAGGGCTGAAGGAAGGCGGGATTGGCGATCGCCACCGCGACGCAGATCGCCACCAGCAGCACGAAGGTGATGACCTCCGGCCGCCGGCGCACCAGTTCCAGCAGCGGGCGGCGCGGGGCGACGGGCAGCGCCGCGACATCGGTGGGGGTCGTGCTGGTCATGAAAGCGTCTCCGGCGAGGCGGAAGGCTGCGGCCGCGACGCCAGCATGGCCTGATAGAGCTGTTCCTCGGTGGCGCTGGCGGCGTCGCATTCGGCGACGATGCGGCCATTGCTCATCACGAGGATGCGGTCGCAGTTCTGCAGAAGCTCCGGCAGGTCGTCGCTGACGATGACGAGGCCCATGCCGGCTTCGGCAAGCTGTTGGATCACCTTGTAGATCGTGTCCTTGGAGCCGACATCGACGCCGACCGTCGGGCCGTGCAGCACCAGCAGTTTCGGCAGGATCGACAGCCAGCGGCCGATCAGCACGCGCTGCTGGTTGCCGCCCGAGAGCGCGCCGACCGGCAGGTCGATATTCCCGGTGTTCAGCCGCATATCCTGCGAGATCTTGTCCGCCAGCGCCCGGCCCTTCGCCCGGTCGACGATGCCGGCAGCATTGGCGAGGTCGCGCACCACGAGCGCGATCTCGTTCTCGAAGATCGACTTGTCGAGGAACAGCCCCTCGCCCAGCCGGTCTTCCGGCACATAGCCGATGCCGAGGCGGATGGCCTGCGAGGGATGCTCGATGCGCCGCACCTCGCCATTGAGGCGGATGCGCCCTTCCGCCGCCGGGGTGACGCCGGCAATGGCGGTGGCGAGTTCGTTGCGGCCGGAATCGGCGAGGCCGGTAATGCCGAGGATTTCGCCCCGCCGCAGGCTGAAGCTGACGCGGCCGAGGCTCGGCGGCAGCGCCAGCCCTTCCGCCGCGAACAGCTCCTCCGCCATCGGCGCGCCGGTGCGGTAGCGCGCGCCGTCAATATGGCGGCCGGTCATCATCTCCGTGAGCTGGTGCTTGCTGTAATCGGCGAGCGGCCCCTGCCCCACGCATTGCCCGTCGCGGAACACGATGGCGTGGCCGCCGATGCGGTAGCACTCGTCGAGCTTGTGGGTGACGAACAGCACCGCGACATTCTCCGAGCGCAGGCGCTCGACCACGGCGATGAGATTGTCGACCTCCCGACGGGTGAGCGAGGTGGTCGGCTCGTCCATGATCACCATCTTCGCCCGTGTGGCGATGGCGCGGGCGATGGCGACCAGCTGGCGCTGCGCCAGCGGCAGGTCGGAAACGATAGTGGAGAGATAGGCCGGCGCCGTCGGCAGCCCGACCACCTCCAGCGCCGCCTCGGCGGTGCGCGTGAGGCGCGAGCGATCGAACAGCCGCCCGAGCCGGCCGCCATGGGCGACGAGCTGCTCATTGAGCGCCACATTCTCCGCCACGGTGAGGTTGGGCAGCAGCGAAAGGTCCTGATAGACGGTCTCGATGCCGGCGGCGAGCGACTGGATCGGGTTGAGCGCGCGGAAGCTGCGCCCTTCCAGCACGATCTCGCCCTCGTCCGGGGCATGGGCGCCGGACATGATCTTGATGACGGTGCTCTTGCCGCAGCCATTCTCGCCCAGCAGATGATAGGCCTCGCCGGGCTGAATCGTGAAGCCGACGCCGCGCAGCGCATGCACGCCGCCGAAGCGCTTGTGGATGCCGCGCAGTTCCAGAAAGGCGCCGGAGGCGGCGCCCGGGGCGCGGGAGAACGTGGCGTGGGACAGGTGGGACACGGGCGACCCCTTCCTCGATGGACGGCGCGGCGAGCCGGCGCGTGGGAGAGCCGCCGGAGACGCGCGCGGCGCCTCCGGTGGCCTTTTTCAGGGGATCAGAAGAGGTATTCCTTGTAGTTGGTCTTGTCGGCCAGGACCATGCCGTTGCCGATGATCAGCACGCCCTCGCCGGGGCCCTTGGTGACCTTCACCTTCTCATAGCCGGGCACGCCGAGATTGGCGCCGTCCTCGATCTTCTTGCCGGCGATCAGGCTCTTGGCGACGGAGTTCATCGCCATGCCGGCCTTCTGCGGATCCCAGAAGCCGATGGCGGTGATGGCGCCGGATTCCAGCAGGTCGGCCGAGGGGTTCGGCAGGCCGGTGCCGACCAGGCACACCTTGCCGGAGAGGCCGGCCTCGTCGATGGCGCGGCCGACGCCGAGCACGTCATTGCCGGCCGAGGTCTGGAAGCCCTTGATGTCCGGGTGCTTGCGCAGGATTTCCTTGGCCTTCTCATAGGTGCCGTTGGCGTCGTCGAACGATTCATTGTTCGGGTCGACCAGCACCATCTCCGGATGGTTCTTGGCGTTGGCCTCGCCGGCGCCGACCCACTGCATATGCGTGCGGCTGCCGAGCGAACCGACGAAGGTGGTCCACTTGCCCTTGCCGCCCATGCACTGGGCCAGACGCTCGTTCAGCGCCTTGCCGTAATCGGCATTGTCGAAGGCCTCGACATCGGCATGGGTGTTCTTCTGGTTGTCGGCCTCATGGGTGACGACGATGATGCCGCGATCCATGGCGCGCTTCAGCGTGCCTTCCAGCACGGACGGGTCCATCGGCACCACGGCGAGGCCGTTCACGCCCTTGGCGACGAGATCGGTGACGATCTGAAGCTGCTGGGCGGCATCGGCGGTGGCGGGGCCGTACTGGGTGGCGACCACGTCGGGGTTTTCCTTCTGGAACAGCTTCACGCCGGTTTCCATGCGGTCGAACCACGGAATGCCGCTGATCTTCACCACGGTGGCGATCACCGGCTTGTCCTGCGCCAGCAGCGCGCCGGCGGAACCCGCCACCAGAGCCACGGCCATGGCCGAGCCCAGCAGCATTTTGGTCGAGAGAGCTCCCATCATTTCCTCCATTGTTGTTGCTTCCCTCATGTCGAGTTCCGATGCGTGAGGGGGTCGCATCACACGAGCCGTTTGCTCTTGTTGGGCATCAGCAGGCCGGCCACGTCGTAGCGGCCGACCGCCAGGAAGGTGAGCAGCAGCGCGCCCCAGGCGAAATCGCGGACGAAATTCGAGAGCCCGGCGAAATTCAGCATGCTGGACATGAGCTGCAGCGCGATCGTCGCCAGCACCACGCAGATCACCCGGCCATAGCCGCCCTCCGGGCGCACGCCGGCCATGACCGCGATGAGGATGGCGATGAGCAGGTAGGAGGTGCCGTAATCCCACTTCACGTTGACGTTGCGGGCGGCGATGATGATGCCGGCGAGGGCGGAGAGCAGGCCGCTGGTCGCATAAGTGGCGATCAGCACGCCGGTCTTGGGAAAGCCGGCGAACAGCGCCGCCTTGGGATTGGTCCCCATCAGCATCAGCCACAGCCCGAAGGGAGTGAATTTCAGCAGCGCGGCGATGAAACCGGCGACACCGATGAAGATGAGGAAGCTGATCGGCACGCCGAGAAACAGGCCATTGCCGATCTCCGCCAGCAGGTCCGGCGTACCCACCGCCACCGCGCGCCCGTCGGAGGCGACCACCGCCAGCCCGGTGAACAGCATCTGCGTGCCGAGCGTGCACAGGATCGGGGTGATGTTCAGCCGGCTGATCAGCAGCCCGTTGAACGTGCCGCCGAGGAGGCCGACCACCAGTGCGCCGGCGATGAAGGCGAGCGAATAGGCCGCCGGCTGGTCGGCGCTGGACAGGAACGAGCCGACGACCACCGCCGAGACCACGCCGGAGAGATTGGCGAGAGCGATGCCGGAGAGGTCGATGCCGCCATTGCCGGCGCACATGGCCAGCATGACGCCGATGGCGAGGAAGCCGATCTCCGGCAACTGCCCGGCCATGGACTGGAGATTGAAGGGCGACAGGAAGGCGCCGCCGGAAAGGGCCGCACCCAGTGCCAGCACCGCCACATTGATGGCGATGAGCATGACCAGCTGTCCGCCGGTGGCTCGCATGGTCTCCTCCCGGAGTCGCGCTGGCGCTTTTAGTAAACTCTGACCAGCTTCACTAAATTCGTAGCAAAGGCTTTTGCGCGGCGCAAGCGCGCCGGGACGCCCCACCGGCACAGTTTTGCGCGCCGTTCACCCCTGCCGCCACGGGGAGCGCGATGAAAAAAGCGGCAGCAATCGCCTACCCCTGCCCGGCCGCGACGCCGCCCCACGCTCCGCCGACAAAAGCCTTATAGGACAGCTTTTCTGACGCATTCTCCCGAGCGGCGCCGTCCTCGCACGGATGCCGTGCACCCCGCTGCGCGCCGCCCGGCGCCGCCTTGCACCGCACAAAGGACAGGCAGCCCAGCCCACCCCGCCACGGCGCCCCGCACCGTTTTTGCAAGACAGTTGCACCTGCGCGGTTTTTGGCTTAACGCTCGAAAAGGAGCCCGAATGTTTACTAAACAAAAATCGCACCCCGGGTGCATATCGGGCTTTCCAAGGATGCGTAGCCGGACATGAAAGCCAAAACGTCTTTCACCATTCGGGACATTGCCGGGGCGGCGGGCGTCTCGCCGGCCACGGTCTCCCTTGTCCTGAACGGCAAGGGGGAGATCTCCGGCCTCACCCGCGCCCGCGTCCTGGAGGCCGCCGCCCGGCTCAACTATGTGCCCCGCCTCGCCAAGGCGCGGCCGGAGGCCGCCGGCACCATCCGCTTCCTCAAGATCGCCAAGCACGGCCACACCGTGAACCGCGACCACAGCGTGTTCATCTCCGACTACATCGACGGCATGTCGGCGGAAGCGACGCGGCGCGGCTATGCGCTGGAAGTGGTCAGCCATGAAGGCCAGGGCATGACGGCGGTGGCCGACATGATCGCCGTCGCCCCGGTCAGCGGCCTCATCGCGCTCGGCACCGAAATGTCGGAATCCGACATTCGCGTGCTGCAGGGCGTCGGCCGGCCGATCGTGTTCATCGACACCTTCTACGATGTGGTCGAAGCCAATTTCGTCAACATGAACAATGAGGACGCGGTCCATCAGGTGATGGCCCGGCTGTGCCAGCAGGGCTTTGCGCGCATCGGCTTCGTGGCGAGCCATGTGGAGACGACGAATTTCCATCTGCGCCGCGCGGCCTTCCACCGCAACGCCGCGCGGCTGGGTCTCACCATCGACCCCGCCCATATAATCTCGGTCGAATCCACCTTTGACGGCGCCCATGTCGATACCGTCAAGGCGCTCGGCGAGGGGCTGGAGCTGGCGGACGCCTATTTCTGCACCAACGATGTCATCGCCTATGGCTTCATCAAGGCGCTGCGCGAATTCGGCCTGCGCATCCCCGAGGATGTGGCGGTGATCGGCTTCGACAATCTCCCACTCAGCGCCACCATGGAGCCGGCGCTGACCACGATCGACGTGTCGAAGCGCAAGATCGGCAATCTCGCCGTCACTCTTCTCGACGATCTCATCAACGCCGCCGAGCCACAGCGGCCGGTGAAGATTCTCGTCGGCGCCAGCCTTGTCACCCGCGCCAGCGATCGCGGCCCCGCCGATCCCCGCCCCGCCCCGCGCGCCGTGCGCCGCCGCGGCGTCGCCCAGACCGCGTGAGGAGAGCCGATGCCGACGCTCGCCATGCTGCACACCGTGCCGGCCCTGGTCGAGACGCTGGAGCCACTGGCGGCACAGGCGCTGCCGGGCTGGCGCCTCGCCCATAAGGTGGATGAGAGCCTGCTGGCGGAAACCATCCGCGCCGGCGAACTCACCGAGGCGACGCGGGAGCGGCTCGCCGAGGCGGTGCGCCACCTCGCGGACGATGCCGACGCGGTGCTCGTCACCTGCTCGACGCTGGGCGAGGCGGTGGACACGCTGCGGCCGTCCACGCCGGTGCCGCTGTTCCGCATCGATCGCGGCATGGTGGAAGAAGCGGTGCGCCGCGCCCGGCGCATCGGCGTGCTGGCGACGCTGCCCACCACGCTGGAACCGACCGGCCGCCTCATCGAGGCTACTGCAGCCGCGACAGGGCGCGAGGTCACGATGCTGGCCCGGCTGTGCGAGGGCGCCTTCGCCCATCTCGCCGCCGGCGACCGCGACAGCCATGACCGGCTGGTGCGCGAGGCTTTCGACGCCCTCGCGCCCGAGGTCGAGCTGGTGGTGCTGGCGCAGGCCTCGATGGCCCGCGCCCTGCCCGCTTCCGCCGGGGAGACGGTGACGGTGCTCACCAGTCCCGAACTCGGCATTGCCGCCGTCGCGGCCACATTGACAGGTCGCACCCCAGCGACCGCGCTTTCCGGGAGAGAGCCCTGATGAAATACCGCACGCTCGGCCGCTCTGGCCTCAAGGTTTCCGCCCTCAGCATGGGCACCTTCTCCTTTGGCGGGGTCGGCGCCTTCGCCATGGTCGCCAATCACGGCGTCCCCGAGGCCCGCCGGCTGGTCGACACCTGCCTCGATGGCGGCATCAATGTCATCGACACCGCCAACATGTATTCGCTCGGCCGCTCCGAGGAGATCGTC
Organism: Ancylobacter sp. IITR112; assembly: GCF_041415945.1. NCBI lineage: Bacteria > Pseudomonadati > Pseudomonadota > Alphaproteobacteria > Hyphomicrobiales > Xanthobacteraceae > Ancylobacter > Ancylobacter sp. IITR112. The sequence continues at coordinate 1,024,420 of NZ_JBGCUS010000001.1, read as the reverse complement.
GGCGAGGTGCTGGAAGGGCGGCGCGACCGCGTGCTCATCTCCTCCAAGGCGCGCATGCGCATCGGCGACGGGCCGAATGACGAGGGCGTGTCGCGCTATCACCTCATCCGCGAATGCGAACGCAGCCTGAAGCGCCTGCGCACCGACCATATCGACATCTATTTCCTGCACGAATGGGACGGGCTGACGCCGCTGGACGAGATGCTCTCGGCGCTCGACGCGCTGATGCGCGCCGGCAAGATCCGCTATATCGGCTGCTCCAACTATTCCGGCTGGCACATCATGAAGGCGCTCGGCATCGCCGAGGCCAAGGGGCTGCCGCGCTTCGTCACCCAGCAGATTCACTACACGCTGGAAGCGCGCGAGGCGGAATATGAACTCCTGCCGATCGCGGTGGACCAGGGCGTCGGCGTCATGGTGTGGAGCCCGCTGGCCGCCGGCCTGCTCTCCGGCGCGTTCAGCCGCGACAAATTCCCGGCCGATTCGCGTCAGGCCGCCGGCTGGGACGAGCCGCCGATCCGCGACCGCGAGCGGCTGTGGCGCATTGTCGATGTGCTGAACGACATCGCCAGCGCGCGCGGCGCCACGGCGGCGCAGATTTCCATCGCCTGGTCGCTGTCCCGCCCCGGCATCGCCTCGCTGGTGGTGGGCGGCACCGAGGAATCCCATTTCCGCGACAACATCGCCGCCGTCGATATCGAGCTGACGGCGGAGGAGCTGGAACGGCTGAATCTGGTGAGCCGCCCGCCCTATCTCTACCCCTATTGGCACCAGCACAATTTCGCCCGCGACCGCTTCAACGACGGCGACTGGGCGCTGCATGCCAGCTATGAGGACCTCGGCCAGGTCTGACGCCGGATCCCGCGCCGGCGGCGCCCGCCTTATCCGGGTCAGCGCGGCATTCTGGCCGCAAGCAGCTTCCGGCTGGCCTTGCGGGCGGCGCTGAGCGCGCGGCTGATCCCGCCGGCGCGGGGCATCGCCTCCGGCCGCTCCGCGAGGGCGTCGGCGAGCCGCGTCAGCAGATCGCGCGCCACCGCCGCCGGCACGATGCTCTCCTCGATATGCCGCGCTGCCCGCGCGCCCCGCCGCGCCGCTTCGGCGGGATCGCCGGCCACCGCGCGCAGCGCCGCCACCGCCGAGGCCATGTCCGGCTCGGCCCAGCGCTGGTCCGGCGTGTAGCTCGCATTGGCCTCGCCCGGCACCACTGGCGCCAGCGACCAGTCGACGAAATAGGCGGTCTCTGGCGCCAGATAGGCGGTCGGCCCGCCCCAGCCGGTGATGATCACCGGCCGCCCGGCGCAGGCGGCCTCGAAGGCGCCGAGGCCCCAGCCTTCGGCGCGGCACAGCGAGACATAGCAATCGCCGAGTTCGTGCAGCGCCGCGATCTCGCCATCGGGCAGATCGTCGGTGAGCAGGCAGATCGGCGGCGGCAGCCGGCCATGACGCAGCACGGCGCGGCCGATCATCGCCTCGAATTGCGGCCGCACCGGCACCGCCTCGCCCTCATGCCCGGGATCGCGCCGCACCCGCTCCAGATCATGCGCCGTGGTCTTGATCACCAGCGCCACCTTGTCCTCCGCATGGAACGCCTCGGCGAAGGCCGCCACCAGCGGGCCGATGGATTTGCGCTCCAGCCAGGTCGCGACGGTGTAGAACACCCGCCGTCCGGCGAGCGGCGGCAGGCGGCTCAACAGCCGCGCGCGGTCCGCGTCCGTGGCGCTCTGCGCCGGCCGGGGCAGATGCGGCACCACCCAGATCGGGATCGTGACGCCGCTGTCGCGAAGCACCTGCCGGTTCCAGTCGGTCGGCACGATGACGGCGTCGAGCGTGTTGATCAGCGCCGGCCAGTGGCGCGGCAGCCGGTCGGTCTCCCATACCGTATGGCCGATGACGCAGCGCGTGCCCCGCCGCCGCTCGCGCGCCAGAAAATACGGGTAATATTCCGGCACGAAATGGATGATGGCGGCCTCGCACGCCGCCGCGTCGTCGCGCAGGCCGATGAGATCCTGCGGACCCGCCTCGGGGGAGAGCGCCGGCGCATAGCCGAGGCCCAGCCCGCCGCCCGGCAGCAGCGGCTCCCAGACAAGCCCGATGCCGGCCGCGCGCAGCGCCCGCACCAGCGCGGCCGCGGCCACCGCATAGCCGCTGCTGTCGCCAAGGCCGATATAGCGCAGCGTTGGGCGCCCGGCGGGCGCAATGATCGTCATGGCAGGCCACCCGGTGGCGAAGAGACGCTGCGCAGCGCATGCCACATCTTCACCGCCATGTCTTTTTTCGCAGCCATGTCTTTTTTCGCGGCCATGTCTTTGCCACCCGCCGCCTGCCCGCCGACGTGAAGCCATGGCTGATCGGGCATGATCGGACACTATAGTGGTAATATAGAGAGCCGGCTTCCTCCCTGAGCGTGCACACGACCCCGGTCCATGCCAGTAAGAATTTGAAATATTGAAGGCGAAACTGGGACATTTGGCGTCTGCCGCCGCGTTACCACCGTGCTGTGGGGGCAACATTGCTTCTCTAATCTCCAACTCATCTTGACGAGGGCCGGCGGTCACACCTAGGAGGGAGCCGGGCGGGCAGCACGACGCGAAGCGACTTTGCCGGGGACGACAGAGGAAGGCGCGGGCGACGTGACGGCGATCGAGACAGAACCGACAGCGCGAGCGGGGCGACCGGCCGGCGTGGCGCGCGTCCCGATGGCGCCGGTCCGCGACCGTTCATCTTTCACCTCGCCCGGAGGCAGGCGGAACGAAAAGCCGTGGTGATGGACGCGACACTCCCCTCCTCCGCCTCCCGCCCCGTGGCGCGCGCGCGGCGCATTCCCAATGTCTATCATTTCGTCTTCGGCCTGCGGCCGCAGACCGAGCCCTTTCACCTCCTGCATTATCTGTGTCTGGCCTCCTGCCTTGAGGTGAACCGGCCGGATCGGCTGATCGTCCATCTGCACAACCGCCCCTTCGGGCCGCTCTGGGAGCGCATCCGCCCGCAGATCGAGGTGCAGCCGATCCCGGAGCCGGAAGGGCGGATCGCGCTGCAATACCGGGATGCGCAGGTACAGCGCTATGCCTATGCGCATCAGTCCGACTTCATCCGCCTGCGCGTGCTCGACGAGCAGGGCGGCATCTATGCCGATATGGACACGCTGTTCCTCGCCCCGCCGCCGCCGGAACTGTTCGACCATTCGTGCGTCATGGGGCACGAGCGGGTGGACCGCGCCGCCGCCTCCGCCCCGGAGGGGTCTTTGTGCAACGCGCTGATCATGGCCGAGCCCGGCGCGCCCTTCATCCGCCACTGGATCGCGCGCATGCCGGGCGCCTTTGACGGAAGCTGGAGCAACCACTCCACCTTCCTGCCCTATCGGCTGGCCCGCGAATTTCCTCACCTCATCCATGTCGAGCCGGAATCCCGCTTCTTCGCCCTCGACTGGAGCCGCGACGGCCTCGCCGGCCTGTTCGAGGAGAACCGCACCCTGCCGCCCGGCGCCACCAGCCTGCATCTGTGGGCGCATCTGTGGTGGGAGGTGGAGCGGCGCGACATGTCCGGCTTTCATCACCGGCGGCTGACGCCGGATTATGTCGCGCATGCGAATACGACCTATGCCCGGCTGGCCCGCCCGTATCTGCCACCCGGCCTCGCCTCTTCGGCGGTCAGTTACCGGCTGCGCCGGCTTTTTCGGGCGAGCAGCGCGTGAGCGATTCACCCCCTCCCCGCAGCCGGGCCGTGCTGCTGACGCATATTCTGCCCTCGCCCGATGGCGTCGGGCTGATGCGCCGGGGCTGGCGCTGGGCCTGCGAACTGGCGGCGGCGCATGATCTGGACATCGTGCTGGTGACGCAGGGCGCCGAGGTGCCGGTGCCACGCACGCCGCTGCCCGGCGCGCTGCACGTGGTGCGCAGCACCGGCCCGGCGCTGAAGCGCCGCCGCCTGACCGACTGGTTCGAGCCGGACGCGGCCGCCGCCGCGGCGTTGCAGGCGCTTCCCGGCCCGGTGCCGGCGCGGCTGGTGGTCTTCCGCTTCTATCTGCACGATGCCGCCGCGCATCTGCCGCCGGCCTGGCGGGCGGTGGCGGAGATGGACTGCGACGACTGGGAATCGGCCACGCGGCTCAGCCTCGCCGGGCTGGCGCTGCGCCGCGGGCGCTGGCGCCGGGCGGCGGCGGGGCTGGCGCAGGCGTGGCGCTATGCCCGCCTGGAGCGGCGTTTGCTGCCGGCCTACCGCGTGGTTCACCTCGCCGCCTTCGAAGACGCCGCCCGCCTTGCCCGGCTGCCGGGCATGGGCGAGGTGCGCGCCACGCCGAACCGCCTCGTCGCCGGCCCGCGCGCCGCCCCCGCCCCGCCCCCGCCGGAGGGGCGCACGCTGCTTTTCGTTGGCGCGCTGTTCTATCCCCCCAATGAGGACGCGGTACTCTGGTTCGCCCGTGGCGTGCTGCCGCGCCTGCGCCGGCTCGTGCCGGAGGTGCAGGTCGTCGTCGCCGGCCGGGCAAGGGGGTCGCTGCGCCGTTTCATGGCCCGGAAGGGCCTGATCTATGCCCACGAGCCCGCTGATCTGGAGCCGCTCTATGCCGAGGCGACGGCGGTGATCGCCCCGCTGCGCGGCGGCGGCGGCACCAAGCTTAAAGTGCTGGAAGCCTGGCACTATGCCCGGCCCGTGGTCGCCACCTCGCACGCCCTGCGCGGGTTGCGGGCCGAGACCGGGCGGCATGCGCTGGTGGCCGACGATGCCGCGCTGTTCGCCCGCCACTGCGCCACGCTGCTGACCGACCCCGCGCGCGCCGCCCTCATGGCGCGCGAGGGCGAACGCCTGCTGCGCGAGGACTACAGCCTCGGCCCGTCCGCCGACGCGCCCGCGCCGCCCCACCCGCTCGGATGAGGCAGGACCGCGCCATGCACGAGACCGCCCCGCCCGCGGGCCGCCCGCCATTGCTGATCCTCTCGGTCGCGTCAGGCTATGGCGGCGCCGAGCGCACCATCGAGACGCTGCTGCCCGGCCTGCTCGCCGGGCGGCGCGTCACCGTCTTCGCCGGCAACCGGCTGCATCTGGAACGGCTGCGGCAGATCGCCCATCCCCGGCTGGAGATCGAGGAGGTGGATGCCGCGCGGCACGATGCCGTCGACGTCGCCGCGCGGCGGCTGGTCCGGCGGGTGCTGACGCTGCAGCCCTCCTCCATCCTGACCAACACGCTCGATTCCCTACGTATCCTGGTGCGGGCGATGCGCCGCCTCCCCGGGCTGGACGCCATGGCCTGCGTCGCCGCGCATGACTTCCTGTGGTTCGACCATGCGCGCCTGCTGCCGCTGGTGCCCCGGGCGACGCTGCTGGTGCCCGACCGCTCGGTGCTGGAACAGCCGGACTATCTCGCCGCCCATGTCTGGCCGCACGGGCCGATGCGGGCGCTGGTGATGCCCAATCCGGTCGACATTCCCCCCACCCCGGCCGCTCCCCTGCCCGCGGATGCCCCCTTCCTGCATCTCGCGACCGTCAATGCCTTCAAGGGCCATGCGGCGCTGATCGAGGCCGCCGCCCTGCTCGCATCCCGCTCCCCCGGCCTGCGCATCGCTTCCGTCGGCCACCGCCCGATCCCCGAACTCTATGAACAACTGCAGCAGCAGATGGCAGGCACCGTCGCCGCCGGCACGCTGAGCCTGCATGACCATGTGGCCGATCCCACCGGCCTGCTGCGGCAGGCGCGGGCGGTGCTCGTCACCTCGATTTCCGACAAGGGCGGGCCGGAAAGCTTCGGCCGTTCCCTCATCGAGGCCTGGGCGCAGGGGCGTCCGGTCATCGCCTTCGCCTGCGGCGCGCCGGCGCAGCTCATCCGTCACGAGGTCGACGGCCTGCTCGTCGACGAGGGCGATGTCGAGGGGCTCGCGGGGGCGATGGAGCGGCTGCACCGCGACCCCGCCTTCGCCGATCGGCTCGGCCGCAACGGGCGCGAGAGGGCGGAACGGGACTTCGCCACAACTGAGGTGCTGGCGCAACTGACGGCGGTGCTGGACGGCGGCTGGTGCCGCCGCCCGCATGCCCTGCCGCCCGGCGCGGGGCGGCAGGGCCCGGCGGTCCTGTTCGATGTGTCGCTGACGCTGGAAAAGGGCTGGCAGCCGCCGGTGGGCCTGTCGCGGGTGGAACAGCACACCGCCGATCTCCTCGCGGCGCAGCCCGTGCCGGTGCATCTGGTCCGGCGCAGCGCCGAGGCGGGCGGCTATCGCCGGCTCACCGGGCAGGAGCTGGAGTTTCTGGCCAATCATGCCGATGGCATGGGCCGGCTCGCCAACGGCGAACTGGCGAATGTCGACCTGCCGCCGCCGCGCGCCCCGGCGCCCGCGAGCAGGATCGCGCGCGCGCTCCGCGCCTTCCGGCTCGCCGAGCCCCGCCTGCGCCGCCTGCTGCCGCGCGGGCTGGTCCGCCGGGCAGAGCGCCGGGTGGCGGCGAGGCGGCACCGGCAGTCGCTCGGCGCCCGGCCCTTCGCGCCGCGCCCGGGCGACGCGCTGCTGAGCGTCTCGAACCCGTGGGACTATCTGGCGCCGCCGGTTTTCCACGCCCTGCGCGCCGCCGGCGTGCGCCTCGTGCTCGCCGTGCATGACGTGATGGTGTGGGAAACGCCGCAATGGACCGCCGGCCGCGACCCGCGCCGCTATGGCGCCGACATGCTCGGCGTGCTCGCCGCGGCGGACCGGCTGGTCGCGGTCTCGCGGCACACGGCGCAGCAGGTGCAGCGGGCGCTGGCCGAACACGGCCATGGCGTGCCCCTGCCGCCCGTCGCCGCGCCGGCGGGCCTCGCCACCGCCCCCGCCCGGCCCGGCGGCCCGCCCCCGGGCCTGACGCCCGGCCGCCCCTTCGTGCTCTATTGCTCGACCATCGAGATACGCAAGAACCACATATTGCTGCTCAATCTCTGGGAGCGGCTGCGGCAGGAACTGCCGGCCGAGCGCCTGCCGGTGCTGGTGCTGGCCGGGCGCTGGGGCTGGGGTGTCGACGCGGTGCGGCTGGCGGTGGAGCGCAACTGGCGCCTCGCCCCGCATGTGAACGTCGCGCCCGCCCTGCGCGACGAACAATTGCACTGGCTGTACCGCCATGCCCGCTTCTCGGTGTTCCCTTCCTTCAATGAGGGTTTCGGCCTGCCGGTGGCGGAGAGCCTCGCGGCGGGAACGCCGGTGGTGCTGTCCGACCACCCCGCTCTGGTCGAGGCCTCCGCCGGGCTGATGCCGGCGCTCGATCCCGGCGACCTGCCGGCCTGGCACGCCGAAATCCGCCGCCTGTGCCTTGACAACGCCTATCTCGCCGCCTTGCGCGCGAGGACTCTGGACTACCGGCCCGCCGCGGCGGACGCTCTGCCGCGGGCGCTGCTCGACGCCACCGGGGTGCTGCGATGACCGCCACGCCGCCGCCCGCTCCCCCGCCCGACCGGAACGATGCCGAGATGGCGGCCCGCGCGCTGCGCGCCGCCCTGCGCCATTTCGAGGACCGGCTGCAGTCGCAGGAGGCGCAGGTCGCCCGGACGCAACGCCAGCTCCAGAAGCTGGCGCGGCGCGAGCCGGCCGCGGCCACCGCCCTCCCCGGCGGCACGGCGGCGCCCGGGCGGCTGCCACCCGGGCGGCGGACGCTGCTCGTCCTCGCCCGCCGGCTCCGCCGCCTGCTGCCGCGCGTCTGGCGCGGCGCGCTGGTCGAGCGGCTGGCGCAGCCGGCCGGCGGGCCGGATTATCGGAACCGCCTGCGCGCGCTCAGCGCCTCCGGCCGGCTGGCGGGCGTGCGCCGCGTGGGTCTGATCGCCCCGGCGCGGCTGAAGGGCGTAGCGCAGGCGGTGGCGGATCTTCTCGACGGCATGTCGCTGCACGGCAGCGTGCACAGCCGCATGCCGGCAAGCTTCACCGACGATCTCTACCTTGTGCTCAGCCCCGGCGCCTTCCCGCACCTGCCCCCCGCCGAACGGCGCATTCTCTGGCTGGTCGAGGCCGGCGAGCCGGGGGCGGAAGCGGCGGATTGGCAACGTCTCTTCGCCTCGCTCGCCGTGTTCGAGGCGCGGGCGCCGCGCATCGCCACGCTGCTCGCCGGCGGGCTGGTGCAGCATCAGATCTTCCACGTGCCGCTGCCGTCCGCCACGGCGTCCTCCCCCGCGCCCGCTGACCGTTCGCCCTTCGGCCTGCCGCACATGCTGGCCCGCGCGCTGCATGGCTGCGGCGTGCTGGACGATGCCGGCTTCGAGGCCGCGACGGCGGAGACCGATCTCGACGCGCCGGCATTTGTTCTGTGTCTGCCTGAGGCGCCGGAACGTTTCGCCCATGCCGGCGAGAGCCGGCAGCATGGCGCCCGGCTGTTTCCCGGCCTGCGCCATATCGACGGCTGGAAAGGCACCGCTCTGAGCTACCGCTATCTCGCGCGCCGCGCTTTGCAGGCCGGGCGCCCGCATCTGGTCGTCTGGGAGGACGATGCGCGGCTTCCCGCCGATTTCGCCGACCGCCTTCCCGCGCTGCTGGCGTTTCTGCAGGAGCACGCCGGCGCGTGGGATCTGTTCTCGGGGCTGATCAGCGACCTGTCTGCGCAGGCACATATCACCGCCCTGCGGCCCTATGGCGAGGATCTGCTCATCGAGCTGGACACGGTCATCGGCATGGTCTTCGGCATTTATGGGCCGGAGGCGCTGCAGGCGCTGGCGGCCTACCGGGTGGAGGGGGAGGACGTGATGCGGGACACGATCGACCGCCATCTCGAACGGCTCGGCCTGCGCTGCTGGACCCTGTTCCCGCCGCTGGTCGGCCATGCCGACCACCTGTCCTCCACCCTGTGGGATGTGCCGGGGCAACGCTTTCTGGGCAATGACCGGTTCAATCCGATGATCGACCGCAGCCAGTTGCGCCTGCTGGCCAAGATCGCGGACCGGCTGGCGGCGGGCAACGACGACGGGCCGCCCGCCTGAGAGTTCCGCGCTGGAGATTGATCGACAACCGGTCGGAAGCTGGGAGTCAGGCGATACCCACCGCCCGCAGCGTCGGCTCCTCGTCCTCCACCTCGTCCAGCGGGGCGATGGAGACCTGCATGCCGGTCATGACCGCATTGCCGAACATCGTGGCGAAGGCGGCATCCGCCGCGTCGCGCCCCACGCCAATGCGCACCAGTCCCTGCAGCGCCGCCTTGCGCGTGGGGTCGAACAGGTACCAGGCGCCGTCGAGATAGCATTCGAACACGGCGTGGAAGTCGGGCGGTTCGAGCTGCCAGGCATAGGAGGAGGCGAAGCGCGCGGGGATGGACAGCGCGCGGCAGAACGCGATGCCGAGATGGGCGAAATCCCGGCACACGCCGGCCCGCTGCACCAGCGTGTCATAGGCCGAGGTTTCGGAATTGGAGCTGCCGCTGAGATAGTCGACATTGTCGTGGATCCAGTTGCAGATCGCCGTCACCCGCTGATGGCCCGGCGGCAGCGCGCCGAATTCGCGAAAGGCAAAGCGGGCCAGCCGGTCGGACTGGCAGTAGCGGCTGGGGTTGAGAAAGGGCACCACCTCCAGTGGCAGGTCCGCCACCGGCGTCTCGCCAAGGCTGGCGGGATCGGCGTCATAGGGCGAGAGCGCGACGCGGGCGCGATACTCCACCTCGAAGGCACCCGGCTCGGCCACGGCGCGCACCAGCCGGGTGCCGCCGTCCAGCTCATGCCGGTCGATCGCCAGCGCCGGGGTGAGGTCGAGCCGCTCGGAAAGGATCGTCTGGTAGCGCAGCGCCGCCGCCTCCACATTGAGGATGAAGACGGTGGTTTCGCGCACCTCATAGGCGAGCCGGGAGGCGACGGTGAATTTCATCGGGGCGGGTTCCGGTGGGAGTTGCCCCTAAGACGCCCGCCGCGCGGTTTGGTTCCCCGGGATACCGCAGGATTCGCGCGCGCTCGGCTTGGGGCCTGCGTCATCCCCGAAGGACCGCACGCCCTGTCCGTGATCGTGGCCTGCACCCGTGCGACGATCCCGGCCTTCCGCTTGCGGTCCTAATGGCCGCCCGGCCAGCGGGCTCTGAGTTCGCGCTGCACCCTTAGAAGCGCGTCGATGCCCTCAGGCACGTAGTAGGCGAGTTCGTCATCCATGTTGTGGGGATAGCCGGTCAGGTTGTTCAGCGTGCCGAATACCGCAAGCCTGAAGTCCAGCAGGTCGACCTTTGGCTCAGGCCAGCCCCTATAGACCCGCCGCAACATCGCTCGATCGATACCGAATATCGTAAAGAACTCGACTTCGGGGAAAAAGTCGCCCTCCGCTGCGGCGTTGAGCGCACGGAAGACCAAGTCGGCATCCTCGGGCGACAGCATATCCCTGATCTTCGGCATGGCACCTCTCTACAACTTACCCAACTTTCCATTGCCTCGCGCAGCCTCAAGGAGAGGAGACCGTACCGTGGAAAACGCCAACCTGAATAAGATATGCCGACTTCTCTACGATGCCTTCATTGAAATCCGCATGGCGTCCTATGACGGCGAAAGCAAGGTGAGCTTCTGGCTGGCAGACCTGCTGCACACGGTCCCCCTCGACCTTGCGAGGGAAGCCGCGGCCGGCAGCGATTTCAGCGACACGCTTCGCACGATCCTGGAGCGCGCCGACGAGCGCGGAATACGTTCGTGGGTGGACACGCGCCTGACGAAGGCCGCTGCGGACGAACGCCCAGGCTGACCCCAACCCTCGCCCTTGGGCGATCTCGTGGCCGGGCTGACCTCAGACCGGCATCTGCGCCGAGCGCAACAGGATCGGCGTCATCTGAGCGCCCGGCACACATCAATAAGTTGCCAATATAAAAAGATCACATATTATAAGTTGCAATACGGCTTCACCCCACCCGCGAGCCAGACGATCCATATCGCCGATAGAATCAAATTCCTCTCTAGGTGTCGTCATCATGTCCACGCTCCTGACGATCAACGTAACCAACCGCACATCAGCGACCCAGGACTTCTACTTCTTCCAGCAACCGTCTATCTACACAGGCGGCTCCATGGCTTACAGCAACGCACTCTACTGTCGGACCCTCGGGGTTTACGATTACACCGGCAGCGTGCTGACGTTCCAGGTCAACATACAGCCCTACGCCTGCATTCAGCAGACGAACACTCAGCCGCAGGTCGGCCAGCCCTCGGGCTTCGCCCCTGCCTTCCGCGCGATTGATCTCGCGCCAGCGTCTGGCACCGCCAATGACTGCACCACCGCGTCGGTGGACCCCCTCGGCCTGTCGCCCCCCACGGTGGGCCAGAATGTGCCGGCGGGTGCGTTCCGTATCATCACGCCGACCTACCAGCCATCCGCCATGTACAATATCGGCTCGGCGGTGCAGGTGAACGGGAGCCCCGTGCTCTCGAACTTCGTCGTCGCCAGCCCGGCCAACACCACCGATTGCCAGCCGATCCTCCGCTACTACGTGCAGACGGGCAGTTCCATGCCCGGCACTGTGATCAGCTTCACCCACTCGAGCGTCTTCGCGGCGATGTGCGACTTCACGGGCGGCCACTCCGTCATGAATGTCACGCTGAATCGGGATGGCACGTGGACCGTCGAGATGATCCGGTAAACGATCTCAGCCCGACGGCTGCTGTCCGGGATCGCGATCCGATCCGGGCGGGCGAACCCGGCTCTCCGCCTTCGGCTGCGGCCGGGATGACGGCGCACCCGCGCGAGGCGGCGGAAAGGGCCTCACGCCTTGCCGATCCGCACCCTGTTGTCATGCAGCGCCGCGCCGCCGGCCGGGGCGACGGGGTCGGCGCCGGTGAGGCTGTTGATGCCGCGCCCGCCCTCATGCGCGCGGTTGGGCCAGATCGATTCCGCCACCACAACGCGGCGCCGCAGCCCGTCGAACAGGCGCGCATGCAGACGCACCGCGCCGCGCGCGCTGGCGACATCGAGCAGGTCGCCCTCGCTTATGCCGAGCCCGGCGGCGTCCTCGGGGTGGATCAACAGTTCCGGCCGCTTCTCGCGGGCAATCGAGCCCTCGGTCTCGGTGAAGCTGGAGTTGAGGAAGGAACGCGCCGGCGCGGTGACGAGGCGGAACGGATAGTCCTCCGTCGCCTCCTCGATCACCGCCCAATGGTCGGGCCATTCCGGCATGTCCTCATAGGGCCCGAACTTGCCCGGCGCGGGATAGCGCGAGCGGGCCCAGTCCGGCCTCAGCCGGAATTTGCCGTCCGGCCAGTTGAAGCCCTTCACATAATGCGCGGTGTCGAAATCCGGCTGAATGTCGAGGAAGCGTTTTTCCTCCAGTTCCTCCACCGTGCCGCGCCCCTTGGCCTGCAAGAGCCAGTCGACATGTTCGCGCGGGCTCATCTCGAAACCGGGATGCGACGCGCCGAGCCGCTCGGCCAGCGCGACGATCACCGCGTGGTTGGTGCGGCACTCGCCCGGCGGCTCCACCAGCTTGGGGCCGAGAATGACATATTGATTGCCGCCGCCCTGATAGAGGTCGTCATGCTCGGTGAACATGGTGGCCGGCAGCACGATGTCGGCCATGGCGGCCGTCTCGGTCATGAACTGCTCATGCACGGCGACGAACAGGTCGTCGCGGGCGAAACCCCGCCGCACCGCCGCCTGGTCGGGCGCGACCGAGACCGGGTTGGTGTTCTGGATCAGCATGGCGGTCACCGGCGGCCCGCCGAGCAAGGCCTCGGCATCGCCGGTGAGGATGGCGCCGATGCGCGACTGGTCGAGTTCGCGCGCCTCGGTCGCGATGTCGAGCCCCTCCACCATGGTCTTGTTCCAGCCATAGATCGCGCTGTTGGAATGGAAGGCGCCACCGCCCTCATGCTGCCAGGCCCCCGTAACCGTGGGAATGCAGCTCACCGCATGCATCGCCACCGCGCCATTGCGCGAGCGGGTGAAGCCATAGCCGGCGCGGATGAAGGTCTTCCTGGTGCGGCCGATGGCGTGGGCGAAAGCGACGATCTCCGCCGCCGGCAGGCCGGTGATGGCCTCGGCCCATTCCGGCGTGCGCGTTTGGAGATGCGCCTCCAGCCCGGCCGGGTCGTCGGCGAAGTCGGCGAGATAGGCGCGGTCGGCCAGCCCGTCGCGGAACAGCACATGCATCACCGCGCAGGCCAGCGCGCCATCGGTGCCGGGGCGGATCAGGATCGGGATATCCGCCTGCTCCATGGTGGGCGAGCGATAGACATCGACCACCGCGATCTTGGCCCCGCGTTCCTTGCGGGCGCGGATGGCGTGGGTCATCACATTGATCTGGGTGGAGACCGGGTTGGTGCCCCAGATCACCACGAAATCGCTCTTGGCCATTTCGCGCGGGTCCGGCCCGGCGAGCCTGCCGGTGCCGGCGAGGAAGCCGCTCCAGGCCGGGTTGACGCAGATGGAGGAGAAGAAGCGCGAATAGCCCTTGGCGCGGGTCAGCCGGTTGATGCCGTCGCGCATCACCAGCCCCATCGTGCCGGCATAGTAATAGGGCCATACCGTCTCCGGCCCGTGGCGCCCCTCGGCCTCGGCGAAGCGGTGGGCGATCTCGTCCAGCGCCTCGTCCCAGGGAATCGGGGCGAAGCGCCCCTCCCCCTTGGCCCCGATGCGGCGCAGCGGACGGGTCAGCCGGTCGGGATGGTTCGCCCGCTCGGCATAGCGCGCGACCTTGGCGCAGATGACGCCAGCGGTATAGCTGTTGCCGCGCGCGCCGCGCACGCGGCCGATGCGGCCGTCCTCGACCTCGATCTCCAGCGCGCAGGTGGAAGGGCAGTCATGCGGGCAGGCGGAAAAGCCGGTACGGGTCGGCGAGATGTGCTGATTCATGAAAAAGGCGCTCCGCCATTATTCTAGCGGAGCGCCTTCGGTTTTTACACCTGTTCGGTTTTACCCCTGCAGGATCAGGCTCAGTGCGCGGTCACCTCGCGGCGGCGGCTCTTGACGATCCAGCCGAACGAGACGACGAACACCGCGCCGACCACGGCCGCGAGATAATGCGGCACGGCGGAAGCCTTCAGCCCGACCGGGTCTTCCGGATCGGCGATGGTCTCGACCAGCCACGGCGCCCAGCCCTGCATCGCCTCCAGCACCACCTTGTCGCCCACCAGCATCTCGCCGGCGATCCAGCCGAGCAGCGCCGCGCCGAACCAAATGAGGATCGGGAAGCGCGAGATCAGCTTGAGGATGAGCTGCGAGCCGAAAATGATCAGCGGGATGGTGAGCAGCAGGCCGAAGATGAACAGTTCGGCGTGGCCGCGCGCAGCGGCGGCGATCGCCACCACATTGTCGAGGCTCATCACCGCGTCGGCGATGGCGATGGTGCGCACCGCCTTCCACAGGCTGTCGGCGCCCTCCACATGGTGGCCCTCGCCGCCCTCGTCGAGCACCAGCTTGATGGCGATCCAGAACAGCAGCAGGCCGCCCACCACCTTCAGGAAGGGCACGCCGAGCATATAGGAGACCACCAGCGCGAAGATGATGCGCAGGCCCACCGCCGCGCCGGCGCCGAGCAGGATGCCCCATTTGCGCTGCTTTTCCGGCAGCGAGCGGCAGGCGAGCGCGATCACCACCGCGTTGTCGCCGGAGAGCAGCAGGTCGATCCAGATGATCTGGAGCAAGGCCACCCAGAAGATCGGGCTTGAGAAATCCATCATGTCCTCTCTGATCGTCGGGTCTTGTTCAGATGTCGGAAGGAATACCCGCCCCATCTCTGGCATACATTATTAGTTACGCCAGAAATCGCTTCTGAAACGGCCGACGCCCGCGCTCTTGTCGAGTCGCGGGCGCCAGGGGGAGGGAAGCCCCGTTCAGGTCACGAGCCGTGCGGGCCCGCGGCGTGGGCGCCGCCCTTGAAGCGGGAGATCGCCCAGCCGGTGGCCAGCACGATCACCGCGCCGGCGGCGGCGGCGGCATATTCATAGTGGTGGACAACGGCCTCGCCGAAATAGTCCAGCACCTTCACGTCGGAGACGAACATCTCGCCGGCCACCCAGCCCAGCAGCGCCGCGCCGGCCCACACCAGGAAGGGGAAACGCGCCAGCAGGCCCATGATCAGCGCCGCGCCGGCAATGATCATCGGGATGGAGATGACGAGACCGATGATGATCAGCGTCCAGTTGCCATCCGCCACGGCGGCGATGGCGACGACATTGTCGAGGCTCATCACCAGGTCGGCGACGGCGATGGTGCCGACGGCGCGCCACAGATTGTCATGCGCGGCGACGCCGCCCTCTTCGCCCTCTTCCGGCAGCACGAGATCAACGGCGATGTACATCAGCGCCAGCGAACCGACGATGCGCAGCCAGGGCAGGCCGAGCAGCACGGCGATGATGGCGGTGAACACGATGCGCATGCCGACGGCAACGCCGGCGCCCAGGATCATGCCGGTGCGGCGCATCTTGTCGGGAAGCGAGCGGCAGGCCATGGCGATGACCACCGCGTTGTCGCCCGAGAGCAGGACGTTGATCCAGATGATTTTGAGAAGTGCCAGCCAGAAAAGCGGCTCAAGATAGCTCATTGCGGTCGTTCCCTCACCTTCCCGTCCGGATGCGGACGGGACTCCAAGTCAGTTGTGTCGGCGTTGGCGCGCCATGATTTGAGGTGAGGCAAGAGGAGGTGGCTCCGGCGGGCCCACTCCCGGGCGCTCTTGGCGCGCCATTAACGGCATCCCCGCTGCGGGCCACTTCTCCATGGCCGGACCCCCGCAGCGCCCATTTGGGGAACATACATAATAATCCATGCGGTGGCCAACCCCGAATACCGCATTTTCTTCAGCAAATGATGCTGCGAGAGCTTAGTCTACGCTGCTTCGCACAAACAAACACCCCGCCCGGCGGACCGGACGGGGTGCGATGTCAACGCCGTCGCGCCCGCGCGGGCACGCCGTCAGCCGCGATTCAGCCGACGATTTCGTTGCCGGAGAAGAACTGCGCGATCTCGATCTGCGCGTTCTCCAGGCTGTCGGAGCCATGGGCCGAGTTCTCGCCGACGGAGAGGGCGAATTCCTTGCGGATGGTGCCCTCGGCCGCGTTGGCCGGGTTGGTGGCGCCCATCACTTCACGGTACTTGGCGACGGCGTTCTCGCCTTCGAGCACCTGCACGACGATCGGCTCGGAGATCATGAAGTCCACCAGCTCGCCGAAGAAGGGGCGCTCCTTGTGGACGCCGTAGAAGGTCTCGGCCTGGGCGCGGGTGAGCAGGATGCGCTTCTGCGCGACGATGCGCAGGCCCGCCTTCTCGATCAGCGCATTGACCGCGCCGGTGAGATTGCGACGGGTGGCGTCGGGCTTGATGATGGAAAAAGTGCGCTCGAGCGCCATGGTCGGTTTCCCTGGAAATGTGGGGGGCGAAAGGCTCGCAGCGGCTTATAGCGGCGGCTCCGCCCGCGGACAAGAGAAGCGCGGCGGGCGTTTTGGATCGTCCCAAGGTCACTTCAGCGCGAAGGCGGGCCCCTTGCGGGGCGGAATCGTTCGTACACGAAATAGTCGCCTTGCGGCGGAACCCGGCACGGCTCATCTGTTTAGCACCGGAGCGGCCGCAGTGCCGCGGTTCAGGGATGCGCGTCATGAAGAAACTGGTTCTTGCCGGCGTGGGGCTGGCGGCTGTGCTTGTCGGCTTTCTCGCCGTGCCGCTGCTGCCCGTCGCCGACGCCACCACCGATCCGGCGCGTCAGCCGGCGGGCTACAAGACCTGCTATCTCGAACGCCGCGCCGTGTTCACCGAGGGCGCGCCGCGCTGGGTGAAAGAACCGCGCTGCGTATTCGCGGAATAATGCCGATCACGACTTCCTGATTACCTCTTGGAACTCTTCCGGGAGTACGCACGTTAAGTAGGCGTTAACGGATCGAATGAGGCAGACACGCATGAACGGACGTTTAACGCTTCGTTCGGCTGCAGCCGCCGGGAAAAGGCGGGGCGCGGCAGGTGGGTTGTCGTGCCGTGTATTTGGTTCGCGTGTGATGAGCGTGTTCAGGACGCATTGAACGCCGGTGGCGCCCCCTCCACCGGCTGGTGGATGAGGTGCCGCGATGTACAAGGCCATAGCCATCAGTGCCGTTGCTGCCGTCATGGGTTTCACCGCGCTTTTCGTCGGCGCGGCCGACGCCACTGGCTATTTCAAGCGCCAGCTTCCGGTCGCCACGGTGGAGATTCCGGTCGAGCCCATCGCCGGCGACTGCGTGATGCAGTCGCGCTGGGTGACGGACGCCGGCCGTCTGGTCGAGGTCGAGCGGCCCGTCTGTTACTGAGGCCGGTCTGATCGGCCTCATCGGCCTGACACTCCACCTCACTGCACTCACACTCCACGGCTTTCACAAGGTTAGGCTCGCGGTATCCCCACTCCCCCAAGCCCCAACGCGAGCCCATCAGCCCCGGCTTCTCCCCCAAGGAGCCGGGGCACTTTTTTGCCGGCGCCACGCGATGAACAGTGGGCAACAGCGTGTTCAGCCTGCGTTGCGCCGTGGCGGCGCAGGATGCGTGCATTCCGGCAACGGAATCAGCCGAAGGCCGCCGCCGTTCCCGCCGACCCGGCGAAAGCCCGACGCCCGACGCCCCGGCCCCGCTGCGCGCGGCCGGGGCGTTTTGCGTTTTCCGTCCGCACCTTAGTCGGCATGGCCATCGCCGCCCCCCAACGCTCGCATCGCGCTGATGGCTTCCATCAGCACATGGAATTGGCCACGCCCGGCGCCGGGTTGCACAGTAGCCGGCACGATATGGCAGTACCGGAGACACCCGCGATGTCGACTTTTCCCGCCCCCGGGCTCGGCCTGGAAACGCTTGTCACCGAGCGCTATCGCGGCTTCGCCGCCTATAATGAATGGGCCAATGCCCGCCTCTACGCAGCCGCCGGCCGGCTGAGCGAGGCGCAGTACCGGGCCGATGGCGGCGCGTTTTTCGGCTCGGTGCATGGCACGCTCAACCACCTGCTCGTCGCCGACCGCCTCTGGCTCCGCCGCCTCACCGGCAATGGTCCGGAGCCGGCGGCGCTGGACGCTATCCTGTTCGAAACATTAGACGAATTGGCGCAGGCCCGCATCGCCGAGGATGCCCGGCTCACCGCCTATATCGCCGGACTCGACGCCGCGACACTGGCTGCCGACCACAGCTACGCCAATGTCGCCGGCACCCGCTTCACCCAGACGCTGGCGACGATTCTCGACCATGTGTTCAACCACCAGACCCATCACCGCGGCCAGGTTCACTGCCTCGTCAGCGGCCTGCTGGGCAAGGACGCCGCGCCCTCGCTCGACCTCATCGCCTTCCAGCGCGAAAGCGGCGTGTCCCGGCAGGGCTGAACGCCCGCGCTGGCGCCGTTTCTGCGACGCCTTCTCTTGCCGGCCGGCCGATCGCGCGGCACAAGACGGGCATGATCATTCTCGACGATATCTCGCTGCGCATTGCCGGCCGGCTTCTCATCGACCACGCCTCCGTCGCGCTGCCGGAAGGCGCCCGGATTGGCCTTGTCGGCCGCAACGGCACCGGAAAAACCACGCTTTTCCGTGCGATTACCGGCGATCTCGAACTTGAGAGCGGCGAGATCCGCATCCCCGCCGCCGCCCGCATCGGCCAGGTGGCGCAGGAAGCCCCCGCCGGTCCGGAGAAACTGATCGACGTGGTGCTCGCCGCCGACACCGAGCGCGCCCGACTGCTCGGCGAGCGCGAACAGGCGACCGATCCCGCGCGCATCGCCGAGATCGAATTGCGCCTTGTCGACATCGACGCTCATGCCGCACCGGCGCGCGCCGCCCGCATTCTCGCCGGCCTCGGCTTTGACGACGCCGCGCAGCAGCGCGCCTGTTCCGAATTTTCCGGCGGCTGGCGCATGCGCGTGGCGCTCGCGGCCCTGCTCTTCGCCGAGCCGGACCTGCTGTTGCTGGACGAGCCGACCAACTATCTCGACCTCGAAGGAACCTTGTGGCTGCAGGACTTTCTCGCCCGCTATCCACGCACCGTGCTGATCGTCAGCCATGACCGCGAATTGCTGAACCAGTCGGTCGGCTTCATCCTGCATCTCGACCAGGGCAAGCTGACGCTTTGGCGCGGCGGGTATGATTCCTTCGAGCGCCAGCGCGCCGAGAAGCAGGTTGTCGACCAGAAGGCGCGGGCCAAGCAGGAAGCCAAGCGCAAGCATATGCAAGCCTTTGTCGAGCGCTTCCGCGCCAAGGCGACCAAGGCCAAGCAGGCGCAGTCGCGGCTGAAGGCGCTGGCCCGCATGGCGCCGATCGCGGAAGCCGCGAGCGAACAGGCGGCGGCAATCTCCATCCGCCATCCCGAGCGCATTCCCTCACCGCCGATCCTTACTTTGGACGGTGTCTCGGCCGGCTATGCGCCGGGCAAGCCGGTGCTGCGCAACCTTACCCTGCGCGTCGACCATGACGACCGCATTGCCCTGCTCGGACCGAACGGAAACGGTAAGTCCACATTCGCCAAGCTGATTTCCGGCCGGTTGGCACCGCTTGGCGGCAGCATCGTGCGCGCGGCCGGGCTCGACATCGCCTATCTCGCCCAGCACCAGCTCGACGAGCTGGTCGCGAATGAGACGGTCTACGACCATGTGCGCCGGCTGATGCCGGAGGCGCCGGAGGCCAAGGTGCGCTCGCGCGCGGCGGAAATGGGCTTTTCCGGCGCGACGGCCAATACGATCATCGCGGCGCTGTCGGGCGGCGAGAAGGCGCGGCTGCTGCTCGGCCTCGCCGCCTTTCATGGCCCGCATCTGCTGATCTTGGACGAGCCGACCAACCATCTCGACATCGCGGCGCGGCAGGCGCTGATCGAGGCGATCAACGATTTTCCCGGCGCCGTCATCCTCATCAGCCACGACCGCACCCTCCTCGACGCCTCCGCCGAGCGATTGTGGCTGGTGGCGGAGGGGACGGTGCGCCCCTATGACGGCGATCTCGACGAATATCAGCGGCTCGTCGTCGGCCGCACCGCCTCCGCGTCGCGCAAGGAGGCGGCGGGCAGCCGCGCCGACGAACGGCGGCAGGCGGCGGATCGGTGCAGCGAGACGGCGCCGCTGCGCAAGCGGATCAAGGATCTCGAGGCGGCGATGGCGAAGCTGGAACGCAGCCTCAGCGCGCTCGACGCCAAGCTGGCCGACGACACGCTGTATACGCGCGCGCCGCTGGAGGCGCAGCGTTTGGCACGTGAGCGCAGCGCGGCGGCGGAAGCGCTGGCGAGGGCGGAAGAAGACTGGCTCGAAGCCTCGGCCGCGCTTGACGAGGCCATGGCCCCCTAATGGGCCGGCCGGCTGCACCAAGACGGCATTCGGACTGAGGTCCACTTTTGTTTGCAGGGATATGAGTTGAGGTCGGGCCGGGCACCGCGCCCGGCGCGATGCCGTATGCGCAGTGAGCATTGTCGCCAGATTCACTGTCTGTGAGCCACCGCACCGCGTGAAGCCCAAAAGCAAAAAGCCCCGGCACAAGGCCGGGGCTTTCCGTAGAGCCGATCCTGGAAGGGATCAGAAAGAACGCTTCGCCGAGAAGGTGACGCGGTTCTGCTCGGTGGTGTCGGTCACAGAGGTGCCGAAGTAGGAATTGCCACCGCTGTATTCGGCCGACAGGTAGTCGTACTGCAGGACGAGGGTCAAGCCCTTGACCGGCTTCCAACCGATGTTCACGCCGACGTTGTAGCCGGTGAAGTCGATGCTATTGATGTTGTCAACCGCGTAATCGTCGGAAGCGGTGTAGCTACCCACCAGGGTGGTGAAGACGGCGGGCGTCCAGTAGTGGGTCAGCGAACCACCGACGTACCAGCCGGCGACGCCGTCACCGTAGTAGTCGACAACCGGGAGAGCGCCGGCGAGGCCGAGATAGCCCGGAGCGCCCTTGGAGTAAGCGCCTTCGACGTACAGGGTGGTGGTCTCAGCGAAGTCGAAGCGCACACCAGCGAGAGCGGCCCAGCCGGAGTCGTCGGCGCTCGAGATGAAGCCCGTGCCACCGAGGCCTACATAGTAAACATCGCCGATGTTGTGGTAAGCACCGGAGATCTTGAACGCACCCCAGGTGCCTTCATAGGCAATGTTCGCGACGATGTCCGGAACCTGCTGGCCCTGGGTCGTGAACGAACCACCGAACGGCGTGAAATCGCCGAAGCCGTAGTCGTCTTCGCGAGCCTGACCGTCTTCGAGGGCGATGGTCGCCGAGAAGCCATTGCCGAAGTCAGCGGTGTACTGGATCACGTTGAGCGACTGATCCGAGTAGAAGTTACCCGGACGGATGCCGTACCAGCCGTCACCAGCCCAGAAGTCGAAGGCCGAAGTGGCCTGACCGAAGGTGAAGCCCGCGAACTGGATATAGCCGTACTTCAGGACAGCGCGGTTACGCGTGGTGTCCGAGAAGACCGCCGAGGTGGTGCCGTCGTCGGTCAGACCGTAGCCGTAGTTCTGGCCCTGCTCGATGCGAGCTTCGATGTAGGAACGCAGGGTGCCGTATTCGGTCTGGGTGCGAGCGTCGAGCTGAACAGCGGCGCGGCTGTAGAAGTCGAACTGACCATCCGGCTTGCCGGTGTAACGGAAGAAGCCTTCGCCAACTTCGTAGGCGCTAACAGTGCGCTCGACCTTGGTGTAGTAGGTGTCGGCCGTCACATAGCCACCGACCTTCAGGCAGGTATCGGTGCCGGGGATGTAGTAGAAGCCCGCGCCGTAGGTGGAGCAGATCTTCACATATTCCGCAGCCTTCACCTTCACAGGCAGATCGGCCGCCGCAGCAGTCCCGACCATCGCAAGCCCGGCAACCGAGCCGAGCAGCACATTCTTAATGACCGTCTTCAATTTCATTCTCCCCCAAATTGGACCAATGTTGGGTTTTCGATTGTCAGGACCCGCCGCACGGCGCGGCACCCACAGCGATACTGTTCGAAACCACCGGGCGGTGCAAAGCCAAAGTGGTACCAAAGGGCCCTCGGCGCCCATTCCGCCACGATGTGTTGCTGTCGAGACACAATTCTCACGCCGCACTTGCCGACCGTGAGACTGCCGGAAACCCCGTCAAAAGCCTTGGTAAATCAGGGGTTAACGGGCACGCGCCCGAATTCTTCGCCGCAGGGCGCCGCGGAATGTGGCGGCGGGCGCCACCCGTGGGCCGCAATCAGCGGCGCTGCCAGCGCCCGTTCTCGTCCTGCTGCCAGTAGGTCACGTCGTGACCTTCGGCCTTCGCCGCGCGCCACGCCTGGCGAACAGGTTCGACGGCTTCGGAATCGTTGCCGTCAAAGAGATGGATCACCCGCTGATAGCGGCCCGTGTCGGGAATCAGCGCGCCATCAATGAGAAAGCGCACCACAGCGCCGTTGAGATTCGATTCGTCTGTGGTGAGCAGAATGGGCTGCCGGGCCGGCTCGCCCTGGCGGTCGGTGCCGTGCGGCAGGAAGGCCGCGTCGTCATAGGTCCACAGCAGCGCGTCCAGCGCCTCGATGCGCTCCGTGGACGTCGCTTGCACCGCGCAGCGCCAGCC
Source organism: Ancylobacter sp. IITR112 (assembly GCF_041415945.1). Classification (NCBI taxonomy): domain Bacteria; kingdom Pseudomonadati; phylum Pseudomonadota; class Alphaproteobacteria; order Hyphomicrobiales; family Xanthobacteraceae; genus Ancylobacter; species Ancylobacter sp. IITR112. The sequence continues at coordinate 1,002,063 of NZ_JBGCUS010000001.1, read as the reverse complement.
CCGCTCCAGGCACTTCTCCAGAAGCTGGGGCAAGGCGGCGTCGAGCGGCCGGTTCTGCAGGTGATAGAAGAGCACGTCGCTCAATGTCCCCTCCCCCGCAGGCCCGGCCGCGCGCTACCCGTGTCGGTCACGATTCGTAGTGACGGGCCACCAGATCGTCGAGCAGGCGCACGCCCCAACCCGAGCCCCAGCTGCGGTTGAAGTCGGTCGCCGGCGAGGACATGGCCGTGCCGGCGATGTCGAGATGCGCCCAGGGCACGTCGCCGACAAAACGCTGGATGAACTGCGCGGCGGTGATCGAGCCGCCGAAGCGCCCGCCCGTGTTCTTCATATCGGCGAACTTCGAATCGATCAGCTTGTCGTACTCGGCGGAAAGCGGCAGGCGCCACACCTTCTCGCCCGTCGTCAGCCCCGAATCCGTGAGGCGTTCGGCCAGAGTGTCGTTGTTGGAGAACAGGCCCGCATGCTCGGTGCCGAGCGCGACGATGATGGCGCCGGTGAGCGTGGCGAGGTCCACCATGAATTGCGGCTTGAACCGCTCCTTGGCGTACCAGAGCACGTCGCCGAGCACGAGCCGGCCTTCGGCATCGGTGTTGATGATCTCGATGGTCTGGCCGGACATGGAGGTGACGATGTCGCCCGGCCGCTGCGCCTTGCCATCCGGCATGTTCTCGACGAGGCCGATGAGACCGACCACATTGGCCTTGGCCTTGCGGCTGGCCAGCGCATGCATCAGCCCGACGACGCAGGCGGCACCGGCCATGTCGCCCTTCATGTCCTCCATGCCGGCGGCCTGCTTGATGGAAATGCCGCCGGTGTCGAAGACCACGCCCTTGCCGACGAAGGCCACCGGCGCCTCATCCGCCTTGCCGCCGTTCCACCGCATCACCACGACGCGGCTCTCCTCGCCCGACCCCTGGCCGACGCCGAGCAGCGCGCCCATGCCGAGCTTCTTCAGGTCCTTCTCGCCCAGCACCTCGACATCCACGCCCACCTTGGCGAGGTCGCCCGCCCGCTTGGCGAATTCGGTCGGGGTGAGCACATTGGCAGGCTCGTTCACGAGATCGCGGGCGATCACCACACCCTCGCCGATGCCCTCGCGCTTCTTCCAGGCGCGCTTCGCGGCGGAATCGTCCGCTATATAAAGCGTCACCTTCGGCTTCGCGGTCGCCTCATCGGGCTTCTTCTTCGTCTTGTAGCGGTCGAAGGCATAGGCGCGCAGGCGCAGGCCAAGCGCCAGTTCGGCCGCGGCCTCGCCCGGCACCTCGCCACCCGGCAGCGCCAGGATGACGCTCACATCCTTTGCCGCAGCCGGCAGGCGGCCCATGATGGCCCCGCCCAGCTTCAGCCAGTCGAACGCCTTGAGGTCGGCGGGCTTGCCAACGCCCATGACGAGAAGGCGCGAAGCGTCGAGACCCGCCGGCGCCAGAAGATCGATCCCCTTGCCGGATTTACCGGTGAAGCGCTCGGCCTGCATCGCGTTCGCCAGCTGGGCGGAAGCGGGAGCAAGCAGCGCTTCGACCGACGGCGCAAAGGCTGGGGCGTCCCCTTCCACTGGCTCGGCGGCGAGAACGACGACGTGTCCCTCCAGGCGGGCCGGGAGCTTGGCAAAACTGATCTTCACATGGTCGGGCATCGGGGCACCTTGAGTTGTCGCGGCTCGGTTCGTTTCTCTTTAGCCGAATGAGCGACAGGGCACGAGCCTCAAACGGGCCGTGTGGGGGACGCGGCTCCGCCCGATTTGCGCCGAAACGCACGGGCAATTATGCATCATGCACAAGCATGGCCACGCCGGGGCAGCGGGCAGTCGTCGACAGGGATCAGGATAGCCGCTGGATGAACCGCCTGGATCGCTATGTGTTCCGATCGGCCGTGACCGCGTTTCTCGGGACGCTGCTCGTGCTGACCGCCATGATCTGGGTGACGCAGGCCCTGCGTGAACTCGACATCATGACGACGCAGGGCCAGACGATCCTCGCCTTCATCCTCATCACGGCCCTCGCTCTCCCCGCTCTTATTCTCGGCCTCGCGCCGGCGGCTCTGTTCATGGCGGTGGCGCAGACGCTCTTCCGCATGAACAGCGATTCCGAGATCGTGGTGGCGAGCGCGGCCGGCATCTCGACCTGGCGTTTCCTGCGTCCGCTGGTGATTCTGGCGCTGCTGGTGGCGGCGGGCTGCGCCGCGCTGTCGATGGAGTTGGTCCCGGCGGCGATGCGCCAGTTTCGCTACGAAATCACCCGCGTGCGCGCCGATGTCGTCGCGTTCATCGCCCAGCCCGGCCGTTTCACCACTTTGGCGCAGGGCATGGTGTTTCATGTGCGCGAGCGTAACGCCAACGGCGTGCTCGGCGGCATTTTCATCAATGATGCGCGCGATCCCAAACAAGTGAACACCTATCTCGCCGAGCGCGGCCAGGTGATCGATTCCGCCGAAGGCACTTTCCTCGTGCTCGAAGACGGCGCCATTCATCGGCGCACACCGGGCAAGGCCGACAGCAATGTCGTCGAGTTCCAGCGCTACGCCTTCGATCTCTCCCCCTTCACCAATAGCGGCGAGCCCACCGTCTACCGCGCGCCTGAGCGGCCCTTCGCCGACCTCTGGAACCCGGACCCGAACGACATTGTGATCCGGCTGGAGGGCAAGGGCCGCTTCACCGAAGAGCTGCACCGAAGGCTCTCGCTGCCGCTCTATGTGCTCGCCTTCTTCGCCATCGCCTGCGCCGCACTGGCGGAACCGCGCACCACGCGCGAGGGGCGCGGCCTGGCGCTGGCCGGCACCGCGCCGTTCATCATCTTTCTGCAGGTGGCGAGCTTCGGGCTGGTCAACCAGGTACGGGCCGAGCCCGCCCTGATCCCGGTGGTCTATCTCGTGCCGACGCTGTTCATCCTCGGGGCGATGGTCTCGCTGAGCGGGCGCTTCAAGCCGCGCATGCCGGAAGCGATGCGCATACGGATCGACCGCCTCGCCCAGCGCGTCGTGCGCGCGACCGTGAATTGAGGCCCTGATGCGCAATCGCGACGACATTACCGGCAACGGAGCGGCGGCATGATCGGGCCGACGCTGGGCTTTTATTTCGGGCGGCGGTTCATCACCTCGGTGATGGGCATTTTTGTCGGCTGCGCCAGCCTGATCATGCTCATCGACCTGCTCGAACTCTCCCGCCGCGTCGGCGAGCGCGATGTCGATTTCACCACGCTGCTGCTGCTCGTGTTCTACCGCATGCCGTTCTTCACCGAGCAGCTCCTGCCGTTCGCCGTTCTGTTCGGGGCGATCGGCACCTTCCTCACCCTCTCGCGGCGGCTGGAGCTGGTGGTGGCGCGCGCGGCGGGCATTTCCGCGTGGCAGTTCATCGCCCCCGCCGCACTGATCGCCCTGGCGCTCGGCACGTTTTCCACAACCGTCTACAATCCGGTCTCGGCCGCTTTCAAGGATCGGGCCAGCCGGCTCGAGGCGGAGATCTTCAACCGTCAAACCGGGCTGTTCTCCGCCGGACGCAGCGGCTTCTGGCTGCGCCAGCAGAGCGTCGACGGACAGGCCATCATCCAGGCGGCGGCCACCTCCAATGGCGGGCGCGAACTGACCGGCGTCAACGTGTTCCTGTTCGACGACAACGACAAGCTGCTGGAGCGGATCGAGGCGCGCCGCGCCACTCTGGATCCCGGAGCCTGGCGGCTGGAAAATGCGCGCGTATTAACTCCCGCAATAGGTTTGCAGGAGTACGACGTGTACATGCTGGCCACCAATCTCACCCCCAATCAGGTACAGGATTCGCTTCAGAGCGAGACCGTGCCGTTCTGGGATCTGCCGGCCGCCATCGAGGCGGCCACGCGGGTGGGATTTGGCGCCGAGCGCTATCGGCTGCAGTATCAGAGCCTCCTCGCCCGACCCGCGCTATTGCTGGCGATGGTGCTCATCGCGGCATCGGTGAGCCTGCGCGTGTTCCGCTTCGGCGGCATCGGCCAGACGATTCTCGGTGGCGTCGCGGCCGGCTTTCTGCTTTATGTTTTCACCAAGCTCGCCGAGGACCTCGGTGAGGCCGGGATTGTGCATCCCGTTATAGCAGCGTGGTTTCCAGCGGTCGTAGGAGCATTGATGGGCGTTCTCATCCTGCTTCACCGGGAGGACGGATGAAGGTCGGCAGCGTCATAGCCGGCCAGGCAGATTCGGCGATCCCGCGACTGAAACGTCGCCTGCGCCGGTCGGCCTGTGCGTTTGTTTTCGGAGCAGGCTCCGTCGCGTTGGTTGCCTTCGGCCCGGCGACGCCGGCGCGTGCCCAGACGACGGCGGCCCAGCCGACCGCGGCTCAGACATCGGCCCAGCCCTCCGCTGCCCAGCCGGCCGGCCTCGCCGGCGGCCTGATCACGCGCCAGACCGATCCGAACGCCAAGATGCTGGTGACGGCGGACCAGCTCGTCTACGACAACAACCGCAACGAGGTGATCGCCGAAGGCAATGTGCAGATCTATTACGACGGTGCCGTGCTGGAAGCGCGCCGCGTCGTCTATGATCGCACCGCCAACCGGCTGCGGGCGGAAGGCGGCGTGCGCCTGAAGGATAAGGACGGCACCGTCATCGCCGCCGACAATCTCGACCTGTCGCAGGACTTCAGCAACGGCTTCGTCAATTCGCTGCGCATCGATTCGGCGCAGGACATGCATTTTGTTGCCGCCCGCGCCGATCGCGAGAACGGCGACACCACCGTGCTGACGAGCGGCGCCTACACGCCTTGCGAACCCTGCAAGGACAACCCGCAGAAGCCGCCGATGTGGCAGGTGAGAGCGGCGAAGATCATCCATAAAGAAAAGGAGCAGATGATCTATTTCGAGGACGCCAGGCTCGAATTCCTGGGCGTTCCGATCGCGTGGGTGCCCTATCTTGAAGCTCCCGATCCGACGGTGAAGCGCAAGTCCGGCTTCCTCATTCCGCAGTTCATGAGCACGTCCGAGATCGGTTACGGGGTCAGCATCCCGTATTTCTGGAACATCGCGCCCAATATGGACGTGACGTTCTCGCCGCTCTTCGTCTCCAAGCAGGGCGTGATGCTCGACGCCGAGTTCCGGCACCGGCTGGAAACGGGCACCTACAGCATCCGCGCCGCCGGCATCGACCAGCTCGACAAGGACGAGTTCCAGGGCCAGCCCGGCTATCGCGAGCAGCGCGGCATGATCGAGACGCACGGCCGGTTCAACATCAACGAGAACTGGTACTGGGGTTGGGACGGCTGGCTGATGTCGGACGAGACCTTCCTCCAGGACTACAACCTGATCAATGCGACCACCCGCGAGGTGACCTCCCAGATCTATCTCGTCGGCCAGGGCGACCGCTCCTATTTCGATCTCCGGGCGATGTATTTCACCGGCCTGACCTCCTATGACGTGGAGGCGCAGCAGCCGGTCATCCATCCGGTGCTGGACTACAGCAAGACGCTCGGGGAATCGGTCTTTGGCGGCCAGTTCAGCTACGACATCAATTTCACCAGCCTGACCCGCGACGAGATCGACCTGCGGGCCACCTCGGCGGCCTACGCGCCGCTCGTGCCGGAGCTTTATGACGGCCCGACCAACCAGTGCGATCTCACCCGTGTCGCCAACGCCGGCGCGAACCTGCGCGACGCCTGCCTGATGCGCGGCATGGTCGGCAGCTATTCCCGCCTGTCCGGCGTGGTCGACTGGCGCCGCACCTTCATCGACCAGGCCGGCCAGACCTGGACGCCGTTCTTCAACATGCAACTCGACGTGGCCTCGGTGCAGGCCCAGACGGAAGACGAGCCCTGGCTCGGCACCGGCGGCGACACGCAGCTCGTGCGCGCCATGCCGGCCGTCGGCCTGGAGTACCGCTACCCCTTCATCGCGGTGCAGAACTGGGGCACTCAGACCATCGAGCCGATCGCCCAGGTCATCATCCGCCCGGACGAGACCCATATCGGCCAACTGCCCAACGAAGACGCGCAGAGCCTGATCTTCGACGACACGAACCTGTTCGAGATCAACAAATATTCGGGCTATGACCGCGTGGAAGGCGGCGGGCGCGCCAATGTGGGCATCCAGTACACCGCCAATTTCAATGATGGCGGGCAGATCAACGCCCTGTTCGGCCAGTCCTACCAGCTCTTCGGCACCAACTCCTACGCCAATTACGACATGGCGAATACGGGTGCCGAATCCGGTCTGGAGGACGACGTGTCCGACTATGTGGCCCGGCTTTACTACCAGCCGACGGCGAATTTCTCGCTCATCAACCGCTTCCGTTTCGACAATGACGACTGGTCGGTCGAGCGCTACGAGGTGGAAGGGCGGGCCGTCATCAACAAGCACCTCACGGTTTCGGCTCTCTACGGGCTCTACACCGCCCAGCCTCTGCTCGGTTATTATGAGGAACGCGAGGGCATTCTCGGCACAGGCACGCTCAAGCTGAACGAGAACTGGAACCTGCAGGCGGCAGCGCGCTACAACCTGAACCTCGACGAGATCGACTTCACCCTGTTCGGCATTTCCTATGTCGACGAATGCTTCGGCATCGCGCTCAGCTACCGCTCGGACTACACGGAAAGCGGCAATCGCCAGCGCGTCGACACGGTGCTGGTGACGTTCACGCTGAAGACGCTGGGCGAGGCGGGCTTCTCTTCCGAGGTCGGGTCGAGCGGCGGCAGCAGCAGCAACAGCAACGATTGACGACGGCGTCGCATTGACGCCACATCCACCGACAAGAACAGCGCGCAGGGGCGCCAAGCGAGACACGCCGAACGCCGGTTCGCGAGCCAGAGTGGAGAGAAAATGCGTGGTCGGTCTTTGATACGGGATGGCTGGCATGCCGGCCATCGTCGGGTCTTCGGGCCGTACGTTCGCGCGCTCCTGCTTGGCTGCGCCCTCGGCGCGGCGTCTCCCCTCCTGCCCGCTCCGGCACAGGCGCAGCAGATTCTCGTGCTGGTCCAGGGGCAGCCGATCACCAGCTTCGATGTCGCCCAGCGCATCAAGCTCGCCCAGCTCACCGAGCGGAAGAACCTGTCCCAGAAGCAGGCGCTTGAGGAACTGATCGACCAGCGCCTGAAGATCGTGACGGCGGAGCGCTTCGGCGTCACCGCCGACAAGGATGAAGTCGACAAGATGTTCGCCCGCATGGGCAGCCGCACCGGCCGCACGCCCGAGCAGCTAACGCAGGCCCTGGCGCAGTCCGGGCTCGATGCCGGCATGCTCAAGGCCAAGATGCGGGCCGACTTCGTGTGGAACAACTATGTGCGCGGCCGCTTCTCATCGGTCGCGACCATCCGCGATTCGGATGTCTTCGCGGCGCTTCAGTCCAAGGGCGAGGACCTGACCCGCGCCCAGCGCACCACGGAATACACCATTCGCCAGATCGTGCTTGTGGTCGGGCGCACGGCCAATCCTGGCGAGCGCTCGCAGCGCATGGCGGAAGCCAATAATCTGCGCAAGCAGTTCCGTGACTGTGAGGCGGGCGTCGATATCGCGCGGGGGATGCGCGAAACAGTGGTCCGTGACCCGGTCATCCGAACCTCGGCCGATATGAGCGAGCCGGTGCGCAAGATCATGGACGACACGCCGGTGGGCCAGTTGACGGCACCGGAGGTCTCCCGCGCCGGCATCGAGATGATTGCCATCTGCGACCGCCGCGAAGTGGTCGGCGAAAGCGCGCAGAAGCGTGAAGTCCGCGCCGAGCTGGAGAACAAGCAGTTCGAGGCGGTGTCGAGAAAGCTGCTCGACGAGGCGCGCAAATCCGCCATGATCCAGTACCGCTGAGCCGCCCATGGCACGCCCGTCGCGCGCTCTGGCGCTCTCTCTGGGTGAGCCGGCCGGCATTGGGCCCGACATCACGCTCACCGCCTGGCTGCGACGCGACGAGCGTAACCTGCCGGCCTTCTTCGCCATTGGCGATGCCGCGCTGCTGCGCCGCCGGGCCCAGGCGCTCGGTCTCGCTGTGCCGGTGCAGGAATGCGCTCCGGAAGAAGCCGGTACCGTGTTCGCCCGTTCGCTGCCGCTGGTCAGTGCCGGCCCCGCGGTCACCGCCCTGCCGGGTCGCCCCGACCCCACGAGCGGCCCTGCCGCCCGCGCGGCGATCGACCTGGCCGTTGCATTGGTGAAGGCCGGGCGCGCCAGCGCGGTCGTCACCAATCCGATCGCCAAGGCCGTGCTCTATGCCGACGGCTTCGCCTTTCCCGGCCACACCGAATATCTCGCCTATCTCGCGGGCAGCCCGGCCCCTCGCCCGGTGATGATGATCTGGTCGCCCGAACTCGCCGTCATTCCCGCCACCATTCATATACCGCTCGCTGACGTGCCGCGCCATTTCACCCGCGAATTGCTGATCGACACCGCCCGTATTGCCGCTCACGATCTGCGGCACCGCTTCGGCATCGCCGCGCCCCGCCTCGCCGTCTGCGGGCTGAACCCGCATGCGGGCGAGGAGGGCACGCTCGGGCGCGAGGATGAAGAGATCACCCGCCCCGCTGTCGAAACGCTGCGGCAGGAAGGGCTCGACGTGCGAGGCCCCCTGCCAGCCGATACCCTGTTTCACGCCGCCGCCCGCTCCACCTATGACGCTGCCATCGGCGCCTATCACGATCAGGTGCTGGCGCCGGCCAAGGCTCTTGCGTTCGACCGGGCAGTGAATGTGACGCTGGGTCTGCCTTTTGTCCGTACGTCCCCCGATCACGGCACCGCCTTCACTCTCGCCGGTACCGGCCGTGCGGACCCGTCCAGCCTGATCGAGGCGCTGCGTCTGGCGGATCGGCTCCGCGCGCGTGACGCGGCGGCGGAAGGCTGAGGTCGGCATGACCATCGACACCCTGCCACCGCTGCGCGAGGTCATCCGCGCGCATGGTCTTTCCGCGCTGAAGTCGCTGGGGCAGAATTTTCTGCTGGATCTCAACCTCACCTCGAAGATTGCCCGCACCGCCGGGCGGCTCGACGAGCGGACGGTGATTGAAGTCGGCCCCGGCCCGGGCGGACTCACCCGGGCGATCCTGGCGCTTGGCGCGCGCCGTGTGGTCGCCATCGAACGCGATCCGCGCTGCGTTGCGGCGCTGGCCGAGGTGGCCGCGCATTATCCCGGCCGGCTTGAGATCATTGAAGGCGATGCGCTGGAGATCGACTATCGGGCGCTGCTGGCGCCGGAGGAACGCGCCGTCGTCATCGCCAACCTGCCCTACAATATCGGCACGCCGCTTCTCATCGGCTGGCTCTCCGCCGATCCCTGGCCCCCTTGGTATGAGAGCCTGACGCTGATGTTCCAGCGCGAGGTCGCCGAGCGCATTGTCGCGGCGCCGGGCGACGCTCACTATGGCCGCCTCGCCGTGCTGACCGGCTGGCGCGCGCAGGCGCATATCGCCTTCGACGTGCCGCCCTCCGCCTTTGTGCCGCCGCCGAAGGTCACGTCCTCCGTGGTCCATCTCGTCCCGCGCCGCGAGCCCCTTCCCTGCTCGCTGAAGGTGCTGGAGCGCGTCACCGAGGCCGGGTTCGGCCAGCGCCGCAAAATGCTGCGGCAAAGCCTCAAAAGCCTCGGTGTCGACAGCGGCGCGCTGCTGGAAGCCGCCGGCATCGCCCCGACCGAACGCGCCGAGCGGGTGACGGTGGACGGCTTCGTCGCCCTCGCCAATGCGTGGATGACCCTGCGCGAGGCGGGCGCGCCGGGCAGAGCGTAAGCGCCGATAGCACGCCGAGCGGAAGGCCCGTTTACGCCACCAGTTCCGCCAGCTCGCTGTCGAGCCGCTCGATCACTGGCTCGAGGCCCGGCTGGCGCTCGCGGCGCAGCCGCTCGGCGAGCAGGATGTTGCGCAGATTGGCGAAGGTCGAGTTCAGGTCGGCATTGACCAGCACGTAATTATAGTCACGCCAATGGGCGATCTCGGTGCGGGCGTTGCGCAGGCGCTTCTCGATGACGCCCGAGGCATCCTCGGCGCGCCGTTCCAGCCGCGTCTTCAGCTCGGCGGCCGAGGGCGGCAGAATGAACACGCCGACAATGTCGGGGCGCATCTTCTCATAGAGCTGCTCGGCGCCCTGATAGTCGATGTCGAACAGCACGTCCCGTCCCGCCGACAACGCGGCCTCCACCGGCTCGCGCGGCGTGCCGTAGAAATTGCCGTGAACCTCCGCCCATTCCAGCAGATCGCCGGCGTCGCGCAGACGCTCGAAGCGCTCGCGGGTGAGGAAGTGATAATGCACACCCTCGACTTCGCTCGGCCGCCGGCCCCGCGTCGTCACCGACACAGAGAGGTAGATGTCGGGATTCTGTTCCAGCAGCAGCCGGGCGAGCGTTGATTTTCCCGCGCCAGAGGGGGAGGAAAGGATCAGCATCAGCCCGCGACGGCCGCCAATAGCGGCACCGGGGCTCGCGGCATTCTCGTTGGTGTCGGTCACCCTGTCCCTCACTCGATATTCTGAACCTGCTCGCGGAACTGCTCGACGACGCTCTTCAACTCCAGCCCGATGGCGGTCAGCGACACGTCATTGGCCTTGGAACAGAGCGTGTTGGTTTCGCGGTTGAACTCCTGCGCCAGGAAGTCGAGCCGCCGCCCGATGGCCCCGCCCTCGCCCAGCATAGTGCGGGCCGCCGCGACATGGGTGACCAGGCGGTCCAGTTCCTCGCGGACATCGACCTTGGCGGCGATCACCAGCGCCTCCTGGTGCAGCCGGTCGGCATCAAAGCTCGCGCCCGTGTCCATCAAACCGCGAATCTGATCGGCGAGCTTGGCACGGATCGCCTCCGGCCGCCGGGAGGGATTGGCTTCGGCGGCGGCGGTGAGCCGGGCAATGGCATCGAGCCGCTCGCCCAGCACGAGGGCGAGCGCCGCCCCTTCCTGCACCCGCATGGCGGCGAGGTCGGCCAGCGCTTCCTCGAAGCCGGCGATGATCGCCGCCTCCAGCGCCGCGCGGCCGGCATCCGTCTCCTGCGCCTCGCTGATCTCCAGCACGCCCTTCAGGCCGATGAGACTTTCCAACTGCACCGGCGGAGCGCCCAGTTCCTCCGCCACCCGGCGTACCGACTGGGCGATGGTGCGCAGCACATGCTCATTGACACGCACGCTCACCTCGGGGTCGGCGCGCGTGAGCGAAAGGGCGGCGTTGACATTGCCCCGGGCGAGCACGCGGGCCGCGCTCTGGCGTAGGCCGTTCTCCAGCCCCTCCCAGCCGCCGGGCAGCCGCAGGCGCAGATCCAGCCCCTTGCCATTGACCGATTTGAGCTCCCAAGCCCAGCTCCAGGCACCGCTGGTGCCCTGCGTGCGTGCGAAACCCGTCATGCTGGCCAGCGTCATACGTCCCCCCTGCCCCGTCCCCGGACGGCGGGCGGACCATAACGGCGGGCGCCGCCGGCCTCAAGCCGGCACAACGCGCTCGCCTTCAGTCGACGGGCGTGGCGCCTGTCGTGCCGGAGGTGCCGGCCGGCTGCGCCGCAGGGTCGACCTTGCGCTCGCGCTCGATCTGGCGCCAGCGCGCAACATTCTTGTTGTGCTGGTCGAGCGAGGGGGCGAAGGCGTGGCCGCCGGTGCCGTCGGCGACGAAATAGAGATTGTCGCTCTTGGCCGGGCGGGCGGTCGCCTCAAGGGAGGCGCGGCCGGGATTGCCGATGGGACCGGGCGGCAGCGCCGGGATGGTGTAGGTGTTGAATGGCGTCGGCGTGGTGATGTCGGTGCGGGTCAGCGGCCGCTCCAGCCGCCCCTTGCCGCGCACCAGTCCGTAGATGATGGTCGGGTCCGACTGCAGCCGCATCTTCTTGTTCAGCCGGTTGACGAACACGGCGGCGACTTCCGCCCGCTCCTCGGGAACGCCCGTCTCCTTTTCGACAATGGAGGCGAGAATGACGAGTTCCTGCGGTGATTTCAGCGGCAGGTCGGGGTCGCGCTGGTCCCAGATTTCCTTCAGCGCCGCGTCCTGCGTGCGCGCCATGCGGCGCAGCAAATCCTCGCGCGACGTACCACGGGTGATCTTGTAGGTGTCGGGCATGAGGCTGCCCTCACGCGGCACCTGCCGCACGTTCCCCGAAAGCTCCTCGACATCGAGGATTCGCTCGACGATCTGGTCGCTGGTCAGCCCTTCGGGAATGGTGACGACATATTCGATCACCTTGCCCGAGACGATCGTGCCCAGCACCTGCTGGATCGAGGAGCCGGCGGCAAAGGCATATTCGCCGGCCTTCAGCTTGCTGGAGGCGCGCGTGCCCACGGCCGCGCCGACAAAGACCCATTTGTCGTCAATGACGCCCTGCCTTTCCAGCAGGTCGGCGATGTCCATCACGCCGTAATCGTTCGGCACGATCACCGCCTTGTCCGCGGTCAGGGGGCCGGGCGCGTAGTAGCGGGTCTTGCCGATCCACAGTGCGCCGCCCCCAAGCACGATGGCGACGATCAGCAGGGTGAACACCATGCTGCCGGCGACGATGAGTGGGTGATTGGCGCGGCGCGACGCCCGGTGGGGGTCACTCGCCTTGCCGGCGGGTGTCGGAGCGCCGGGCGGGGTCGGGGAAGTCGGATCGGTCATCGGATGCCTCGCCTCGCGTTCGCGGGCAGCGCAACGCACTGGCAGACTACCCGGAAAAATGGCGAAAGCGGGAAAGCGACCACCTTAAGGCGCCGCTCGCCCGCCGTTTGCCGGTCTTGCTCAGTTAGCGTAGCGCTTGAACACGACGGACGCGTTGGTGCCGCCGAAGCCGAAAGAGTTCGACAGCGCATACTCGATCTCACGCTTGCGCGGCGTGTGCGGCACAAGGTCGATCGGCGTGTCGACCGACGGATTGTCGAGATTGATCGTCGCGGGGGCGATCTGGTCACGGATGGCGAGCAGCGAGAAAATCGCTTCCACCGCGCCGGCAGCGCCGAGCAGATGGCCGATCGCCGACTTGGTGGACGACATCGACACCTTGGCCGCATTGTTGCCGAGCAGCCGCTGCACGGCGCTGAGTTCGATCTCGTCGGCCATGGTCGAGGTGCCATGGGCATTGATGTAGTCGATCTGCGCCGGGGTGATGCCCGCACGCTTTAGCGCCGCGGTCATGCAGCGGAAGGCTCCGTCGCCGTCCTCGGACGGGGCGGTGATGTGATAGGCGTCACCCGAGAGACCATAACCGACGATCTCGCCATAGATCTTGGCGCCGCGCGCCAGCGCGTGGTCGAGCGCCTCGACCACGACGACGCCGGCCCCCTCGCCCATGACGAAGCCGTCGCGGTCTTTGTCATAAGGCCGCGACGCCTTCTCCGGTGTGTCGTTATAACTGGTCGACAGCGCACGGCAGGCAGCGAACCCCGCAAGCCCGATGCGACTGATCGACGATTCGGTACCACCCGCCACCATCACATCGGCATCGCCGAAGGCCACCAGGCGCGAGGCGTCGCCAATGGCGTGCGCGCCGGTTGAACAGGCCGTGACCACGGCGTGGTTCGGGCCCTTGAGGCCATGCTCGATCGAGACATAGCCGCCAGCGAGATTGATGAGGCGGCCGGGAATGAAGAAGGGCGACACGCGGCGCGGCCCCCGCTCCTGCATCAGCAGCGCGGTTTCGGCGATGCCCTGAAGGCCGCCAATGCCGGAGCCGATCATCACGCCGGTGGCACACTGGTCATCATAAGAGGACGGATGCCAGTCGGCATCGTCGAGAGCCTGACGCGCCGCTGCCATGGCATAGATGATGAAATCGTCGACCTTGCGCTGCTCCTTCGGCTCCATCCACTGGTCGGGATTGAAGGTGCCGTTGGTGCCGTCGCCGCGCGGAATCTGGCAGGCAATCTTGGCCGGAAGGTCAGAAACGTCGAAACCCTCGACGCGACCGGCTCCACTTTGTCCAGCCAGCAGACGCTGCCAGGTGATGTCGACGCCGCATCCGAGCGGCGTCACCATGCCGAGGCCGGTAACGACGACGCGCCTCATCCGATATCTCCGGAGAACTTCACACCAAGGGCGCCGCGACGGGCGAACCGCCGCAGCGCGCGCGAACGGCCCTCAGGCCGCGTTCTTTTCCAGGAAGTTGATCGCGTCGCCGACGGTCAGGATCGTTTCGGCCGCGTCGTCGGGAATTTCGCAATTGAAGGCTTCTTCAAAGGCCATGACCAGCTCGACCGTATCGAGGCTGTCCGCGCCGAGGTCGTCGATGAAGCTGGCATTCTCGGTAACCTTCTCGGGCTCGACGCCCAGATGCTCGGCTACAATCTTCTTCACGCGCTCGGCAATATCGCTCATCGGTTCACCCTCGTCCGTATCCGGAGGTTGCTACGTTGTACCATTTGGCCCCCGCGCGAACGCGGCTTTGGCGGCCTGCTTTTTTGCCCCGATTACAGGATGTCTCGAACGATTCCGCAATGGAACTGCGGTGTTCAACCCTGTGAGCCGAGGCGGCTGTTAGCACACTTCAAACGCCAAAACCAGCACAGTTAAGGGCCGGTTAAAGGCGCTCGGGCGGGCCTCGTCAGATCATTGCCATTCCGCCATTCACATGCAGCGTCTGGCCGGTCATGTAACCGGCTTCGGCGGATGCGAGATAGACGGCGGCGGCGGCGATGTCCTCCGGCGAGCCCAGCCGCGCGGCCGGGACGGCGGAGAGAATCGCCTGCTTCTGCTTGTCGTTCAGCACGTCGGTCATCGGCGTGGCGATGAAGCCCGGCGCGATGCAGTTCACCGTCACGCCGCGCGCCGCCACTTCCTTGGCCAGCGCCTTGGACATGCCGATCATGCCGGCCTTGGCGGCGGCATAATTGCCCTGACCCGCATTGCCGGTGACGCCCACCACCGAGGTGATGCCGATGATGCGGCCGGTGCGCCGGCGCATCATGGAACGGGCGGCGGCGCGGGTGAGGCGGAAGCCGGCGGTGAGGTTCACCGCGATCACCGTGTCCCACATTTCATCGGTCAGCCGGACGAACAGGCCGTCCCGGGTGATGCCGGCATTGTTCACCAGAATGTCGAGCTCGCCCATGGCCTCCTCGGCCTGCGGCACCAGTTGCTCGACCTGTTCGATATTGGAGAGGTCACACGGCAGCACATGGGTGCGCTCGCCCATCTCGGCGGCCAACGCCTCCAGCACTTCGCGGCGGGTGCCCGACAAGGCCACCGTCGCGCCTTGCGCGTGCAGCGCCTTGGCGATGGCGCCGCCGATCCCGCCCGTGGCGCCGGTGACGAGCGCCGTCTTCCCGGTCAGATCGAACATGGGAAACTCCTGAATTGCTGTCTCAAGCCTGGGCTGCGGAAGCGGCGTAGGCGGCAACATCCTCGGGCGCGCCAACGCTTGTCGCTGCCACCTGGCGGGCGATACGCTTGGTGAGTCCGGAAAGCACCTTGCCAGTCCCCACCTCGACCAGCCGGCTCACGCCCTGCTCCGCCATGAACGCGACGGATTCGCGCCAGCGCACCGTGCTCGTCACCTGCTGGACCAGCAGAGCGCGAATCTCATCCGGCGCGTTGACCGGCGCGGCAGTGACATTGGCGATCAGAGGCACCTTCGGCGCCCGCACCTCGACGCCTGCCAGCGCGTCGCGCATGGCGTCGGCGGCGGAAGCAATGAGACGGCAGTGGAAGGGGGCGGAAACCGTGAGGGGAATCGCGCGTGAGGCGCCCTCGCGCTTGGCGATCTCGCAGGCGCGCGCGACGGCGGCCGCATTGCCGGAGACCACAACCTGACCGGGCGCATTGTCATTGGCGATGTCACAGACCTCGCCTTGCGCCGCTTCCGCCGCCACGGCGGCGACCTGATCGAAGTCGAGGCCGAGAATCGCCGCCATGGCGCCGGTGCCGACGGGCGTCGCCGCCTGCATGGCGGTGCCGCGCAGGCGCAGCAGCCGGGCCGTATCGGCAATGGAGAGCGAACCGGCGGCCGCGAGGGCGGAATACTCTCCGAGCGAGTGGCCGGCGACAAAAGCGGCATCGCGGGCGAGATCGAGCCCGGCTTCCGTTTCCAGCACCCGCAGCGCGGCGAGCGACGACGCCATCAGGGCGGGCTGGGTGTTCGCGGTCAGCGTCAGCGTCTCGATCGGTCCGTCCCACATGATGGCGGACAGCTTCTCGCCGAGCGCCGCGTCGACTTCCTCGAATACGGCGCGGGCGGCCGGGAACTGCTCGGCGAGGGCCTTGCCCATGCCGACGGCCTGGCTGCCCTGACCGGGAAAAACGAACGCGAGGCTCATGACGCTGGAGTGACCTATACGCTGAGAATTGGCGGGCGCAGGAACAACGCCCTGCGTCCCATGTCAAGTTGCAGTGCCGAAGGCCTGTGGGCAGGGCGGCCGGTTTCAGCGGACCGGCGCAGCGACGCGCGTGGCAGGGCCGCGGGCCAACATCCTTGCATCAGCCGCTGGCCGGGCAGCCATGAGTGTATAGAGTGTCAGAGGCGGCATCGCCGCCCGGCGGGCGAACACGCGTCCATGGCCGCCGCGCACCTTGATTTCGCGCGGTTTTAGCGTATAAGCCCGCCCACTGTCAGTCCCGGCCGGGGGCTGAACGGACGGTCGCGCATGGCTTTTCGCCGGATGCGGCAGCGAATCCGAGGATTCGCGTCGTCCCGTGTCCCCGCCTTCGAGAATATTCGAGCCTTTCCGGGCTCGAAGGGCTCGGCGTCGGGAGGATGGCCGCAATAGTGCGGAACATTGGGAAAGGCATGAACATGGCTCTTTACGAGCACGTGTTCCTCGCGCGCCAGGATGTGACGGCGCAGCAGGTCGAGGAACTCACGACACGCTTCAAGGGCGTGATCGAAGCGAATGGCGGTACGGTTTCCAAGACCGAGTACTGGGGCGTGAAGACGCTTACCTACCGCGTGCGCAAGAACCGCAAGGCGCATTTCTCGCTGATGAACATCGACGCCCCCCCGGCCGCCGTGGCCGAGATGGAGCGCCAGATGCGCATCGACGAGGACATCCTGCGCTACCTCACCATCCGGGTCGAGGAACTCGAAGAAGGCCAGTCGGTCATGCTGCAGAAGCGCGACCGCGACGACCGCGGCGATCGCGGCTTCGGTGATCGCGGCTTCGGCGGCGATCGCGGCTTTGGTGGCGGCGGGCGCGGCTTCGGCGGCGATCGTGGCGACCGCGGCCCGCGCCGTGACCGTGAAGAAGCTCCGGCCAACGTGGAGACTGAGTGATGGCTTTCGGTGGCACCGGCGGCGCGGCCGCGAACTCCTCGGGCGCCCGTCGCCCCTTCTTCCGCCGTCGCAAGACCTGCCCGTTCTCCGGCGCCAACGCGCCGAAGATCGACTACAAGGACGTGCGGCTGCTGCAGCGCTACATCTCCGAGCGCGGCAAGATCGTTCCCTCGCGCATCACGGCCGTCTCGGCCAAGAAACAGCGCGAACTCGCCCAGGCGATCAAGCGCGCGCGCTTCCTCGGCCTTCTGCCCTTCGTGATCCGCTGATCGCGTGACGCTTGCGTCCCCGGCTGCGGCCGGGGACGCCTCCTGAACCACATTTCCGACAGGTCGCCAGCCTTCCGGCGGCCTTGGCTGGGACGGACGATGATCCGCCCCTAACCGCTAAAGGGCGGGACAGCGCGTCGATGATACAGAACTGGCTCATAGCGCTTGGCGCCGGCGCGGCGTCCGCTCTTCTGGTGGCGACCGTCTCCACCGGCAGCCCGCTCGCGCTCCCGCTGTTCTACCTCGCCCCTCTGCCCGTCCTCATTGTCGGCCTCGGCTGGACGCATCTGTCGGCACTGGTCGCGGCTTCCGCCGCAGCCGTGGCGATCGGCGCGTTCTTCGGCCTCGAACTGCTCGTCGCCTATGTCGCGGGCGTCGGCCTGCCGGCCTATGTGCTGGCCTATCTCGCCCTGATGGCGCGGGAACCGCAGCCCGGCGCACCGCTGGAATGGTTTCCCGTCGGCCGGATCGTGCTCGCCTCCGGCATTCTTGGCTGCCTTGCGGTCGCGGCACTGATCCCGCTGGTGGCCGGCAGTGTCGAAGGCTACCAGGCGGCGCTGCGCGCGCTGTTCCAGGCGATGTTCGAGGAAAATCCGGGCGCCGGCGGGCCGGATGTCGAGCGCATGATCGACCTTCTGGTCCTCATCATGCCGCCCGCCGCCGCGGTGGTGACCATGGTGACGCAGATCGGCAATCTGTGGCTCGCCGCTCATGCCGCCCGGCTGTCCGGCCGGCTGATGCGTCCCTGGCCCGATCTCGCGGCGATCACGGTGCCGCGCCCGACAGCCGTCGTGCTCGTCGGCGCTTTCATCGCGGCGAACCTGGCCGGCGGCTTCGTCGGGCTGCTGGCGCAACTGCTGGCCTCGACGCTGGTGATGGTGTTCGCCTTTGTCGGGCTGGCCGTCATCCATTGGGTGACGCGCGGCGCGGCCGGGCGGGCGCTGGTCATCGCCACCGTGTGGATCGCGGCGCTGGCGCTCGGCTGGCCCTTCGCCATTCTCGCCCTGCTTGGCCTTGCCGAAACACTGTTCGGCGTGCGTGCCCGGTTCCGCAAGGGCGGACCGCCGGGCCGACCGCCCGCTGCCAATGACCTCTGAATTCCCCGACCTTTCCACATTGACGCATTGAATGGAGAACTGAAATGGAAGTCATCCTGCTTGAGCGGGTCGCCAAGCTCGGCCAGATGGGCGAAGTCGTCCGCGTGCGCGACGGCTATGCCCGCAATTTCCTGCTGCCCTCGGGCAAGGCGCTGCGCGCCACCAAGGACAACAAGAGCCGCTTCGATTCGATGAAGGCGCAGCTCGAAGCCCGCAACCTCGAACTCAAGTCCGAGGCGGCGAAGGTCGGCGAGAGCATGAAGGGTACCGAAGTGGTGCTGGTCCGTCAGGCCGGCGAGACCGGTCATCTCTATGGCTCGGTGTCGACCCGCGACATCGCCG
The DNA here is from genome assembly GCF_041415945.1 of Ancylobacter sp. IITR112. Classification (NCBI taxonomy): domain Bacteria; kingdom Pseudomonadati; phylum Pseudomonadota; class Alphaproteobacteria; order Hyphomicrobiales; family Xanthobacteraceae; genus Ancylobacter; species Ancylobacter sp. IITR112. Next base: position 983,285 of record NZ_JBGCUS010000001.1, on the reverse strand, counting down.
AGGCGCTCACCGCCGCCGGCTTCTCCGTCGAGCGCCGCCAGATCGTCCTCAATCACCCGATCAAGACCATCGGCCTACATGACGTGCCGGTCACGCTGCACCCCGAAGTCGAGGTGACGGTGCGCGCCAATGTCGCCCGCAGCCCCGAGGAAGCCGAGCGCCAGTCGCGCGGCGAGGATCTCAGCATCGTGCGCGATGACGAGGACGAGGACGAGTACGCGGAAGAGGCCGCTGCCGAGTCCGGCGACGAGGCCGAGGCCGAGGCTGAAGAGGCCTGATCGCCTTACCTTGCGTTATCAGCGTAAAGTTGAAGCCCGGCCAGCAACGGCCGGGCTTTTTTGCATTCAAATGCCCGCCCGGGAGGTTGCGAGGGCGGAAAGGTTGTGCTGCAATGATTTGCAGATAAACGACATGCCCAGAGCATGGGCAGGCAGTCTTCATGCGGAGACCGGCCTTCTCGCATTGTCTTCGCCGGCTGCCAGTACTTTGGGATGAGCCGATGGAACGATTGCTCACCAAGGTCCTCGCGCGCATCGTGCGCCGTGGCTCCCTCGCCGTCATCTTCGCCTCCGGCGCCCGCGCCATGTTCGGCGATGGCAGCGGCCCTCCCCTCACCGTCCGCTTCACATCCAATGCCTGGCAGCGCCAGATCGTCCTCGATCCCGAGCTCAGCTTCGGCGAGGCCTATATGGACGGTGGCATGGTGGTGGAACAAGGCGACATCGCCGAGGTGCTCGCCCTGCTGATGGCACAGGTCGGCCTCGAAGTGCCGAGCGCCAGCGCGCAGTTCTTCCTGCGGCTGCGCTTCCTGTTCCGGCGCCTCGCCCAGTTCAACCCGCCGGACCGCTCGCAGAAGAACGTCGCCCATCATTACGATCTCGACGGGCGGCTCTACGCGCTCTTCCTCGATGCCGACCGGCAATATTCCTGCGCCTATTTCGAGGCTCCCGACCAGACACTGGACGACGCGCAACTGGCGAAGAAGCGGCATATCGCGGCGAAGCTGCTGTTCAACCGGCCGGGGCTGTCCACGCTCGACATTGGCTGCGGCTGGGGCGGCATGGGTCTCTACCTCGCGGACCATGCCGGGGCGCAGGTCACCGGCGTGACGCTGTCGCAGGAGCAGCACGGCGTCGCCCGCTGCCGGGCGGAGGAGCGCGGCCTTGCCGGGCGCGCCGATTTCCGCCTGCAGGATTATCGCGACGTGGCCGGGCCGTTCGACCGGATCGTCTCGGTCGGCATGTTCGAGCATGTCGGCGTCGGTCATTATGACGAGTATTTCGGCAAGGTGGCGGAACTGCTGAAGGAGGATGGCGTCGCCCTCATCCACTCCATCGGCCGCTCCGAGGGGCCGGGAATCACCAATCCCTGGATCGCCAAATACATCTTCCCGGGCGGCTACATTCCGGCCCTGTCGGAGGTGCTGCCGGCGATCGAGAAGGCCGGGCTGCTGGTCACCGACATCGAAATCCTGCGCCTGCACTATGCCGAAACGCTGAAGGCGTGGCGCCAGCGCTTCCTCGCCCATCGCGAGGAGGTGGAACGCCTCTATGATGCGCGCTTCGTGCGGATGTTCGAATTTTATCTCGCCTCGTCGGAAATGGCCTTCCGGCACCAGGGCATGATGGTGTTCCAGATCCAGCTCGCCCGCCGGGAAGGGGTAGTGCCGATGACGCGCGGCTATATCGCCCAGGGCGAAGCCGCGCTGCGGGGCATGGAGAAGCAGACCCGCCCGGGCCTGAGACTCGCCGGTGAGTAGCGCGGGGTGCGGCCGCCCGACCGGGAGGGGCGGCCGCGCGTCAAGCCAGATTCGGCTTTCCACAGGCGCTCCACAGGACAAAATAGGCAGGCCACGATTCGTCCCGGACTCTGCCCGGCCGCAGCGCTAGCTGTTGGGTCGGCCCACCGACACCCGGAACTGCTATGCTCGATTCTCCGAACCGCCCCCCGGCGGAGACCGACGCGACCTATCGCACCGCGCCCCACAACATCGAGGCGGAACAGGCGCTGCTGGGCGCCATCCTCGTCAATAACGAGGCGTTCTACCGGGTCTCGGATTTTCTGGAGCCGCGCCACTTCTTCGAGCCGATCCATGTCGCGATCTTCGAGACGGCGGCGGCGCTGATCCGCGCCGGCAAGGTGGCGACGCCGGTCACGCTGAAAACCTTCCTGCCGGCGGATTTCGATGCCGGCGGCCTCACCGCTCCGCAATATCTCGCCCGCCTCGCGGCGGAGGCGACGACCATCATCAACGCCGAGGATTACGGACGTACCATCTACGACCTCTCGGTGCGGCGCGACCTGATCCAGATCGGCGAGGAAATCGTCAACGAGGCCTATGAGGCCCCGATCGACGCCACGCCGCAGGAGCAGATCGAGGACGCGGAAAAGCGGCTCTACGAACTCGCCGAGACCGGCCGCTACGATGGCGGCTTCATGCGCTTCAACGACGCGCTGAAGGAAGCCGTCGACATGGCGAGCCGCGCCTTCCAGCGCGACGGCCATCTTTCCGGCACCGCCTCCGGCCTCGACGATCTCGACCAGATGATGGGCGGGCTGCAGCCTTCGGACCTCATCATCCTCGCCGGCCGTCCGGCGATGGGTAAGACCTCGCTCGCCACCAACATCGCCTTCAACGTCGCGGCGGCGTACACATCGGAGACATTGCCCGACGGCTCCATCCGCTCGGTGGATGGTGGCGTGGTCGGCTTCTTCTCGCTGGAAATGTCGGCCGAGCAGCTCGCCACCCGTATTCTCGCCGAACAGGCCGAGATCGCCTCCTACAAGATCCGCCGCGGCGACATTTCCGAGCCCGAATTCGACAAGCTCGCAAGTTGCGCCCAGATGATGCAGACGATCCCGCTCTATATCGACGATACCGGCGGCATCTCCATCGCCCAGTTGCGCGCCCGCGCCCGGCGGCTGAAGCGCCAGCGCGGCCTCGATTTCATGGTGGTGGACTATCTGCAGCTCCTCACTGGCTCGTCCAAGAGTTCGTCGCAGGGGCGCGTGCAGGAAATCACCGAGATCACCACCGGCCTGAAGGCGCTGGCGAAGGAGCTCGGCGTGCCGATCATGGCACTGTCCCAGCTCTCGCGTCAGGTGGAAGCGCGCGACGACAAGCGTCCGCAATTGTCCGACCTTCGCGAATCCGGCTCGATCGAGCAGGATGCCGACGTGGTGATGTTCGTGTTCCGCGAGGAATATTACCTCAAGGGGCGCGAGCCTAAGGAAGGCACCGAGGAATGGTTCAAGTGGGACCAGGACATGAAGGCGGCGCAGGGCATCGCCGAAATCATCATCGGCAAGCAGCGCCATGGCCCGACCGGCACGGTGAAGGTCTCGTTCGAGCCACAATTCACCCGCTTCTCCAATCTGGTCCATTCCGACCGACTGCCCGAGCCGTGAGCACAGCATCTTGAGCGCGTCAGACATTCCGCTTGCCGAAGCCGGCGGGCTCCTCACCCTCGATCTCTCGGCACTGGCGGCGAACTATCAGGAGTTGGCGCGCCGCGTCGCGCCGGCCGCCTGCGCCGCGGTGGTGAAGGGCGATGGCTACGGCATAGGGCTGGCGGCCGCCGCCAGCACGCTCTGGCAGGCGGGGGCGCGCACCTTCTTCGTCGCGCTGCTGAGCGAGGCGCGGGACCTGCGGGCGCTGCTGCCCGAGGCGGAAATCTTCGTGCTGAACGGTCTCTTCCCCGGCAGTGAGGCCGCCTATCAGGAACAGGCATTGCGCCCGGTCCTTGGCAGCACCGAGGAAATCCAGCGCTGGCAGGATTTCTGCGCCCGCACCGGCGAGGCGCTGCCCGCCGCCATCCATGTCGACACCGGCATGAACCGGCTGGGCCTGACCCCGGCGGAAGCGGTGAACGTGGCGGAAGGGCGCGACGAGCTGGGTTTCCCGCTTGCGCTGCTGATGAGCCACCTCGCCTGCGCCGACGAGCCGGACCACCCGCTCAACGCCCGCCAGTTGGAAGATTTTCGCGCCATTGCCGCACTGTTTCCGGGCGTGCGGGCGTCGCTGTCGAATTCCGCCGGCGCGCTCGGCGATCCCGCCTATCATTTCGATCTCGTCCGCCCCGGCATTGCCGTCTATGGCGGGCGCCCGCGCGCGGATGTGGCGCCGCTGCGGCCGGTGGTGCGGCTGGAACTGCGCATCGCCCGCATCCGTCATGTGCATGAGGGTGAGACGGTCGGCTATGGCGGCGCCCATACCGCGATCCGTCCCTCGCGCGTCGCCATTCTCTCCGCCGGCTATGCCGACGGCATTCCCCGCCTCGCGGGCGCCTCGGACCTGCGCCCCGGCGCCGAGGCCGTGGTGGCGGGCCATCGCTGCCCGCTGATCGGGCGTATTTCGATGGACCTGCTCGCGGTCGACATCACCGAACTGCCGGAGGACGCCGTCCGGCTCGGCGACTTCGCCACCCTGCTTGGCGACGGCTTGACGCTCGACAATCTCGCGCGGCATTCACACACCATCGACTACGAGATCCTCACCTCGCTCGGCCGCCGCTACCGCCGCCGCACTGTTTAGGTCGCGCGGGTATTTGATCCCTTTTTGTTCTCGCGCTAGAACCGGGGAGCCTCTCCCCGCCGGATGTCGTTCGCCATGGCCAAGCGCAGCACGAGTTTCCTCTGTCAGATTTGCGGCGCCGTTCATGCGCGCTGGCAGGGCCGCTGCGATTCCTGCGGCGCATGGAACTCGATCGCCGAGGAAACCACGGCGGCCGACACCATGCCGGCCACGCTGCGCGGTGGACGGCGGGGGCGGTTGATCGCGCTGGAAAGCCTCACCGGCACCTCGGAGGACGCCCCCCGGGTGCAGGTCGGCATTTCCGAACTCGACCGGGTGGCCGGCGGCGGCATCGTGCCCGGCTCGGTGCTGCTGATCGGCGGCGACCCCGGCATAGGCAAGTCGACGCTGCTGATCCAGGCCTCGGCGAAGCTGGCAGGCGCCGGGCACCGCATCATCTATGTTTCGGGCGAAGAAGCCGTGGCGCAGGTGCGCCTGCGCGCGGAACGGCTCGGCCTCTCCGGCGCGCCGGTGGAACTTGCGGCCGAGACTAATGTGGAGGACATCGTCGCCACCCTCTCCGAAGGGCGCCGCCCGGCACTGGTGGTGATCGACTCGATCCAGACCATGTGGACCGACACGGTGGAATCCGCGCCCGGCACGGTGACGCAGGTGCGCTCCTCGGCGCAGATCCTCATTCGCTACGCCAAGCGCGCCGGCGCCGCCGTCATTCTGGTCGGCCACGTGACCAAGGACGGCCAGATCGCCGGCCCCCGCGTGGTCGAGCACATGGTCGACGCTGTGCTCTCCTTTGAGGGCGACGGCGCCCATCACTTTCGTATCCTGCGGGCCCAGAAGAACCGCTTCGGCCCCACCGACGAGATCGGCGTGTTCGAGATGACCGGCCTCGGCCTCGCCGAGGTGGCCAACCCCTCCGCCCTGTTCCTGTCCAACCGCGACAGCGGCGCCCCAGGCACGGCGGTCTATGCCGGCATGGAAGGCACCCGGCCGGTGCTGGTGGAAATCCAGGCGCTTGTCGTGCCGACCAGCCTCGGCACGCCGCGCCGGGCGGTGGTAGGCTGGGACCCCAGCCGCCTGTCCATGGTGCTCGCCGTGCTGGAAGCACGCTGCGGCATCAAGCTCGGCGCGCATGACGTGCATCTCAACGTCGCCGGCGGCTTCCGCATCAGCGAGCCGGCGGCGGATGTCGCCGTGGCGGCGGCGCTCATTTCCTCGCTGTCCGGCGCGGTGCTGCCGCCCGACAGCGTCTATTTCGGTGAGGTCAGCCTCACCGGCGCGGTGCGCGCGGTGCCGCATGCGGTTGCGCGGCTGAAGGAGGCGGCGAAGCTCGGCTTCACCCGCGCCGTGGCGCCGGCGGCGAAAGGCGCGGCAGCCAAGAGCGGAGGGGCAAGTGGGCGCGAGGCGGGCGAGCCGCCGCTGGCGGTCGACGCCATCGCCTCACTTGGGGATATCGTCGCCACCATCGCCGCCAAGGGGGCGCGCCGGGGCGGCGGGAAGCCGCAAGAGGGATGACGCGCAGGCCTCCCCGCGCTATACCTCGCGCGGCCCATTGCGAGGCCGGATCAGTCTTGATTCGCTGCGCTTTCGCTCGAAGGCCAGCCCCACCACGGTGATATCGTCTTGACGCTCCTCGACATCATCCTGATCGCCGTGATGGTTGTATCCGGCCTCCTCGCCATGGTCCGGGGCTTCGTACGCGAGGTCTTCGCCATCGTCTCCTGGGTCGCGGCGGCCCTGGTAACGCTCTACGCCTATCCGCACGCCCTGCCCTTCGCCAAGCAGTACATCAGCAACGAAACCTTCGCGATGGCGGCGACCGTTGGCTCGCTGTTCATCGTCACCCTGCTGATCGTCTCCATCATCACGGTGCGGATTTCCGACCTCGTGCTCGACAGCCGCATCGGCGCGCTGGACCGCACCCTCGGTTTCCTCTTCGGCCTCGCGCGTGGCTTCCTCATCATGATTGTGGCCTTCCTGTTCTTCAACTGGCTGGTCCAGAACGAGCAGGGCCAGCCGGAGTGGATTCGCGACGCGCGCACCAAGGTGGTCTTGCAAAGTGCGGGTGACTGGCTCATCTCCATCCTGCCGGAAGATCCTGAGAGCCTCATCCGCGAGATGCGCAGCTCGAAGGATGCTGAGCCGACCGAGCCGCCGCCTGAGCCCGTCGCACCGGGCAGCGCGCCGGCCACGCCGAGCCCGGTGACGCCGTCGGCGCCTTAATTCGACCGCGCCCGTGCGCCAAGCGTCCCGGGCACAGTTGCTTTTGAGCAGAGTGGAGCGGGCGCAGCCTTGACCTGCGCCGAGGAGCGAAGATCCTATGGCCGATCTGATGGGTGATCACGTGGCGTCGAAATCGGCGCAGCCCGGCGATTTCTACGACGACTACGGGGACACGCTGCGCGAGGAGTGCGGCGTTTTCGGCATTTACGGCCACCCCGACGCAGCGGCGATCACCGCCCTCGGTCTGCATGCGCTGCAGCATCGCGGCCAGGAAGCGGCCGGCATAACCACCTATGACGGCAGGCGTTTTCACTCCGAACGCCGTCTTGGCCTGGTCAGCGACGCCTTCTCCGATGGCGAGGCGATCAAGCGCCTGCCCGGCCATATCGCCGTCGGCCATGTGCGCTATTCGACCACGGGCGAAACCATTCTGCGCAACGTCCAGCCGCTCTTCGCCGAGCTCGATGGCGGCGGCTTCGCCATCGCCCATAATGGCAATCTGACCAACGGCCTGACGCTGCGCCGCCAGCTCATCCGCGACGGCGCCATCTGCCAGTCGACCTCCGACACCGAGGTGATGCTCCACCTCGTCGCCCGCTCCAAGCGCGCCCGTTTCACCGAGCGCTTCATCGACGCGCTGCGCTCGCTGGAAGGCGCCTATGCCTTTGTCGGCCTCACCAACAAGAAGCTGGTCGGCGCCCGCGATCCGCTCGGCATCCGCCCGCTGGTGCTCGGCGAGCTCGACGGCCACCCGATCCTGACCTCCGAGACCTGCGCGCTCGACATAATTGGTGCGCGTCACGTGCGGGACATCGAGCCCGGCGAGGTGATCGTCTTCTCTTCCGACAAGGTGGAGACGCTGCGCCCCTTCGGCAGCGTGCCGCCGCGCCCCTGCATCTTCGAGTACATCTATTTCGCCCGGCCGGACTCGGTGGTCGGCGGCCGCTCGGTCTATCAGGTGCGCAAGACCATGGGCATGCAGCTCGCCAGTGAAGCGCCGGCGGATGCCGACCTCGTCGTGCCGGTGCCGGATTCCGGCGTGCCGGCAGCCATCGGCTATTCCCAGGCGTCGGGCCTTCCCTATGAGCTCGGCATCATCCGCAACCATTATGTCGGGCGCACCTTCATCCAGCCGACCCAGTCGGTACGCGACCAGGGCGTGCGGATGAAGCACTCCGCCAATCGCGCGGTGGTCGAAGGCAAGCGCATCGTGCTGATCGACGACAGCCTGGTGCGCGGCACGACCTCGGTGAAGATCGTGCGGATGATGCGGGAAGCCGGCGCGCGTGAGGTGCATTTCCGCATCTCCTCGCCGCCCATCACCCATCCCGACTATTACGGCATCGACACGCCCGACCGCGACAAGCTGCTGGCGGCGACGCACGACCTCGAAGGCATGCGCCGCTATATCGGTGCCGACAGCCTCGCTTTCCTCTCCATTGACGGCATCTACAAGTCGATGGGCTATGAAGGTCGCGACCCGCTGCGCCCGCAATTCACCGACCATTGTTTCACCGGCGAATACCCCACCCCGTTGTCGGATCGCGACGGTGAAGTATCTCCGCGCCAGCTCTCCCTGCTGGCCGAGGCAAGCTGACCGGCATGGTCGAGCTGCGCGAATGGCATCGCGGCCGGCTGATCGACCATATCTCGCTGGTCGTCACCGATTATGAGGCCTGCCGCCGCTTCTATGCGGCGGTGCTTGCGGTTCTCGACGTGCCGCTGACCGAAGGCGACGGCTATTTCTTCGCCGACGAGCTGTTCGTTTCGCCTGGGGTGCCGACCACCGGGCGCGCGCATATCGCCTTCCAGGCGAATGACGAAGAAACCGTGCGCCGCTTCCACGCCGCTGCCCTTGCCCATGGCGGGCGGGACAACGGGTCGCCGGGCCTGCGCGCCTATCACCCCGGCTACTACGCCGCCTTCGTGCTTGATCCCGAGGGCAACAATATCGAAGCGGTCTTCCACGGCCCAGCGCGGCGTTCCGCGCCCTCCGTGGTGATGACCGACGACACCTGAACCTTCGAGGAACCGCCATGTCCGACCTTTCCGCGGCCGAAGCTGCTGCGCGTCCGCTCGACGGCCGCATCGCCCTCGTTACCGGCGCCACCCGCGGCATCGGCCGCGCGACCGCGCTAGCTCTTTCCGCCGCCGGGGCGCATGTCGTCGCGGTCGGCCGCACCAGCGGTGCGCTGGAAGAACTCGATGATGCGATCCTCGCCGCCGGCGGCGCGACGGCCACGCTGGTGCCGCTCGACATCAAGGATGGCGAGGGCATCGACCGTCTCGGCGGCGCGCTGTTCGAGCGCTTCGGCCGGCTCGATGTCTTCGTCGGCAATGCCGGCGTGCTCGGCCCGCTGACGCCGCTGGCGCAGGTCGAGCCGAAGGAGTGGAACGACACGCTTGCGGTCAACCTCACCGCCAATTGGCGGCTCATCCGCTCGCTTGATCCGCTGTTGCGGCTCTCAACAGCCGGACGCGCCGTGCTGGTATCCTCAGGCGCCGCCCATAAGGCGCGGCCATTCTGGGGCGCCTATGCCGTCACCAAGGCGGCGGTGGAAGTGCTGGCGCGCACCTGGGCAGCGGAGGTGGAGAACATTTCCAGCCTCAAGGTGAACCTGATCAATCCCGGCCCCGTCCGCACCCGCATGCGTGCCAAGGCGTTTCCCGGCGAGGACCCGGAGACGCTGCCGAGCCCGGACGACGTGGCGCAGGCCATCCTCGCGCTATGTCTGCCGGGCGTACAGGAAACGGGTCAACTCTATGATTTCCCCACACGCCGCCTTCGCGGTTTCATGATGCCCTCCTAGGCGCGCGTCTGCGCGGGAGAGTGGCGCTTTGGACATTCTGATCGGCACCAACCATCTCGTCGAGATGGCAGGGTCAGAGTTGATATGCTTGGAGATGGCCGAGTACTTCGCCCGCCGGGGGCATCGGCTGACGCTGTTCGCCAATGTCGCGGGCAAGCCGATGGCGGAACTTTTCCGCTCCCGTCTCGGTCTGCGCATCATCACCGAACCGCGCGTCATAGCGCCGTTCTCCTATGATCTGGTCTACTTCCAGCATCAGGTCGCCGGGTTGTTCGACTATCGCGTCGACGCCGCGTCGCGCGAACGCTCTGCTTTTGTCTTCGGCAGATTGGGGCGGCGCAGTTTCATGGAAAGCGGCGGCTGGACGCATGACCGGCTGCTCGCCAATGCCTGTTTTGCCAATTCGGACGCCACCGCCGAGGCGCTGAACGGGCTGGGGCTCTCAACGCCCATAACCACCTTCTACAATTCCGCCCCTTCGGCCTTCTTTCGGCCTGCGCCCCCGGCAACCCGGCGCCTGCGCAAGATCACCGTCATCACCAACCATCTCGATCCGACGCTGAAAGTCGCGCTCGACCGGCTCGCTCTCGACCTCAAGGTGGAACATATCGGCCGTCAGAGCGTGCAGCGACGGGTGACGCCGGAACTGATCGGCGGCTGCGACCTCGTGGTCAGCATCGGGAAGACGGTCCCCTATGCGCTCGTCGCCCGCGTGCCCGTCTATGTCTATGACCATTTCGGCGGACCGGGCTATCTCACCGACAGCACTTTTGCCCGGGCCGCATGGTTCAACTTTTCCGGCCGCTGCTGCGAACGACGGTTGGAGCCGGCCGAGCTGGCCCGGGAACTCGTGGAAGGCTACCCCGCCGCCGATGGCTTCGCCCGCCGCCTGGAGAATGCGGCGCTGGAGCGCTACCGGCTGGAACCCTATCTCGACGCGATGCTGGCCACGCCGCCGACCTCGAACGCTGCGCGGGTCCAGAGGCTCGCGGCGGATCCCATGGTCCGGCAGGAGCGGCTGCTGGCGGTGTATGTGCGCGAGCAGACATTCGGTGCAATTCACTATCGCGCGCACAAACCGTTTCGCGTGGCGATGGCACTAATCAAGGCGCTCAAGGCCAGCCGGCGTTGGCGCCGCAGCATGGTGCGCAAAGCCCGCTATCGGGTGGCGAGGCTGCGTCAGTCCTTCTCGGCGTAAGGATTGTCCTTCTCGCGCAGCGTCAGGCGGATCGGCACGCCCGGCAGATCGAAAGCGGTGCGCAGATTGTTGACGAGATAGCGCACATAGCTCTCCGGCAGCGCGTCGGCCCGGGAGCAGAACAGCACGAAGCTCGGTGGTCGCGCCTTTGGCTGGGTGATGTAGCGCAGCTTGATGCGCCGGCCGGAAACTGCCGGCGGCGGATGCTGGTCCGTCGTCTCGGTCAGCCAGCGGTTGAGCGGGTTGGTGGAGACGCGGCGGTTCCACACCTGATGCGCCTGCTGCACCGCGCGGACGAGACGGTCCAACCCTTCGCCGGTCAGACCGGACACCAGCACGACAGGCGCGCCCTTCACCTGTGGCAACCGGTCATCCGCCTCCTGCCGCATGCGGGTGACGAAGCCCTGCTGGTCCTTCACCAGGTCGGATTTGGAGATCGCAAGCACCACCGCCCGCCCCTCGCGCTCGACGAGGTCGGCGATACGCACATCCTGCTCTTCGAAGGGATGCGTCGCGTCCATCAGCACGATGACGACCTCGGCGAAGCGGGCCGCGCGCAGGCCGTCGGCCACGGAGAGCTTTTCCAGCTTGTCGTCGATCCGGGCGCGCTTGCGCATGCCGGCGGTATCGAACACCCGCAATTCCACCCCGTGACGCTCGACATCGACGGCGATGGAATCGCGGGTGATACCGGCCTCCGGGCCAGTCAGCAGCCGGTCCTCGCCGAGAAGCGCGTTGATCAGCGTCGACTTGCCGGCATTGGGGCGCCCAAGCACGGCGACACGGATGCGGCGCCCGGCTTCTGCGTCAGCCTCCTCGTCCTCATCGTCATCATCCGGCAGGCAGGCGGCGAGCGCGCGGACGAGATCGGCCATGCCGTCGCCATGCTCCGCCGACAGTTCCACCGGCTCGCCGAGACCCAGCGAATAAGCATCGAGCGTCCCGCCCTGCGAACCCTTGGCCTCGGCCTTGTTGGCAACCAGAATGGTGTGCTTGCCCGAGCGCCGCGCCAGTTCGCCAAAGGCGCGGTCGCTCGGCGTGACGCCGGCCTTGGCGTCGATCAGGAACAGCAGCACATCGGCGTCGGCGATGGCAGCTTCCGTCTGCGCGCGCATGCGGCCTTCGAGCGTTTCTGCCTTGGCTTCCTCAAGTCCCGCCGTGTCGATGACGCGGAAGGAGAGATGTCCCAGCCGAGCGTCACCCTCGCGCCGGTCGCGGGTGACGCCGGGGCGGTCGTCGACCAGCGCCAGGCGCTTGCCGACCAGGCGATTGAACAGCGTCGACTTGCCGACATTCGGCCGGCCGACGATGGCGACGGTCATCGTCATGGGAAAGCTGGGCCTCCGCGCCCGTCCGCCTATCGCGCCGGCGCGGTGTCAGCCGCAGCACCGGCGGCCGGCGGCTCGGTCTGATAGGGATTGTAAGCCGAATTCGCCGGCTGCGGCGGCGGCTGGTTGTAGTCGATGCCGGGCACGCCTTCGGGGAACACCGGCTGGCGGGCGCCGGGAAGCGGCTTTTCGCGCTCGGCGAACGGGTTCAGCGAATCGAGGGTCTCGCAGCCGGCGACGCCCAGCGTGAGGCCGAGCACCGGCACCAGAAGCAGCACGCGGCGCAGACGGGAACGGGAAGCGGACCTCTCAGGGCGCATCAGCACCTCCTCACGGCGCAGGGGAAGTGGAAGCCGGCGGTGCCGCCGGGGCCGGCTCGGCCGGCGCGGGCGCCGCCTGCGGCGCGGCATCGCTGGCGGCAGGTGCCGGGGCGGTGGCCGGGGCGGTGGCCGGGGCAGGCGCCGGAGCGCTGGCGGGCACCGCTGCGGCGGGGGCTGGCATGGACGAGGCCGAGAGCGTCCGCATCAAATCGGCGCGCCGGCGCAGACCGGGCGGAGTCTGTCCGTCATTGAGAATGGTCGTGAAGGTCTCGGTCGCCGCCGCATAGTCGCCCGCCTTATACTGCGCGAGGCCGATGATCTCGCGGGCGGAGTGGCGAAACGCCCCCTCGGGCGTGTCGAGCGGCTTCATCCGGCTCTCGATCTGGGACGGCGGCGCGCTATCCACCAGCAGCAGCGCGGCACGCACCTGCGCGACATTCTGCATCAGCGGGCTGATGCCGGGATCCTTGGCCAGGCCATCATAATCCGCGACGGCCGCGGCGGCATCGGTCTTGGCCAGTTCATCCGCCGCGCGGAAGCGGGCGAGAAGGCGATAGCCGCTGGTGCCGTCCTTCTCCAGCGCAACAAAAGCGGCCTGCGCCTCGGCGGTCTTGCCCTCGGCGGCGAGCTTCTGTGCCGCCTCGAACTGCGCCCCGGCGGCCTGGTCCTGCTGCAGCTTCCACCACTCATAGCCGCGCCAGCCGGCGACGGCGACGACGATGAGCACGGCCAAGCCGATGACAAAGCCGCCATACCGGGTCCACAGGCGGCCGAAACGCTCGCGGCGCAGGTCCTCGTCGATCTCGTTGAAGATGTCAGCCATGAAACGTCCGTGAGCAACTCGTCGCGAGCCGCCGCAACAAGGCGGGGCCGGTACTGGAAAGGGCCGCGTAAACTACCGATGCGGCTTGAACAAGGCAAATCGCGCGGCGGACCGGGCGGCGCCGCGCTTTGCCCCGGAAAGACGCCGCCTATCCCTTCTTGGGGGCGTAGACATGCTCCGGGCCGGGGAAGCTGCGCGCGCGCACCTCGCTGGCATAGGCTTCCACGGCGGCGCCGATGGCGGGCCCGATTTCGGCGAACTTCTTGACGAAACGGGGGACCCGGTCGGACAGGCCGAGCATGTCTTCCAGCACGAGAATCTGCCCGTCACAGGCGGGGGAGCCACCAATGCCGATGGTGGGCGGCGCCACCTCCTGCGTGATCTGCCGGGCGAGCGGCTCGGAGATCGCCTCCAGCACGATGGAGAAGGCGCCCGCATCGGCGATGGAGCGGGCGTCGTCGAGAATCAGCGCCGCGCTGGCCTCATCGCGTCCCAGCGCCTTGAAAGAGCCGAGCGTGTTGATCGCCTGCGGGGTCAGACCGACATGGCCCATCACCGGCACGCCGCGATCGGCGAGAAAGCGCACCGTCTCGGCCATGCGGCGCCCGCCTTCCAGCTTCACGGCGCCAGCGCCGCTCTCCTTCAGCACCCGTGCGGCGGTGGCGAAAGCCTGCTGCGGCGACCCCTCATAGGAACCGAAGGGCAGGTCCACCACCACCAGCGCCCGCGCCGAGCCGCGCATCACCGCCTGCCCCTGCAGGATCATCATGTCGACCGTCACCGGCACGGTGGTCTCCATGCCGTGCATCACCATGCCGAGCGAATCGCCCACCAGCATGAAGTCGACATGCGGGTCGATAAGACGGGCCGTATGGGCATGGTAGGCGGTCAGCGACACGATCGGCTCGCCGCCCTTCCTCGCACGGATATCCGGAGCGGTAAGGCGGCGGGCGGCGGACTGGACGGACATTTCAGGCGATTTCCTCGTTTTCCGGCAACAGCTTGACCTCTTGGATGGTCAGCCCATCACCGGCACCCCGACGATGTAGGGGTGGAACCAGAAGGAGAGGAAGGCATAAAGCACGACACCCAAGCCGACCGCAACGAGATCGCCCCACCAGTGGCGCGGGGCCACCGGCAGCGGCGCCGCCCGTCGCTTGGCCATGATCCGCAGCACCACCGCCCATGCGAGAATCACCACCGCCAACGTCACCGTCGCAGCGTCGCCATTGGCGAGAAGATGCGCCAGCGCCCACGTCTTGATGGCGACCAGGAAGGGAAATTTCAGCCACGCCTTGATATGGCTCGGCACCAGTGCCGCCACGGCGAAGATGGACGAGAACAGCATGAGCAGCAGCGCAAGGTGGCGCAGGCCGACAGGCGGATCATAAAGCTGGGCCGGCCCCGCCGCCCGCCATTGGCCGAATCCATAAGCGATCATCAGCACACCAATGATCGCCAGGACGCCGTGAACGAGCCGGTAGGTGGTGGTGCCGAGTTGCGCCGTCAGGGCGCCGGCCATCTTGCGCCGTGCGGCGACAATGTGGATGGCGACGAACAGGGCAAGCCCCGCCAGCATCAGGATCATGATCATCCTCCCCGTGTGACGGCGCGCACGCTAGAGCGTTTCCAGGCGCGGCGCCATCCGGGCGGGGGTCGACTTTTTGTCCCGGCCCGCCCGCTTGGCGCGGCCACGCTGCGGCTCGCACCAGGATATGTCAACCATAAGCCGTCTCCGCACTCCCGCTTGCGGGAGCCGCGTGTCACACTGCTGACACCATCGGTGCGGGGGAAGCCGGAATGAACGCCATTCTGGGAATTGTGGCGCTGGGCGTGTTGCTGCTGCTGCCGGGCTCGGCCGGGGCCGCCACCGGAGCGGCTGAGACGACAGTTCCGGCAATGCAAGCCCCGACAACGCAGGCGACGGTCGCGGCACCGCCGGAGATGAGCCCGGCTTCGAGCGCGACGCCGGGGGCCCTGTCCGCTCCCGCTGTCTCGACCACGCCACCGGCCGCCACCGCTCCCGCCGCGCCGCCGACACAGGCTGCCTCGATAGGGCCGCTGCCCGCGCCGCTGGAAGCGGCGCCCCCGCCCGATGTTCAGGTGGAAATCAGCCTTGCGCGCCAGCGCATGGTGGTGCGGGTGGCCGGCGTGGAGCGCCATAGCTGGGCGGTGTCCACCGCCCGGAAGGGCTACCGCACCCCGCTCGGCACCTACCGGCCCGAGCGTATGCACAAGCGCTATTTCTCGCGCAAATACGACAACGCGCCGATGCCCTATGCCATCTTCTTCCACAAGGGCTGGGCGATCCATGGCACGGATGCCGTTTCGCGGCTCGGCCGCCCGGCCTCGCATGGCTGCGTACGACTGCACCCGAACAATGCCCGGGCGCTGTTCGCGCTGGTGAGCGAATATGGCCGCGCCAATACCCGCATCGTGGTCACGCGCTGAACCCGCGGCGTGAAATGCGCGCGGCTCACGCCGCCTTCTTCACGTCCTTCACATCGGTGAACACGATGCCCGGCCAGCGATCGCCGGTGTAGCCGATCATGAAGGCCGAAGGGCTGAGGAAGACGAGGTCGCCATCGAGGTCTTCCGCCGTCGACAGCCGGTTTCCGGCGGCGAAATCATCGAGCTTCTTCGGGTCTTCCGACGACACCCAGCGGGCGAGTTGGAACTCCGACATGTCGAATCCGACTTCCAGGCCGTATTCGGCCTCCAGCCGGTTCTTCAGCACATCGAGCTGCAGCGGGCCGACGACGCCGACCAGCGCGGGCGAGCCATCGGTCGGGCGGAACACCTGCACAACCCCTTCTTCCGCCATTTCCTGCAGCGCCTGCTTCAGCTTCTTCGCCTTCATCGCGTCCGGCAGTTTCACCCGGCGCAGGATTTCCGGCGCGAAGGACGGCACGCCGACGAAATTGATGTCCTCGCCCTCGGTCAGCGTGTCGCCGATACGCAGATTGCCATGATTGGGAATGCCGACGACATCGCCGGCATAGGCTTCCTCCGCCAGTTGGCGGTCCTGCGCGAAGAAGAATTGCGGGGTGGCGAGGCTCATCGGCTTGCCGGTGCGCACCAGCTTGGCCTTCATCCCGCGCTGCAGTTTGCCCGAGCACAGCCGGGCAAAGGCGATACGGTCGCGGTGGTTCGGGTCCATGTTCGCCTGGATCTTGAACACGAACGCCGTCATGCGCGCTTCCTCGGCCTCCACCTTGCGCTTGTCCGCCTGCTGTGCGCGCGGCGGCGGGGCGTAGCGGCCGAGCCCTTCCAACAGGTCGCCGACGCCGAAATTGCGCAGCGCCGAACCGAAATAGACCGGCGTCAGATGGCCTTCGAGGAAAGCCTGAATGTCGAAGCTGTTGCAGACCTCACGCACCAGTCCGAGTTCCTCGGCCAGATTCTCCTCGTCCAGCGTGACATTCAGCGCGGCGATCTGCGCCATGCTCATCTGGCGCAGCGGCCCGGTCTTGCCCTCGTCGCCATCGAGCAGCCGCATGCCGCCGGTGGCGATGTCCATGGTGCCGACGAAGTCGCGCCCCTGCCCCACCGGCCAGGTCATCGGCGTGGTGTCGAGCGCCAGCGTCTTCTCGATCTCGTCGAGAATCTCGAACGGATCGCGGCTCTCGCGGTCCATCTTGTTGATGAAGGTGATGATCGGGATGTCGCGCAGGCGGCACACTTCCAGCAGCTTGCGCGTGCGCGCCTCGATGCCCTTGGCGGCGTCGATCACCATCACCGCCGCGTCAACCGCCGTCAGCGTGCGGTAGGTGTCTTCCGAGAAATCTTCATGGCCCGGCGTGTCCAGCAGGTTGAAAACATGGCCGCCGAACTCGAAGGTCATCACCGAGGTGGCGACCGAGATGCCGCGCTCGCGCTCGATCGCCATCCAGTCCGAGCGGGTGGAGCGCCGGTCCTTCTTCGCCCGCACCTGGCCGGCGAGCTGGATCGCGCCGCCGAACAGCAGCAGCTTTTCGGTCAGCGTGGTCTTGCCCGCATCGGGATGCGAGATGATCGCGAAGGTGCGCCGGCGCGCGACCTCGGTGGCGATCGGCGAGGCAGCGGAATTGGAGAATGCGTTCATGACCGCCGATGTGGCAGGGAAGCCGCGCGGGATCAAGGGGTGGACGCGCGGCAGACGGCGCGGCGTCGCCATCGCCCGACCGACAACCGCGCGAAGCTCGGTTCAGCCGAACTGTGCTTCGTAGGCTTCCGGCCTGAAGCCGACCAGCAGCGCGCCGTCGGCCTCCAGCACCGGCCGCTTGATCAGCGAGGGCTGCGCCTGCATCAGGGCCAGCGCCCTCCCCTCGTCAAGATCGGCCTTCTCCGCCTCGGAGAGCCTGCGGAAGGTGGTCCCGGCGCGGTTGAGCAGAACCTCCCAGCCGACCTTGCCCGCCCATGCGTTCAGCCGAGCGGCGTCGATGCCGGCGGTCTTGTAGTCGTGAAAGACATAGGCCACGCCCCGCCCGTCCAGCCAGACGCGCGCCTTCTTCATCGTGTCGCAGTTCTTGATGCCGTAGATGGTGACCGTCACACTCATCTCCTTCGCGGCGCCGCCCCTTACGCAAGGGACGGCGCCGCGCCTCGGGAGCGCGTTCCCGAACGCCTAGTTTGCGGTCGCCGCGCCGATGGCGCCGCCGGCCACCGCGCCGATGCCGGCGCCCCAGGCCGCGCCGGTGCCACCGCCAGCGATGCCGCCGATCACCGCGCCGGTGCCGGCGCCGATCAGCGCACCGGTTCCGGTCCGGCGCTCGGTCGTGGTGCAGCCCGCCGCGATGAGCGCAACGAAGGCGACGACAGTGAGCCTGGCGGCAACGGATCTGGTCATGGACTCATCCCCCAAAGAAACAATGCGCACAAACTACCTCCGCCGCCCCGCCCTCACAATCGCGCATCTTGAGACATCCTCGCTGAGGACAACCGGGCCGCGCAGGCGCGCCGGCCATGCGGGACCGGGCGCGAAAACGGGGTGGCCAGCCACGGCTCGCGACTTCGTGCCCTGCAATTCAACGGCGCAAAGGTGTATGATGAACCCAACGGCCGGGCGGCCAACGCTCCGGCACATCCGGGAGGTCGCCATGCATCGCCTACGTCGCCCATTGCGGCTGTTTTTCGCCGTCACCGTCTTTTCCGCCCTCGCCGCCACTGCCGCAGCGGCGCAGGAGCCGGGAGCCGATGCCACCTGGAAGTCGCTGCGGCCGGACGTGTTCGGCGAGCGCCCGATCGAAGAGGCAAGCCCCCTGGTGCGGCTCACCGCACCCAAGCGGGCGGAAGACGCCGCCATGGTGCCGATTGATGTCGAGATCGTGCTGCCCGAAGGCGATCCGCGCACCATCTCCAAGCTGACGCTGATCGTGGACGAGAACCCGGCACCGCTGGCCGCGACGTTCACCTTTGGCGGCGAGCGGCGCGACGTGGCACTCGGCACAAGGCTGCGGGTCAATTCCTATTCTTATGTCCGCGCCATCGCAGAGACCAGCGATGGCGGGCTGCACATGGCCGAGCGCTATGTGAAAGCCTCGGGCGGCTGCTCGGCCCCGGCGATGAAGGATGAGGAAGCCCAGCTCAAAAATCTCGGCCAGCTCAAGCTCAAATCGGTGAAGGCGGACGGCCTCGGCGATTCAAGTCAGGCGAGCCGCGTGTCGCAGCTCCAACTGATGATCCGCCACCCCAATTATTCCGGCCTGCAGATGGACCCGCTGACGCGGGCCTATATCCCCGCCAAGTTCGTCGACAATATCCGCGTGACCCAGGGCGACGAGCTGATCTTCTCCATGGTGGGCGGCATCTCGCTCAGCGAGGACCCGGCGATCCGCGTTTCCTACGATCCCGAAGGCAAGGAGATCCATGTCGATGCCGGCGACACGGACGGGCGCAAATTCGAGGGCGCGCTGAAGCCGGCGAGCTGAGGCGCGAATCGCGAAAGGCAAGCCGCGAAAGACGCATCTCAGGGGCGGGAGGCGTGCCGGGTACCGCC
Source organism: Ancylobacter sp. IITR112 (assembly GCF_041415945.1). Lineage (NCBI taxonomy): Bacteria > Pseudomonadati > Pseudomonadota > Alphaproteobacteria > Hyphomicrobiales > Xanthobacteraceae > Ancylobacter > Ancylobacter sp. IITR112. The sequence continues at coordinate 964,075 of NZ_JBGCUS010000001.1, read as the reverse complement.
TCCCGGCACGTTTCAATAGAAGCAGGTGACTTCGGCTTCCGCCTGCGCGCGGTGCAGGTCGGCCACGATGTCGCGGAAGAGGCCGGTATTGCGGAACAGTTCCGCCTGCTGACCCGCCACCTGGCCGACGCTCATGATGGTCTCGGCCTCCTCATAGCGCTCATAGGGCAGGATGGTCGCGATGGTGTCGATCGAGCAGGAGCACTTCTCGAGCGCCTGCCGGGTCTGGCCATTGACGATCATGCAGGCGAACACATAGTCCGCGCGCGCCGCGGTGGGGTAGTCGTTGATCAGGCCGGAAGTCGGGGCCTGCGGCACAGGCTTGCGCGCGCCGGCGGTGAGGCCGGGCGAGAGCATCTCCTGCGCCACAACGCCTCCGGTGCCAAGCACCGTCAGCACCAGGGCTGCGGCGGTCAGGCGCGCCGCCATTCTCCGGGCGGGCCGTGAGTTCACCATGGTCATTCCTCTCCCTCGGGCGGCCGCCTATTTCACCGCCGGCGCATGGGTCACGCCGGTCAGTGTCAGGCTGGTCTCGATCATGTTTGCGCTGCCATCCGCCGTGGGCGTAACGACATCAATGGAATAGAGCCCGCCGGGCACGGCATCGGCGAACAGGAATTCATAGCGCCGCCCGACCAGTTCCAGCAGCTTGTCCTTGTTCGGGTCCTCGGCGAAGGGGCGCATGGTCAGCTTCCAGCCGTCGATCTCCCGCCCGTCATAAGCAAAGCGCGCCGGGCTCACCGTGCCGGTGGCAAGATGCTCGCGCACCCGGTTGCGCAGATAGAACGGGCTGCCCTTGGAAAGCTGCGCGATCTCCTTTACGTCGCGCTCCAGCAGGATCAGCGCGATCGGATTGCCGTTCATGGTCGGAAATGGCCCGGCCTCGCCTTCCTGGCTGCCGCGATGGATGATGACATCCGCCACCCGCTTGGCCGGATCGTCGGCGGGCGCTTCCACCTTCATATCCAGCGTTTCCTCGAAACCGTCGCCGAGCTTGGCCTCCGAGGTCACATGCTTATAGGCATAGGTCAGCGTCGTGCCTGGCTGAAGCTGGGTGAGATAGGGGCGTTCGAAAAACAGCTCGGTCGCCGTCGGCGCGGCGAGCGCGACCGTTGCGAAGAGGGTCGCCATCGAGCCGGCAGCAAGAATACGCGCGAAACGCAACATGAAGGGCACTCCGTCAGCCGGCGCGGTCGGGCTGGAAATAGCGCCGGTAATCATAGATGTCGGCGCCTTCAGCATCGGCCTCGGCCAGCGCCAGCAGGTCGCCATGCAGCGGCGACAAATGGCAGGCCGGATCGGTGGCGGCGGCGTCGCCGGCAATCGCCATCGCCTGGCAGCGGCACCCACCCCAGTCGATTTCCTTGCGCGCGCAGCTCTGGCAAGGCTCCGGCATCCAGTCGGTGCCACGGAACGCATTGAAGGCCGGCGAATTCACCCAGACATCGCTGAGCCCATGCTCGCGCACATTCCAGAAATCGAGATTCGGAATGGTCTCCGCCGCATGGCACGGCAGCACCTTGCCGGACGGAGTGACGTTCAGCGACTGCCGGCCCCAGCCATTCATGCACGGCTTGGGGTATTTGGCGTAGTAGTCCGGCACCACCGCGTCGATGGTCAGCGTGCCTTTCAGCCGGGCGCGTGCCTCTTCGACCACATCGAGCGCCCAGAACACCTGGTCGCGGGTCGGCATCAGCGCCCCGCGATTGCGCAGCGCCCAGCCATAATACTGCGAATGGGCGATCTCGATGCGCTTGGCGCCCAGCGAAACCGCGAGGTCGATGAAGTCCGGGATCTGGTGAATATTGGCGCGGTGAACGACCGAATTGATGGTGAGCGGCAGGCCCAGCCGCCGCACCTCATGGGCGACCGCGAGCTTCCTCTCATGTGCACCACGGAAATTGGAGACCTTGTCGGTCATGTCCGCCGTGGCGCCCTGGAAGGAGAGCTGCACATGGTCGATGCCGGCATCGGAAATGGACTGCAGACGCTCCGCCGTCACGCCAACCCCGGCGGTGATGAGGTTGGTGTAAAGCCCGACCTCGACGCAATGGCGGATCATCTGTTCGAGATCGCGCCGCGCCGTCGGTTCGCCGCCGGAAAGATGAACCTGCAGAACACCGAGCTTCGCCGCCTCGGAGAACACCCGCAGCCAGGTCTCGGTGTCGAGCTCGACATTGCGCCGGTCGAGTTCGACGGGATTAGAGCAATAAGGGCACTGCAGCGGACAACGATGGGTGAGTTCCGCCAGCATGCCATAGGGAATGGGAGGCGCCGGACGGACCGGCGCCTCCACACGGCTGCGGGGTTCTTCGATGAGGCTCATGACGCGGCATCCCCGATCAGCGGCGAGGCGATCTCGATCAGCCCCTTCTCCGCGAGGCCGGCGATGAACGCATCGACATCCCTGGCCACGGTCTGACGTTCCACGGTGAAGGCGGAGGCGAGTTCATCGACGATGAGTTCGAGGGAACGCGCCCCATCCACCTTCTTCAGGATCTCGACGGCGACGGGATCGGGATTGAGCACCCGCTCGGGCGCCAGCAGCACCCACTGGCCGCGCGCCTCGTCGTGCCTCAGGCGCACGCCGCGCGCGAGCCTGGGTACGCTGTTCGCCGCGAGAGTCGCTGTCATCACCCCTCCTTCGGGACGAAGGCCCCCGGATAGGCCATTTTCGGGTCGATATAGGCGAAGTAGAGCGCGTCGAGCTGCACCCACAGCACGTCGCATTTGAATTCCAGCGCCCGGATCGCCTGCTCCTGCTGCTCCGGCGTACGGGCATGCTGCTTGACATAGTCGAGCGCGAAATCGGCGTCGCGCGGGGCCTGCGTCAGCCGCTTGTCGAAATAGGCCAGCGTCTCCTTGGAGACGAAATCATAGTTCTTCAGCATGCCGGCGACACGCTCGCCGATGATGCCGGGCGAGAACATCTCCGTGAGCGAGGAGGCGATCGCTTCCAGCAGCGTCTTCTCGCGCACGAAATGCACATAGGCGTCGACCGCGAACTTCGTCGCCGGCAGCAGGCCGCGCAGCGAGGTGACCATCGAGCGGTCGAGGCCCAGGCTGTCGGTCAGCACCAGCCAGCGGGCGATGCCGCCTTCCCCCTCATGATCGCCGTCATGGTCGACGATGCGCTGGCGCCAGACGCGGCGCAGTTCCGGCTCCTCCATGCGGGCGAGGATGGCGGAATCCTTCACCGGGATCATCGCCTGATAGTAATAGCGGTTCAGCGCCCAAGCCTGCACCTGGCCAAAGGTTAGCTGGCCATTATGCAGCAGTTTGTGAAACGGATGCAGGCTGTGATAGCGGCGCGTGCCGACATCGCGCAGGCGCGCTTCCAGTTCTTCCGGTGAAAGAAGCGTGGTCATAGGGCAATCTCCATCCCGTCGTGAGCGATTTCCCATCCGGCTTTATTCGCCGTTACACGCTCTTCTGAGCCATCAACCAGCACCGGATTGGTGTTATTGATGTGAACATAGATTTTCCGACCGACCTTGACCTCGCGCAAAGCCTCGATCGAACCGAGCGGGCCGGACATGGACATGTGGCCCATCCGCGCCCCGGTCTTGCTGCCGACACCCGCGCGGACCATCTCGTCGTCCCGCCACAGCGTGCCGTCGAACAGCACCGCATCGGCGCCATCCAGCCGCTCGCGCAGGGTCTCGGTCATCGCCGCGCAGCCGGGAATGTAGAGCACGCGCCGCCCCCCGGCCGCGAGCTCGACGCCGATGGTCTGCTCGCCTTCCAGGTCGGTGGTGAGCGAGCCCTTTTCCGCCTGCTCGCGCGCTTCGAGATAGAGGGCGATCTTGCCGGGAACGGGAAAAATCGTCGCCGTCACCCCGTCCACCAGTTCGAAAGAGGCGCCCAGCCCCACCGCGCGGCGCTCGACCACCTCGGGCGCCAGCACGTCGAAGGCACTGCTGCCGGCAAGCACGCCATGCACGCCGGGCGTCGCCAGCAAGGTGAAGGGCTGGCCTTCGCGCAGGCTCAACAGCCCCGCGACATGGTCGATATCGGCATTGGTCAGCAGCACGGACTTGAGCGGCGAATGGCGCAACCCCTCCCGGGGATGCAGCGCCGGCGTCGCCTGAAGCTGCGCCAGAATCTCCGGGGCGCAATTGACCAGCGCCCAGTCGGACCCATTCGCGGTCACCGCGATCGAGGCTTGGGTGCGGCGCCGTACGCGCGGGTCATTGGCCCACGCAAGCGAACAGACCGCGCAGCGGCAGTTCCACTGAGGGAAACCACCGCCCGCGGCTGATCCGAGGATCACGAGCTTGAAGTGGGACGGGGGCGTTGTCATCGGCGAAGCGATTTCCTGCCATCCCGTCCCCAGAAGGCTCAGAAGTCAGCCGGATAGTAGGCGTTGACTTCCATGCCGACGCAGACTTCAACAATGCGAGGAGCAGTCCAGGCCATATCGTCCTCCTGATGTTTTCCAATCCCTCTTTACTTCATAAGAAGATTATAAGAGATTGAGTTGCTTTGCGGATATTACACCGCGTCAATAATGTGATGATCCTTTGGCCATTCGTCAAGAAGACCTGGCCATCTTTCCGTCAGGCGCACATTATACCACGCTGCTCATCACCCGCTGCGTCAACCGCCTTCCGCTTCCAGCATGAAGCCGCGGCCGCGCACGGTCACGATCAGGTGCGCCCCCTCGGGCAGCGCCTCCGCCAGCTTGTGGCGGAGATAGCCGACATAGACATCCACCACATTGAGCGAGGCGCCGCCATGCCCGGCCCACAGCGCCGCGAAAATATCCGCGCGCGACAGGGGCTCGCCGGGATGACGCATGAGCAGCGCCAGGAGTTCCACCTCGCGCTCGGTCAGCCGCACCCGTACGCCGCCCAGCAGCGCCTGCCGCGTATCGAGATCGAGCGACAGCGCGCCGACTTCCAGCGTGCGCGGTTCGCTGCCCGCATTGCTGCGGCGCAGTGCCTGCACCTTCACCCGCGCCAGCAATTCCTCGAAGGCGAAGGGCTTGACGATATAGTCATCCGCCCCCGCCATCAGCCCCTCGGTGCGCTCATTCACGCTGGAGCGCGCCGAGAGCATGAGGATCGGCGCCGTCTGCCCCCCGGCACGCAGCGCCTTGCACACCTCGATGCCGGAGCGGCCGGGCAGCATCACATCGAGAATGATGGCCCCCCAGGGCTTGCCATTGGCCACCCGCAGCGCCGCCTCGCCATCCCCGACCAGTTCGACATCATAGCTCTCGGAGGAAAAGCCACGCCGCAGCAGCGAGCCGATATCGGGATCGTCCTCCACGACCAGAATGTTCATTGGGCGGCCTCCAGTGTGATGTCGGGCACGGGCAGCGGCAGGCGAACAGTGACGCAGGTGCCGCGCTGCCGCCCATCCTCTCCCGTGCTGCTTTCAACAGCGATTCGACCGCCATGGCGGTCGACGATCCATTTGGCGAGGGCGAGGCCGATTCCGAAACCCGTCCCTTCCCGCGTGCCGGCCGAACCACGCCAGAACCGCTCGAACACATGGGGAAGCTCCTCGGCGGGGATGCCGGTGCCGTGGTCGCGCACCTCGATCACCACCTCGTCGCCGTCGCTGCGGGCGGCAAGCCGCACGGCCTCGCCCGGCGGGGAATGGCGCACCGCATTGGCCACCAGCCCGTCCAGGGTCTGGCGCAGCCATTCGCGGTCGGCGTCGATGGCAAGACCCTCGGCGCCCTCGGCCGCCTCCAGGGTAAGCCCGCCCGCCCGCGCCAGCGGGCCCATGCCCTCGCACACTTCGGCGAAAAGGTCCGACACCAGGAACAGCGACCGGTCGAGCTCGATCTGCCCGCTCTCGGAGCGCGCGATGCGCAGCAGGTCTTCCACCCGGCGGTGCAGGCGCCGGGCACGCGACTGGATGACCAGCAGGGCCGCGCGCAGATCCTCCTCGCGCGGCTTTTGCGGACGCAGCGTGATCTCCACTTCGCCGAGAATCACCGTCAGCGGCGTGCGCAATTCGTGGCTGACATCGGTGAAGAAGCGCCGCCGCGCCATGTCGACATTCTCAAGCCGCGTGTTGGCGGCGCGCAGTTCCGCCGTCCGCGCCTCGACGATCTGCTGCAATTGCTTCTGATCCGCCACCAGCCGCGCCTCGCGGCGGGCGAGATGCGCCGCCATGCGGTTGAACCGCGCCATGGCGAGGCTCAGTTCGTCATGGCCGGTGACGGTGATGCGGGTATCGGAGCGCCCGCGTGCGATGGCCGCCGCCGCCGCCGCGACATCCGCCACGCGGTTCACCAGCGTGCGTCCGAGAAGATGGTAGAGCGCGACCGCCAGCAGGAAGGCGAGCGCGACGCCGGCCAGCCCCCAGCGTATCGTCCGCTCGCGAAGCTCTCTCACCTGATTATAGGCGTCAAGCGCGGTGGTGCGCTCCTCTTCCATCGCCTGGCTGAGCGGCGCGCCGAAGCCGGCGGCGAACACATCCAGCGCCACCCGCGCGGCCGTCGCCGGCTCTTCCGCCCTCAGCGCAAGGTCGACCTGCCGGTCCAGAACGTCGAACTGCGCCCGTAGCCGGGCAATGGTGCGGCTGCGCGCCGCCATCAGCGTCCGTTGCTCCTCGCCGACCAGCCGGCCGACATAGGCCGAAAGGGCCTCCTCCAGACGCGCGAAGGCCTCGCGTGTCCGTCCGGCGGCAAGCACCCGACCGGTGCGGGCAGGCGTGCGCTCGGCATCCGGCGCCTCGTGGCCCGCCTGCAGCGCCAGCAGCGCATAGTCGCCGATCCGCCCGGAAATGGTGGAGAGCAGTTCCAGCCGTGTCTGCGCCGATACGAGACGGTCGAGCTGGTTGCTGACCGCCCCGAGCGCGAGCACGAGCGCCACGGTCGACGCCGCCGTCACGAAGACGGCGACCGACAACAGAAGCGCCATGCGCGCCCTTAAAGACGAGAACAAGCCGCGCCCCATGCAGCCTCACCGGATCGTGCCACTCTACAGCGATGGCGTTCCGATGATTTCATGGACGCGGCACCAGCGCACGCTGCGCTGCAGCAGATCTTCCAACAGCCTTGAAAGCTCAGATGTCGCGCCCGCCGGCGCCGGGAGCGGTGCAGCGCCATTTGAGCACTTTCCACTTCGGGTGCGTTTCCGTCCATTCGGCGATGACCGGCATCGCGCCGATCATGCACTGCATCGGGGCGGGCGGCGCTTCGAGGCCGACAGAAACGGCCTCCTCGCGGCAGGTGCCGGGGCTGGCAACGAGACAGATCGAAAGAATCAGCTCCATAATTGTTCCTCGTGGCGTGAGTGCAACGCCGTCCGAACGTTTCCCCAAGGGCCGGACCTGATCTCTACGCCGCACGCGGCAGATGGATCACTTGATGATGCTGCTACGCAGCAAAAAGCTTGCCAGTTACGCCGCGGCCGCCGAGGGCAGCGACCACAGCGTCGCCGCTGCACATCGCCGATCCACAGCCGGCGAATTATGCTGCATTTTTGATCGTGCCGCCAGCTTCCTCACTGGCCGCCCATTATCCATGCCCCACAACAAACCATGGGGCAAGGGCGCGCAACGGCGTCACACGGATGAAGAATCCCTTGCAGATAAAGGCGAAGCGGGCCTAGTCTCTCGCCGTAACGTGTCTGGTCGCGCTATCGGGCCAACCGGTTTGGTGTTCCAAACGCTGCAACAAAGATAGCCGGGACATCGGGGGACAATTCCCGTCCCTTGTCATGCAACCCCGTTCTGGGAGGAATAGATGGCCAAGATCAACAAGGTACTCATCGGCGAGTCGCTGGTGGGCGACGGCAACGAGGTCGCTCACATCGACCTCATCATCGGACCGCGCGGCTCCGCGGCCGAAAGCGCCTTCCTGAATGCGCTGACCAACAACAAGGACGGCTTCACCTCGCTGCTCGCGGTCGTGACCCCGAACCTGCTCGCCAAGCCGAACACCATCCTGTTCAACAAGGTGACGATCAAGGACGCCCGCCAGGCGGTCCAGATGTTCGGCCCGGCCCAGTATGCGGTCGCCAAGGCCGTCGTCGACAGCGTCGCCGAAGGCGTGATCCCGGAAGATGAAGCCGACGACCTGTTCATCTCGGTCGGCGTGTTCATCCACTGGGAAGCGGCGGACGACGCCAAGATCCAGCAGTTCAACTATGAGGCGACCAAGGAAGCGCTGAAGCGCGCCGTGGAAGGCGAGCCGAAGGTGAAGGACGTTCTGGCGCAGGCCGCTTCGGCCAAGCACCCCTTCGCCGCTTAGATCGGAAGCAACCCTGGGCAGACAACAGCTCCGCCCGCGGCCCACTATCCGAAGGGCCTGCTCCAGCGGTTGGCGGCGATCTTCCTGAACAAGTGAGGGCGGAAAACGCCCTCGCTTGCGCCACGGAGGCGGCGGTTTCCGCCCTCTCACGCCGACGCAGATGCTTTTGGCCCGGGGCGTCACCGCTCCGGGCCTTTTTCATGGGCGACTCCACGGGCGAGTTCATGGGCGATCGCGCGGGCAAGCAGGGGGCGGGCTTGCTTGCGTAAGAACGTCGCAAACCGGCCCACCCCTGGCCGTGGTCTCAGCCCACCGTCGGGTTTTCCAGCGCTTGGCGCACCTCGTCGATGCGGGAAGGCGTCGCCCGCTCCTGGGCGGTCAGCTCCAGCGCCATGTCGCGAAGGATGCGCACCGGCGCGCCTTCCAGCACCACGATACGGCTCGCCAGTTCCACCGCCTCGCGCCGGTCATGAGTGACGAACAGCACGGTGGCGGGACGGCGGACGAGCAGCCGGCGCAAAAGGTTGCGCAGCCGCGCCGCGCCTGCCTCGTCAAGCGAGACGAACGGTTCGTCCATCAGCAACACGTCGGGACCGATGACGAAGGCGCGCGCCAGCGCCACCCGACGCTGCTGGCCGAGCGAAAGCCGCTCGGGATAGGCATCCGCCAGTTCGGCCAGCCCGACCTCGTCCAGCATGGCCCGCGCCTGGTCGCGCCCTTCCTCGCCCGAGGGTAGCGGCAGCGCCACATTTTGCAGCACGGTGCGCCAGGGCAGAAGCCGCGGGTTCTGGAAGGCATAAGCCAGCCGCGGCGAATCTGCGCCGAACCGGATATCGCCGCGAAAGTCGCGGTCGAGCCCGGCGACGATGTTGAGCAAGGTAGTCTTGCCGATGCCGGATTCGCCCAGCAGCGCGACGAAGGCGCCGGCGTCGACATCGAGGCGGAAGTCGCGGAAAATCTCCCGCCCCGGACCGGTGCCGGCGGCGCGATAGCGTTTCTCGGTAATGGCGATGCGGATCGCGCTCATCGCCGCCACCTGTTGGCACGGCGCTCCCAGGGCTGGAGCAGGCCGAGTTCGATCAGTTGCACCACGGCGGTGAAGGCCAGCGCATAGGCGAGGATGCCGGCGACATCGAAGAGCTGGAAGGCGGTCTGCAGCTCGAATCCGACACCATTGGAGCGGCCGAGCAGTTCCACCACCAGCACGATCTTCCAGGTGAGCGCCAGGCCGGAGCGTGCGCTCGCGGCGAAGAACGGCACGAGCTGCGGCAAGGTCACCTCACGCAGGGCGCGCAGGCGCGGCACCCGGTAGACCTCGACCATCTCGTCGAGATCGCGCGACAGCGCCGCCGCCCCCTCGCGCATGGTCACCGCGACATTGGGAATCTTGTTGATCGCCACTGCGGTGATCGCCGCCGCCTCGGTCAGGCCGAACCAGACATAGCACAGGATGATGACCACCAGCGCCGGCAGGTTCAGCAGCACCACGACCCAGGGCCCGAACAGCTCGTTCAGCGCCACCGAGCGCCCCAGCAGAATGCCGATGGCCGAACCGAGCGTCATGGCGATGAGGAAACTCGCCGCCACCCGCGCGAGGGTGATGGCGATGGCCTCGGGCAGCACGCCGGTATGGGTGGCGCGCATCATCGCCGAGAGCACCTCCGGGGGGCCGGGCAGCAGCCGCGACTGCGCCCACAGCGCGGCGAGCTGCCAGAACAGCAGCAACGCCAGCAGCGAAGCGGCGGTCAGCAGCAGGCGCTTGGGCGTCGACACGGTCTCACTCGCCGACGGGGCCGAACAGCGTGCGGTCGAAGCGCGCCTCGGGGCCGACCAGTTCGGCGCCGCCAATCTCCGCCAGCACGTCGAACAGCCGGGCGCAGGAGGCCCGCTCCGGCTCGCCGAAGGCACCAGGAATGCCGGCCCGGTAGTAGTCCCGCAGCCGGGCGAACTCCGCCTCATCCGCCGCCTGCATCAAGGGGCGAAGCCGCTCCCATGCCGAATCACTCGTCGCCAGCAAACGGTTCGCCGCCGCCGCCGCGCGCAGAAAGGCGGCGATCGCCGCGCCACGCTCCGCCATCACCGCATTGCGCCAGACAAAGCCGACCAGCGGAGGCACCGGGTCGATGCCGAGCCCGCGCACCATCTCGCTCACATCCAGCAGCCGGGCGAAGCCGCGCGCATCGAGCCGGGCGGCGTAGGGCCAGAAGGTGAGCACCGCATCGACGCGGCCGAGCGGCAATTGCTCGCTCACCAGTGGCGGGGCGCCATAGACAGGCTCGGCGTCGCTGGCGAGATCGACGCCGAGCTTTGCCTTGCCATAGGCCCGCAGCAGCAGCCAGCTCTTGTCGAGCGCGCCGCCGGCGACGCCGATGCGGCGGCCGCGCAGATCCGCCAGCGCCTTCACCGGACCGTTCGCCGCCACCATCACCGCGCCCAGCGCGTTGGAGAATGGCGCGAAGCGCATGGGCTCGCCATCCGTGGTGCGCCGCATCGCCCACAGCCAGTCGGTGACGATCAGGTCGACATCGCCGGCCTGCAGCGCCACCGTGGTGGCCTGCCCGCTGGCGAAGTCGACGCTGTCCAGCGCCAGCCCCTCCCGCCGGTCGAAGCCCTCGGTGCGGATCGTCTCCACCAGCCAGTTGAGCGTGCCGAATTTCAGCGTCCCGACGCGCAGAGTCAGAGCCTGCGCCTCCTGCGCGCGCAGCCGCCCCGCTGCGGCGAGCAGACCGGCCAGCGCGGCGAGCACCGCCCGGCGCGATGGCGGCGCGGAGGATACGACGGACATCATGGCGCGGCCTTCCCGGTGAGCGGCGGATCGAGCAGACGGTTGCGGACCAGATAGGAGATACCGCGCAGCCAGGATTCATCGGTGTTGTTGCGGATATCGGCGCTGCCGGCCCGCAGCACCTGCCCGGTCGCTACATCACGAAGCTGAAAGTTGATGTTGAGAATGAGGTTCGAGACCTTCTGCACCAGCCCGATCACCTCGATCTCGGCGCCCAGCGCGCGGGCGATCGGCAATTCGCAATTGTTGCAGTTGCGGAACGGCGCCGCTTCCGCGATCTGCGCCTGTTGCGGCGTGAGGTCCAGCACGTCGTAGCCCGCCTGCGTCAGCCGGTGCCGCACCTCGTCGGTGATGAGGTCGAGCCGGTGCACTTCCTCCGGTTTGGGGCCGCGCAGGTCGAACTCGCCGCTGGTATCGAGAAGCTCGAAGTCGAACACCGCGACCCGCGTCGCGGCGTGGGCGGCGGCACCGGGACCGAGCGCGACCAGGAGCGCCGCGAGGAAGAAGCCGGACACCGGCAGGCGAAAGGCGGGAACAGGAATTCTCATGCGGCACCCTCTCCCACTGCGCTTTCTTCCCGGGCAGTGCAATCATATCGACAAGAAGTCCTCCTGCAAACCACCGGGAAAAAGTTCCCGGTTGAAATATTTGTGCTATTCTTGATGCATTGGCATTGCTACATTTTCTTATTAGTTTCTTATGTACGCAATTCTATTGAATGCCTGATTTTGATTGCGTAGAGTTTTCCCAAGGCACACGAGAAAAGTTCCGAGGACATGGTCCTTGAGAACCCAAGCCGCGGGATGGAAAGCCGATGATCAGGATGGCAAGCGCCGTCGGCGCGACGCTTATGGCGATGTGGTGCCTGACGCCCGCCGCGGCGCAGGAGGGCACGCCGCCGCTCTCCCCCACGCCACCCGTCTCGCCCGCGCCGCTGGCGGCCAAGCCCGCCGCGACCATCGGGCCGGAGCAGACCTTCCTTATAGGCGTGGTGCGCCAGCTCCCCGAGCCGCCGCCCTGGATCGCCCCGCTGCAAATGCCGCCGGACGATCTCGGCATTGCCGGCGCTGAGCTTGGCATTCGCGACAACATGACCAGCGGCCGCTTCCTCAAGCTCGACTACAAGCTGTCGAGTGAAATCGTCCCGACCGATGGCGACCCGCTGCCGGCCGTGGCGAAGCTGGTCGAGGCCGGCAACCGTTTCATCCTGCTGGACGTGCCGCCGGATGCGCTGCTGAAGATCGCCGACACCTACAAGGATCGCGACATCATCTTCATCAATGTCGGCGCCACCGACGACCGGCTGCGGCAGAAGGACTGCCGGGCCAATGTGTTCCACATCGCCCCCAGCCGCTCCATGCTGACCGACGCGCTGGCGCAGTTCCTCGTCACCAAGCGCTGGCAGAACTGGTTCCTCATGGTCGGGCGTACCGACAATGACAAGCTCTATGCTGAGGCGGTGAAGCGTTCGGCGAAGAAATTCGGTGGCAAGATCGTCGCCGAAAAGACCTGGGACTACGGGCCGGATGCGCGCGCCACCGCCCAGTCGGAAGTGCCGCGCGGCACGCAGGTCGGCGATTACGACCTGCTGATCGTCGCCGATGAACTCGGCGAGTTCGGCGATATCCTGCCCTACAACACCTGGCTTCCTCGCCCGATCGCCGGCACGCAGGGGCTGATGGCGCTGTCCTGGCACCCGACGATGGAAAACTGGGGCGCCTCGCAGTTGCAGAGCCGCTTCTTCAAGCAGTCCAAGCGGATGATGCAGCCACTGGACTTCCAGATGTGGCAGGGTGTCTTCGCCGTCGGCTCGGCAAGCCTCAAGACCCGCAACAGCGACCCGGCCAAGGTCGAAGCGCAGATGCTGTCGCCGGATTACGACCTGCCGGTGTTCAAGGGCGTTGCCGCGAGCTTCCGCCCCTGGGATCACCAGTTGCGCCAGCCCATCCTGCTCACCCATGCGACCAATACGGTGACGCTCTCCCCGCAGGCTGGCTTCCTGCACCAGATCACACCGCTCGACACGCTGGGCTTCGACCGACCCGAAACGCTCTGCAAATTCCAATAAAATCAAACCATTGCCTGGAGGAAACGATGAACCGACAGAGTCTGCTGTCCACCAGCCTCGCCGCGCTCGCCGGGCTGATGCTGGTCGATGCCATCCCGGCCGAGGCAAGCCCGCGCGCTTTCGTCACCAATGAGCGCGACCACACGATGAGCGTTGTCGACATGGCGACGCTCAAGGTCACCGACACCATCAAGACTGGCCGCCGCCCGCGCGGCATCATCGCCAGTCCGGACGGCAAGCTGATCTATGTCTGCGCCTCTGACGACAACCGCGTCGAGGTCTATGACGCGGCGACGCTGAAGCTGGTGAAGACGCTGCGCTCCGGCCCGGACCCCGAGCTTTTTGTGCTCCATCCCTCGGGCAACCCGCTCTACATCGCCAATGAAGACGACAACATGGTCACGGTGGTGAATGTCGAGAACAATGACCTGATCGCCGAAATCCCGGTCGGCGTCGAGCCGGAAGGCATGGGCATCAGCCCCGACGGCAAATATATGGTCAACACCTCCGAGACGACCAACATGGCGCATGTGGTCGATACCTCGAACAATGAGATCATCGAGAACATTCTGGTCGATTCCCGCCCGCGCATCGCCGAGTTCAGCAAGGACGGCAAGCAGCTCTGGGTGTCGGCGGAAGTCGGCGGCACGGTGGCGGTGATCGACCCCGCGACCTGGAAGATCATCAAGAAGATTTCCTTCAAGATCCCGGGCGTGGCGGACGATGCCATCCAGCCGGTCGGCGTGCGCATCACCAAGGATGGGTCCAAGGCGTTCATCGCGCTCGGACCGGCCAATCGGGTCGCGGTGGTGAATGCGAAGACGCTGGAGGTCGAGAAGTACCTGCTGGTCGGTCAGCGCGTGTGGCAGCTCGGCTTCACGCCGGACGAGAAGTTCCTGCTGTCGACCAATGGCAATTCCAACGACATCTCGGTGATCGACGTCGCCGATGAGAAGGTCACCAAGTCCATCACCGTCGGACGCCTTCCCTGGGGCGTGGTCGTGGTGCCGTGACCGACGCCGTTCAACCAGAAACCAATCAATTTCGGGAGGAAAGCCTTATGACCCTTCGTTTGAACACAGCCCTCGCCGGCACCCTTGCCGCCCTGCTCGTCACCTCCGGCGCCGCCTTCGCTGCCGGCGACCTCACGCTGAAGCCGACCGAACTGAAACCGCTTGAGCTTGGCCTCGGCAATGCCGGCTATGGCGTCTCGGAAACGAAATACAATCTGGAGACCGGCAAGGCCTACAGCCTTGAGCTGAGCTCCACCGGCAAGAAGGAATGCGCCTGGCAGGCTCCCGACTTCTTCAAGAGCATCTTTCTGCGTAAGGTCGAGGTCGAAGAGGTGGAGATAAAGGCCATCGGTCTGACGGAGATCGAATTCGAGAAGGATGGCGAGGCCGAACTGTTCTTCGTGCCGATCAAGCCGGGCACCTATTCCTGGTACTGCAAGGGCATGGAAGAGCGCGGCATGAAGGGCGAGTTCATCGTCAAGTGACGCGCTGATCGGCCTTATTTCGTCCTCGTGAACACTGTCCCCGGCCCCGCCGGGGACTTTTGTTCGCGCGATGCGGGAGATGCCATGACGGAACAGACCGCTCCCCTGTCCCCAGCCCGCCCGGCAGCCGAGGTACCGGCGCTCGAGGTGCGCGCGGTCAGCCATGCTTTTGGCGCGCGCAAGGCGCTGGACGATGTCACGCTGACGGTTCCCGCGGGAAGCTTCACCGCCCTGCTCGGTCCGAACGGCGCGGGAAAAACCACTCTGTTCTCACTGGTCACCCGACTATACGACAATCGCAGTGGCGCGATCCATGTGCTCGGGGCCGATGTGCGGCGCCGGCCCGCCGAAGCGCTCAGCCGGCTCGGCGTGGTGTTCCAGGCGCGCACGCTCGACCTTGAACTCTCCGTCCTCGACAATCTGCTCTACCACGCCACCCTCCACGGAATCAGCTTCGGCGCCGGGCGCCGCCGGGCGCTGGAACTTCTGGCCCAGGACGGCCTCGCCGAGCGGGCCCGCGACAAGGTGCGCAACCTCTCGGGCGGCCAGATGCGCCGGGTGGAGATCGTGCGCGCCCTCATGCACCGCCCGCGCCTGCTGCTGCTCGACGAGCCGACCGTCGGCCTCGACATCGCCTCGCGCGCCGCCGTGGTCGCGCTGGTCCGCGCGCTGGTAGCAAATGAGGGCATAGGCGTCCTGTGGGCGACGCATATCATCGAGGAAATCGTCCCCGGCGACCGCGTGGTGGTGCTCCATCGCGGCCGTGTCCGCGCCAGCGGCTGCTATGAGGAGATGCTGGCGCATGCTGGCGGCGAAGACCTTTCCGCCGCCTTCCTCGCACTCGTCGGCGATGCGGGAGAGACGGCGCCATGAAGCACGACCCATTCCGCCTGCCGCTGACCGGCTATTTCATCGTCCTCAGCGGCATTTGCTGGCGCGAGGCGCTGCGCTTCCTCAATCAGCGCGGGCGTTTCCTGTCCGCTCTGGTGCGACCGCTGGTGTGGCTGTTCATCTTCGCTGCCGGCTTTCGTTCGGTGCTCGGCGTCTCGATCATACCGCCTTATGAGACCTATGTGCTCTACGAGGTTTATGTGACTCCCGGGCTGGTGGCGATGATCCAGCTTTTCAACGGCCTGCAATCCTCGCTTTCCATGGTCCATGACCGCGAGGTCGGGGCGATGCGTATCCTGCTGGTGAGCCCCTATCCGCGCTGGTACCTGCTGGTGTGCAAGCTCGTCGCCGGCATCGGCGTGTCGCTGCTGCAGGTCTATGCCTTCCTCGCCGTCGCCTGGTTCTGGGAAGTGGAACTGCCGCCCACCGGCTATGTCACCGTTATTCCCGCGCTCCTCCTCTCCGGCCTGATGCTCGGCGCCATGGGACTGCTCATGTCCTCGCTGTTCCGGCAGATGGAGAACTTCGCCAGCGTGATGAACTTCGTCATCTTCCCCATGTTCTTCGCCTCCTCGGCGCTGTACCCGCTCTGGCGGGTGCAGGAGAGCAGCCTGCCGCTATGGTGGATCTGCACGCTCAACCCGTTCACCTATGCCGTGGAGTTGATCCGCTTCGCGCTTTACGGCCAGTTCGCGCCGCTGGCGGCGCTGGTGGTCGCGGCATGCGCGGCGGTGTTCCTCGCCGCGTCGATCCTGGCGTATGATCCTTCCGCCGGCATCATGGCTCGCCGCGGCGGGCCGGAGACGGCCAAATGAGCCGGCCAGATGCGCGGCACTGTCCAAACGGAAGCCGGAGAGCTTCCGGACAATATCTCGAGGAAAAGCCCATGCCCACATTCCGACCCGCCTTGCGCCGCCTGCGCCTCGCCCTGCCTCTCCTGCTTGCAGGTGCTGCCCCCGCCCTTGCTGCCGCGCCTACGGGAGGGCTCTGGCCCTGTATCCAGCGCAAAGTGCCCGAACTGGCGGTGGGGCAGATGTGGTCAGGCCCCCCCATCGACAATCTGCAATGGCAGGATGATCGTCAGGTCGCTGATCTCGTGCCGGTGCTGGCCGCCCAGCGCACACCCATTGACGAGGCGACGAAGCAGATCGACAGCTTCGCCGCCACGCTAGGTCCGGACGACAAGCAGCGACTCACCCTGCTATTCGCCGGCGTGTTCGAGCAGATCAACGCCCGCCGCAGCCGGATCATGAGCGGCATCGAGCGTTATGCCGAGCACCAGATCGAGCTGTCGAAGCGCATCAAGGATGAAAGCCTCGCCCTCGCCAGCGCCAAGAAGGCGGCCACCACGGACGAGGACAAGCGCAAGGCGCAGGAACTGGAGAAGCAGCTTCTGTGGGACACCCGCGTCTATGATGCGCGCCAGCAATCCATGACGGCGGTGTGCGAGAGCCCGGTACTGCTGGAACAGCGCATCTTCGCCCTCGCCCGCGCCATTCAGGAAAAGCTGCCCTGAGCCGAGGCATCCGGCCGGCGGCCGGATGCGTTCCGCGCAGGCCGCGCGGCGCCGCGCCGGCGCCGCGTTCAAGGCATGGGCTGGCCCTGTTCGAGCGGCAGGCCCGCCTTCGCCCAGCCGTCGCTGCCGGCGGGATACCAAGCGATGTTCGAATAGCCGTACTCGTCAATGGCGCGCTTGGCCGCGTTCCAGCTCATCCAGCAAGCGGTCTGGCAATAGAAGACCAGCGGGGCGGCGCGATTGCCCTGGGTCACTGCCTCCAGCCGGCTACGGAAATAGGCATCGCTCGCGGCAGAAAGGGCGCCATAGCCGACATTGGGAAGCCAGACGCTCCCGGGCAGATGATCGCGCCTCTTGTCGCGCCACAATGTGCCGGGTGGTAGATTAGCCGGCTTCACGTCACGGGGCATCACGTCGATGAAGAGGGCTGCCTTGGTCTGCCACAGCCGTTCGGCCTCGGCAGTGTCGATGACCGCGGCGCCTTTCAGCGTGGCCGGCGTGGGCGCCCGGTACTCGTCCATGCGGTAGCCCGCAGGTTCGGGAACCGCCTCCTCACCGCGCCCGGTCATCGGCGCGAACACATAGAGGACGGCGGCGAGCCCAGCCATTCCCAGCCAGGCCAGTCGGCGGAGCGTGGGGTCTGGCCGATAGCGTTTCACCGCCCCCTCCCGCGCGTTTTACGGCGCCGCCTGGATCGGGCGATCCTGATTGTCGAGCAGGGGCACGCCATAATCGAGCAGGATGCGGTTGATCGCCCCCTGTTCGTCCTTGATGAAGCCGTTGAGCTGGTGCTTCCAGTTCAGTTCGCCGGGCCGAATGCCGAAAGTGATGCGGTAGATGAGCGAGGGATCACCTTTCTCCTTCACAAGCGGCACGACCGAGAGCGGCACCTTCGACGCCTTGGCGTAGTAGCCGCCAATGGGGCCCCAGAGAATGCCGGCGTCGATCTCGCCGTCCTCGAGGTCGGCGATCATCGCCTCGGCGGGGCTGTCGAAGCGGCGATCTACCATCAGCGCATAGGGGCGCGCCAGCGGCATCAAGCCGTTCCGCACCAGAAGGTCGCCGGGTGGCGTGCCGGCGATGATGCCGATGCGCTTGCCCTTGAGGCGCGGGTCTTCCAGCGTGTCGACGCTGGCGAGTTCGCTGTCCTTCTTGGTGACCAGCACCCAGGCCGAGCGATAGTAGGCATTGGTATTGAGGACAGGATCGCCCGCCGCGACGTAGCCCATCACCACATCGCAGCGCTTGGAGCCGAGCGTCATGCGGTAGAAGCCGGTGGCCTGCGGAAACCAGGTGTAATCGAGAGCGAGGCCGAGCTTCTCGGCCATCAGCTCGGCGATCTTGTTCTCGAAGCCCTGCCCTTCCTCATTGGTGAAGGGCATGTTCGCCGGATCGGCGCAGACACGCAGAGTGGAGCGGTCGACCAGATCGGCCACCTGGGCCGTCGCTGCGACGGGGAAGGCAGCGAGGCCGGCGAGCGCCAGAAGCGCCGCAACGCTCCTCCCCGTCCGGCGCGTCGCCGTGCGGCGCGCCGAGCGATCTTGGTATCCCGGCTGCGCCATGCTGCTCATGGCGTCAGCTCGGCCGTCCGAAGCATTGATTTTCATTCGCGGTATAGGCCTTGGTCTTGTCCTCGCGCTTGCTGGGACGCTCGCGGCCGAGCGCGCCATCGGCGCGAGCCTTGAGATAGACATAGATGTCGTCGAGATAGCACATGACGTTCTTGTTCTCGCCGAAGGCCGGCATCACCTGATCGGCCGTGCCGACGCCGACATTCTGCTTGCCGTTGACGACGATCTCCATGAACTGCGGATAGCTCATGGTCTTGAGCGAGTTGGCAAGGGCGGGTGCGTAGCTGGAGCCCATGCCGTCCGGGCCGTGGCAGACATGGCACTCGGCATGATAGCGGCGATAGCCGGAATAGGTGTACCAATCCATCGTGCCGTCGGGCTGGATGTTATAGGTCGGGTCGCCATCCGGCAGCGTGTACTTGCCGAGTTCGTCCTTCTCCTTCTCGACCGGCGCCGGCGTCGCGGCGGCCGGAGCCTGCTCCTGGGCGTGCACCGGAGCGGGAAGGGACAGGGCGGCCGCCAGAACCAGCGCCGCAGCGCCGGCGGATGCCGGCAGCATGCCGGAAACAAACCATCCGCGAACAGGATTCGTCATGAAGCAGTCTCCTCAAGGCGCCGCAGGGGCCGTTTGGCGTCGGGGCCGGCGCCACAAGGACGCCGTTCCGCGGCTTTGAATTTTTCTAAGAGTCTCATAAAGGCCAGGCTTGCGAGACGTGAGGGCCCGGCGCACCGGGTGAACCGGCGGCCAGGCCCCTTTTCGTCTCGGACAGGCGGGCTCTCCGGGGAGTGCCCGCCGTCCCGTGGCTCAGTTCGGCAGAGCGAACACGGTGAGCTGACCGCCGAGGTTGGTGTAGTTGGACAGGGCGGCGTAACCACCCACCGCACCGAGACCGGCGTTCGGGTCGGTCAGGCCGGCCGCCAGGCCGATGCCCGCCCAGCCACCGACACCCGACAGGATGGCGATGTACTGCTTGCCCTTGTGCTCATAGGTGGTGACGTTGCCGATGATGCCGGACGGGGTCTTGAACTTGTAGAGTTCCTTGCCCGTCTTGGCGTCGACCGCCTTCAGATAGCCTTCGAGCGTGCCGTAGAAGACCACGTCGCCAGCAGTGGCCAGAGCGCCCGACCACACCGAGAAGGGCTCGGGCAGCGACCAGACGATCTTACCCTTGGTGTTATCCCAAGCGATGAAGTTGCCCATGCCGCCATGGCTGTTCGGCGCGGGATACATCGACAGGGTCGCACCGACATAGGGCTGGCCCGCCGTGTAGCTGACGCGGAACGGCTCGTAGTCCATGCAGACGTGGTTGGTGGGAACGTAGAACAGGTTGGTCTTGGGCGAGAACGCGGCCGGCTGCTGGTCCTTGGTACCGAGCGCCGCCGGGCAGATGCCCTTGGTGTTCACGTCTTCGCCGTTCTGCGCGGTCGAATACTTGGCCACGACCAGCGGACGACCATAGGTCGGGCTGTTCTTGTCCATGTCCACCTTGGTGGCCCAGTTCACCACCGGGTCGAACTTCTCAGCGACGAGCAGTTCGCCGTTCACGCGGTCGAGGGTATAGCCGAAGCCGTTACGGTCGAAATGGGTCAGCAGCTTGCGCGGCTTGCCGTCGAACTGCTGATCCGTGAGGATCATTTCGTTGACGCCGTCGAAGTCCCATTCGTCGTGCGGGGTCATCTGGTAGACCCACTTGGCCATGCCCGTGTCGGCATCACGCGCCCAAATGGTCATCGACCACTTGTTGTCGCCCGGGCGCTGCGACGGGTTCCAGGTCGACGGGTTGCCCGAGCCGTAATAAACGAGGTTGGTTTCGGGGTCATAGGAATACCAGCCCCAGGTGCAACCGCCGCCGATCTTCCACTGATCGCCTTCCCAGCTCTTGAGCGAGGAATCCTTGCCGATCGGCTTGCCGAGAGCCGTGGTCTTTTCCGGGTCGACGAGCATCTCGTCGTCGGGGCCCATCGAATAGCCGCGCCAAACCTGCTTGCCGGTCTTGCTGTCATAGGCGGTCACATGGCAGCGCACGCCGAACTCGCCGCCGGAGATGCCGACGATGACCTTGTCCTTCACCGGCAGAACGGTGGCGGTGTTGGTCTCACCCTTCTTGGGATCGCCGTTGACGACCGACCACTTCTTCTCGCCCGTCTTGGCGTCGAGCGCGACGAGGGTGGTGTCGGCCTGGTGCAGGAAGATCATGCCGTCAGAGAAGGCGAGACCGCGGTTGACGGTGTCGCAGCACATGACCGGGATGACGTTCGGGTCCTGCTTGGGCTCGTATTTCCAGATGATGCGCCCGTTATCGTTGAGGTCGAGAGCGTAAACGATGTTGGGGAACGGCGTGTGGACGTACATCACGTCGCCGATGATGAGCGGACCGCCCTCATGGCCACGGAGGACGCCCGTCGAGAAGGTCCAGGCCACCTGGATCTTGCCGACATTGCCGGCATTGATCTGGTCGAGCTTGGAATAGCGGGTATTGGCATAGTCACCCGTCTGAATACCCCATTGCTTGGGGTCTTTCATGATGCTGACCAGTCCGTCATTGGCCGACGCGGGCCAAGCATAGACCGCCGCAGCACCCAGAAGTGCTGTCGCAAGAACCTTGCGCATGCTTATTCTCCTCGTGAACGATCCTCCGGGACCGACCGAATGCACGGACGACCCGCCGCGGCTTGTTTGCCGTCTGACCTTTTTGTCTTCGACAGCGTGTCACGACCGGCTGGGGAGAAGCAGCCGGATTTCACGGGGGCGCCCCGCCCCAAGCTGGCCTACGAACCGGACCCGGGAACTTCTTCCCGATTGCCGTTGAAGCCGAAGACGAGGTTACGCTAATCCGAATCCCTCGGGCTGGCAATAAGAACTCTTATGAGAAATGGCTCTTATTATATTTTTGCTGCAAGAGCGAAAAGATATACAAAATACCACAAACGAACACCTGAAAGCGGGCAGTTTTACCTCTCGCTGCGCTGCGGTGCAGCAAGCTACTCCCACTCCAGCTCGTGATAGGCGGCGATCGCATTACGGGCGCTGAACTCGTCGAAAAGGGCCCATTCGGCACGTTCCGACAGAGCGCCATGTAGCGGCGCCTCGCTCATCGGCCGTCCCTCTTGCAGCAGCCGGCCGATATCGCGGCGCAGCGTTGAGAGGTAGCGCCGCTCGGCTGCGGCTCCCTGCGGCCAGGCGACACTCGCGGGACCGTGACCGGGTACCGCGCGCGCCACCGCCTGTTCCGACAGCCGGTCGAGCAGCGACAGCCAGCCGGTCAGGCTGCCGTCGAGCGTCGGAACATGCCCGACAAACAGCAGGTCACCCATCACCCAGGTGCCGGTGGCGGCGTCGAAGACGGTGAGATCATTGTCGGTGTGCGCGGTCGGATGGGCGCGCAGTTCAAGCGGCCGCCCGCCGAGGTCGAGGGTCAGCCTGTCCTCGACCAGCAGTTCCGGCAGCAAGATTCGCGTCCCCTCCCCTGCGGCTCCCAGCAGGCGCTCGACCTGGGCGAGATAGGTGTCCGCCCGCAGCGCGAGGGCGCGCGGCATTTTGTGATGGGCGACGAAACGCACGCGGTCCTCGGCGAAAGCCGCGTTGCCCAGCGTGTGGTCGGGGTGCATGTGGGTGTTGATGACATAGCGCAGCGGCCTGTCGGTCACCGCGCGTACCGCCGCGCGCATCAGGGCGCCGGCGCGGTAGCTGTTGCCGGTGTCGATCACCGCGGCGGCGGCGTCTCCGACAATCAGGGTCATATTGGCGATCGCCCCGTCATTGTCGGGGGCGATCAGTTCGTAGGGCGCGCGGAATACATGGACTCCGGGCGCGACCGCTTCCAGCGGCAGGCCGTCGCCCGGCCGGGAGGCCGGCGTCCCCGCCTTCGCTGAGCCCCGGCCGCCGAAGGCCAGAGCCGCAGCGAGGGCGAGCAGACGTCGTCTATGCAGTCGTGGCACGTCCGCCATCGCCGCACCTCACGCGAGGCCCCCTGCGGGAGAAACGCGACGGCTACTTCTTGGTGCCGTCGGCGTTGAACTGGCCGAGATACGCCTCAAGATTGAGACGGTCGCTTTCCTTCGGCAGGCCGGCGAACACCATCTTCACCCCAGGCATATAGCCCTTCGGGTTTTCCAGATAGGCGCTCAGCACTTCCGCCGTCCACACATCACCCTTGGCGTTGTGCTCCTTCAGCGTGTCGGAATAGTTGAAACCTTCGACGGAGCCCATCTTCCGGCCGATGATCCCGTTCAGTTCCGGGCCGACCTTGTTCTTGGCGCCTTCACCCACGGCATGGCAGGCCATGCACTTCTTGAAGACGTTGGCGCCCTTTTCGGGATCGCCGGCCGGGCTCTGGGCCAGCGCGGCAGTGGTACCGAGCACGAAGAGGGCGGCGGCAGTGACGAAGCGGTTCATGGCGTCCTTCCAGGCGATGATCATTTGAATGGCGCCCTTATGCGAGGCGCTTGCGATGGGGCGCGGATGATAGCGCTACCTTTAGAATGATCCTAGGGGACGAAAGGTCCAGTGTGTGGACCGGGAAAACGCCCGCGCATTTCGTCGCGGGCGAGACAATCCCATCCGTCAGCGGGTCAGGTCGGTGGGATAGAGCCCCTTCCAGAACGCGCAATTGTGGGCAACCGCGGCATTGAACAGACCGAGCTTGCCGGGCTCCAGATTCATCACCTGATCATCCGCCCGGAAAACGGGCCATGCTGGGCCGCCCGGGGCAACAGGGGTTCCGGTACGGGCGAAGCTCGCCCAATACCCGATCATCACCTTCGCCAGTTCGGCCGAGGCGGGCGCCAGTTCGGGCCCCGCGCGCCGCATCGTGTTGTCGAAATGCGGGAACAGATAGGGCAACTCCGAGGAGTGCACCGCCCCCATCTCGAATCCCGGATCGGCCGGCGTCACGGGCGGCGCGTCCGAATCGGCGAAGACGAATTCATGGACGGGGACGAAGGCGCCCATCAGCTTGGCCGCTTCGAGATAGGCGCAGTTGTTGATGCCGACATCCCGCCGGAAATCCGACCACACCGAGCCGAGCGTCGCCGGCGGCGAAGAGGCGTAGGTCGGCGGGTACTTTTCCAGAACCGCCGTCGCTTTGTCGCCATAGACCTTGCGGATCGCGTCTGGATAGGTCTCGGCCGTCACCACATCGCCATCCAGCGCGGCATAGCCGACATAAAGCCGCTGCTCGTCGCGCGTTCCGCCATTCATCACTGGCACCTGCACGAATCTGCCAGCAGGAAACGCCTCGGCACCGGGCAGGGGCACGGTCTTCGCCCCGATCAGCGGCGTGAAGGTGAGGATGTTGCTGCCGGCAATCGCGGCGCCCGCCTCCAGCAGGTCCCCGACCGGCTTGGACCGCAGGCAGGCGAGCGCGGTCGCGGGATCGCTGCACCCCACCTTGCGAGCGATATCGAGCCCGATCTTCTCGCCCTCGGCGACGCTGGGCAGCCAACTCGCGCAGCCGGCGCTGACCACGATCGCGCGCTCGAACAGGCCCGTCGTCTGCTCCGGCGCCAGCAGATGCATGCAGACGGAGCCCGCGCCCGCCGACTCTCCCGCCACCGTGACCTTGCCGGGATCGCCGCCAAAGGCCGCGATGTTGCGCTTGACCCAGGCCAGCGCAGCGCGCTGGTCCATCAGGCCATAACCACCATTGTACTCCGCCGCGAAAGCGGGATGGGCGGTGAAGCCGAGCACGCCGAGCCGGTAGTTCAGCGACACGACGACGAGATCGCCCTGCCGGGCGAGAGCTTCCAGCGGATAAAGGCCGCTGGACCCGCCGACAAACGCCCCGCCATGGATCCACACCAGCACCGGCCGGGGCGTGGCTGCCGTGTCGCCGGGGCGATAGGGGGCGGTGACGTTTACGAACAGGCAATTCTCGTCGCGGCTGGATTCGGGAATACCGTAACGCTCGAGTTGCGGGCAGGCGCTGCCATAGCCGGTGGCGTCGCGCACGCCGCTCCAAGGCTGCGCCGGTTCCGGCAGGGCGAAGCGACGTTCGCCGGTTGGCGGCAGCGCATAGGGTATGCCTTTGAAAGACCGCACGCCGTCGGCGACGACGCCGCGCACCGCCCCCTCCCGCGTCATCACCACCGCAGGATCGTCCCCGTTCGAGGTCTGAGCCCGCGCGAGATCGCCCAGCGTCAGGCTGGCGACCAGCAGCAGCGCACCCCATCGAGCCCACGAAATCTCCGTCATAACGCCACCTCGCTGAATCGCGGCTGCGGGGCCTGGCCCCGCCCGGCCATGATGATACCACCAGCGCGGCGCCTCATGATACCTTAAGTTGTACAACGTTCACTGTCGTTCTCCACCCGGAGCCGCTCGACATGAGCCATCTGCCATGTCGCCCAGTGCTCGAACTCGGCGAGGAATTCCGCGTCCAGAGCGGCGAGCTGCCCGCCGGCCACCACTTTGAACCAGCCTCTCGCCTCAGCCTCGGCGAACAGACTGCCGATATGGGCGACCGACACCTGAAGCCGATCGGAGAGGTCGCGACGCCGCAGCGACGGAGCCGGCGCCGCGCCTTGGAGAGATTGCGCGTAATGGTTGCCGATCACCGCCGTCAATAGCGGGTAGCCGCAATCACGCTGGGCAAAAAACAGGACGCGCGGGAAGGGGTGCAGCAAAGTGCCATGGGCCAGGACATAGGCGGCGGAGCGGGCGATGAGGTCGCCGAGGGTGTCAGGGTCGTCCAGCCTGGCGGCGCGGGGAATGCCTTCGGACGGGATGTCGAGCCGGTCCAGCGCCTCGACGAACAAGCGCAGTGACCGGCCGATTTCGGCGATCATGACCGCCGAGGGCCGCAACAGGGTGGCGCGGCGGTCGGTGGGATCAGCCTCGACCGTCACCAGCCGACCGGCCCGCAATGACGCCACGAAGCCGGCGGTTTGGCGCGGGCTGGCCCCCGCCACTTTCTGCAGCGCGGATAGCGTTGGCGGCGGCGCACCGCGATGGCGCCACTGGTAATAGTTGTGCACCAGCATGTAGCTGACGAGATAGCGGCCTAGCTGATCGAACAGCTTGCTGTAGGGCCAGCTCGCGGCCGGACCGGCGGCCATGCCAGAACAATAATGAGCCATGGCGTGGCGTAGCTCGGGATGATGCCGCAGACGGTCGGTATGTTGGGCGAAATCCTCAGGAAAGTCCGCCGCCGGCCGGCCCGTCGGTCCGCGTGATCCCTGTTCCAGCGCGCGTCTCGGCACTCGGCATACCTGCAAAGTTTGGGCTGGCTTGCCCGGCTACTCCAGAAATACTGGGAACAATGCTTGAGGCGGAGGTACCCACGGCAGGGGCATCTCTGTTGGAGCGTGCGCGCCCATCCTCACTTCTCAAAGCTGCCGGGAGCGCGCCCATGTGCAACAATCACACCTTCGCCCTGTCCCGTCGTAGGGCCCTTACTGCCGGCCTCGGGCTCGCCTCGGCCGCTTTTCTCGGCAGCGTGGCGCTACCCGCAAGTGCTTGGGCACAGGAAGCAGCCCCCAACGCCATCAGCCCCGACGAGGCACTCAAGCGGCTGATGGATGGAAATGGGCGCTACGCCTCGAACAACATGAACAACAAGGACTTCTCGGCTGGTCGCGCCGCCCGCACGATGGCCCAGCACCCCTTCGCGGGACTGGTAAGCTGCGCCGATTCGCGCGTCGCACCGGAACTCGCCTTTGACCAGGGGCCAGGCGAGCTTTTTGTCGTCCGTGTCGCCGGCAATTTCGTCAATGTCGA
Source organism: Ancylobacter sp. IITR112 (assembly GCF_041415945.1). NCBI lineage: Bacteria > Pseudomonadati > Pseudomonadota > Alphaproteobacteria > Hyphomicrobiales > Xanthobacteraceae > Ancylobacter > Ancylobacter sp. IITR112. Next base: position 937,814 of record NZ_JBGCUS010000001.1, on the reverse strand, counting down.
CGGTCTCGCCAGCCTCGAATATGGCGTCAAATTCCTCGGCATGCCCCTGATCATGGTGCTTGGCCACAGCAATTGCGGCGCAGTCGACGCCGCGATCAAGGTCGTGAAAGACGATGTCAGCCTGCCAGGCCATCTCGACGAACTGGTCGACAACATCAAGCCGGCTGTCGAGATCGCGCTGAAGGATAATCCAAAGGACCCGCTCACCGCCGCGATCACCGAAAACGTGCGATATAATGTCAAGCAACTCGCTGGCGCGACGCCGATCATCAGCGAATACGTCGCCAATGGGAAGCTGAAGATCGTCGGTGGCGTTTACGATCTCGCCAGCGGCAAGGTCAGCCTCGTCTGACGGCTTGCCTGACCCGGCACGAATCAGGCCGCGTTCGCCTTGCCCAGGCGACCGCGGCCTGAAAAACGCCCCGCGACCTCAGATGGACGGGCCGAGATCGACGATGCGCTCATGCGTCACCGATGGCGGCGCCTCGAAGGTTGCGCCGACAAGCCCGCGCCAGCGCTGGAAGTCTTCGGAGTTGCGGAAATCCACCATGTGGTTGTCCAGCGTTTGCCAGCGCACGACGAGCCGGTAGACGCTGGGCGTCTCGATCACCTGGTGCAGAGCGACCCCCAGGCAGCCCTTGGCGCGCAGGAACAGCGGCACCGCCTCGACCACCCCGGCTTCGAAGGCGGCTTCCTCGCCCGACTTGATCCGCAATTCGGCGATTTCGATGATCATGCGCTCCCCCAACTCTGTTGACTGCGGCGCTGCCCGAGCGCCCGCGAGGATCACAAGCACGAACGCGCCGCCGCAACAAGGCGGCGCGCATGCTCAGTTCATAAGCCCCGCCGCCCGAAGCGCCTGCTCGATGACTCCCTTGATCCGGCCGACGCCGCCGGCCGTTTCCGGCGAGGACACGCCGGCTCCTCCTTCCTCGCTGGCCTCGCGCGGACGCGACGGCCGGGAGAAGGCGGGGGGAGACGCAGAAGCACGGCGCGTCCCCGCGGCGGGACGAGACGAGGCGGCCACCGCTTCGCCGGCGGCGATGCCCCAGAAGCGGGCAATCTCCCGCGTCGAGGAGATGCCGACATCGAGCATGAAGGGGCCAGGGGTTCCGAGATCACCGCCGAGCGGCGTGCCGTGCCCCATCGCGGCAACCGTGTTCAGCTCGATCACCGCTTCGCCGGCAGCGTCCCGCCAGATGCGCCTGACGCGACCGCCGGAGATGTCCTCCTGCGGGGTCGCCGCGTCCAGATGATGTACGCTGCGCCACTGCGCGGCGATGTCCTCGGCATTGGACGGCGCCACCGTGTGGTCGGCCATGCCCTGCCAGATCGCCACACGCGGCCATGGGCCGGTATGGCTGGAAGCCTGCCGCAGCAGCGCCCAGAGATCCTCGTCCGACGCGGCCGCATGCCCGCGCATGCAGTCGAACGCCTCCGGCACGGTGGAGGCGCAGCCATAGGCGAGACCGGCAATGATGGCCCCGCCGGCGAAGACTTCCGGGTAAGTCGCCAGCATCACATTGGCCATCGCCCCACCGGCGGAAAGCCCGGTGACAAAGACCCGGTCGCGATCAAGCCCATCGGCCTCGATCATCGTTGCGATCATCTGACGGATCGACAGCGCCTCGCCGCGGTCGCGCCGCGCATCGCCGGGGCGGAACCAGTTGAAGCACAGATTGGGGTTATTGCCGGGATTCTGCTCGGGATAGAGCAGCGCGAAGCCAGCCTGGTCGGCCAGTTGCGACCAGCCCGAGCGCAGATCATAATCCCCGGCGTTCTGCTTGCAGCCATGCAGAACGACGACGAGCGGCGCCTTGTCCGGCAGGTCCGGGGGACGGTAGCAAAGCGCCCGCAGCTGGCCCGGATTGGAGCCGAAGTCGTCAATGCTCTCAAGCCGGCCCGGCGATGTGCCGAGGCCGTACGGGTTGCCCTGACGCGCGCCAAGGGCGGCGAATTGGGCCATGGTGTCCGACATTGTCCGCAAGGGAACTCTCCTGGCTGCGGCGCCCAGTAGCTGGACGGCACGAAGCTAACGCCCCTTGCACCAGATTGTTGCTGCACTGCACAAAAACAAGGGGCCTCGCGCGGGCGTGAGGTTCGTCAAAGGCTCAGCCAATTTCGCTGCGCCGATGCTGCGCAAAAAGCCGTTTACTCAGAATGGCATGGACGCCCCAGTTTCCGTCGACTACCTGGGTGATGCCAAAATCCACCGCCGCCGACATCAGCGCCACCGCCTCATCCTCGCTCAAAGCCTGGGTAGTCATCAGGAAGCGGCGCATCTTGCGGAAAGCGTCGCGCATGGCGAGGTCCAGCGACGACTTTGCATAGACTTCGCTCTGGCCGCTGGCGCCGAACTCGGCGAGATAGTTTGGATGGCTGAAGCCGGTCAGTACCCAGTCGTCCGGCGTCTCGATCAGCGGATAGGTCAGGTCGGCGAGCACGGTGCCGCTGGTTTCCGCCTTCTTGTGAAGCGTGACACGAAACGTGCCTGTCATCGAGCATTCGATCGCGGTGCCCGACAGTTCGCCATCTCCCTGCGCGGCATGGGGATCGCCCACCGAGAGCAGCGCGCCGGGAACCGAGACCGGCAGGTAGACCGTCGCCCCCTTGCCCAGCCGCCAATTGTCGAGATTGCCGCCGAAATAGGCTGGCGGCACGGAATCGACGAGTTCCGCCTCGCGCGGCGCCACCGCGATGACCCCGAAATGCGGCCGAAGTGGAATGCGCACCCCGTCCAGCACCTTTGTCTGCAGTGTCACGCTGCCGGGCCGCACCAGCACGCCGGGATAATCATAGAGGCTGTGCCGGATGCCGGACGGGTCGGTCTGCAGCTCCCAGCGGTAGGAATGCAACGCCCTCGCATGGGGCTCGTCGGCATCGGTGACGATCTCGTAAATGGTGACGCATTCGCGCGGATGCGGTTCGCTGAGCAGTTCGGAATAGTGATAGCCCCACCAGGCCGCGACACTGCTGCCGAACACGCGGCCGGCGTAGGCCGGATGGCGGGAGCGGCGCGGCTCGATGTCGACGATATGGACCTCCAGCACGTCACCCGGCTGCGCTCCCTGCACGGCGATCGGTCCTGTGCAGATATGCACGCCGAACCCCTCCCCGGCGCCGCGCCCGAACACCGAGGCATCGAGCGGTCCGGCCCCGCGCCGGTTCACGGCCTTGGCGGCGGCCGTCCAGTGAAAGACGCTTTCTGCCCCCGGATCACCCTCGATCATGCGCTCGGGATCATCGGAGGCGTGCTGGGTCAGCGTCTCGATAGTGACGATGTCGCCCGAGGCGATCTCGATCAGTGGATCGAGCGAGCGGCTGAAATAGCCCCAGTGCACATGCTGGGCATGGGCTGGCAGATAATGCCGCGCGGGCGCCTTCGGTTCGGGACGCGCCTCGTCCTCGCCCAGGCGGGCGACGGCGCGGCGGGCCGGGCTGCCGGCGGCCTGCCGCGCCCGTAACTGCACCAGCGCCTCCTGCGGCCAGCCGCGCTGGCCGCTTGCCACCACATTATGGACGCGCCGATCGGTTTCCCGCCGGCGCAGTTCGCGCGGCGGCAGGCCGAAGCGCTCGCGAAACAGGCGGCTGAAATGGGCGGCGTCGGCAAAGCCGCAGCGATAGGCGATCTCGGCGATCGGCACGGCCGCCTCGGCGGGGTTGGCAAGGTCGTGCCAGGCGCGCTGCAGCCGGCGCTCACGAACATAGTGGCTGAAGCTCTCCCCGGTGCTCTCGAACAGCTTCTGTACATAACGTTCCGAAATGCCCTCGGCCTGGGCGACCTCGGCGATAGAGATGTCTTCACCGCCAATGCTGCGCTCGATCGTGGCGTAAAGCCGCTGGAGCAGCGCCGCCCGGCTGGCCGAGGGATCATTGGTCGCGGCTACCAATTCGCCGGAAAGTGCGAGCAGCAATTCGGCCACGCTCTGCGCCGCCACCTCCCACGCCGCCTCGGTGAGCCGGTCGAGCGCGTCGACGGTGGCGCGCGCTGTGCGGGACAGGATGTCTGGCAGGCCCTCGGCCCCGAAGACGCGCGGTTGGGCCGTCACCAGCGGCGGCGCCTTGCGCCCGCGAAACGCTTCCGCCGGCACGGCGAGAACCACCGCCCTCAGACCACGCTGGAACTGAAGCTGCCAATCAACACCGCGCGGCGCCAGAATGATCTGGCACGGGGCGACGATCTGGGAGTCGCTGTCGACCTGCAGAACCGCACTGGTGTCGAGCGGCAGCAGCAGCAACGGCAGGCCAGTGCGGGAGGCCCTTGCGCTCAGGCTCTGCGCATCGGCGGAGAACCGGCCGAGCCGCACGCCGGTGGAGGATTGGCGCCACAGCGCGCTCGCATGGACCGGCGACGCCTGCTGCGCCCGTGACGACTGCAAGCCAAAGCCGCGCAGCACGTCTTGCCACGCGGCTTCGCCCGCGTCGCCCGAATAGGATTCGCTGGTGAAGGGCTGGGCATTCATGATCGGCGCCTCGGCATGGCCTGCGGCCGGCGGCAATCGCCGTCAGCAGCAGTCCACGCCAGCAAGAAGCATGCCCGGGTGTCGTCAGCGCGCCGGGAAGAGGCCCTTGCGGATCGAGCCGGTAACACCCCAATTGGCGTCCACCACCTGGGTGACGGCGAAATCGGCCGCCACCGACATGAGCGAAATCGCTTCGTCCTCCGAAAGTTTCTGCGTGGTCATGAGGAAACGGCGCAGCTTGCGGAAAGCATCGCGCATGGCGCCATCGAGGCTGGAGCGTTTGAGAATCTCAGTCTGATGGTCGGGGCCCAGCTCGGCGAGATAATTGGCGACGCTGAAGCCATAGACCGACCAGACCTCCTCATTTTCGAGCAGAGGGTGGGTCAGGCCCTCGAGGATCGTGCCGTCGAGGTCATGCTTCTTGTGCAGGATGAATTCGAACTCGCCGGTGAGCGAAATCTCGATCGCCGTGCCGGACAATTCGCTGTCGCCCTGCGAGGCGTGGGCATCGCCGCAGGAGAACAGCGCTCCGGGCACCGCGACGGGATAGTACATCCGGGCTCCCTTGGCGATGCGCCAGTCATCCATGTTGCCGCCGGTGTAATTGGGCGGGATGGTGGAGACAAAATCGGCCTCGGCCGGGGCAAGGCCCATCGTGCCGAAATGCAGCCGCGCCGGCACCTTGATGCCCGGCAGGATACCCTCTTTCTTCACGATGGTGTCGTGATCCACCCGCACCCCCGGATAGTCGATGGTCGGGTGGGCTATGCCGTCCGGATCGGTCTGCGGCGTCCAGACATAGGAATAAAGCGCCTGCACCACCGCCTCGCCCATGTCGAGCTCATAGATGGTGACGACCTCGCGGGGCTTGGGCTCCTCGATCAGATCCCGGTACTGAAACCCCCAATTGGCGGCCGGATTGGAGCCGAAGAAGCGCCCGGCAAAGGCGGGGTTAGCGCTCGGTCGTGGCCAGGTGTCGATCACCCGGACCTCCAGAATGTCGCCGGGCTCAGCACCCTCCACCGCCACCGGGCCGGTGAGCAGATGCACGCCAAGACCCTCGCCGGCCCCATAGGTGAACGGCCCCTCGGTTGCGCCCGCCCCGCGCCGGCTCAGGGTCTTCCGGTCCTTGGTCCAGTGGAAGATCTCCTCTGCCGCCCGGTCACCTTCGATCATGCGGGCATAGTCGTCATTGGCGTGGTGGGTGATGGATTCGATCACCGCCCGTTCGCCCGATTTCAGCGTGAGTACCGGCGCAAGGGTCTTGCTGAAATAGCCCCAATGGACGGTGGCGGGCGTGGCGGGCAGATGGTGCTTTTTCATGTCGAACCTCGGAAGCGGAAACACGCGGCGCGGCGGCGCGCCTAGTCGGCAGTCATTGAACTGAGGAAGCGCGCGGTGAGCGGATGGGACGGGGCCGTGAGAATCTGCGCCGCCGGCCCCTCCTCGATGATCACACCCCCGGAGAGAAAGACGATGCGATCAGCGACATCGCCGGCAAAGCGCAATTGATGGGTGGAGATGATCATGGCGAGCCCCTCCTCCACCGCCAGCCGCCGGATCACTTCCAGCACCTCGCCCACCAGTTCGGGATCGAGCGCGGAAGTCGGCTCGTCGAGCAGCAGCACGGTCGGCGCCGGCGCCACGGCGCGGGCGATGGCGACACGCTGCTGCTGCCCGCCGGAGAGATGGCGCGGCAGCGCATCCGCTCGATGGGCGAGACCGATGCGCTCCAGCAGTTCGCGGGCACGCCGGTCGGCGTCGAAGCGCGAAAGACCCTGCACCCAGCGCAGCGGGCCGGCGATGTTCTCGCGGGCGGTGAGATGGGCGAACAGGTTGAATTGCTGGAACACCATGCCGACACCGACGCTGGCGCGCATCTGGGCGATAAGGCGCGGCGACAGCGGGCGGCCGCTGGCATCGGTCCCCAGCGCCCGGCCACCCACACGGATGATGCCGTCCTCCCAGCCTTCCAGCCGATTGATGCAGCGCAGCAGGGTGGACTTGCCGGAGCCGGACGGCCCGAGCAGCGCCACCACTTCGCCCGCGCGCACCGTCAGGTCCACGCCGTCCAGCACGATCTGCGTGCCGTAGCGCTTGCGCAACCCGCGCACCTCCACCGCGACGCTGTTGCCGGCAAGGCGGGCGGCGCGGGCGGCAGCGTCGCGCCGGGCGGGCTTGGCAGCCGCCGGCGGTAGCGGATCGGCGGCGACCTCCTGCACGATCTCCCGCGCGACATCCGGCGGGGTGATAGCGGGGGGCGGCGCTTCGACAGCGGCATCGGGCCGGCCGGGCACAAGCGCGCGCAGGAAACGGCGCAGTTGCTCCCGCGGCGGCGGGCGGTCGAGGTCGAGCAGCATCTCGACCACGATCTGGATCACCGCGATCGCGCCGGTCAGCACTAGGTACATAAGCCCGGAAGCGAAGAAGATGGAGAAGAAATCGAAGGTCGCCGACGCCAGTTGCGTCGAGCGCAGGGTCAGTTCCTGCACCGCCACCACGGAAGCGAGCGACGAATTCTTCAGGGCGCTCACCGCCTCATTGCCGAGCGCCGGCACCATGGAGCGGATCGCCTGCGGGGCGATGATGCGGCGCATGATGGCGGCCGGAGTCATGCCCAGCGCCTGCCCCGCGCTCACCTGCCCGCGCTCCACGCCGAGCACGTTGGCGCGCAGGATTTCCGCGATAAATGGCGCCTCGTTGAGGGCCAGCGCGAGACTGGCGGCGGAGATGGCGGAAAGCTTGATCCCGATCAACGGCAAGGCATTGTAGCAAAAGACCATCTGCAGGATCAGCGGGGTGCCGCGGAACACGATCGCATAGGCCCGCGCCATGATCGCCAGCGTGCTGAAGCGCGAGAGCTGCATGGCGGCGAGGACGACGCCCATGGCCAGCCCACCGAGCAGGCCGAGCACGGTGATGAGGAGCGTGTAGCCCACCCCGTCGAGGAGATAGGGCATGCCCAGATAATGCAGAAAGAGATCCATCGGCCTTGTTCGCAACGGAGGAAAGCGGCGGCCGCCAGGGGAGCGCGGCCGCCGGTGTCAGCGCGTCAGGAGGATCAGTCGGCGAGGACCAGCTTGGGGGTCTCTAGCTGGTCGGCGGGCAGGTTCCATTTCTTCATCAGTTCCGCCTGCACGCCGGCCTGCTGCAGCGCGCTCAACGCCGCCATGACGGCATCGCGGAAGGCAAGATTGTTGCGCGGCACGGCGATACCGACGGAATAGGGCAGCGTCACCGCCGTCGCCTTGTCGAGCTTGTCGGGATAGGCCTTCACTGCCCCGTCGACCGTATTGACATCGTTGATGTAGGTATCGGCCCGCCCGGCAAGGATGGCCTGGATACAGTTCGCATTATTGTCGAACAGCAGGATTTCGGGAGCCGGCTTGCCGGCCTTCTTGCACTCGGCCTCAAGCGCCTGGATCAGCGGCACCTCGACATAGCCGGTGTTCTCGGCGGCTACCGCGCCGCACAGGGAAAGGTCGATGCCGGTGATCTTCTTCGGATTGCCCTTCGCCACCAGGACGCCGTCATAGACCTTGAGATAGGTGATGAAATCCGCCGCCTTGGCGCGCTCCTTGGTGGCGTAGATGTCGGAGATGACGATGTCAGCCTGCCCGGCCTGCAGCGTGGTCAGCAGCGAGGCGAACGTCACCGCCTTGTAGGTCAGCTTGAAGCCCAGACAGTCGCCGATCGCTTCGCCGAGGTCGATATCGAAGCCGATATATTTGGTGGGATCGCTGGGGTCGATCGTCTCATAGCCGGGCGTGTGCGGGTTGATGGCATTGACGAGCGTCTTGCCCTTGAGGTCGGGATATTTCGCCTGAAGCGCCGCGCAGGCCTCCGGCGCTGCGGCATGCGCCGCCTCCGGCAGGCCAGCGGTCACGCCTCCCATGGCGAGGCCGAGCCCAAGAGTGCTGAAGAGGGCTGCGCGAAGATGCGAGACGGCGGACAGGCGGCGCCTGCCGGTGCGGGTGTCGAGAGCGTGTGCCACGTAACTTCTCCTCTGCTAGCGGACCCGAAGGGCGGCCAGACGGATCGTGAGGAGCGAAGTGTCGCGCAGGAGTGCCCGAGGAGACTTGTCTGCGGACGCACCGATTATTGGAGGAGCAGATGCCAAGGCGCAGGCATGACTGCGCATTTTCTAGGCAGCCCACTTCCCGCGCAGCTACTTTTCGATGATCTCGCGGATGCGGGTTGCCAGCACGTCCATGGCGAAAGGCTTGGTAATCATCGCCATGCCCGGCTCCAGAAAGCCGGAGGCCAGGGCGGCATTCTCGGCATAGCCCGTCATGAACAGCACTTTGAGCCCCGGCCTGGACACGCGCCCGCCATCGGCCACCTGCCGCCCGTTGAGGCCAGGCAGGCCGACATCGGTGATCAGGAGGTCGATACGCTGGCGGGACTGGAGGATTTCAAGCCCCTTCGGCCCGTCGCCGGCCTCAATGGCGCGGTAGCCGAGTTCGTTCAGCACCTCGACGATCAGCCCGCGCACCACCGGCTCATCCTCGACCACGAGCACCACCTCGCCCTCTTCCGAGAGCGGCGCCTCGCCGAGCCCGGGCGGGCTTTCCTCCACCTCCTCCTGGCCGCGATAGCGCGGCAGGTAGAGCTTGATGGTGGTGCCCTGCCCGAGTTCCGAATAGATGCGGGCATAGCCCTCCGACTGCCGGGTAAAGCCATAAACCATGGACAGGCCGAGCCCGGTCCCCTGCCCGATCGGCTTGGTGGTGAAGAAGGGCTCGAAGGCGCGGGCGATGGTCTCGCGGCTCATGCCGGTTCCGGTGTCGGTCACGCAGATGCAGACATACTGCCCGGGCTTCACCTCGCGCTGGCGGGCGGCAAAGTGGCTGTCGAGATGGGCGTTGCAGGTTTCGATCGTCAGCTTGCCGCCTTCCGGCATGGCGTCCCGCGCATTGATAGCCAGGTTGAGAATGGCGCTTTCGAGCTGGTTGGGGTCGCACCGCGTCAGCCAGAGCCCGCCGCCGAGCACCAGTTCCAGCTCGACCCGCTCCCCGAGCGTCCGCCGCAGCATGTCCTCCAGCGAGGCGATGAGCGGATTGGCGCGGACCGGGCGGGGGTCGAGCGGCTGGCGACGCGAAAAGGCGAGCAGCCGGTGGGTGAGCGAAGCCGCGCGGTCGGCGCATGTCTTCGCCCCGCCGACCCAGCGGGCGAGATCGTCCGTGCGTCCCTGGGAAATGCGGTTGCCGAGAATGTCGAGGCTGCCGGTGATGCCCTGCAGCAGATTATTGAAGTCATGGGCGATGCCGCCGGTAAGCTGGCCGACCGCTTCCATCTTCTGGCTCTGGCGCAGCGCCTCCTCCACGGCCCGCTGCTCGGTGATGTCGCGTCCCACCGCATGGATGCGGCCATTGCCGGGTACCGCGCTCCAGGCCAGCAGGCGATACTCACCTGCCTTGCTGCGATAGCGATTCTCGAAAGCGACCGTGGTGGCCTCCTCGGACGATTTCACGAGTTCCCGCGCGCTGGCGTCTACATCCTCCGGGTGCAGGAATTCGGCGACCTTGCGGCCGACCATCTCGGCCTCTTCCCAGCCCAGCAGCCTTTCAGCCGAAGGGTTGACGGCGGTGATCACGCCCTCGAAATCGCACACCAGCATCAGGTCCTGGCTGATCCGCCAGAGCCGGTCGCGATCCAACGCATAGGCCTCCTCCGCCCGCTTCTGCGCCTCGATATCGGTGTTGGTCCCGACCCAGGCCGTGATGACGCCGCGGGCGTCGATCAGGGGTACGGCGCGCACCAGATGCCAGCGATAGGAACCGTCGGCAGCGCGCAGGCGGAACTCCGCCTCATAGGTGGCACCGGATTCCAGCGCCTCCGCCCAGCGCTCACGGGCGCCGGGCAGGTCGTCAGGATGCACCAGACGGGTCCACCCGTCACCATCGAGGCTGCCGCGGGCGCTGCCGGAATAGGCGTAGATCTGATCATTGAACCAGTCGAACCCACCATCGGCGCGCGCGGTCCACACCTGATTGGGCATGTTCTGCGCCAGCGCGCTGAACTGCGCCTCGCTTTTCTCCAGCGCCATCTGGGTGCGGCGCCGCTCGGTCACATCCAGCACGGCACCCACAAGACGCACAGGCCGCCCCGCCTCGTCGCGGTCATAGGCGGCCTTGCGGGCCATGATCCGCTCCTCGCCGGTGTCGTGGCGGCGTATGCGGTACTCGACATCGAGCAGAGCCACGCCGCCGGCGCGGCTCGCCGCATTTGAAATGATCCCTGCATCCTCAGGAACCACCAGCCGCTCCACCATCTCCGCAGGCATCTCCGGCACGGGGGAGAAGCCGAACAGGCGGCAGAATTCGGGTGTGGCGCTGATGAGATTGCTGCGCAGGTCGATGGAAAACAGGCCGACCCCGCCCGCCGCCTGGGCACGGCGCAGCCGCTCCTCGCTCTGGCGCAGCGCTTCCTGCGCCTCATACTCGGCCGTCCGGTCGCGAATGAGCTTGACGAGGCCGATCGGCGCGCCGCTCCCGTCGCGCAGCGGCATCATCTCGCTGAGACCCCAGAAGCGTTCGCCATTCTTGCGCAGATGCCAGCGCGCATCATGCGCCCGCCCCAATTCCAGCGCCTCGCGGCGTTTAGCGGCCGGTCGCCCCGCCGCCCGGTCTTCCGGGGTGAAGAAAATGTCCATGGGCTGGCCGAGCATCTCGGCCTCGCTCCAGCCGAGCATTTCCGCCGCGCCCCGGTTCCAGAGCGTGCAGATGCCGTTGAGATCGGTCGAGACGATGCCGTAGTCGATGGCGCTATCGAGGATTTGCCGGTGATGGGCTTCGCGCTCGCGCAGTGCCCCCTCTGCGCTGGCGCGCTGAATATGCGCCCAGGATCGCTCCGTGACCTCCCGGATCACGGCGAGTTCATAGTCGGACCAATGACGCGGCGCGCGGTCATGCATCGCCATAAGAGCGGTCAGCCGCCCCTCGCGGAGCAACGGCATGCAAACCAGCGCCGCGATCCCCACATCGCGCAGCGTTGCCGCAACAGGCGCGGGCAATTCCGCCGCCGTGTCGTTGACGATGAACGGCCGGCCCGCGCGCAACTCATGCGCGGCGCGCTCGCCGAAATCGCCAAGACGGTAGCGCCCGACAAGGGAGGGGGTGCCGGGCAGATGCCAGTCGCCCCGAACAGTCAACCCGTCCTCGTCCTGGTCCATATCGGCATAGGAGCAACTGGACAGGCTGAGATGCTGGGCCGCCATCTGGGTGATGGCCGCGAGAATGTCGGCCGCGTTCCGGCTGCCCACCACCGCTCTGCCAAGCTCGTCGAGAAAGCGCAGTCGTGTCTCGCTTTCCTCCAGCGCGACGCGCGTATGATGCGCCTCCGTCACCTCCACCACGACGGCAATGACACCTCCCGGCGCGCCATCGTCACCGGCGACCGGGGAATAGTCGAGATTGAGCCATACCTGCTCCGGATGGCCGTCGCGGTGAAGCGTCAGCGGCAGATCGCGATAGCTGAGGGTGCCGCCGGCCAGACCGACGCGCATGACATTGTCGTTGAAATCGGCGACTTCCGGCCAGCCTTCCCGCACATTGGAGCCAAGCAGCCGGCTGTCGCGCCCGCCGGCGAAGACCGAATACGCATCATTATAGATCATCACGCCATGCTCGCCCCACAGGAGCACGAGCGGCACCGGGCTGGCGAGCATCAGGCTGACCGTGTGGCACAGGCTCGAGGGCCAGACCTCCCGCGGGCCTATGGGGGTCGAGCCCCAGTCAAATGCCGCAATACGCCGCGCGAGCCCCCCGCCGCCAGCATACGCGCGATCGGAGTTCACGACGCCCTCACCCAGCCGCACGTCAGTCATACCCTATGGCTCGAAAGCGAGCCCGCCTCCCGCCCGACGGGACCTCAACGCCCCTAAACGCACGAGCGGCAGCGGGGTTCCGCGAAAAGCGGCCCGGAATTTCAGCAAATGGACAATGGGTCAAAATTCGCCATGCCGTTGGCTGGCTTTCTCAAGGTATGACCACTGCGGACCAACATAATACCAACAGTTCAATGACTCGCCCGCGGCGACTGCACCTCCAGCGACACCCATGCCGATAGCCCGATTTCACCCCTGCCATGGACCAGATCGAGGCGACGACCAGGACGCGGCCGTAGCGCGACTGTGAAGTGACCGTGAGAGAAGGGGCCTCTCACGCGGCCGCGGGAAGCGATCAGTAAGGTAGTTGGGAGCCTGGATGACGGCCGAAAACACGAAGCAGCAATGGTACACCGTATTCGCCGGCAGCGGCGGCCTGGGCATGATCATGATCGACGCCACGGGCACCGCAGTGGCGCTTCCCGCCATCCAGCGCGACCTGCTGCTCAGCCACGGCGCGCAGCAATGGGTCATCACCATCTATGCGCTGACCGTGGCTGCCGCGATCGCGACCGGGGGGCGGCTCGCGGATGTGTTCGGCCGGGATCGCACCTTCCGCGTTGGCGTTGTGATATTCGCCACCGGTTCGCTGCTGAGCGGCCTGTCGCTGAATCTGCCCATGCTGCTGGCCAGCCGCGCTCTGGAGGGGCTGGGCAATATTCTGATTGTGCCCGCCGCTGCGCTGCTGGCCACGGAGGCGTTCGGTCCCGCGCAGCGGGGCAAGGCCATGGGCATCTATAGCGGCCTCGGCGGCCTTGCCATGGTGTTCGGCCCCATCATTTGCGGGGCGCTGGTCCAGTTAGGAGGCTGGCGCTGGGCCTTCTTCGTCAATCTGCCCCTGGCAGCCATGACCCTGCTGATGCTCCGCGCGGCGGGACCGGCCACCTCAGCCCCCCGCAGCGGCACCTATCGGCCAGCGCACAGCCTTCTGCTCGCGGCGGCGCTGGCGCCGCTGGTGCTCGGCCTCCAGCAAAGCCATGCCTGGGGATGGACATCGCCGCTGACCCTCGCCCTCATCGGGACGGGCGGCTGCGTTCTTGCTGTCTTCATTCAGGTGCAACGGCGCGCGGCCGAGCCGCTGGTCGACCTGCGCCTGTTTGCCGACCGGCAGTTTGCCGCCGACGGCATCGTGCTGTTCTGCGCCCAATGCGCGCTCATCGGACAATCCGCCTTCAGCGCGCTTTATCTCCAGCGCGTCCTGCACTTCACGCCGCTGCAGTCGGGCCTCGCCATGCTGCTTTTCCTGATGCCCCTCATGGCCTGCGCACCACTGTCCGGCCTCCTCTATGACCGTCATGGCGCCAAGCTGCCGGTGGTCGGTGGGCTGACCCTGGCGACGCTGGGCCTGCTGTGGGAAACGCAGGTCCTGCGATACGCGGACTTCATGTTGATGGTCCCAGCGCTCATCGCCACCGGGGCGGGCACGGGCCTGCTGATGTCGCAAACCTATACGGACGGCACCGCCCGAATTGCCGAGGATACGCGCGGCCGCGCCTTCGGGGCGCTCGATACGGTGCGCCAGTTGGGGGGCGCCATCGGCATGGCGGCTATCGGCACTGTGGTGGCCGGCACGGAGCGCAGCCGGTTTCTGGAGATCGCGGCCGATGCGGCCTCCCCGGGGCCCGTGCGCGAGCATCTGCAGGCGCTCATGGAGCAAGCCCTCTATGGCGGGCCGGAATCCATCAATACCCTGCTGGAGCAATGGCCCGCGGTCGCGTCCGCGCTGCGCCTCAGCGCTGCTCGCAGCATTGGTGACGGCTATTATGTGGGAGCCGGAATGATGGCTCTGGGCCTGCTGGCGGCGGTGGTGCTGATGCGCCGCCATCCTTCCGCGCCGGATCTTGTCAAAGGAGTGCGATAATGCGCGTTGTTCTCGCCTCGCTGGGGTCGTTCGGCGACGTCTATCCCATGCTCGCCATCGGACAGGCGCTGCGCGACAAGGGGCATTCGGCCGTGATTGCGGCGCCGCCGATCTATGGTTCGCGTGTGGCGGCACTCGGACTGGAATTCCATCCGCTGCGGCCGGATTTCCCGCCGGATGTGCTGATGGAGATCTTCAGCGATCCCGTGAATGGCGGCCGGCGCATGCTGCTCGACCTCGTCTTTCCCCATGCGCGCGAGACCTATGAGGACCTGCTCAATGCCACCGAGGGCGCCGATGCGCTGGTGGCGGGCGAACTCGTCCATGTGGCCCGGCTGGTCGCCGCGCGGCGCGGAATTCCCTGGGCAAATTCCATGCTGGCCCCCACCACCATGATGTCGGCGCTCGATCCCAGCATCTACAGTTGGTTTCCGGCGGGCTACCATCTGCGCCATCTCGGCACATGGCCGCAGCGGCTAATGTTCCGGATCATACGCCGGCAGACCACACGCTGGGCGGAACCACTCATCGCGCTTCAGCGCGAGTTGGGGGTGGGCACGGGGGACATCATGTTCACCGACAAGTTCTCCCCTCATCTGGTGCTCGTCATGTTCCCGCAGGTATTCGGGGCGCCCCAGCGCGACTGGCCTGCCGCCTCGGTACAGACCGGCTTTCCTTATTTCGCTCAGCAGGCAGATCCAGCGACACAAGCCCGGATCGACGCTTTTCTCGCGGCCGGTACCCCGCCCGTGGTTTTCACCCTCGGCACCACGGCGGTGCATCTGGCGCACGACTTCTACAAGCTCGCGGCGGAAACGGCGCTGGCGCTTGGCCGGCGGGCGATCCTGCTCATGGGCAAGAACCCGCCGCCAGACGCGCCGGCCGATCAGGTACTCGCGCTCGATTACGCCCCCCATGCCTACGTGTTTCCGCATGCCGCTGCCGTGGTCCAGCATGGCGGCGTAGGCGGATGCGCGGAAGCCATCCGGGCGGGCGTGCCGGCGCTGACCATCCCCTTCGCGTTCGACCAGCCGGATAATGCGATGCGCATGCAGCGCATGGGGGTGGGGGCCGTGCTGCCGTTGAAGAAAGTCACCCGCGCCACGCTCGAACGCAGCCTCAAGGCCGTGCTGGACGACAAGGCGATGGCGGCACGCGCCAAGGCGGTGGCCCGCGAGATAGATCCCGCGCGCGACATGGCCCGAACGGTGGCAGCTATTGAGAGTCTTCAGGCCGGCGCCGCGCCGCGCACATAAGCCAAATCGCCCCCAATCCCTGATCTTTTCCGGGCAGGAGCCGCCATGTCCACCAGCACGACCAGCCTTGACGAAACGGCCGCCAAGAGCGGTGCCCCCGCCCTTAAGAGCATCGAACTCCACGCGCCTGCGGGGACGATCCAGGTCGGCTGGTTTCCCGGCGCCAGCCGCGAGGCCGTGCTCGAGGCGATCCGTGTCGCCGCCCATCTTCCGGCCGATGCGGTCTTCCATCTGGAAACGCCGGAGGGAATGGTGGTGGCACTGGATGAGAGCGTGCCCGCCGGGGCGCGGCTGAAGCTGGTGACCGCCGGCAGCGCGGGCGCAGCGGTGCATGAGACCGTGCCCGGCCCGAAACCCTACCCGATCGTCGGAAACCTGCCGGAGCTCAACCGGGCGGAAGGTATCGTGGGGGCCATGTCCGACCTCCACGCCAAATACGGGGACTTCTTCGCCTTTTCAGCACCCGCTGGCAGAGCCTATTTCTGCGCCGATGCGGATATCTTGTCTGAAGTCATTGCAGCACCGGACGTGTTCGCGAAGGTGGTGGAAGGCCGGGGTGGGCTCGGCAATCTCAAGGACCGGAACCTTGACCGGGCACTGATCACGGCGAACGACGATGATCCGCTGTGGCACATGGCCCACCGCATTCTCGCCCCCGCCTTCGGCACCGGCGCGCTGAAGAACTACTATGGCCGGATTGTCGAGGTGGCCGACCAGATGCTGGCGCATCTGGACAGGATGGGACCGGAGGACACCTTTCTCGCCACCGAGCTGATGACCCGGATGACCTTTGAGGCCATCTCCTATGCCGCCTTCAGCAAGCGATATGGCTCCATTGACTCGCCTCACCTGCCACCATTCGTGGAGGCGATGAACGAGGTTCTGGCGGATGCCATGGAGGAGCCGAAGCGCCTCCTGCCGGAAATCTTCTATCATGAGGCCCGCCGTAGGCGGGCGGCCGCCGACCAGGTCCTCAGGGACCATGTGGATGACATCATCCGCGAGCGTCGCGCCCTCATGGCCAGCGGCGAACCGGTGCCGGCCGATCTGCTTCAGGTGATGCTCACCACGCCGGACCGGGTGACCGGCCAGAAGCTGCCGGACGACAATATCCGCGTTCAACTCATCGCCATGCTCATCGCGGGCCATGAGACTACGAGCGGGCTGCTTTCCTACACGCTCTATCTTCTCTGGAAGCATCCGGAGGTGGTGGAAAAGCTCATCGCCGAAGTGGATCAGGTGCTCGGCCGGGATTTCTCCTACGTGCCCACCTATGAGGATTGCGGCCGGCTGCAATACACGCAGCGCGTTCTCAAGGAAGCGCTGCGGCTCTGCCCGCCGGTGGCGGTCTTCCCTCGTCACATCTCTCGCGACACCACCGTGGGCAACGGGCGCTACGAGGTGAAGGCCGGGGAGCGGATCTTCATCGCACTCACGGTACTGCACACCAATCCCCGCTTCTGGGGACCGGACGCGCACACATTCAACCCGGACCGCTTCCTCCCCGCGGAGGAGGCCAAGCACCATCCCGATGCGTATCACCCTTTCGGAACGGGCGCGCGATCCTGCATCGGCTTCCAGTTCGCCCTGCTGGAGGCGCGCATGGTGCTGGCGCGCTTCATCCAGCGCTTCACGGCGCGCCCCAAAAATCCCCATTACGTTCTGCACCATCGGCAGGCGCTGACGGTGAAGCCGGAAAATCTGGAAATGCTGCTGGAGCGGCGGCCTGAGGTGAAGGGCCGCTTTCCGGTAAAGACGGAGACGCCCAAGGAGCAGTCGGCGCCAACCCCCGTGGCGGGCGGCCGGGCCATGAGCGTGCTCTACGGCTCCAATATGGGAGGCTGCCGCGAGATCGCCCTTTCGCTCGCCCGGGAGGCCGGAAGCCGGGGCTTCGCCGCGCGCGTGGCGGAACTTGACGAGCAGGTAGGGCAGCCCTGGCTGACCGAGGGGCCGGTGGTCATCGTCACCTCTACCTATAATGGTGCGCCGCCGGACAATGCCAGCCGGTTCGCGAAATGGCTGGAGACGGCTGGGAAGGGCGCCTGCAATGGCGTGAGGTTCGCGGTGCTCGGCTGTGGAAATGCGCAGTGGCGCCAAACCTTCCAGAAATTCCCGCAAACGGTCGCCGCCCGGCTCGCCGACTGTGGGGGCACCGCCCTTCTGGAGACGGGAGCGGCCGATGCGGACGGTGATTTTGAATCGGCGGTAGAAAGCTGGACCACACGCTTGTGGCCCGCGCTCGGTGGCTTCACGGGCACCGCGCCGGAATCAGAGGCTGCGGACAGGCCGGCCATCAAGGTGGAAGTGGTGAATTTCGCCGGCGCGGCGGCCGGCGCCTTGCCAAGCACGGCTACGCTGCTCGACAAGGACGCAGTGCTGAGCAAGGTGCGGCTTAATCGGGAGCTGCAGGCGCCCGACTCTCCCGGCTCGACCCGCCATATCGAACTGCCCCTGCCGCCCGGCACCCGCTATTCCGCCGGCGATCATCTTGGCGTTTTCCCCCGCAACCCGGCGGCGCTGGTGGAGGCGGCAGCGGCCCATTGCGGCCTGGCACCGGACGCGACGGTGCTTTTGACAGCCCTGACTCCGCATGCGGAGACGGAAAGCCGTCTGCCCTTCGGCATGCCGGTGAAAGTAGCCGACCTGCTCGCCGACCATGTCGACCTCGCCGGCCCGGTGACGCGCCGCGAGCTGCGGGCCTGGGCCGAGGCGGCCCGTTGCCCGCCGGATCAGCAACGCATCGCCCAATGGCTGGCCGACTTCCCCGCGCTCGCCGCCGGCAAGCCGCGCCTGATGGATCTCCTGGCGCAGGTGCCCTCCGTGCGGCTGGACCTGGCGACTCTGCTCAGCCTGCGGCCAGCGCTGAAGCCCCGCTATTATTCCATCTCATCCTCGCCGCTGCTGTCGCCGGACAGTTGCAGCCTCACCGTTGGGGCGCACCGCTTCGCCGGTGTCGACGGCCAGATGCAGGAGGGCCTGTGCAGTGCCTATCTCGGCGGCTGCGCCGAAGGCGGGGTGGTGCGCGTGGTGGTGAAGGACACCGGCAGTTCCTTCCATTTGCCCGACGCCCCCTCGGTGCCGCTTATCCTGGTGGGCCCCGGCACCGGCATCGCCCCTTTGCGTGGCTTCATCCAGCAGCGCCACGCGCTGCGCACGAGCGGGATCGACTGCGGCCCGGTTCTGCTGTTCTTCGGTTGTCGCAATGACGGCGACTTCCTCTATCGGGAAGAACTGGAAGCCTATCGCGACGAAGGCACGCTGGAGCTTCTGGCGGTGGCCTTCTCCCGCCGGCAGGGCACGCCCAAGACCTATGTGCAGGATCTGTTGCGGACCCATGCCGCACGGGTACGGGAACTGGTGCAACAAGGGGCGGCCATCCTGATCTGCGGGAATGCGCGCACCATGGCGCCCGACGTGCATGCGGCTTTCAGCGACATTCTCGGCGTCCCCCGTCTCGCCGAACTGGAGGCCTCCGGCAGCTATCTGCAGGACGTGTGGGCTTCCAACTGACAGAGCATGCGCCGGAAGGACTGGATGAGCGCGACAAGAAGGGTCGGCCGCGCGAGGCCCCGCCTTCCCCGTCTCGCTTCAGTACCCCAGCGACGGAGCCAGCCTCCGCTGGACAGACGGAAGCGCCAGCTTCCGGCTGTCCAGGAAACGGCCTGAAACGATGTGAGGCGGATGCACCAACCGCTCGGGCGTCAGAAGTTCACCGAGAACCGAAGCGTGCCCTTCTTGGTGGAGCTGTGCGCCGAGAAGCCGCCCACATACCCAGCCCTCAGATTCACTCCCACTCGATGGTCAATAGGCTCGAATGAGCATTGTATTTATTCAGTTTTTCGCCAGCGTCCGAAATTGATACCAACAGTAATACCAACATAGTTTAGACTAAAAATTCGCAGATTATAAATCGCTATACTTGCAATCATGCGCGCATTCGCATCATAAACGAACATCCGCAGAATGCGAACTAAAAGGCCCAAGATGGAAGGAAGGCGGCTTCCGCTTCATCACCGATCTCAGCCGAGAGAACTTCCGCAGCAATATCTCCACGCTACCGTTGAGATCGGCCCCTCTCACGTCGAAAGTCGGGATTCGATTCCCCCTCTTGATGAGCGCGGCGATTCGAACTTTCGTGCGGCAGCATTCCGCTATAGCCACCGTCATAGCATTATGCTATATTTTGCCCCATGAAAGAGGTCGCTTACAGCAAAGACGCCTTGCGTGTCCTGCGAAAGATGCCGCGGAACGTCGCTGAAACGATCATGGGCAAGATCGGCCAATATGCTGCCGATCCGGCGAGCCTAGCGAACAACGTCAAGGCCTTGAAGGGTGAGCCGGGCACCTATCGCCTGCGGATCGGCGACTGGCGCGTCGTCTTCGCTGAAGATGGGCGTGTGATCTCGATCATCCGGGTTGCCCCGCGCGGAAATGTCTACGACTGAGGCCAAGGAGAGCCGCCATGAACACCCAGATCATCACCACCCCGGCCGGCGACCGTCTGGTTGTCCTGCCGGAGGCCGATTATGAAGCGCTCGTCGCCGCCGCTGAGGATGCCGCCGACATCGCGACCGTGCGCCGTTTCAAGGAGCGCCTCGCCAGCGGTGAAGAAGAACTCGTGCCCGCTGCCATTGTTGATCGCCTCGTGGCCGGCGAGAATGCCATCCGCGTTTGGCGGGAACACCGTGGCCTGTCCGCTAGCTCGCTGGCCGAGAAAGCCGGCATCGCGCAGGCCTTCCTATCGCAGATCGAAACAGGCAAGCGCGACGGCACCGTGACAACGCTCAAGAAGATCGCCGATGCCCTGTCGGTGAAGATCGACGACTTGATTTGAGGGACTTGCCTGGCCGCGACCTGCGAGAGCGAAGGGAACTCGCGATTAGCAGGGTGTGGTCCAGCTTATCCGCCAAAGACCCGGGCCCCTCAAGGAGGCGCCATAGATCGGGCGTCAATCAGATGTCGCGGGTTTACTTTGAGCAGACGATCGACATTCGCGCTATCCATGGACGCGTTCGGGATCAATCGAGAGAATAAGCCTCTCCACTCGCCCACCTCCAACGATGTGAGTGTGAAAAATTTCGGCAATATCAGTCTCGTTTTCAAATCTGTACCAGATGGATTCCGGGTAAATGACCATAACTGGACCGTGGTCGCAGACATTCATGCAACCAGCGTGGTTAATACGGACGCGCCGCACGCCATGTGCCATCACAAGGCGGCACATGTAGTCACAAAGTTGCCGGCCGCGCTTGCCGCCGCAGGAGCCCCGCCAGTGGGTCGGCGGTCGCTCGTTGGTGCAACAGAAAACGTGGATACGATACACCGGCTCGTGGCTTGAGCGCCCATCTCGTCCGGTCTCCGCCGTGAAATGATCTCCGCTCATATGCCGAGACCTAGCTGGCGATACATTGCTTGAACCCATGTTCAAACTCGTCGCGGTCGAGGTTTTTGCCAATGACGACAAACTGCGATGCACGAGGCTCATCGTCTGTCCACGGCCGATCCTGACGCATGGTAGTCAGCATCCTCACGCTCTGGAATACGATGCGTTGAGGGAACCCGCGTGCATGAAAGATGCCCTTCGTGCGATAGAGATCCTGTCCCCGTTCCTGCGCGATGGTGTTCAGCCAGATGGAAAAGCGGTTGAGATCAATCGGCCGGCTTTCTTCCAGAACGAACGATCCAACGTCATCGTCGTGTTCATGCTCGTGATCATCAAGGAATGCCGGATCCACTTCCAGCTTCTGGACGAGGTCAAATGCCCCGACACCGATGACTTTGCCGATATCGATCTCGCTGTTTTTGGTAAAGTGGATCCGCGCCAGCGGATTGAGCGCCCGGATACGGGCCTCGACCGTCTTCAATTGTTTGGCATCGACTAGATCGATCTTGTTGACCAGAATGATGTCGCTGAAGGCAACCTGCTCGACAGCTTCGGTGCTTTGGTCAAGATTTGCATTGATGTTGACTGCATCGACCAGCGTGACGAATGCATCGAGCTGGATATGGTTTTTCACCTCGTCGGCGACGAAAAACGTCGAAGCGACTGGCGCAGGATCGGCAAGGCCTGTGGTTTCGATTAGGATGCCGGCGAGATCGCCTGTCCGCTCCTGCAGTCGTTGCAGCGTCTCGATCAGATCACCTCGAACGGTGCAGCAAAGGCAACCGTTATTGAACTCGACCAACTCGGCTTGGTCCTCCTTCACGATAAGCTGCCCGTCGATGCTGATCTCGCCGAATTCGTTGACGATCACGGCGATCTTCTTGCCATGCTCCTTGTGAAGGATATGATTTATCAGTGTTGTCTTGCCGGAACCGAGAAAGCCGGTGACGACAGTGGCTGGGATGCGGGTGGTCGCAGTGTTGGCGGGGGGCATCGCACTATCCTTATGTCGGAATTGAGGTCGGTGTCGATTGTTGCGAGAGCGGCCTGTCAAAGGCACGCTCCCAATTCGGGCGGTCGCACTCTCCTCGTCGCCAACGGCGCTGTCGAAGCGCGATCCGTATGCAGGCTATTTCCGCACGTGTCGGAGAACGCTTGTGGCCGAGCAGGGTGTCCAAGGCGTCGGGCGGCAAGGACAGATCAAGCATGCCCTCGACCTCGCGTTTGAAGCGAGCGAGAGACCTGTCGCCGTAGCGGTCGATCAACTGCTGAAATGATCGATGGTGGGCCATTGCGTTAGTGGTGCCGACAGAACGTGACGTGGGCGGGAAGACATAGGCAACAGGGATGAAGCCGGCTGGGATTGGTATGGCATTGGAGTGCGTTGCACTGCCGGAAAGCAGGCTCGGAATGACGTGCCACCGTTCCGAGTAGCGGGTTTCGATGCGCCCGAGGGCCGTCTTGAAGATCCAGGTGTCGTGACGAAATTGTTGCATGAAGTCGGCTAGTTCGCCTGCCATGCCCGGTCGCGGGGAAACGCATTCGCCCGAGCCTGCCAAGGTGCGGACACAGACGTCTGCATAGCGCGTTCCAAATCCGAAATCATAGCATTGCAGATTTCGCTGGGATGCCTCGAAGGCATCCACATCCGGCCCGATCGCTGTGAATATCGTGCGCCCGGACATTCGGGCAGATACTTCCGGGAGGCAAAGCGCGATGCCTTGGTTCCAGCCTTGTGGATCCGAGCTGATCGTTTCAAAGGCAAGCGGTCGCATCGTTTTGCTTAAAATCAGATCAATGGCCGCGGTCGCTGTTTCTGCCTTGATCCGGTCATCACTGACATCAACGAAGATGCGAGGTTCACACGGGAACTGTCCGATGGCGCCGAACGCCCCGAGACTGAGGGTGCAGTCGGGATCGGCAACGACCTCTGCGAGCCAGGCAAAGACGGCGTCCGGCGTGCAGGATGTCTCCGTCCCATCCATTGTCTGGCTCCGTCCGCGTTTCAGGGACGCATCCTGCTCGACGCTTTGGTAACGGCAGCGCGCCCGAAAGCGGCAGTCAAGCCACCAGCCACAGCAAAACAGAAAAGCCAGCCAGCGACCGCGACTGGCCGAAGTGGCACGATGAATTCGCCAGTATGAAAAATCTCCACGCTGCTCTCGCAGAGTACAAAAGTTGGAGACATCGCCCGATCTCTTTCAACTGCCGCGACGATTTCGTTTGCCTCCTCGCGGGCCATTGCCTTGGTCGCCAAGTCTTGAAGGAGCGCCCAAGCCCCGGCCAGATAAGCGTGGGAGCAAAGGTTGAAGCTGCTTGCCTCATTCTCGATCGCTCTTGGGATAAGGCCCCAAAGGCAATACATTCGCTGAATTTTCGTATAGTTCAGCAGTCGGCGGAACCGATCGTCCGTGCGTGTCTGCCTGTCGGCCAGGGCGATGATGGAGCCGAAGTAGGCAGACACAAACGCCATATCGGAGTGAGTGATTGCCGGGATCTCAAGTCCACGTGGCAAGTCATTTTCGGTATTTGTTCGAGGCTGATGTGCCTCGGCCGCAGCCTGCAGTGCCAGGAGCAGTGCCCCGACAAGGAAAAACCGAAGAGCGTAGGCTGTCGAGGAAGCCGCCGCGGGCCGCTCGATCATTGCTGCGAGGAAGATTGCCATCCTTTTGCGCTCCTTGCCGCACGTCATGGGGTCGGGGTGAGCGGCGGCCCTTGCAGCGACGTGCGGATTGCACGTTCCGCCCTTTGTGAGGGGTCGGGTTCAGCCGTGCCGTGTGAGGGTCATTGCACGGCCTGGCTGTGGGGCGCGGCGGGCTTTTGTTTGGTGTGGATTGCCGCGAAGGCGGCAGCGAGAACGGTCCAGAAGATGACGTGGGCGGCCAGGGATGCGAGGCGGAAGTTGTGGAGCGTGTCGATAGGGAAGGCCTCGGGGATCTCGTTGATCGAAGGCAGGGCGGCCATTGCCAGAGCGATGGCGACAACATAGGCGCCTGCCGCGAGGAGGCTGGCGCGCCAGCCGCCGAGGGAAGCCCAGAGTCTGCGTGCTGTGATAAGTGAGGCCACGGCGGTGATCAGCGAGAAGGCCATCATCACGAAGTAGAGCTGTGTGCGGGCGTTGATGGTGTCCCCGCTGCCGACGGCGGGCGGATTGGGCGGATATTTGAGCGCGGGGACGAGGATCGCCGCGATCAGGCCGACGCAGGCCAGGAGGATCGCCGTGCTTCGTGGGCTGAGAGGGCCGAGGCGTCCATTGGCGAAGGCAAAGGCGATGGCGAAGAGGCCGCCGACGCCCGCGCCATAGACGAGGACGCCAGTGAGCAGGCCGATGCCGGCCTGGATCTGCCGGCTGACGAGTTCAGGCTCGGTCGCCATGGCGTGCCCGCCCTGCGGGAGCGCCTGGGCGGCCTCCATGCGTTCCTCGAAGGCGATGGCGTGCTCGATCTGGGATTCGCCGAAGGCGTGGAGGAAGACGAAGATGACAAGGCCGGCGACCAGACCGGCCAACATCCCCTTGAACAAGAGTTTTCCGGCCATTTTCTCACTCCTCAGTGGCAGGGGAAGCCGAGCAGGTGGCGGGCGTCGTGCACGTATTCGTGGACGTAGGACCCCGAGAAGAGTGAGAGGGCGCCTTCTTCGACACCGACGAAATAGATGGCCAGAACCATCATGAGGCCACCGAAGACGGCCCAGGGCAGGACGTCGCGCAGGGGAATGGCGACGGGCGCGGCCCTCGAACCGGTAAGCTGGGCATTTTGCGGCATGACAGTCGACATGATTATCCTCCAGGTTTTCGGGCTAACAACGCAAAACGCCCCACGCGGCCCGTCCCATTGAGGGGGCGAGAGCAGTGGGGCGTTGATGCCGATATTTTCGGATAGCTGTGTTGCTGGCAAAAAACTTGCATAGGCTCTACCGCCTGTCAAGCGCAGCTGTGGGGTTGTGGCCGGGCGCATCGGCCAGAGTCCGTATGGGGAGTGGTGCATCGGCGGCGCGGTGCTTCCGGGCCTTAAGCCGGTGATCGGCCCGTCGCTGCATCTGGTGCTTGGAATAAAATGATCGGGTTCTGTCTATGTGAGATGCAGAGTGGACGTTTGAATACGCCGTTGACACTGCTGTCCCGGCTCTTCTACGTGTTGTGACGCTGGCCGCGTCAGCTTTGGTCCCGACGTATTCCGCTCGCCAGACCTCATCCATTATTCCTATTTTTTGAATCCGTGAAGATGACCCGAAGTATATCGTATGATCATCTCGGTACAGAGCAAATTACGGCATCCAAATGTAGGGATCACGCTATGCTCAGCAGCAGAAATGGATCTTCCCACGGCCGTGAAAGGACTTCCGAGCCCTGGCGCGTCGGTGTTCTCTTTTCGAGAACTGGCTTTATGTCCGTAATCGAAGAAACCCAGCTTCGAGGCACGCTAATCGCCATCGAAGAGATTAATGACGCTGGTGGCATCAACGGTAGGCCCGTTATTCCGAGCATCTACGATCCTGGTTCAGACGTGAGATCTTATGGGCAATATGCGAAACGTCTCATGGTTGACGACGGTGTCAGCACAATATTCGGATGCTACTGACGTTGCCCCCAACTTCTATCCAACTGTGAGTTCGTTCTGGCGGTTGGATTTGCCCTCTCGGGCGTGGGGAGCGGCGGGGGCAGACGCGGAGCCGTTCATGATGCGGAGCGTCTGATCCCGCCGCGGATGGAATGTTGAGGCGAAGGCCGTTGGCGTCTGCCATCCGAGCTTCGAGTGCGGCCGGGCGGTGTTATAGTCGAGCTGCCACCGGGCGAGAGCGGCTCTGGCGTGAGACAGGCTGGAGAACAGCGTCTCGTTCAACAGCTCGTCCCGAAGGCGCCCGTTGAAGCTCTCGATGAAGCCGTTCTGCATCGGCTTACCCGGCGCGATGTAGTGCCACTCGACCCGAGCTGTGTCGGCCCAGCCCAGAATGGCATTGGAGGTGAACTCGCTGCCATTGTCACTGACGATCATCTTCGGCCGGCCGCGCTCTGCCAGCAGCCGATCGAGTTCGCGAGCGACCCGGACCCCGGACAGCGACGTGTCCGCCACCAGTGCCAGGCATTCGCGGGTACAGTCGTCCACGATGGCCAGCATCCGGAAGCGCCGGCCATCGGTCATCTGGTCGGCAACGAAGTCGAGCGACCAGCGCTCGTTCGGTCGCATCGGGATCATCATCGGCGCCCGTGTCCCGATCGCCCGCTTGCGACCGCCTCGCCGGCGGACCATCAGCCGTTCCTCACGGTAGAGCCGGAACAGCCGCTTGTGGTTGACCCGGAAGCCCTCCCGCCTGAGCAGGACGTGGAGACGCCGGTACCCGAACCGCCGTCGCTCCTGGGCGATGGCCTTCATGCGCTCACGCAGCGAGGCGTCATTCCCGCGCGTGGCTCTGTATCTCATGGTCATGCGGCAGAAGCCGGTGGCTTTACACGCCCGCCGTTCGCTCATCCCATGGGCTTCCATGAGGTGGGAGACAGCTCTGCGCCTGGCAGCGGACGTCACCACTTCTTTCCCAGGAGATCCTTCAGCGCGACGTTATCCAGCATGGCGTCGGCGAGCATGCGCTTCAGCTTGGCGTTCTCGTCCTCGAGCGCTCGCAGCCGTTTGGCCTCCGACACGTCCATCCCGCCGAAACGGGCCTTCCATTTGTAGATGCTGGCGTCGCTGACCCCGTGCTTGCGACACAGGTCCGAGACCGGCACCCCGGCCTCGTGCTCCTTCAGGATGCCGATGATCTGCTCTTCCGTGAAGCGGCTGCGCCTCATGTCCTGGTCCTCTCAATGGGCCAGAACGAACTTCAAACTGGATTAGAGATGAGGGGCAACGTCACTACACCTCGGCGAGCCGGAAGGCGGTTCTTCCCGTTGTCGAGCGCCTGAATGGACTGCTTTGGTATCCAACTTTGTATGAGGGTTTCGAATTTTCGCCAAATGTCTTGTACACCGGAGCGACGCCAAACCAAAACTCAGTGCAGCTTTGCAAATTACTTATGGAGAATTTTGGAAGGCGTTTTTATTTTGTTGGATCGGATTATATTTATCCGCGCGAATCAAATAGAGTTATGCGTGAACTGGTTCACAGTAATGGTGGTACGGTTGTCGGTGAGATGTATCTTAAGTTGGAATCCAAGCGCAGCGAGTTCATGCCGGTCCTGCGAGACATCGCAGATGCGCAGCCTGACGTCATTTTTTCGACGGTGGTCGGGGAGTCGACAACATTTCTCTACCAGACCTATCACGATTTCGGGCTCAATCCGAAATGCGTCCCGATCGCGAGCTTGACGACGACAGAAGCTGAAATACGCGCCATGGGGTTCGACGTCGGGGAGGGGCATTACACGGCGGCTTCATACTTTCAAGGTGTTCAGACCGAGAGGAACAGTAGGTTCGTCAGTCGATATCGTGAACGGTACGGTGACGATGAGCCGACCAACATGTGTTTGGAGGCTTCCTATTTCCAGGTTAACCTTTTTGCCCGTGCGCTTGAGCGGACTAACTCGCTGGAAACGTCACTTCTGCGCAATTCAGTCATGGGCGCGGAGTTCAACGCGCCGCAGGGAGCTGTATCGATCAATCCTTTGTGGGGGCATGCCGACGTCTGGGCCCGGATCGGGAGGGCCAACCGTCAGGGGCAATTTGACATCGTTTATCAGTCTCCGACCAACGTTAAGGCTGACCCTTACCTGGTCAGTCACGGTTTCGGCCACGATCGATGAGAGGATTACAAGCAATTGTGCAGTGCGGGGAGCATGAAATGAGTCGCTTGGGGGGCCGATTTGAAGGATGAGCAGAGGGGCGCCGCCGCGTATCACGATCAAAACTTGGAGTCTGGATCAGGCGCCCATCGTTCATCTGGTCGGGTGGGCGCAGGCGAACCGCGTCGGCAGGGCGGTCGCTCTACCGAACTCAATGTCGCCGTGTTTGTTGACCGCGATGACAATGGCGAATTTCTTATTCGTGAACTCCAAAGATTGCGGGCTGTCGTGCGGCATATCTGGCCGCTGCCGGCGCAGCTGCCGCTTCAGTATGATGTTATTTTTTGCTTGGTGTCGGAAGATTTGCCGCAGCGCATACCTTGGGTCCCGGGTGAACCCTCGTCGGCACTTGTGCTCGTGGACGATGGCAAGCTTCCGCTGAACCTGGAGCTAATTCATAACTGCGCGGGCCATGGTATGTTGTACTTTCCCGCGACGTCGAGGATGATCCAGACCGTACTGATGCTTGCCCGCGAAAGCTTCCAATACGAACGCCGCCTTCGGGGGCGCATCGACAAGCTGGACGATAGCCTCCGTACAACACGCCTCGTCGAGCGGGCGAAATCACTCTTAGTGCGCACGAAAAACATAAGCGATGAAGAAGCTTACAGCTTTCTGCGCACGCGGGCCATGGAGAAGCGCGTGACAATCGGGGCCGTGGCGTCGACCGTGATTGACAGCTTCGAACTTCTAAGTTAGCAATTTAAGTATAACGTACGGCAACAGGGCCGTTCTGACATTTCCGGTATAACCCTTGTTTTCGCGAGCGCGAAGGCGGGGGTTTATCTATCGGCCGCATCATGGCGGCATCTCTCGGCTGAGCAAGCCGCTCCCACAATCTCATGAGGCAAAACGGCCTCCACATGATCTGCCATCCGGCGGACTGCGGCCGTTTTTTGTCGATGGATCAAACAAGTGGCGAAAAGCACCTCTAAGTCGAAATATCCAGAAAGTTACAAGCGCACTCTTGCGCGGATATCTCCTGAAGAGCGTGGAACACATCCCCGAGGTCGTCTTTGGCTTGCGGCATGGCGCGCTTTACATCTGCGCCTCGCCTTGCCCATTGGCATGGGCGCCACTGCAGCAAATGCGGTCACGACGGTGTGCGTCGTTTCTCAAAAACGTTTCCGACACTGTGGAGCTTGTCTCTCAACGTCCTTCGACGGTGTTGCCTTTTTCCTTCCTATCGTTCCGCAAGTGTAAGACCAAAAGGAGAACTGTCATGTTTCATGGAGACATTACTAGCAGCAATGACACCGTCGGCGTCGCTGTCGTCAATTACAAGATGCCCCGGCTGCATACCAAAGAAGAAGTTCTTGAGAACGCCCGAGCCATCGTCTCCATGATTGAGGGGATGAAGGTCGGTCTGCCCGGTATGGATCTCGTCATATTCCCGGAGTACTCAACCCATGGAATTATGTATGATTCCAAGGAGATGTACGAGACCGCCTCACAGGTCCCGGGTGAGGAGACGGCGATCTTCGCCGAAGCCTGCAAGAAGGCCAATGTCTGGGGCGTCTTTTCGCTGACGGGCGAGCGGCATGAGGAACATCCCAACAAGGCACCCTACAACACGCTCATCCTCATGAACAACAAGGGTGAGATCGTTCAGAAGTATCGTAAGATCATGCCGTGGGTTCCCATCGAGGGCTGGTATCCGGGCGACTGCACCTACGTGTCCGACGGGCCGAAGGGCATGAAGATCAGCCTGATCATCTGTGACGACGGCAACTATCCGGAGATCTGGCGCGATTGCGCCATGCGCGGGGCCGAGCTCATCGTCCGCTGCCAAGGGTATATGTACCCCGCCAAGGAGCAGCAGGTGCAGATTTCCAAGTCCATGGCCTGGGCCAACAACGTCTATGTGGCGGTGGCAAATGCCGCCGGCTTTGACGGCGTCTATTCCTACTTCGGCCATTCGGCGATCGTCGGCTTCGACGGCCGCACGCTCGGGGAATGCGGCACCGAGGAATACGGCATCCAGTACGCCCAGCTCTCCGTGTCGGCCATTCGCGATGCCCGCAAGAACGGGCAATCCCAGAACCATCTCTTTAAGCTGCTCCACCGCGGCTACACGGGGATGATCAACTCCGGCGACGGCGACAAGGGCGCTGCCGCATGCCCGTATAGTTTCTATGCCAAGTGGGTGAACGACCCTGACGCAGCCCGCGAGATGGTCGAGGCCTTCACGCGATCGACAGTCGGTACGGACGAGTGCCCGATCGAAGGGCTTCCGAACGGCTCAACGCATCGCTGAAGTGCGGATGAGGAGCTTCCAGCGCTCCGGCGCCGGAAGCTCCAGGGATCAGCCGCCGTTCGAAGGGCGGTGGCTCGATGCCCGCAGCCGATTGAAGCTTGCCATGAGACAACGGGGATGCTTGAGCCGATGATGGACGCGTACCGCATCGCGGATGAGCCATACTATCGAAGCGTGGCGCATGAGATCGAGCTGTTTGAGGCAGCTTACGACAGCCGAACGCCCGTCATGCTGAAGGGTCCGACGGGATGCGGCAAGACGCGGTTCGTCGAACACATGGCTTGGCGCCTCGGTCGCCCGC
The DNA here is from genome assembly GCF_041415945.1 of Ancylobacter sp. IITR112. Classification (NCBI taxonomy): domain Bacteria; kingdom Pseudomonadati; phylum Pseudomonadota; class Alphaproteobacteria; order Hyphomicrobiales; family Xanthobacteraceae; genus Ancylobacter; species Ancylobacter sp. IITR112. The sequence goes on along the minus strand of NZ_JBGCUS010000001.1, from coordinate 907,631 downwards.
TGATCACTGTCTCCTGCCACGAGGACATGACGGCCTCCGATCTGGTCGGCCGCTATCTTCTCGATGCGGACGGCACTGTCTGGCATGACGGACCGCTGACGCTGGCCGTAAGGCACGGCGCGATCTGTTATCTCGACGAGATCGTCGAGGCTCGCCAGGACACGACCGTCGTCATCCACTCGCTGACCGACGACCGCCGCATTCTGCCTCTCGAGAAGAAGAACGAGGTGGTCGTCGCCCACCCCGACTTCCAGGTGGTTATCTCTTACAATCCTGGATACCAGAGCGTCCTGAAGGATCTGAAGGAATCGACGAAGCAGCGCTTCGGCGCCATCGCCTTTTCGTATCCCGATTTGACGATTGAGGCGGAGATTGTCGGCCGCGAGGCCGGGATCGACCTGGAAATGGCCGCCAAACTGGTGCGCATTGCCGAACGATCGAGGAATCTGCGCGGAAAGGGTCTGGATGAGGGCACCTCGACGCGGATGTTGATCAACGCAGGCCGGTTGATCGCCAAAGGCGTTCCGCCTGCCCGGGCCTGCCAGTTCGCCATGGTGGTTCCGATTACAGACGATGCAGACATACGCGATGCTCTGACCGGGGCGATCGATGCTTGCCTCTGACGAGATGCGCAATGACCTGGAAAGCAAAAAAGCCCGAAGTCACGGCCGAGCTGGACTGGCAGCAGCGCTGGCAGGCTGCCCTGAGACGCATCGAGCAGGCCGGCTATGGCCAGGACGTCCATAACGCCTACAAGGTGGCGGGCCCCGTTCTCTGGCGTCGTGTCGGCCCGGCGGCGGCCGTCGATCTGGCCGGATCGATATCCCATGTCGCCATCAGAAGCGGGCGGAGGGCCGCAGCTCTCTTGTCGGCGTCTGCGGCTGAGGCGGCGGAGCTGCTGACGAAGCCCAAGGAGTTCGTCAGTTGGCTGGAGATGGTGGAGTTCGCCGCGAAGAAGTCTCCTGCTTGCGTGCCGCTGCTTTTGGAGCGCACGTCCCGGTTGCTCCGCGTCCTGGATTGTGCGGCCTTTATCGCTTATGTCCGCATGGGCCTCAGCATCGCCCATGCGGATTTGCAACGAGGCCGGGCGTTCTTTGCTCTTGCCAGTCGGGAGGGGCTGACGTGGCTCGACCGGGGCGACGCCGTCAGCCTTGCCGACCGTCGCCCCGGTCTCAATGCTTATCTTGCTGCGCTTTGGGGGCTCAATCCGCCTCTGGTTGAAGTCCCGGCTGACGCGCCAGAGCATCTGCGTCGACGGGCCGGTTTTGGAGGGGGCGGTATCCGCCTGCCAGCGTCGTTCGCCGGTTTCAGTGCTGATGACCAGAAGGACCTCTACCGGGCGACGCTGGCTCACATCGGTGCGCACTATTGCTTCACCCGGGCCGCCTTTCCGGCCTCCGGGTTGCAGCCCCTGCAGATTGCCCTGACCTCTCTGATCGAGGATGCCCGTGTCGAACGCCAGGCGTTCGCCGTGATGCCGGGACTCCGCCGTCTTCTGGGACGATTTCATGTCGCCCGGGCGGACGGGATGCCGACCGCCATCGCCTTGATGGCGCGTCTGTCGCGCGCCCTCATCGACGAGCACTACGCCGACCCGCATGGCTGGGTGGACAAGGGCCGTCGACTGTTCGAGGAGGCCGTGGCACACGACATCGCCGACCAGCAATTGAGCCGCCGGATCGGAGGGATCCTTGGAAACGATATCGGCCAGATGCGCCTTCAGTTCGATGCGAGATCCTATGTCGTCCAGCCCGCTTACCGGGACGACAATCTCGGCCTCTGGGACTTCGGCGACGAGGCTGATCAACCGCCCTTCGAAATGGATGCGGTGGTCGGCGGGGCGGTGATGAATCGGCAGGAAGGCGAAGATGGCCGGAGCGAACAAGATTCCCAGACCCGCCAGTCGGCGGGACGGATCCGGCAGTCTTCCGGCGACGAAGGGCTCGTGTCGGCCCGCTATCCGGAATACGATCATATGAGTGGGCATTTCCGCCCCGCTTGGTGCACGGTGCGGGAGATCTGTACCGGAATCGGGTCCCCCGCCGCCATCGCTGTGCTCAGGGACACGCGCTCCGACCTCGTGGAGCGGCTCTCGGCGCTGATGAGATCGGTGAGCATCAGCCGCCAGGAGCGGGTGAAGCGGCAGCCGGACGGCGAATATCTCGACGTCGACGCTGCCATCGCCGCCATGGTCTCCCGGCGGGCCGGTGAGATCCCGGACACGAGGGTATACGGCCGCTATGAACGTCGCTCCCGCGACATTTCCGTCCTGCTCATGATCGACGTGTCGCGCTCGACCAATGATCCGATCCGCGGAACCGCGACGAGTGTGCTCGAAGTCGAACGACTTGCCGCCTCCTTTATGGCCCGCGCGATGGAAAGCCTGGGCGACCCGTTTGCGGTCGCGGCCTTCTGCTCGAATACGCGCGAAGACATTCGCTATAATCGAATAAAGGATTTCGATCAGCCGTTCGACGAAGATTGCATCGGCCGGCTTGCGGGACTGAAGGGCGATTTCTCGACACGCCTCGGGCCGGTGATCCGGCACGGCGGTCAGGAACTGCGCAGACGGAGTTCCTATCGGCGCCTCCTTCTCATCGTGACCGATGGCGAACCGTCCGACATTGACGTCGATGATAAGGCCTATCTTGTGGAAGATGCGCGGACTGCGGTGCAGGAGCTGAAGCGGGACGGCATGGATGTCTTTTGCGTGACACTGGAGTCCGTCGCGGCCTCCGCCGCAGAACGGATATTCGGACGGAAGTGGTCGATGGCGATCTCCTCGCCGGACGAGCTTCCTCAGAGGTTACCGCAGGTCTATCTCAGACTGCGATCATGATCATGAAATGAGAGCCAAACAGGCAGGAAGGTAAATGCCGCTACTTACCAAGTATGATCTGATTTAAATTTGTTCCACCGCATCTATCGGGTGGGTGAGCGTGAGGCCGAGGTCAGGTACCGCAAAAGGTAGCGCAGATGCGCTCGTGTGCGGCGGGGGCATTGCCATAGGCCGTAAAGGTCGGCCGATCCTCGTAGGGCATTGATAGCGCCCGGCATAACGTATCAAAGAGACCGTAGTCGTTCTGTTCAACCGCAGCCTTGATGGCAGCTTCCACGTGGTGATTGCGCGGTATGAAGGCCGGGTTCACCTGCCGCATGGACTCCTGGATCACATTTAGCGGTCGGGCCTCGGCGCTAAGCCGTCGTCGCCAGATGGCGGCCCAGCCATCGAAGGCCAGCGGATCGTTGAAGAGGGTGCGAACCGGCTCGTCAGCGTCCGGGCCGAAGACACTGCCAGCAAGGCCGCTGAAAACAAGACTGAAATCCGCTTGGCTATCGGCCATGAGGGAAAGAAGGGATTGAACGAGGTTCGCATCTCCGTCCAGCGCCTCACCGAGGCCAAGCTTGGCATGGAAGGCGGCGCGGAACTCTGCATCGAAGCGGGAGCTGTAGCGGCAGATTTCCTCTCGCGCGATCACTTCTTGATCCCGCTCCCGGGCAGCGAGAAGTGGGAGCAATGTTTCGGCAAAGCGGGCCATGTTCCAAAGGCCGATGGACGGCTGATTGCAATAAGCATAGCGTCCGCTCCGATCGATCGAATTGAAGACGGCGGTGGGATCGAAGGTGTCGAGAAAGGCGCAAGGGCCGTAGTCTAGCGTTTCTCCGCCGACCGAGATGTTATCGGTGTTCATGACGCCATGAATGAAGCCGACCGCGAGCCAGCGCGCGATGAGTGTGGCCTGGCATTCCGCCACCGCACCAATGAGCGCCCTATAGGGCCCAGGTTCATGGCGAATGTCCGGATAGTGCCTGTCGATCACATGATCGGCGAGCAGTTGGACTGCCTCCGTATCGCCGCGGTCGGCGAAATACTGGAAGGTACCGACACGGATGTGGCTGGTGGCAACGCGCGTCAGAATTGCTCCGGGCAACACGGATTCACGAAGGACGTTTTCCCCCGTGGTGACGATGGCGAGCGCGCGCGTCGTGGGAATACCGAGCGCGGTCATGGCCTCCGCAACGAGATATTCTCTGAGTACAGGACCAAGGGCCGCGCGACCGTCACCCCCTCGTGAGAAGGGCGTGCGGCCGGATCCCTTCAATTGAAGATCACGGCGCGCTCCGCGTCGGTCGACCACCTCGCCGAGAAGCATGGCTCTGCCATCACCAAGCTGGGGCACGAACCGGCCAAACTGGTGACCGGCATAAACCTGGGCTAGAGGCTCAGCTCCCGGCGGCATGGCGCAGCCGGAAAGCATGTTCAAGCCGGCCGGGCTTCTCAAAAAATCAACGTCGATACCGAGCTCTTCGGCGAGTTTGTCGTTGATGCAGATAAGTGTGGGCGCAGCGACGGGTTTTACTTCCAGACGCGCATAGAAGCGCGCCGGCAGCCTGGTGTAGCTGTTGTCGAAGCGTGGTCCGATCATCATTATAATTCGTTACTGGGAAATATTGTTTGCCATTTTAGAGGGTGGCCGGAGGCATGCGCCAATAAAGCCTCCCCCTTACACATTGAACCGAAAGGCAAGAGAGGCCTTTCGGTTCAATGCTCATTCCACTGCCTGCAGCATGGGAGCTTGCCCGAATTGTCAGGCCTGTTCCAGCGCCTTTGCTTTAGCATCCGCAGTTCCCGATGCCACGGCATTGCCGTAAGCGGTCAGATCATCCTTTTTGACAGAAGGAAGAATGATGTTCGCATAGGACGTCAGTTCATCGAAGAATTCCGAACTGAACGAATGATAATTTTCGCGGTTCTCGCCTAGGTAGATCGTCTTCAGTAGGTCGCCGAGTTCGTCGATCATGACGTCGTGCTGCATATCGCGCGATGTATAGACATGAGCCTCGACATAGTCCGTCTTGTAGCTGTCGCTGAGCCCTGCATAATTCGGCACGAAGCTGATCCATTGATGCAGCACGGCGTCCCAGATCGATCTGGGTTGACCCGGTAGAACCTGAACGCCGGGGTGACTGAATTTCGCGACGTTAAACATAATGGTCTTGCCGCCGGCCTTTTCCAGGACACGCGTCAGATGGTCGGCCTTGTCGGAAACGGCCCAGCGCATGAATGAGTCGGCGACGAAGCGGTTCGTAACGAGCTGTTTGAAATGCTGGCGGACCTCCCTGAGCCCGGTCGTTGTGTAGGCCGTCAGGCGCTGCCAGCTATGCTCCGTGGAAACGATGAAGCATCCACCAGGGAAGACGTTCTTGTCCGCCGAGCCGAACGCCGCCCGATCGATGTCCTCGATCGCCATCGTCTGCGCGAGATTGTTTTGATACGCGCCGTCACCGCTGTGGCTCAGTTGACCGAGGCCCACCAGCTGAACGGCATCGCCGAGACCGAGCTTGGCGAGTTCCCGAGCGATGTCGAATGCCATCCCGCTGCCGGTTCCCCCCGCGAGACCGAAGGCTATGAGCACGGTTGACGAATGGGTGCAGCGCTTGACCTGGTCGGCGAAGCGCTGCAAGGCGCCGGCGACAGGCTTGTCATCGAGGTAAAGGCCGAAGGCGGCGATTGCTTTGGCCACGGCGCGTGGAGTGTGTTCACCAGCCTTTGGCGGCTCGAAGGCCTTCGGCAACGGCGAAAGGAGACCCTCGCCACCTGCGTCGGTAAAAAGGGGAAGCACGGCCTCGATCTTTTTCTCAAACGTCGCCTTGTCGGGGGCATCGAGCACCAGCGCCTCGTGGTGGTATTTGTCGGCCGCAATCCCCCGTGAGGTGAGGCGTGCGCCAAATGAACGGGCATAGTCATTCGCGATCTCGATATCGTCGTCGCCGATGTCGATCACGAGGCTCGCCAGGGCCGTTCCTTCCCGAGTGAGATTGTCCTCGGCCTCTCCGGTACGGAACAGGGCCTCGACGTAGACAGCGCCGGTGCGCCCGATGCCGATAACGTGGACACAATGCGGCTCGGAACTCTGCTTGTTGTCTGCTGTGGACATCATTGATTCCCCTAGCTATTTGTCGTTCGGTCAAAACTTGCGAGATGTTTCAAGGCGATCTAACGCGTCAGCAGCCGCATGAGCGTATTGTTCGTGTTGGCCGTGAACGCCGACGCCCGTTCAACGATCAGGAAGTTGCGGGCACCGAAGATCCGTCGCACGTAACGGTCGGCACGGCGGTCAAGCGTCAGGCAAAAGGTGCGCACGCGACGTGCCGCGGCACGAGCAACCGCTTCGCGCGCGTCTTCCACGAGATAATTCTCTTCCACGACATCGATGTCCGAGGGTTCGCCGTCGGTCAGGAGGAGGATCACCTTGGTATCGGTGGTCTCTTTAGCCAGAGCTGTCGTTGCATGCCGCAGCGCTGCACCCATCCGGGTGGACAAGCCGCTGGTCAGAGCAGCCAGCTCAGCTCGCTGTCCGGGGCCAAACGGCTCGTCGAAATTCTTGATCCTCCGATAATTGACCTCGTGGCGGCCATTGGAGGAGAAGCCGTGCACCGCAACCCGGTCGCGACCGGCATCCAGCATTTCCGCGACCATGACAGCCGCCTGCTTTTCCAGATCGATCACTTTGGTGAAGCTGCCCGGCACGAAACGATTGGTCGATGTCGAGAGATCCATCAGAAGCACGACAGCCGTCGAGCGACGCCGCCGCGAGTGGTGGCAGAAGATGCGTCCATCAGGTGACAGGCCGGATCGTTGCTGTACGACGTTCTCGACCATCGCATTCATGTCGATCTCATCGCCTTCCGCTTGGCGCGTCAGGCGGATGGAACGGTCGGGGGTGCGTCGTGCTCCATGATGGCTGGTGCGGGTCGGAGGCGTGAAGCTTGCCGTAGCCTCGATGCCGCGATTTTGTCGCGGCTGTTCGAAAACGGTTGTCCAGTCTTCTCGCAATGCCTCAAGCCGATGGTCCCATTCCTGGTAAACGTAGCGAGGCCGCAGATCGAGGTCGGAAAGATCCTGAGCGAGGAGCGGGTCGTCGCGCGCAGCCGACGGAATCAACTCGATGTCGCCATCGGCGGCTTCATCGACCGGCAAAGCGAGATCCGGACTCCACAGAAGAGCGTTGTCGTCGCGATAGGCCACGGTGGGCCTCGACCGAATGGGCAATGACAGGTGCATCCTGCCGATATCGATGGAAAGCTGCCGTGCGGCGTAATCGAAGGCGTCAACATCGCGGAGATCGCGCGCTGCTGCCTCTTCGAAAAGTTCGCGCCCCTTGCGCACCCAGGTATTGGTGTCGGAGTAGGTCGGATCGTGAAGTGCTCGCGCCAGTCGGGCCATCAATCCGGCGAGATCATGACCGGACGCTTCTTTGCTGGCCGTAAAAAAAGAAGACCACACAGCATGTAATCCCGGATATTCCTGCGCCATGAGACGTTCGACGCGCGCATCCTCGATCAGGGCAATCATGGCCAGCAGCATCGGGCGCCGGTTGCCCGCCATTCGCGCCAGTGGTGAATGGCGCAGATGCGCGGCGATATGTGCGAGCATGGCGCGGGCTAGGAGATCGCGTTGCCCCGTCTCTGTCACGTCGAGGCGCCGCGGGAGACGGATCATCTCCTTGTCGGCCGTCGGGGCTTGCGCGGGTTCGCGCTCATCTTGCGGTTCGTGGAGATCGACGCTCTGTTGTGCGATGCCGAATCCCGCGAGGTAGTGGATCAATCCACCGCGATGTTCCATGAGATAGTCAGAGTCATTTCTGGCTCTTTGATCGAAGAAAGGGCGAGGGTCATTGCGGCGGAAATAATCGATCCGGTGCGCGGCGTCGTTGCGATGGCGTTGCAGGCCATGCAAGGTCCATCTGCGAACACCGGCGGCATCGGCCATCATTTCCGGCTGGCCATAAAGCCGTTCAGCAAAAACCCGCGCGGCATCGGGTGCCTCGGTCGCGATCTGTGCAGTCAAGTCGACGGCCTCGGCCAACGCCGCTTCATGCCCGCAATAGGCTGTCAGCCTTGGCAGCGCTGTCAGCACGACCTCGTGGGCCGCGGCATCGACCGCACGCAATGCCGCCATGCGTCGCGACAGCAAGGGACCTTGAAGGGCTCCGGCCTGCGGTGTCGATATCATGGCCAGAGACCGAACTGGGACTCCACGAAGCCCCGCAGGGCCGCCTGAAGGTCGATGTCGTCCGAAAGAGGAACGGTCATTGCGAGCGCGCAGGCATCGTGTGTCGATATCCCCTCGGCAATGAGCGCGCCGGCATGGATGAGCATGCGCGTGCTCATGCCTTCGTCGAGACCCCTGCCGCGCAGCATGCGTGATTGCGTAGCCACCGCCACAAGCCGCTCGGCGATGTCAGGGGAGACCCCGCTCTCATATGCGACGATGTCGGCCTCGATTGCCGGTGGAGGGAAATCGAAAGCAATCGCCCCGAAACGCTGGGATGTCGAAGGTTTGAGGTCCTTGGCGACACTCTGATAACCGGGGTTGTAGGAAACTACGAGCCGGAAATCCGGATGCGCCTTGACCACTTCTCCGCGTTTGTCCAGATGCAGGATCCGGCGGTTGTCAGTTAGGGGATGAATGACGACGGTCGTATCCTGGCGTGCTTCGACGACCTCATCAAGGTAGCAAATGGCTCCGTGACGCACGGCTGTTGTCAGAGGACCGTCGTGCCACACGGTGCCTTGGGCATCGAGAAGCCAGCGGCCCAGCAGATCGGAAGCGGTCATGTCCTCATTGCAGGCCATGGTGACGAGGGGCCGCTTCAGTCGCCAGGCCATATGTTCGACGAATCTCGTCTTGCCGCAACCGGTCGGGCCTTTCAGCATCATCGGCAGGGCACGCGTCATCGCGGCGCTAAACAGCTCCACTTCGTTGCCCGTGCTTCGATAATAGGGCTCGTCCTCGATCAGCAGGGGGAGAATGTCGTCGTTCATGTTGCCTCTCGCGGATGCTCGGAGCCGCTTTCGGCGGCTCCGATCTTGTTGACGCTACGCTGTTACGCGTGCTGCCGTGCGAGGGGCTTGGCATCGCCGCCCGGTGTCTTGACGACAGTCTTGGTCATCGCTGCGATGCCTTCCTCCCGAATGACCTTGCGGTTCGGGGGCGGAAGCTTGTCACCGCGCACCTGGTCGTAGGGCACGACCACCCAGCAGGCGCAACCCCAGATGCATTCGCCCGCCATGCCCTCGAAGCGGATCGCCGGTTCGGAGAGCATGGGGCCGATATCCACCAGCCAGGCATGCTCGAGCAGCTTGGATTCCCAGTCGAGCTTGTCGTAGGTCTTCTGGCTCTCCCAGAATGCGATGAGATCCGTCTTCGCCACGCCCGGAAGGATGACGTTGGCGTAGGACGTCAAGGCATCGAAGAATTCGTGATTATAGGTCTGATACGTCGAATCCCCCTCAAGAAGGTAGGACTTCGAAATCATCTCCTTCACGCCTTTTTCGATGTTCTCGAAGCCCATGTCCCGCGATGCATGAATATGAACTTCGGCGTAGTCCGTCTTGAAGCCGTCTTTCAGGCCGCTGTACTGCGGAGTGAAGTCGATCCACTGCGCGATGACCGACTGCCACTTCGATCCGGCTTCGCCCGGAAGAACCTGCACGCCGGGGTGGGTCAGCTTGGCGACGTCGAAAAGCGTCCAGTTACGGGCTTTGGAGGAAAGGGTCTCGTGCGGCGCGCCTGTGAAGCCTGCCGGGCGGAGGGCGCGAAACAGCACGCGTCCATAGTCCATGACGGCAAAGCGCATGAAGGAGTCGGCGACGAAGCGGTTTGTGACCATCTCCTTGAAGCCGTGACGCACTTCCTTTTCGCCGGTCGTCGTATAGGCCGTAAGACGCTGCCAGCTGTGCTCTGGGTTGACCACAAAGAAGCCGCCGGTGAACGGGCTGCGGTAGAGATCGCCCCAGACCGTCGTGACGCCGGCATTCTTGTCGTCATCAAGCATGCAATCCAGCTCATTGAGTGCGGTATACTGCCCCGGGCAGTTGTAGACGTCGTCGCCGTCGCCGCTATGGGCGAGCTGTCCGACGCCGATCACAGGAATTCTCCGGCCAAGCTTGACGTTTGACAGATGGCGGGCGAGGTCCACGACCATTCCGCTTCCCGTGCCGCCAGCGATACTGAACGAAACCAGCACCATCGAAGGCAATGCCGATGCTTCGATCGTGTCCACGAAGCTGCGAAGCGCAACGTCCATCGGGCGCTCGCCGGCATAGTACGCGTTGGCATAAATGCCTTTGGCCACAAGGCGCGGGAAGTGACTGCCGGCCTCTGGCATCTGATACTTATGCGACACATAGGATTCGAAGTTCGGGTTCCAGTAGTAGCGGGGATATTCCAGCTTCAGGAACTCGCGGGTCCGGTTAAGGCCCTCGAAGAATTCAGCCTTACCCGGCACGGGAAGAGCGACGGCCTGGAAGTTGAAGCGATCGGACGAAACGCCACGCGACTCCAACCGCTGCTTGAAGGAGTTCGCGTAGTCGACGGCGATAGCCATGTCCTGATCGCCGATGTCCACGACCATCATCGCGCAGGTCGCACGCGGGTCTTCGGCCAGCAGATCCTCGATCTCACCGGTGCGCAGCAGCGCCTCAATGTAGCATGCGCCGGTGCGGCCAATTCCGATCGCATGAATGCAATGCGGTGACTGGGTTCCGGTGGCGCTGTTGTATATGGACGACGATGCCATGCGTTTAGCTCCTCTGGTTGAAGTTCATGCAATTTGCGATGTGTCTGACGAGCGTAGTCTCGGCGGCTAAGACGAGCTGCCGTCGATTTCCGATGTAGTTAGGCGCCACCATCAACAACGGATGTTGAAGGTCTCCGTTTGATCCAGAATGCCGAGATGACGGAGTATGTGCGCGACCGAACTGGCGCGTTCGTGGGCGACGTAGAGCATGTAGTCTTCCACGAAGAGTCCCGGATCTCTGGAGATCACTCCGGATTCGATCAGCTCGACGCCCGTCTCCAGATTCTTGCGATGCAGTTTCGCGCTCCAGATCGGGGTTTCGATGTAAATCGCCTCGTCGTCGACGCGAACGATGTTGACGAACTTTCCACCCCGGATGGTCGGAACCTGATAGCCGGCGCCGTATTTAGCTTTGACCTCATTCCAATCGAGTGGCATGGGGATCTCCTTACGAGTCTTCGCCGCGCAGTTCACGCAGCGGAACAGCGATCCACTGTTTGCCCTCACCAATGCTCGCGCCGGCCATGCCCTCGATCACCTTGGAGGACTCGCAAAGAATGAGGCCTTGCTCGAGCAGAAGTGCATGATGCAGGTGCCGTTGTTCGAGCGGCTCTGCGTCATACGCCGCCAACGCGCCCTGGAAAGCGGAAAGATCTTTCAGGGCGATCCGCGGCAGCAGGTATTGAATGGTACCGGGCGCGCCGCCATCGACCTTGTGAGGGGGCACTTCCGGCCCGAACGCGGAGTTCAGAGCGCCCAACCAAGTTTCCGCCACTTGATCACTTGCGGTTTCGGACGTTCTAAGCTCCAGGAATTCGGGCTGATACTCCGGAAGGAGGCCCAGAGCGCTGCGAAAATCCGTGTCGGGAGGGCCGGTATTGTCGGATCCGAACCCGAACATGTGGATCCAGCGCGAGCCCCAGGGAGTGCGCGCGGCCGAATGCTGCGTCGATGGCGCGGCGACCCAGTTCAGCAAACGCAGCGCTTCCCAGAAATTGGCGCCTCTGCGCTCGGTAAAAAGCGAAGACAACTGTCGTTCTACCGTCGCCCGCGCGTCCTCTTGCGCCATGTCGGCCGGCTGCGGTGCGATAATGAAACCTGCGGTGAACGGGTTCTTGAAGAGATCGCCGCAAGAGAGCGTGATCCCTTTGTTCTTGGTTTCGTCGCAAAGAACGTCAAGCTCGGAGAAGACCGCATGCAAGCGCGCTCTGCGTGTTGCGTCGCAATCGCCTTGATGGGGTGCGATGCCAACGCCCGTTACCAAGATGCGGCGACCGAAAGTCCCTGAAGACAGATGACGTGCCAGATCCAGGGCAATCCCACTGCCGACGCTGTCCCCGAGTCCAAAGACGATAGCCACGACGGAATCGCCGCCAGTCGCTTCGACACTGCTGGCAAAGCGTCTGAGGGAACGGTGCATTGGCCTATCGCCATCATAATAGGCGCGTCCATATGCGGCCTTCGCTACAGAACGCGGCACCGAGCCGTCGGCGTCCCGCAGCGGCGCGTCAGCAGGCAGCCATGCCGTTGAATCCTGGTTCGGGTGATACAAGGGATATTCGAGCTTGAGAAAGTCGATGTATTTGGAAATGGACGCTTGCAGTTCATCCATCGCCGGCAGATCGAGGGACACTGTTTCGATCTGAGATCGCTCGCCCGGAAACTTGAAGGCCATGTCCCTTACGGTCTTCAGTTGCTCATCGCCGATATCGACGCCCAAGACCGTAAGTCGGGAGCCCGGCGGGTCCAGCAGGTCGGTGGGAGCGCTGTTCAGGAACGATTGGGCTACGCTCGCTCCCATTTCTCCAACGGCAATCAGGTGAATGCCAAACGGATGCTCGGAAGAGTTCGGGATTCTGTGGATACCACGCTTCAAAGCGTCGAGCTTACGCTGCTGCAGCTTGGCTTCAGTGGAACCTATGGCAGGGAGAGGTCTCCCACGGCGAAGATCCAGACCTGCATTTGTGGACATTCTTCTGTTCCTCGGATCTTTTCTTTTGCAGCGACGTGCGGATTGCACGTTCCGCCCTTTGTGAGGGGTCGGGTTCAGCCGTGCCGTGTGAGGGTCATTGCACGGCCTGGCTGTGGGGCGCGGCGGGCTTTTGTTTGGTGTGGATTGCCGCGAAGGCGGCAGCGAGAACGGTCCAGAAGATGACGTGGGCGGCCAGGGATGCGAGGCGGAAGTTGTGGAGCGTGTCGATAGGGAAGGCCTCGGGGATCTCGTTGATCGAAGGCAGGGCGGCCATTGCCAGAGCGATGGCGACAACATAGGCGCCTGCCGCGAGGAGGCTGGCGCGCCAGCCGCCGAGGGAAGCCCAGAGTCTGCGTGCTGTGATAAGTGAGGCCACGGCGGTGATCAGCGAGAAGGCCATCATCACGAAGTAGAGCTGTGTGCGGGCGTTGATGGTGTCCCCGCTGCCGACGGCGGGCGGATTGGGCGGATATTTGAGCGCGGGGACGAGGATCGCCGCGATCAGGCCGACGCAGGCCAGGAGGATCGCCGTGCTTCGTGGGCTGAGAGGGCCGAGGCGTCCATTGGCGAAGGCAAAGGCGATGGCGAAGAGGCCGCCGACGCCCGCGCCATAGACGAGGACGCCAGTGAGCAGGCCGATGCCGGCCTGGATCTGCCGGCTGACGAGTTCAGGCTCGGTCGCCATGGCGTGCCCGCCCTGCGGGAGCGCCTGGGCGGCCTCCATGCGTTCCTCGAAGGCGATGGCGTGCTCGATCTGGGATTCGCCGAAGGCGTGGAGGAAGACGAAGATGACAAGGCCGGCGACCAGACCGGCCAACATCCCCTTGAACAAGAGTTTTCCGGCCATTTTCTCACTCCTCAGTGGCAGGGGAAGCCGAGCAGGTGGCGGGCGTCGTGCACGTATTCGTGGACGTAGGACCCCGAGAAGAGTGAGAGGGCGCCTTCTTCGACACCGACGAAATAGATGGCCAGAACCATCATGAGGCCACCGAAGACGGCCCAGGGCAGGACGTCGCGCAGGGGAATGGCGACGGGCGCGGCCCTCGAACCGGTAAGCTGGGCATTTTGCGGCATGACAGTCGACATGATTATCCTCCAGGTTTTCGGGCTAACAACGCAAAACGCCCCACGCGGCCCGTCCCATTGAGGGGGCGAGAGCAGTGGGGCGTTGATGCCGATATTTTCGGATAGCTGTGTTGCTGGCAAAAAACTTGCATAGGCTCTACCGCCTGTCAAGCGCAGCTGTGGGTCAAATTTTGAGCAGACACATTTTTATGCAATTTTTGCCGGGGCTCTCCATTTAGATTTCCAGGGAAATATACCTCGGCAAATGAGAATATTTAAGGCGCGAGATATTTTGTCGATCAAGAGCTAGGTCGGGTTGTTACTTAAAAATTTGTTCAAAAAGATTTTTCTGATGAGTTTAATCGCTCAAGGTTCTCCGATATATTTTTCAACTTATCGATTTAAACGCTGCCTATTCGCCAGTTATTTTCCAGGAGTTGCAAGAAATACATCGTTGAGCCGTCCCTAGCACTACTTTGGCAGATTTTTAGGAACGAGCCATCGGTTGCAATGAGGACATCGCGTCGGAGGCGACCGTTCGATCCTGAAGATGATGGCTGCCCGGATCGCTGGAAGGGTTGGCTGTGGTGGCGGACCCTGGCTTCTTTTTTTCCCGCTTCGCCTGTTTGGGGCGGCGGGACTGGAGGAAGGCGTAGGCAATCATGGTCATGAGCGCGTGGCGGTGCAGCCCGGCCCATGATCGTCCCTCAAAGTGGTCGAGACCGAGTTCCTCCTTCAACTGCTGATGCGCCTGCTCACAGATCCAGCGCGCCTTGATCGCGCCGGCCAAGTGCGTGAGCGAGGTGTCGGCCGGCAGGTTCGAGAGATAGTATTTGCGGTCTCCATTTGAGCGGTGTTCTCCGATCAGCCAGACCTCCTCGCCCGGCAGATGCTGGGCGCCCATGGCGCCGATCCGCTGTGGCGGACCGTCGGCGACACGCACGCGCCTCGCAGCAAAGCGGGCCTTCAGGCGCCCCTTCGTCCCGCGCCGCCAGCTCAGCATCCGCCAAGGCGCCTCTTCCAGCATCGCCTGTGCGCTGACCGACGCCGTGTCCGGGACATGGCGCTTTCGCGGGCGGCCGCGCCCGGCGACGGGGAAAATCATCGCCACGTCGACGGGATAGACCTTCTGCTTGAAGGCAATGCCGACCGCCCAGACAAGCCCCCGCTCGCTCAGGCCCTGCCGGAACGAGGCGGAGAGGCCATAGCCGGCATCGGACAGCACGCAGCCGAAGCGCAGGCCCGCCGCGCGTGCCCGATCGATCTCGGCGAGCGCGATCTCCGGCTTGGTCCGATAGACGAAGCGTCGGCTGGCTGCGTGATCTGCCACAAATAGAAAAGTCGCAATTCGCCCTGGCCTTGGTCGAACCTCGCCCGAAGCGGATCAGGCCAAGAGCAACTACGGGTCAGGCCACAGTTTTCACTCATGGCGGTCTTCTTCGAACGCCTGCTTTGCTTTCGCCATCCAAAGGCTGCGCGCCTGTTCTCCCTGCTCACCTTGGAGCTTGTCCGCCATCCAGAGCAGCGCCCCATAGATCACGGCGCGATCGTCGCCGGTTAGGTCGACGCCCGATTTGACGACGAGCCCGCCGAGCTCGATCAGGCGCCGCGTGCGCTTGCGACGCTCGACCTGCCAGTCGCGCATATCATGCCGCGCCCGTGCTGTCTGATGACGGTTGCGCGCTGCCCGGTTGCGCCGGAGCGCTGACTGCGTTGTCGTCAGGCGCTGATGCAGATCGGCGTGCCCGTCCCTGAAAGAACGCGGCGCCCCGTCGCGCCCACGCCTCCTTCCGTCCGGGGTCCTTGGTCTCGGCCAGCACGAGCAGGGCGCCGGCCAATTCCTCTACCGTGAGCGTGTCGGCGCCAGTGGCGATCACCAGATCGCCGAGTTGCTGTACTTTGCGGGTTCTGAGATCTCGTGCCTTGTCTTCCAGTGCCTTCAGTTCCGCGTCGAAGTCCCGTGGCTTGCGCATGGTCCTCTCCATCAGCAGTCGATTGACGAATGATAGTTGAGTGCGATCTGGAGGGCTGTACTATTGCCGGGACAGACTGGGATGGGCTCGTCGCTCCCGAGATTTTTTCGAGGGAGGGCGCGCTTATACGTCGTTCCGACGTTCGCTTCGCCGTGCTGATGTTCGGATCGCGATGGCGATCTATCATCTTCACGTCAAGGTCATCGGCCGCAAGGCCGGCTCCAGTGCGGTAGCGTCCGCCGCCTACCGCTCTGCTGGACGGTTGCGCGATGCGCGCATCGATCGTGTCCAGGACTTCTCCAGCAAGCGCGGCGTCGTGCATTCCGAGGTACTGCTGCCCGACGGGGCGCCTGAGGTTTGGGGCGACCGCGAGCGGCTCTGGAACGATGTCGAAGCCTTCGAGCTGCGGAAGGACGCGCAGCTCGCCCGCGAGGTCGAGTTCGCCCTGCCGCGAGAGATGAACCACGCGCAGGGGATCGCGCTCGCCCGCGACTTCGTCCAATCCGAGTTCGTCGATCTCGGTATGGTCGCCGATCTCAATGTGCATTGGGATCGTGGCGAGGATGGCATGGCCAAGCCCCATGCCCATGTCATGCTCACCATGCGCTCGGTGGACGAGGATGGCTTCGGCCCGAAGGTGCGCGAGTGGAATGCGACCCAGATAGTGGAGCGCTGGCGCGAGCGCTGGGCCGTGCTCGCTAATGAGCGGCTGGCCGAACTCGACATCGACGCGCGCATCGATCATCGCAGTTTTGAGGCGCAGGGCATCGCGCTGGAGCCGCAGAGCCAGATCGGCGCACCCGCCCAGCGCATCGAAGGGGAAGGGATTGAGGCTGCTGATCGGGCGGAGCTGCATCGCGAGATCGCGCGCGGCAATGGTGCACGGATCATCGCCGATCCGGCCCTGGCACTGGATGCCATCAGCCATCAGCAGTCGACCTTCACCCGGCGCGACATGGCGCGCTTCGCGCATCGCCACAGTGACGGGATCGAGCAGTTCAACGAGGTGATGGGCGCGATGGGCCGTGCGCCCGATCTCGTCGAGCTCGGCAAGGACGGACGGGGCGAAAATCGCTTCACCACGCGGCAAATGATCGAGGCCGAGCAGCGCCTGCATAGGGCCGCCGGGATGATGGCCGAGCGCGAGCGCCATGCGGTGAGGGATGGCGACAGGAACGCGGCGCTGGCGCGTGCCGAGCAGCGCGGGCTTGTTCTCTCCGGCGAGCAGTCCGACGCACTGGCGCAGATCACGGGCACGCGCGATCTCGGCATCGTCGTCGGCTATGCCGGGACGGGGAAGAGCGCGATGCTGGGTGTCGCCCGCGAGGCCTGGGAGGCGGCCGGCCTGGAGGTTCGCGGCGTGGCCCTGTCCGGCATTGCGGCGGAGAATCTGGAGAGCGGATCGGGCATCACGTCGCGCACCATCGCCAGTCTTGAACATGGCTGGAGCCAGGGTCGGGATATGCTCACCTCACGCGATGTTCTGGTGATCGACGAGGCCGGCATGGTCGGCACGCGCCAGCTGGGGCGCGTGCTCTCCCATGCCGCTGACGTTGGCGCCAAGGTGGTGCTGGTTGGCGATCCGCAGCAGCTGCAATCCATTGAGGCCGGCGCCGCCTTCCGCTCCCTCGTCGAGCGCTACAGTGGTGCTGAGATCAGCGAAGTGCGCCGCCAGCGCGCGGAGTGGCAGCGCGACGCCACGCGCGACCTGGCGACTGGCAAGATCGACGAGGCCATCCAGGCCTATGAGAGGAATGGCATGGTCCATGCCGCTCAAACGCGGGAGCAGGCACGTGGCGAGCTGATCGACCGCTGGGACCGAGACCGCCAGGCCGCGCCGGACCGCAGCCGCATCATCCTCACCCACACCAATGACGAGGTGCGCGCGCTCAACCAGGCCGCCCGCGCACGCATGCGGGAGGCCGGCGATCTCGGCGAGGAGGTGCGTGTCATCGTGGAGCGCGGGGCGCGCTCCTTCGCCCGCGGCGACCGTGTCATGTTCCTGCAGAACGAGCGTGGGCTGGGCGTGAAGAACGGCACGCTCGGCACCATCGAGCAGGTCAGCGCGCAAAGCATGTCGGTGCGCACGGATGATGGACGATCCATCTCCTTCGAAGTGAAGGATTATAACCGCATCGACCACGGCTATGCCGCCACCATCCACAAGGCGCAGGGCATGACGGTAGACCGCACCCATGTGCTGGCGACGCCCGGCATGGATGCCCATTCCAGCTATGTCGCGCTGTCGCGCCACCGCGACGGGATGGAGCTGCACTATGGCCGCGACGACTTCGCGGATGGGGACCGGCTGGTACGCACCCTGTCGCGTGACCGGGCCAAGGACATGGCGTCGGACTACGCGCGCTCCGACCCGGCGCAGGCCTATGCCGAGCGGCGCGGCATCACCTTCCGCCAGCGGGTAATGGAGATGGTGCGGAAGGTCCCGGAGAAGCTACGCGACCTCGTTGATACGCTAAAGCCGTCCGTGGACGCGGGACGGGAAGCGCCAGCCCTGCGCGAAGAGCTCGCGAGCAAAGTCGCGCCGCTCGCCCAAGAGCCTCCGGAGGATCCAGAGGCGGTGCTGCGGCGGGCGCGAACCCGCGCGCTCATCCGTCATGCCCGCGCGTGGGACGCGATCCTCACCACGGCGGAGGCGACCGGCCAGGGAACGCCCGAGCAGCTGCGCGAGCTCACCGACGCCCGCAAGGCGTTTGAGGAGGTACGGCCCCATGGCTGGCGAGATGCAGAAGCGGCCTATGAGAAGGACCCGGAGCTGGTGCACGAAGCCGGCGGCGGCAAGCTCAATCGCGCCGTCCGCGCCCTCCAGCTTGAAACCGAAATCCGCACCGATCCGGAGCGCCGCGCCGATCGCTTCGTGGAACGCTGGCAGAAGCTCGACCGGAACCGCGAACGCCAGTACGCGCAAGGCGACACCGCCGGCTACAAGGCGACCCGCGTCCAGATGGGCGACATGGCGCGTAGCCTGGAGCGCGATCCGCAGCTCGAATCCCTGCTCGCCACTCGCAGGAAGGAACTCGGCATCAGCTTTGAAACCGGCCGCAGCCTGGGCCGAGAACTCGCCCACAGCCAGGGCATCGACTTCGACCGGAGCCGGAGCCTCGGTCTCTAAATCCGTCCGATGTGCCGCCGCCGGTTCGCCACGCCCCACCGGCCCCGTTCATCCTCTTGCCGGTCGGTGATCCCATGCCTTGTCTGGAGCAGGCGCCATCAGGCGCGTCCAGTAGGAGGCAGCACCGCCATGCAGACACCAGAGCGTATCATCCGCCTGAAGACCGTCCTCGCCCGCACCGGCCTGTCCCGTTCCACCATCTACCGCAAAATCGCGGAAGGGACCTTCCCCGCTCAGCTGAAGATCAGCACCAACGGCGCTGGCTGGCGGGAATCCGACATCAACCGATGGGTTGCCGATCCGCCCCGATGGCGGGCCACCAATGACTGACAGAATGGACGAGGAAGCATCACTCAGAGATCATCATCCAACTCTTCATCGTGAACCTCGGCGGCGCGCTGTTTTGCGGCGGCGATCAGATCCCTCGCGGATCGCCCGTCTACCCAAGCGTCGAGCATGTCAGCCCAGCACTGAAGCATGATCTTTCGCTCGGCGAGGTAGCGGTTCACGTTGTAGACGGCGGCGATCCGGTTCCGGGGCGCATGGGCCAGGCTCATCTCGATCCAACGATCATCAAACTTGGCGCGGTTCAGGCCGGTCGAGAATGTGCGACGGAGATCGTGAACGCCGAAGCTCTGAAAATCAGGATCAGTCTCGCGGATGCGCTCCACAACGGTGTCGATCACGCGGTTGAGGGTGGCATTGCTGATCGGCGTATCGCTGTCGTATCGGCCGGGGTGCAGGTATCGGCTGGCGCCGAACATGGTGCGGAACACCGTCAGAATGTCGAGAGCCTGATCGCTCAGCGGGACCACATGCGCCTTGCCGGCCTTCATGCGCTCGGCCGGGATCGTCCAGCGGGCGGCGGCGAAGTCGATTTCCTTCCAGGTGGCGTCGATGAACTCGGACTTCCGGACGCCGGTCAGCAGGACAAACTTCACCGCCAAGCGTAGCGCGGGCGCCGCCGACACATGATCCAAGGCCGCCAGGACCGCGCGGACCTCGGAGGGTGAAAGGGCGCGCTCGCGGGGCTCAAAGGTGGCGATGGCGCTGGTGCGGATCGACTCGGCCGGATTGCTCACGTCCAGCCCGCTTCCCTGAGCATGACGGAACACCAGCAACACGACCTCGCGGACATGCACGGCGACGGCCGGCCCGCGCTTCTCTTTAACCTCGTCGCACAGATGTTTGAGGCGTTGCGGCGTCACTTCCCCGAGCTTGAGCTTCGACAACTCTCCCGCGATGGCGCGATCATAGACGGATCGGCGCATCGACAGGGTGCTGTCAGCCAGTTTCTCGGCCCCTGACTTGGGATCGGCCTTATGCTTGAAATAGGCTTCCGCCCACCCGCCGAACGTCAACGCCTCGGCTGACGCGGTGCGCTTCTCTACCTTGGCTTTCGACGGCGACTCGCCCCGCTCGACCTGACGACGGGCGCGCGCCAGCAGCGTTCTCGCCTCCGCAAGCGACACCTCCATGCCGTACTCCAGGGCGTCGGGCGCCCGTGTCAGCTTGCGCGTCGCCTCGGCCTTATATCGGCCGATGGTCAAGACCTCCTGCCGCCCGTTCACCCGGTACTGATACCGGAACGAGACGACGCCGGTGGGGGTGACGGCCGCGTACATCCCATCGCGGTCCGTCACCTTGTAGAGCTTGGCCCTCGGCTTGAGATTTTTCAGTTCTTTATCAGTGAGTTCGCTCATAAATCCGCATCCGATCGAGGGGCGAACGGATACCATCAACAGGCGCTGCTGGTATCGAAAGCCCGTTTCTCGACCATCCTGCGCCATACCAACATCGGTACCAACAAAGTGGTCCGGCTGGGGTGACATGCAGTGATACGGGGTAGGAAGAAAAATCGTTTCTAGCCAATGGGTTGGTGCGATTTCCAGCACGGCGCTGGATGGTCTGAAACCACCCTAGTTCACTCCCACTCGATGGTCCCGGGCGGCTTGGAGGTCACATCGTAGACCACGCGGTTGACGCCCTTCACCTCGTTGACGATGCGGGTGGCGACGCGGCCGAGGAAGGCCATGTCGAACGGGTAGAAATCCGCCGTCATGCCGTCCACCGAGGTGACGGCGCGCAGGCCGACCACATAGTCATAGGTGCGGAAGTCGCCCATCACGCCCACGGTCTTCACCGGCAGGATCACGGCGAAGGCCTGCCAGATTTCCTCGTAAAGCCCGTGGCGGCGGATCTCTTCGAGGTAGATCTCATCGGCAAGGCGCAGGATGTCGAGCTTCTCGCGGGTGATCTCGCCGGGGCAGCGTATGGCGAGGCCTGGTCCCGGGAAGGGGTGGCGACCGACAAACACCTCCGGGAGGCCGAGTTCGCGGCCGAGCGCGCGCACCTCGTCCTTGAACAGTTCGCGCAGCGGCTCCACCAGCTTCATGTTCATACGGTCGGGCAGACCACCCACATTGTGGTGGCTCTTGATCGTCACCGAGGGGCCGCCGGTGAACGAAACCGACTCGATCACGTCGGGGTAGAGCGTGCCCTGGGCGAGGAAGGCGGCACCGCCGATCTTCTTCGCCTCGGCCTCGAACACGTCGATGAACAGCTTGCCGATGGTCTTGCGCTTCACCTCGGGGTCAGTCACGCCCGCCAGCGCACCCAAGAACATCTCGGACGCATCCACATGCACCAGCGGGATGTTGTAGGCGTCGCGGAACAGGGTGACGACCTTCTCCGCCTCGCCGAGCCGCAGCAGGCCGTGGTCGACGAACACGCAGGTGAGCTGGTCGCCGATCGCCTCGTGGATCAGCACCGCCGCCACGGAGGAATCGACGCCGCCCGACAGGCCGCAGATCACCTTTTCCGCCCCCACCTGCTCGCGGATGCGGCGAATGGACTCCTCGCGATACGCCCGCATGCCCCAGTCGCCGCGCGCGCCGGCGATCTTGCGGACGAAATTGCGGATCAGCGCCGCGCCATGCGGCGTGTGCACCACTTCCGGGTGGAACATGGTGGTGTAGATGCGGCGCTGCTCGTTCACCGCGACAGCGAAGGGCGCGTTCTCGGAGGTCGCCACCACCTCGAATCCCTCCGGCAGGCGGGTCACGCGGTCGCCATGGCTCATCCACACGGGATAGCGCTCGCCCACCTCCCACACGCCCTCATAGAGCGCGCTCGGCTTGTGCACCGTCACCTCGGCGCGGCCGAATTCCGCGGCGTGGCCACCCTCCACCTCGCCGCCGAGTTGCAGCGCGCAGGTCTGCTGGCCGTAGCAGATGGCGAAGATCGGCACGCCGAGATCGAACGCTTCCTGCGGCGCGCGCGGGCTGTCCGCATCCGTGACGGAGGCGGGGCCGCCGGAGAAGATGATGCCAACCGGCTTCAGCCGCCGCACCGCTTCCGCCGCGCTCTGGAACGGCACGATCTCGGAATAGACCCCCTCCTCGCGCACGCGGCGGGCGATGAGCTGCGTGACCTGCGAGCCGAAGTCGATGATGAGGATGGTGTCGTGCTCGGCGGTGGCGGCGGTCGGTTCAAACTGGGTCATGGCGGGCTCTGTCTCGTGGCTCTCGGCGGCGCGGGCGGTCTCTGTTGCGTTCATTTATCCGGCTTGCTCACCGCGCACCATCAGGCTGATGAAGAAGCCGTCCGTGCCGGTGCGGCGCGGGGTCAGCAGCAGCCCCTCGGGCCGCTCCAGCGCTGCGGCGCGCAGTGCCATGCCGCGCTCGCCGAGCGCCAGCGCGGCTTCCGCCGGCGGCACGAGGCGGAAGGCGGGGTGACGGTCGAGAAAGGCCCGCACCTGCTCGGTATTCTCCTCGTCGAGCAGGGAGCAGGTGACATAGGCGAGGCGTCCGCCCGGCTTCACATAGGCGGCGGCGGTATCGAGGATCGCGGCCTGTTCCTTCACCCGCTCGGCGAGCGCGCCGGGACGCATGCGCCATTTCGCATCCGGGTTGCGGCGCCAGGTGCCGGTGCCGGTGCAGGGCGCGTCCACCAGCACGAGGTCCATGCGGCCGGCGAGGTCTTCCAGCACGTCCGCCTTGCCGCGCGGCGAGCGCACCTGGACATTGTGAGCGCCGGCGCGCTGCACCCGCTCGTGAATCGGCGCGAGGCGGCGCAGATCGTCGTCATAGGCGTAGAGCTGGCCGGCACCATCCATCAGCGCGGCGAGTTCCAACGTCTTGCCGCCACCGCCGGCGCACAGATCCAGCACCTGCCCGCCGCGCGGCGGAGCGGCGAGAATGGCGGCGATCTGCGAGCCTTCGTCCTGTATCTCCACCAGCCCCTTGAGATAGGCCGGCTCGGAGGTGAGCGGGGGCGCTTTGCCGTCGGCTTCCAGCGCGATGCGCAAAGCGAGCGGCGACCAGGCCCCGGGGGCCGGCTCGAGATGGCCGACCAGCTCGCGCGCCTTCTCGACATCGCCCTTGAGCGAATTGACGCGCAGATCCAGCGGAGCCCGTTCGGCCAGCGCCGCGCCCTCCTCGGCACGCGTGTCACCGAACACGGCAGCGAGCGGGGCTTCGAGCCACTCCGGGTAATCGCCGCGCACCGGCGCAGGCGCGTCGTCGAGGCTGACCTCAGACAGACGCTGACGCTCCTCGTCGCTCAGCGGCGCGGGGGCGAAGCGGGAGCCGTCGCAGAGCGCAGCGATGGCGTCGACATCGAGACCCCGCGCCAGCTTCAGCATGCCGAGAACAAGCCCGCGCGGGGTCTCCTCGCCGACACGTTCGCCCATGATCCAGGCTGATGAGGCGCGGCGGCGTAGCGTGTCATAGACTATCGAGGCCACGGCAGCCCGATCGCCCGAGCCGGCGAAGCGGTGGCTGCGGCCCCATTCCTTCAGCACGTCGGCGGCCGGACGGCGTTCGGCGAGGATCGTGCCGATCACCTCGATAGCGGCGGAAAGCCTGGCAGCCGGCGTCATTTCAACTCCAATAACAAAGGTTTACGGCAGAGCCGGCGCCAGCAGGATCGCGAGTGCGAACAGCACCCACATCGCGAGCAACACCAGCGCGCCGAAGGCGAAGGCGCCGAAACGCCAGCGCACATCATTGTGGGTCGTGTGGACGATGGCGTGGACGATGCGGCTTAAAACGAACAGCCACGCCAGCACAAGAAACAGGTCGCTCGTCTGCCGCGTCACCAGCGCCAGCACCACCAGCACATAGAACAGCACCGGCAGTTCGAACTGGTTGCGGAAGCAGTTGCTGGCCTGCCGCACGATCGGCGGCCAGCCCGCATCCCCCAGCACCACCTCCTCGCGCACCAGCCCGCCGGCGCGGATGGCTTTGAGACGCACCGCCCCCAGCCGGAACAGCACGGCGAAGGTGAGGGCGACCTGCACGAACACGGGCAACAGCGTGGCGGTGACGTACATGGTCAGCCCTCCTTCATCGGTGCGGCGCCAGCGGAAAGCCGGCGCTCAGACGGCTCCCGGATAGTTTGGGCTCTCGCGGGTGATGGTCACGTCATGCACATGACTTTCCCGCAGCGAGGCACCGGAAATGCGCACGAACCGCGCCTTCTCGCGGAAGTCCTGCAGCGTCGCGCCGCCGACATAGCCCATGGCGGCACGCAGGCCGCCGGCGAGCTGGTGCAGCACGCCACCGACCGGCCCCTTATAGGCCACCTGACCCTCAATGCCCTCCGGCACCAGCTTCAGCGTGTCCTTCACCTCGGCCTGGAAATAGCGGTCGGCCGAGCCGCGGGCCATGGCACCCACCGACCCCATGCCGCGATACGACTTATAGGACCGGCCCTGGTAGAGATAGACCTCGCCCGGGCTCTCATCCGTGCCGGCCAGCAGCGAGCCGACCATGGCGCAGTCCGCGCCGGCGGCGAGCGCCTTGGCGAGATCGCCGGAGAACTTGATCCCGCCATCGGCGATGACAGGCACATCGCTCTTCTTCGCGGCTTCCACCGCATCGAGAATGGCGGTGAGCTGCGGCACGCCGACACCGGCGACGATGCGGGTGGTGCAGATCGAGCCCGGCCCGATGCCGACCTTGATCGCGTCGGCGCCGGCGTCGATCAGCGCCTGCGTCGCCTCGGCGGTGGCCACATTGCCGGCGAGGATCTGCACGCTGTTGGACAGCGTCTTGATGCGGCTCACCTGATCGAGCACCTTGCGGGAATGGCCATGCGCGGTGTCGACCACGACGAGATCGACGCCGGCCTCGACCAGCAGCTCGGCCCGGCGATAGCCATCCTCGCCCACCGTGGTCGCCGCGCCGACGCGCAGGCGGCCCTGCTCGTCCTTGGCGGCGTTGGGGTTGGTGACGGCCTTCTCCATGTCCTTGACGGTGATGAGGCCGACGCAGCGGCCTTCATCATCCACCACCAGCAGCTTCTCGATGCGGTGCGCGTGCAGCAGGCGCTTGGCCTCGGCCTGGTCGACGCCTTCGCGGACCGTGATCAGCCGCTCCTTCGTCATCAGTTCGGAGATGGGCTGCGCCGGATTGGTAGCGAAGCGAACATCGCGGTTGGTGAGGATGCCGACCAGCTTGCCGCCGCGCCCGTTCGGGCCGCGCTCGACCACCGGGATGCCGGAAATGCGGTGGTTCTTCATCAGCGCCAGAGCGTCGGCCAGAGGCTGGTCGGGATGGATGGTGACGGGGTTCACCACCATGCCGCTTTCGAACTTCTTCACGAGGCGCACATGCTCGGCCTGCACCTCGGGATCGAGGTTGCGGTGGATGACGCCGAGGCCGCCGGCCTGCGCCATGGCGATGGCAAGCCGCCATTCGGTGACGGTGTCCATGGCCGAGGACAGGATCGGGATGTTGAGCGCGATGTTCCGCGTGACGCGCGAGCGTATGTCGACTTCGCCCGGCATGACATCGGAAAGGCCGGGCTTCAGCAGCACGTCGTCGAAGGTGAGCGCTTCCCGCGCGAGGCCGTCATAGACCGACATCGCCAACTCCCGATTAGGGGCAAGGGGAACACGGCTCCCGACCCGCCCGATGGATGGATGAAACGAAACGAACCGGGCCTTTGTGACAGCGCCCGCGCGCTTCGAGTTGGCGAGGGCTCATACCATGGCCTTGTACGCTTTCCTAGGCGTCTATCTCTGTGCAGAACGCAATGCCGATACGCGCCAGGAAGCCCCTGCGTAACCGGCGTGGATGACAGATTTGTGCGTGCATTTGTGGTCGCGGGGGCGCGATTGCGGCGTTATAGCCGGAAAGCTGCTCGTCTCCCCCGCCCGCCATCCCGGAACGGCCCGTGCGCTCCGAACGTCTCGTCCCGCTCATCGTCGCCTGCGCACTGTTCATGGAGCAGCTCGATTCGACCGTGATCGCCACCTCGCTGCCGGCCATCGCCGCCGATCTGCGCGAAGATCCGATCTCGCTGAAGCTGGCGCTGACCTCCTATCTGCTGAGCCTTGCCGTGTTCATCCCCGCGAGCGGCTGGTTCGCCGACCGATTCGGTTCGCGCACCGTGTTTCGCGCCGCCATCGCCCTGTTCACCGCCGGCTCGCTGCTGTGCGGAATGGCGCATTCGCTGCCGGATTTCGTCGCCTACCGCATCCTGCAAGGCATGGGCGGGGCGATGATGGTGCCGGTCGGCCGGCTGGTCATCCTGCGCACTGTACCGAAGGAAGAGCTCGTCTCGGCGCTCGCCTGGCTCACCATTCCCGCCCTGCTGGGGCCGGTGATCGGCCCGCCGCTCGGTGGCTTCATCACCACCTATTTCGACTGGCGCTACATCTTCTTCCTCAACCTGCCGATCGGCATTCTCGGTTTCGCGCTGGTCAGCCGCTTCATTCCGGACATTCGCGAGCCCGATGTGCCGCCCTTCGATCTCAAGGGCATGTTGCTGTCGGGGCTCGGGCTGGCCGGCCTCGTCTTCGGCTTCGCGCTGCTGGGCCAGCACGCCGTTTCGCCTTCCCTTGCGGTCGCGGTCATCGCGGTGGGCGCGGTGGCGATGGCGTTCTACATCCGCCACGCCCGGCGCACGGTGAAGCCGATCCTCGACCTCGCCCTCCTGAAGATCCCCACCTTCTTCGCCGGCGTGGTCGGCGCCTCGCTGTTCCGGGTCGGCATCGGCGCCCTGCCCTTCCTGCTGCCGCTGTTGCTGCAGCTCGGCTTCGGCCTCACCCCCTTCGCCTCCGGCATGATCACCTTCGCCTCGGCGGCGGGGGCGATGACGATGAAATTCACCGCCGCCCCCATCATCCGCGCCTTCGGCTTCCGCCGCGTGCTGGTGGTGAACTGCGTCATCGCGGCGGCGTTCATCGCGGTGGGAGCGCTGTTCCGGCCCGGCATGCCCTATCTCGCGCTGGTGGGCGCGCTGCTGCTGGGCGGCTTTTTCCGCTCGCTGCAATTCACCAGCACCAATGCGCTCTCTTATGCCGACATCCCCGCCGAGGCGATGAGCCGGGCCACCAGCTTCGCCAGCGTGGCGCAGCAGGTGGCGATTTCCACCGGGGTGGCGGTGGCGGCGCTGGTACTGGACGCGCTGCGCGGCTGGCGCGGCGACGGCACCATCGCGCTCAGCGATTTCAGCGTCGCTTTCCTCGTCGTGGCGGGGATCGCAGTGTGCTCGGTGTTCTTCTTCCTCCGCCTGCCGCCCAATGCCGGCGCGGAACTGGCGCAGAGGCGGGTGAAGCCGGCGCAGATGGCCGGACCGCCGGGGGAGATGGGGAGTGCGGGCTGAGGAGAGGGGAGCCTTGATAATATGCTACAAGCCAAGCCGCGCACTATGTGCGATAAAGGCTGCACGGAACGGCGGCGAGGCTCGCATGAGGCGAACTGATTTACAAGGATATGCCCAAGCCAAAATTGATGACGCATGCCTGTTGCTGCAGCACCAGCGCTGGTCAAATGCATATTACTTGGCGGGATACGGTGTCGAACTCGCCCTAAAGGCCTGCATCGCCAAACAGATAGCTGCAGAGACAATTCCTGATAAATCGATTCTCCGAGACGTATTATCCCACCAATATATGAATCTTATCGGCCTTGCTGGATTAAGGGATGAGCTAAAACGTAAGCAAGATTCCAACTCTCATTTCGCTGCAAATTGGGGAATAGCGAATGAGTGGTCACCAGATTCAAGGTATCGCAGCTGCTCTGCTATCGAATCTCAATTACTGATTGAATCCATAACCGACATAGACAACGGAATTATGCAATGGATCAAGCAGTTCTGGTAAAACAGGCCCACGAACTCACACACCTTCTTGATAACACTAGCATCAAGCCCCGCGCAGTGATGTGGGTACACCAACCTGACAGCAACACATGGAAGCTATGGATAACTCCAAATCGGTCAATCAATGATAAACGCGAGTTTTACCGTATAATCGCTGAAACAATATCATCCCATTCATCACAGTTATCGGGACTTGATATAGGAACAACAGAATACATACAAGACAATCATCCTGCAATAAAAGGGATGTCCCAATTTATAAGAATTCCAGATATCGGCAACGCTTACTTCAGCGGCAACAAGTTCAATGAATTCTTCTTGCCAGATGGGATCGTGATTAGGATGAACGTGTAGGGTCTAGTACCCCTCGCCGTCGGAAGCCCGTCGCCACCACATAGAGTTCCGCCGAATCCGCCCGGCTCGCCTGCGGCTTGATGTGACGCACGGCGGTGAAGTCGCGCTTCAGGTCCGCCAGCAACGTGCCTTCCGTGCCGCCCTGAAACACCTTGGCGATGAAGCAGCCGCCAGGCGCCAGCACCTGGCGGGCGAAGTCGATGGCGAGTTCCACCAGCCCGACGATGCGCAAATGGTCGGTCGCCCTGTGCCCGGTTGTGTTGGCGGCCATGTCGGACATGACGAGGTCGGCCTCGCCGCCGAGCATCGCCTTGAGCTGCTCGGGCGCCTCGTCCTTGAGGAAGTCCATCTGGGCGAAGTCGACGCCGGCGATCGGGTCGATCTCCAAAAGGTCGATGGCGACGATCTTGCCGCGCCCCTCCTCCAGCTTCAGCTTCTTCGCCGCGACCTGGCTCCACCCGCCGGGGGCGGCGCCGAGATCGACCACGCGCATGCCGGGCTTCAGGATCTTCAGCTTGTCGTCGATCTCGATCAGCTTGAAGGCGGCACGCGAGCGCCAGCCCTCGCGCTTGGCGCGCGCGACATAGGGATCGTTGAGCTGGCGCTGCAGCCATTTCTGCGAGGAGGAGCTGAGCGAGCGGGCTTTCTTCAGCCGCACCTTGAGCGGCCGTGCCTCACCGCCCTTGCCGGCCTGGGGCTTGTCAATCACGTCGAGGCTCCGGCCCTCGACCGCCACACACCATCGGCACGCATCAGTTCCACCAATATTCCTTCCCGCAGGCCGCGATCGGCGACACGCAGACGGTCGCAGGGAAAGGCCCGGCGCACCGATTCCAAAATCGCGCAGCCTGCCAGTACCAGATCGGCACGTTCAGCGCCGATGCAGGGATTGGCGGCGCGCTCGGCGAAGGGCATGGCCAGCAGCCGGTCGACCACGACCCGCACCTGCTCGGCGCCGAGCCAGGTGCCATCCACCTGCGAGCGGTCATAGCGCGGCAGGTCGAGATGCACACCGGCAATCGTCGTCACCGTGCCGGATGTACCCAAAAGATGCAGCCGGCCGCAATTATGCGGTCCCACCGCCTTCACAAAGCCGGTGAGGTGCGGCGTGAACTCATTGACCATGGCTTCGAAATCGTCGCGTGTCACCTTCACGCCGCCATGGCGCTCGGCCACCGTGACGACGCCGAGCGGCACCGACACCCAGGCGCGGATCACCGCGGCCGGCGGGCCGCCATCGCGGGTTTCCACCCGGTCCAGCCACACCACCTCGGTCGAGCCGCCGCCAATGTCGAAAAGCACCGCCCCATCGGAGGTGGGGTCGACCAGCGGCGTGCAGCCGGAAGCGGCGAGGCGCGCTTCGGTCTCTCGGTCGACGATTTCAAGCTCGAGCCCGGTCTCGCGCCGGACCCGGCTGATGAAGTCCGCGCCATTCACCGCCGAGCGGCAGGCTTCTGTGGCGATCAGCCGGCGGTCGACAATGTGCCGCGCCTCGATCTTCGACGCGCAGACTTTCAGCGCCTCCACCGCACGATCCATCGCCGCCTCGCCGAGGCGGCCGGAGCCGATCAGCCCCTCACCCAACCGGACAATGCGCGAGAAGGCATCCACGACGCGAAACCCGCTGCCGGTGGGGCGGGCGACCAGAAGCCGGCAATTATTGGTGCCGAGGTCCAGCGCGGCATAACAGGGATCCGTGTTGCGCGGACGCGCCGCCGATCGCGCGTCACGGCTGGCCGTACCGGCGGGGGCACCATGGGCCGACCCGGCCTGGCGCGGACGCGCAGAAGGCCTCTCATCGACGGCCGACGTTTCCGCTACCCGCTCTCCGGCCCAAATCTGGGTCTCGTCGACCATTTCAACTTCCCCGGCCGAAGCCGTCGCGCCGGCCCTGCGACACGCAGGGCCAAGCTCGCTTTGTCCATCATCTCGCCTGAAATGTAACATTCACGAGCGCTGGCGCAATCGACTTCATGGCAGCCCGGCGCGGGAGGCGGGGCTCTCCGGGGCGCAGCGACGCGCAGGACAGGCGCCGCAGCTTGCGACGACGGGCGGGACGGAAACGTCGGCCGCCGCGCCCGCATGCTCCGCCGGCCCATCGCCGCCACGCGCCCGGCGGCCGCGTCGAGGCGCGCCGCGGGGCGAGGTGGCGACGCGGGGGAATCACTCAGCCCTTCAGCGCCGGCAGCGCCTGGGCGATGCCGGCCATGGGCAGGTTCACATTGACCGTCTGACCATTGGCGAGGACGAAACTCGCAATGACTTCCTTGGCAGTGAGAAGCTCCTTGCCGAAGGCGTCCTCAAACGGACCGATCGCCTCGCAGCCGCCACGGCCGCAGGAGGCATAGTCGATCTTGCGCGGCTTGCCCTTGCCGATGGTGATCTGCACGCCATCCTTCAGCCGCACGCCGAGCGGGGTGCGCACGAGATAGGTCGGAGCGCCGGCCTTGTCCTGGCCGATCTGCCAGAGCAGCACGGTCTTCTTCGACTTCGATTCCGTCACCTTGAGCGAGGCGACGCAGGTCTTTTTCGAGCCCTTCTCGATGCTGGCGCGGCAGGTCACCACCCAATTGTCGAAGGTGGTGGTTTCCGTGCGCACCGGCGCCTTGGGCCCGGCCGGCGCGGTCTGCGCATGGGCGGCGGACGCGCCGGCGAGAAGGCAGGGAGCCAGCAACAGGGCGGCGGCACGACGAACGAAATGATGCATGGGGTCCTCCGGAACGATCCCGGGCGTGTGGCGAGGATCTCGACACCGTCATGGCACGCCACGGGCTGAAAATCACGGGTCAGTCTTTGCCATTGATCGCGCCGCAAAGCGAGACGCGGCGGAGCGGCGGTGGCGACCGTCGATAAAGCAGGCCGAAAAGCAATGGGCCGACCACGAGGGCCGGCCCAGGCTTGTCGTCCGGCCTGCGGCCGCAGCCGCAGGCCATGTGCCGGTGCTTACCAGCGAACCTTCAGGCCGCCGGTGCCAGCCCAGCCCTGCACGTCGCCGAAATTGTATTCGCCATTGGCGAACAGGGCGACGGTACCATTGAGGTCGGCGGTAAAGCCGAGGCCGGCATTGTACCAGGTGCCGTTGATGTCGCTGGTAAGGACGGTGCCCGCGACATTGGTCTTGTTGTCGCCCAGGAACTCCGACAGCACGTTGAAGGTGGCGTAGGGAGTGATCGTCTGACCGGTGGTCATGACGAAGGTTGACTGCACCTGCAGGCCGAGGCGACCGATCAGCGAGTCCGCATCACCCGGCGTCACATAAGTGCCGATCGAGTCGACATAGGCATCCTGATTGGCGCTGGCATAGGCGAGCTGGGCCTGCGGCTGGATCACCCAGCCGCTCGCGACCTCGAAGCCATAGCCCATCTCGATCGACCCGCCCCACACCGTGGCGTCGGTATTCGCCGTCACATTGCTGGTGGAGGCGATGTCGAGATCGAGCACATCCACCTTGCCGACCACGTCGGTGTAGAAGCCCGCGCCCGGCACCAGGCCGACCTGGCGGAACGAGGCGTAGATACCCGCGTTCCAGCCATTGATGTCCATGGTGGAGCTGCCGCCCCAGGACGTCCAGTCGCCATCCACGTCGACATCCGACCAGCCATAGCCGCCGAACGCGCCGAGGGTGACCCGCCAGTCATTGTAGTCGAAGGTGTAGTCGCCGCCGGCCTGCAGGCCCCAGGTCTGCTGCGAGAAGCCCCAGCCGCCGCTGACATCGTAGCTGAGGTCGGCGCCGCCACCGCGGCCCCACATCTGGAACTTCGGCGCCGGCACCGGCTGATAGGCCGGAGCCTTGGTCACCGGATCAGCCAGATCGGCATTGCGGCCTTCGAGCTGCTCCTGCTGACGCATCTCGCCGAGGCGCTTATAGATCGTGTCCATGCCGGCATAGAAGTGGCGCTGCATGGCCGAGGGCGCGGTCGCGTAGCCGGTCGACTGCGCGCTGTAGCCCGCACGCAGGTACCAGTCGCCGGCGCCCGTGTCCTCAGCGGCCCGGCTGAGCGGCATCTCATTATCCGGGTCCTGGAACAGGCGGTAGGAGAAGGCGCCGGCCATCACTTCCCGCTCGCCGCTGACGGTGTTGCGCGCAAGCTGGAAGGCGTCGTCCGGAGAGGCGCCGCTTTCCGACACATCCACCACCTTGATGCCCTGGCCGAAGCTCGTGCCGGTGTAGATGCCCTGACCCGGATTGGTGTTGTTGACGTAGATGGTCGTCGTGTTGCCGGCGGCGACATTGCCGTTGATGACCAGAATGTCGGTCGGGCTGGCCGCATCGTAGAGATAGGTGTCGATCAGCAGGTTGCCGCCGCCGACATAGTCGCCATTGATGGTCAGGCGGTCGCCGGCCACGTCATCAATGCCATTATGCAGCGCAATGGTGCCCTGGTTGATGAAGGTGGCGGCCGGGAGATCCTCCAGCACCATATTGTCCGTGTCGTGGTAGAGCTCGACCCGGGTGTCATGGACGCTGACCGAGTCACCCGCCACGTCGAGCACGCCGCCGGTCACGGCGAGGTCACCCGCGGCGACGCCGGTGTTGATGGTGCGGTAGCCGAGTTCGCCGTCTTGTGCCCCCTCGAGAACGAAGGTGCCGGTGTCGAGGTCGGCATTGGCGTCCGAGAGGCGCAGATAGGAGGTCGAGTCGACCGCCACCAGCCCGTCGGTACCGCTATTGCCGTTGAAGTTCACCCAGCGCTGGGTGAGCTCGAGATAGGAGCCCTCGGACACGCCGAGCTGCTGGAAGCGCTCGACATCATCCAGCGACAACGTGCTGGCATCGGTGACGATGAGAGTGTCAAAGCCGCGGCCACCGTCAATTTCGCCGTCGATGGAGAAATTGGCGTTGTCGAGACCCGACAGCACGACCAGGTCATCGCCGCTGTCGCCGCGGATGTTGTCGACGGAGATAAAGGTGCCTTCGACATCCGAAGCGGTGATGATGATCTCGTCATCGCCACGGCCGCCGTCGATATCGTCAGCGACGATGCTACCGCCATCGGCGCGGAGAAGGATGAAATCATCACCCGAACCGCCGGAGATATCCTCGACCGCGATCTCGCCGCCGTCACGCGCCCGCAGCAGGATGGCGTCGTCGCCGGCATCGCCGTCAATGTCGTTACCGGAGATTTCGCCACCTTCCGACGCCGACAGGATGATCTTGTCGTCGCCCGACGCGAACCAGCCGCCATCGCCATTGATGTCGTCGAAGCGAACTTCGCCGCCTTCGCTCGCGAACAGGCCGATGAAATCGTCGCCGGAACCGCCGGCGATGTCGTCGGCATTCACGTCACTCCGCCGGTCGCTCGCCGACAGGATGATCCGGTCCTCGCCAGCGCCGCCCGAGATGTCTTCCACCTCGATGTCGCCGCCTTCGCTCGCCCGCAGCACGATGGTGTCGTCGCCGAAGCCGCCGTCAATGTCGTTGCCGCGGATGTCGCCACCTTCCGACGCCGACAGCTTGATCTTGTCGTCGCCGGACGAGAACCAGCCGCCATCGCCCCAGATGTCGTCGAAGCGGATCTCGCCGCCCTTGGTCGCCGTGAGGCCGATCTCGTCGTCACCGGCGCCGCCGGAGATGTCGTCGACGCGGATCTCGCCGCCCTTGGTGGCGATCAGGCCGATCGTGTCGTCGCCGGCATCGCCGTCAATGTCTTCGCCGGAGATCTCGCCGCCCTTGGTGGCCGCGAGCAGGATCGTGTCGTCGCCCGACGCGAACCAGCCGCCATCGCCATTGATGTCGTCGAAGCGAACTTCGCCGCCTTCGCTGGCGAACAGGCCGATGAAATCGTCGCCGCTGCCGCCGGCGATGTCGTCGGCATTCACGTCGCTCCGCCGGTCGCTCGCCGACAGGATGATCCGGTCCTCGCCAGCGCCGCCCGAGATGTCTTCCACCTCGATGTCGCCGCCTTCGCTCGCCCGCAACACGATGGTGTCGTCGCCGAAGCCGCCGTCAATGTCGTTGCCGCGGATGTCGCCACCTTCCGACGCCGACAGCTTGATCTTGTCGTCGCCGAAGGCGAACCAGCCGCCATCGCCATTGACGTCGTCGAAGCGGATCTCGCCGCCCTTGGTCGCCGTGAGGCCGATCTCGTCGTCACCGGCGCCGCCGGAGATGTCGCCGACCCGGATCTCGCCGCCCTTGCTGGCGATCAGGCCGATCGTGTCGTCGCCGGCATCGCCGTCAATGTCCTCGCCGGAGATCTCGCCGCCCTTGGTGGCCGCGAGCAGGATCGTGTCGTTGCCCGACGCGAACCAGCCGCCATCGCCATTGATGTCGTCGAAGCGAACTTCGCCGCCTTCGCTCGCGAACAGGCCGATGAAATCATCGCCGGAACCGCCGGCGATGTCGTCGGCATTCACGTCGCTCCGCCGGTCGCTCGCCGACAGGATGATCCGGTCCTCGCCAGCGCCGCCCGAGATGTCTTCCACCTCGATGTCGCCGCCTTCGCTCGCCCGCAGCACGATGGTGTCGTCGCCGAAGCCGCCGTCAATGTCGTTGCCGGAAATCTCGCCGCCTTCCGACGCCGACAGCTTGATCTTGTCGTCGCCGAAGGCGAACCAGCCGCCATCGCCATTGATGTCGTCGAAGCGGATCTCGCCGCCCTTGGTCGCCGTGAGGCCGATCTCGTCGTCACCGGCGCCGCCGGAGATGTCGTCGACGCGGATCTCGCCGCCCTTGGTGGCCAGCAGCCCGATCGTGTCGTCGCCGTCGCCGCCGGAAATGTCCTCGACGCGCATCTCGGCGCCTTCGCTCGCGAACAGGCCGATGAAGTCATCGCCATCGCCGCCGGAGATGTCCTCGGCCTCGATGTCGCTGCGACGGCCGACCGCCGCCAGCACCAGCACGTCATCGCCGTCGCCGCCGGAAATGTCCTCGACCCGGATATCGCCGCCGTCGGAGGCGAACAGGCCGATGAAGTCATCGCCGCGATTGCCGTCAATGTCGTTGCCGGAAATCTCGCCGCCTTCCGACGCCGAGAGCACGATCACATCGTCATTGCTCGGCCGATAGCGCCGGTCGTCACCGCCACGGCGATCCTCGCTGTCGCCGGAAATGTCGTCGAAGCGGATCTCGCCGCCCTCCGACGCGCTCAGCACGATCAGGTCGTCGCCGTCGCCACCGGAAATGTCGTCGACGCGAATGTCGCCGCCCTTGCTGGCGATCAGGCCGATGGCGTCGTCACCATCGCCGCCGGAAATGTCGTCGACGCGGATGTCGCCGCCCTTGGTGGCCAGCAGCCCGATAGCGTCGTCGCCGTCGCCGCCGGAAATGTCGTCGACGCGCATCTCCGCGCCTTCGCTCGCGAACAGGCCGATGAAGTCATCGCCGTCGCCGCCGGAGATATCCTCGGCCTCGATGTCGCTGCGACGGCCGACCGCCGCCAGCACCAGCACGTCATCGCCGTCGCCGCCGGAGATGTCCTCGACCCGGATATCGCCGCCGTCGGAGGCGAACAGGCCGATGAAGTCATCGCCGCGATTGCCGTCAATGTCGTTGCCGGAAATCTCGCCGCCTTCCGACGCCGAGAGCACGATCACATCGTCATTGCTCGGCCGATAGCGCCGGTCGTCGCCGCCCCGGCGATCCTCGCTGTCGCCGGAAATGTCGTCGAAGCGGATCTCGCCGCCCTCCGACGCGCTCAGCACGATCAGGTCGTCGCCGTCGCCACCGGAAATGTCGTCGACGCGAATGTCCCCGCCCTTGCTGGCGATCAGGCCGATGGCGTCGTCACCATCGCCGCCGGAAATGTCGTCGACGCGGATCTCGCCGCCCTTGGTGGCCAGCAGCCCGATAGCGTCGTCGCCGTCGCCGCCCGAGATGTCGTCGACGCGCATCTCGGCGCCTTCGCTCGCGAACAGGCCGATGAAGTCATCGCCATCGCCGCCGGAGATGTCCTCGGCGTTCACGTCGCTCCAGCGGTCGCTCGCCGACAGGATGATCCGGTCCTCGCCAGAGCCGCCCGAGACGTCTTCCACCTCGATGTCGCCGCCTTCGCTCGCCCGCAGCACGATGGTGTCGTCGCCGAAGCCGCCATCAATGTCGTTGCCGGAAATCTCGCCGCCTTCCGACGCCGCCAGCACGATCAGATCGTCACCCCAGGAGAACCAGCCGCCGTCGCCGGAGATGTTGTCGAAGCTGATCTCGCCGCCCTTGGTGGCAATGAGCCCGATGGCGTCGTCGCCGAAACCGCCGGAAATGTCGTCGACGCTGATTTCGCCGCCCTTGGTGGCAATGAGCCCGATGGCGTCATTGCCGAAGCCGCCGTCAATGTCGTTGCCGGAGATTTCGCCGCCCTTGGTGGCCGCCAGAACGATCAGGTCGTTGCCCGACGAGAACCAGCCGCCATCGCCCGAAATGTCATCGAAGCGAACTTCGCCGCCCTCGCTCGCCAGCAGGCCGATGAAATCGTTGCCCGAACCGCCGGAGATGTCGTCGGCGCTCACATCGCTCCACCGGCCCGTCGCGGCGAGCAGGATCGCGTCGTTGCCCGAGCCGCCGGAAATGTCGTCAACACGGACATCGCCGCCGAGCGCAGCGCCGAGGACGATCAGGTCATTGCCGTCATCGCCGCTGATGTCATCCACGCGCACCTCGCCGCCGAGCGCGGCACCCAGGGCGATCAGGTCGTTGCCGTCATTGCCGCTGATGTCGTCCGCGCGCACCTCGCCGCCCAGCGCCGCGCCGAGCAGAATGATGTCGTTGCCATCACCGCCATCGACATCGTCCACGCGGACTTCGCCGCCGAGCGCAGCGCCGAGGGCGATCAGGTCGTTGCCATCGCCGCCGCGAATGTCGTCGAGGCGAACCTCACCGCCGCGCAGCGCACCGACGGCGATGACGTCATTGCCCGTCATGCCGTAGATATCGTCGCCGCGAACCTCGCCACCCTTGTCCGCATAGACGAACAGGTAATCGTTATCACCGTTCTCGCCGAAGAAGTCGTCACCGCGAATATCGTCGAAACGAACTTCGCCACCTTCGGTGGCACCCACGACGATCAGGTCGCTGCCGCCATTGCCCTCGATGTCGTCGGCGAACACGTCGCTGCGCCGGCCGGAGGCGGTGATGAAGATCTTGTCGTCGCCATGCGCGTCGGCGACACCGTCGCCCTTGACATCGCCGACAAAAACATCGCCGCCATCTTCGGCCAGGATGCTGATCGTGTCATGGCCGTTCTCGCCCATGACGTCGCCCTTGACCCAGACGTCGGCCTTTGAGCCCGAGGCAATCAGGCTGAGGGAGTCGCCGCTGCGACCGCCGAGAACATCGCCACCGATCTCGACATCGCCGCCGTCAAAGGCCGCAATGTTGATGGTGTCGTCGCCATTGTCGCCGCGCACGCTGCCGTCGATCTTGACAAGGCCGCCGCCGGAAACCTCGGTGTTGCCGGCGACAATGTCGATGGTGTCGTCATTGTCGGTCTCGTTGTCGCCCGAGCCGCCATAGACATTGCCCTTGATGTAGATCTCGGCGCCGGCGGTGGCGGCGATATTGATGTCGTCCTTGCCGGTCTCGCCCATCACCGATCCGTCGATGGTGATGTCCTGCAGCGAGGCATTGGTGATGTTGATCGTGTCGGAGCCGGCGCCGCCAAGGATGTTGGCCGTTCCGTCGATACCGCCCGTCTCGATGGTGGTCGCGACCTGGTCCGAGGCGGTCACATTGATGATGTCGTCGCCATCGCCGCCGTCGATATTGCCCTGAAACAGCGAGACGGTGCCCGTCCCCGAGATGAGGGTGCCGCCACCGAAGGTGATGACGTCGTCATCGCTGTCGCCGTCGATCGTACCCTTGATGTAGATCGAGCTGCTGTAGGGTTCCGTGGCGTCCGGCGCGATTGTGATGGTGTCGTTACCGGCCTTGCCATTCACATTGCTGTAGCCGGTAGCCTTGTCATACCAGGAGTAATTGCCACCGACGATCTCGATGGTGTTGTCCTTGCCGTTGCCCTCGATGTTGCCATCCGTGGGAACGGGGTTGTTGTCGCAGAACCAGCTTCCTGCGCTCGGCGTCTCGGTGCAGCTGGCCGGGGACGAGGAGTCGGCGTCAGCGCGGGAGGGGGACAGCATGACAGCCGCCGCCAGCATCGCCGCCACGGCGACGCCGGACACCGAGCCGAACAGCACGCCCTTGCGATGATCGACAATGACGGACGCGGATGCACGAACTTCGTTGCGACGCACGAAGCCGTTCGCGGCGCGCGCAGCACCACGCACCCTGGCAATTTTTCTCGCCATGAATTCCCCCGATTCCCCAATTTGCAGGCGGTGATCCCGCCCGATCCGCGACGGCGCCGGTACCCGCATGGCCGGCACGCCACGATTCGGAGGCAAACTAGTTCAAGAATCGGAGGGACTGCAACCGACCCTTATTTCATAAAGGTTTGCGTAATTTGAGGTAAGAAATCTCCATTCCGGATGATGCCGCTCTTTTTCCTTTCCAAAATGGATGGAATTTCAACCATTTCGTAACCACACCAGGGTGGGGTCCGCCGCTCTCAAAAATCACGCTAAATGATTGCATTCGCTGACAACCACACGTCGGCATAGCGGTTCTTGGCGACCGTGCTATTTTTGCTACGCATCAGGGGAGGCCAGCGGCTCGATCGGAGTGGTTCCGAGCGAGGGTTCTCGTGTTTGAGAACGCCCGGCCTGCGGGGAATTATGCTTGTCGGTTATTGTCTCGTAGAATCCGAAGGCGGGGGAAACACCCGCCCGGCACCCGACTCCATGTTCCATTCCGGCCGCGACGCGCTGCCCGCCGGCAGCGGGGATCCGGACGCGCCGGAGGCCGTCGCGCTAAGGGCGCTCGGCTGCGAACAGGTCTTCAGCGATATTGATGATGATCGCCGCATCGACCGGCCCGGGCTGCGGGCGGCGCTGGATTTTGTCCGCATTGGCGATGTGCTCGCGGTTCCGGCGCTCAATCATCTCGGCGCGGATGTCGAATCGGTGGTGCGCATCGTCGCGTCCCTCAGCAAAAGGGGTGTAACGATCCAGTTGGGCCAGATGCCGATGGACATGATGATCCCGTCCGGGGAAGCGCTCGCCTTCGCCTGCCGCGCGCTCGCCCAACTCAGCGAGCCGCCTTCAATGCCGACGACGGCGAATGGCGGGCCGCGGCGGCGGGGACGCCCGCAATCGCTGTCGAACAAGGACATCGCCAAGGCGCATCGCCTGCTGGCGAGCGGCAGCCCGGTGCCGGATGTCGCGCGCGCGCTCGGCGTCTCCCCGGCGACGGTCTACCGCATCTTTCCGCGCCGCCCGCCCAAATCGGAGCATCCCGACGACAGCGACGGCACCGGCGGCTGAGCCGGGCGACGCCAAGGGGTGGCGCGAGGGGCCGCCGGGGGCGGGCGTGCCGGCAGCCGATCGGCCGGACAGGCGCCGCGGCTGGCGCGCGGCACGGGCGCGCCCGGCGGGAGCCGGCGCCCATGCCCATCAGGGCGGCGGATGTCATGGGAGAAGTGGTGGCTGGGGGACCAGGATTCGAACCTGGACTAACGGAGTCAGAGTCCGCAGTTCTACCGTTAAACTATCCCCCACCGGGTCGCCGCAGGCGGCGCTTTCCGGGGCCTTCCGCGGCGACAGCGTGTGTCGGGGCGCGGGGGCAGCGGCAGTGGCGCGCTCTATAGACGCTCCCGCCGGCGCGGTCTACCCCCTCCCGCGGAAGTTTCCACCGCGCCCGTCGCGCCGGGACGCCGCCGGCGCGACGCGACGGGACGCCCTGCCAGGCGCGCCAGGCCTGCGCAGGGCGGGCGCTGGCTGGTGCAGGCCCGATGCGGCGGCAGCGGTGACGGCGGTTCGCCGCCGCAACGCCCGCGAAAATCCGTGCTCGGAGCGGACGCTGCCCGCTATCGCCAGGCAGGCGCCCGGAGCCGCAGCGATTCGCGCCGCCGCTGCGGCGCGCCGGGCCCGCACCGCCGCGCCGGTTCGAGGAGTGCCGACGGGAACGCGCCGTGCCATCGGTGTGTGTGAGGCGGCGGCACCGCCGCCCCCTTCGCGCATGGCTCGCCCAGCAAAAAAGAGGACCGGACGGCAATCAGCGGCTGGCTTTCCTCGGCCTCTCGGCCATTTTGGTTGAAACCTTAGCCAGACCTCCACGCAGGGCCCGTTCCACCGCCCCGACCAGGCATGCGCGCCCCTCAGTGCTGCCATGCAGCATTTCGTCTTTTGCGTTGCGGTAGAGCGTCTATATTCCTGGCATACAGAATACAGGAGCCAGAGATGACCACCACCACCCTGAACCACACCTCGTCCGATTTCTTCTCGCGCTTCGTCGAAGGCGTCACCAGCTTCTTCGAAGCTCTCGGCGAAGGTCGCCGCATCGCCCAGCGCTATGAGGCCCTGTCGCGCCTGTCCGACGCCGCTCTCGCCAAGCGTGGCCTGACCCGCCAGGACATCGCCCGCGCCGCCGTCAACGGCCGTTGAGACGTCCCTTCTGAGCGGCCCCTTCCTCATCGGCCGCTCCGCGAATACGCAAGGTGACGCTGTCGGATGATCCCGCAGCGTCCATGACGGTCAGACGCACGAAGCCCGCGCCCGCCGGCCGCCAGAACCATGTGGCGGCCCCGGCGGGCTGGCCGCCGGGCACGCCGTCGACGAAAACCGTCAGCTTTCCGGTCCCGCCGCTCACCTTCAGAACCAGCGGCTCGTCGCCCTCCCTCTCCAGGCTGGCGCCATCGGGCGGAAACGCGATTCTAGGCCCTCCCTCCGAGCCCCCCTGCCCCGACGCCCGCCCGAAAAACCGGAGCGGCGGCGGCAATTGCGCGTTCTTCGCCTCAATCGCCTCGCGCGGCGCCGGTGCGAAGGGCGCCGGCCGCGTCACCAGCCGGGCGAAGGCCTCGAACAGGATCGGCGCCGCCGCCTCGCGCCCGATCATGCCCGGCACCGGCTGGCCGTCCGGCCGCCCCACCCACACGGCGATGGTCCGCCGCCCGTCGAACCCCACCGCCCAGGCGTCGCGATAACCGAAGGACGTGCCGGTCTTGAAAGCGATGCGCCCCGCGCGCTCATTGCGCGGCGCCGGCGTGCCGGCGAGCGACTGCGCGAGATAGGCCGCCGCCACCGGGCTCATCAGTTCGCGCGTCCCGTCGGGACCGGAGGCGGCGCCGTCCAGCCGCTCGCGCAGCGCCTGCGCCCGCCCGCCATTGGCGATGCCGGCATAAAGGCCGGCCAGCGCGTCGAGGCTCATGCCGACACCCCCCAGCCCCACCGCCAGCCCCGGCACTTCGCCGGGTGGCAGCTTCAGCGCGAAACCGGACTGGCCGAGCCGGCTGGCGAGGCGCTGCGGCCCCACCGCCTGCAGCAGCACCACCGCCGGCACATTGAGCGACAATTGCAGCGCCTGCCGCACCGAGACCGTGCCCTGATAGTCGCGGTCGAAATTGCGCGGGCGATAGGCGCCGAAGCGCGCCGGCCGGTCCTCGATCAGCGTCTCGGGATGGGCGATGCCGTCCTCGAAGGCGAGGCCGTAGATAAACGGCTTCAGCGTCGAGCCGGGCGAACGTATGGCGCGCGTCAGGTCCACCGCCCCGGCGCGGGTGGCGTCCAGCGGGTCGGCGCCGCTCACCCGGGCCAGCACCTCGCCGCTGGCATTGTCGACCATGACCAGCGCTAGCGACACGCCGGTGCCGAGCTCGCGCACCCGCTCCGCGGCCAGTTCCTCCAGCCGCGCCTGCGCGGAGCCGTCGATGGCGAGATCGTGCCGCTGCAAGGCCGGCTGCTGGCGCCGCGCCTCCTCCGCCGCGTGCGGAGCGAGCTTGGGCAGATCGAGCCGGCCGCCCGGAGCGGCGGCGCGCAGGGCGTACTCCACTTCCGCCGGGCCGAACAGCCCCGCTTCGCCCAGTCGGGTCAGCACCTTTTCCCGCGCCCGCGCCGCCCGCTCCGGGAAACGGTCGGGTCGGCGCGATTCCGGCGCCTGCGGCAGCGCCACCAGCAGCGCCGCCTCGGCGAGAGAGAGCCGGCGCGGCTCCTTGCCGAACCAGGCGAGGCTCGCCGCCCGCACGCCCTCGATATTGCCGCCATAAGGCGCGAGGGTGAGGTAGAGCGCGAGGATCTCGTCCTTGCTCAGCCGCGCTTCAAGCTGGATGGCGCGGCGCATCTCGGCGAGCTTGGCGCCGAGCTTGGCTTTGAGCCCGCGGCCCTCGCGCGGTTCCAGCAAGCGCGCCACCTGCATGGTGAGGGTGGAGCCGCCGGAGACGATACGCCCATGCCGCAGCATCTGCCCGGCCGCCCGCAGCAAAGCGAGCGGATCGACCCCGCCATGCTCGAAGAAGCGCTTGTCCTCATAGGCGATCAGCATGTCGCGGAAGCGCCGGTCGATGTCGCGCGTCTGCGCCGGCAGCCGCCAGCGCCCGTCCGGCAAGGCGAAGGGACGCAGCAGACGGCCCTCGCGGTCGCGCACCTCCACCGAGAGCGCGAGAAGGGGCGGCGGCGGCGCGCTCGCCCGCACGCCGGCAAGCCAGGCATACGAGCCCCCGCCCAGCAGCATTGCGCCGAGCAGCGCGAGGGCGCCGGCGCGTTGCAGAACCGGTCTCATCGGGCTGGCCTCACCGCGCGCGACTCCCCCGTCCTCTCATCGCGCCGGCCCCGTCACCTCGGTCTGGCCGGCGCTGGTGCGGGCGAAGCGGCCGGGGCGGTACATGTCCTCGACGATGGCCGGGGGATGGGCGTAGCGGCCAGGCGAGACCGCGCGCACGATATAGGCCACGCGCAGTAGGCCCGGTTCCTCCCCGCCCTGGGTGCGGTCGAAGGCGGCGGCGAAGAAGGCGTCGCGGAACTCCGCATGGTCGGGCTGCGAGGTATCGCCCAGCCAGGCCAGTGCCCCGGTGTCGGCGCCCACCGCCAGCGCCGGATTGTCGATCTCGAAGCCGGCGGGCAGATGGTCGACGAGGAGCACATGGCTGGGCCCGGCCTCCTCTTCCGTCGCCTCCAGCACCACGACGAGGCGCTGGTTCTGCGCCACCTTGGCGGGATCGGCGGGGACGCCGGCCAGCGTGTAATAGCTGCGCGTCAGGGTGAAGCCATCCGCCGCCGCCGGCTCCGGCGCCACCGGCGGGCCGTCGATGGACACCGCGACATCCAGCGGGGCGATGCCGCGATTGGTGAGGATGATCGGCTTGGCGAGTTCCTGCGGCGTCAGGCTGCGCTCATAGAGGCCGGTATG
The DNA here is from genome assembly GCF_041415945.1 of Ancylobacter sp. IITR112. Lineage (NCBI taxonomy): Bacteria > Pseudomonadati > Pseudomonadota > Alphaproteobacteria > Hyphomicrobiales > Xanthobacteraceae > Ancylobacter > Ancylobacter sp. IITR112. The sequence goes on along the minus strand of NZ_JBGCUS010000001.1, from coordinate 864,271 downwards.
CGCCCGGCCGTCGATGTCGAGCGCGATGCCCTTGCCCTCGCGCAGCGCGCGGGCGGCGAGCAGCAGCCATGCGTCTTCCTGGGTCGAGGTGGGACCCGCCTCGACAAAGGCAGTGGCGACGCGCTGGCGCGCGGTGCGGGCGGTGGCGGTGAAGCCGGCTTCCGAGGCGAGCGTCGCCACGCCGGCGGCGTCGCGCAGGATGGAGCCGAAATCCGGCCGGCCGGTGGTCAGGGTCTCCGAGGCGTCGGGGAGAATCTCCAGCGCCGCGTTGAACACCTTCTCCGCCCGCCCCTTGTCGCCGAGCATGGCGAGCGCCGCGGCGAGCTGGCCGCGTGCCATGGCGCTGGTCACCGCGTCGAGCTTGGCGTCGGCGACATAGCGCAGGTCGCCCAGCGGCGCCCGCCCGTTGCGCGCCAGCACATAGATGGCATAGGCGGCGCCGTCATCGGTGGCGCCATCGCCGGCATAGGCCAGCGAATTGCGCAGCCGGTCGAGAGCGAGGGTGAAGGGCTGTTCCGGCACGGCGTGGCCGCGCTCGCGCGCCCGGGTGAGGAAGTCACTCACATAGGCGTCGAGCCACAGATCGTTGCCGCCCGCATCCCACAGGCCGAAGGAGCCGTCCGAACCCTGCCGGGCAATGAGCCGGGCGATGGCGTTGCGGATCGTCTCCGCCGGGTCCTTGGTCAGGCGGAAGCGCTGCGGCGGGCCGAAATCGCTGAGATAGAGCAGCGGCAGCGCCCGGCTTGTGAGCTGTTCGGAACAGGCGAAGGGGTAGCGGTCAAGTGCGCCGATCAGCGCCGGCACATCGAAGGCCGGGTCGAGCCCGGCGGAAACGCTGACCCCACCCCGTCCCGGCACGAGGTCCGCCACGAGATCGGCGCTGAGCGTCAGCGCCGCCCCCGGCGCCAGCGTTTCCACACTGCGGCGGGAGATGGCGGGATAGGCCGGGCGGACATTGAGCGCATAGTCGCGCGTGATCGCCAGACCGCCCGGACCCGACAGCCGCACCGAGACCCTCGCCTCGCCAATGCCGGCGCCGTCCATCTGCACGGCGAAGGACTGGCGCGCCCCCTTGGCGAGCGGCACCGTCTTCGGCGCGCTGGCCACCGTCAGCGGACCGTCGGTGACGATCTCCAGCGCATAATCGCCCGCCTCGCCGTCGACATTGTCGAGGGCGAGATTGAGCGTCGAGCGGTCGCCAGCGGCGAGGAAGCGCGGCAGGGTGGCGGTGATGACCACGGGGTCGCGGATCACCACATCGCCCTGCGCATGGCCGACCGCCGCGCCGGACCATGCCACCGCCATCAGCCGGCCGGTGCCGTCGAAGGGCGGCAGGGTGAAGTCGATGGTGCCCCGGCCCTGTGCGTCGAGCTTCACCAGCCCGGAGAACAGGGCGAGCGGCGGCTGCGTCGGCGGCTCGGCCTGCAGGCCCATATCCATGGCATCGCCGCCGGCGCGCAGCCGCCCGCGGCTGCCGAGCATGCCGTCGATGAGCTGGCCGTAGAAGTCGCGCACCTGCGTGCCCAGCGCCCGCTGGCCGAGATAGAAGCCATCCGGGTCCGGCGCCTTGAAGCCGGTGAGGTTGAGAATGCCGACATCGACCAGAGCGAGCGTCACATAGGCTTCGCCCTGGCCATTGCCCGCCACCTCGACCGGCACGGACAGCGTCGTCTCCGGCCGGGCGAGCGCGGGCGCGCCCAGCTTCACCGCCAGCACCCGCTCGGCGCGGTCGACGCCGAACCAGGCGAGACCGATGGCGCGGCCGGGATTGCGGCCAGCCGCCACGTCGAGCGGACGGTGCAGGAAGGCGAGCGCATAGGCGCCCGGCCCCCAGCCGGCGGCGACCTTGAAGTCGACCGCGTTGTCGCCGGCCTTCACGTCAAGCGTCTTCGCCGCCAGCACGCCGTCGCCGACGATCAGCACGGTGGCCGAGCCGGCATAGCGGCTGGTGAGGTTCACCTTCAGCGTGTCGCCGGCGGCGTATTGCGCCTTGTCGAGGCCCACTTCCAGCCGGTCCGGTGCGTCGGCGGTGGCGCCGCCGCCCCAGCCGGCATCGAAGGAGATGGCGGTAGCGAGCGTGCCATCGGTCACTTCCAGCCGATAGCGGCCCCAGGCGACGGGCACGCTGAGACGCGCCGGCGCGCCGGCGGTCAGCTCGACCGCGCCGTCCGCGACCTTGGCCACCGATTCGACCGGCTCGAAGTCCCAGTTGCCGCCGAGGCGGTACCATTGATAGCGGGTTTCGATGCGGTAGAGCGCCCAGTGCGCGCCCTTCAGCGCCACGGGCTGGCCGGCGGCGTCGAAGCCCTGCACCTCGAAGCCGGCCGTGCCATTTTCGCCCGGCCCCGCCTTGTCGAACAGCGGCTTGACGCCGATGCCGGTGCCGGCGGGCTGCACCGGCAGCACCAGCGAGCGGCGCACCGCCCGCCCGGCGCCCTCGTTCAGCCCGACGAAGATTTCCGCCTCCAGCGGCCGCGCCGTGGCCGGCAGGGTCGGCAGCAGCACGGAAAGGCTCGCCTTGCCCTGCGCATCCGTCACCGGCGCGTCGGCCAGCGGCTGGCGCACGGGCGTGAAGCCGTCGTCAGTGCGGCCGAAGCGCCAGCCCGGCAGGCCCGGGCGAGACTCGGCGACGCGCACCTCGATCTCCGCGTCGATATCGAGCCCGGCCGCCGGCGGGCCGAACAGCCAGCGCCCATCCGCCGCCACCGTCACCGGCGCGTTCGGCGCGATCGCGGTCGCGGTGGTGGAGAGGTCGAGCGCCAGCCGCTCGGGCACATAGTCCTCAAGCAGGAAGGTGGTGGACCCCACCGGCGCGCCGCGCGGATCGACATAGGCCTCGACCCGCCAGGTGCCGGTCATGGCGTCGCCCATCAGCGCATAGGTGACGGTGCGCCCGCCCGCGCCCTGGTCGGCGACCAGTTCGCGGCGTTCCTCCACGCCGTCCGGCCGCTTGAAGATCACGGTGAGCGGCACGCCCGTCGCCGCCGCCACCTGCGGGCTGCGCAGCAGCGCGGTGACGTGGACCTGCTCGCCGGAACGGTAGACGCCGCGCTCCGTGGTCACGAAGGCATCGAAGCGCTCCGGCGCCGCGCGCCCGCCGACGCCGCGATCGGTGAGGTCGAAAGCCTGGTCGGCGAGAGAGAGGAAAGCATAGTCGCCCTCCTTGGCCTGGGCGACGATCACCGCCGGGGCGAAGCCCTCCTTGCCGCGCATCAGCCCGGCATCGAAGGCGGCGCTGCCGCTGGCATCGGTCCGGGCGGTGGCGAGCACGTCGTTGGATTTGGCGAGCAGGCGCAGTTCCACCCCTTCCAACGGCTGCGCGGTGCCGAGCGCGCGCACCAGCACGGTTAGCCCATTGCTGCCGGACAGGGCGGTGAGGCCGAGATCGGAGACAACGAACCACTGCGTCGCGCGCGACTGCCACTCGTCATTCGGGTCGGCGGCATCGCCACCCGGACGGGCGGCGAGCACATAGACGCCGGGCGCCAGCGTCTTCACCGCCTCGTCGACGGGGAAGGAGGTGGTCACATCCTCATTGAGCGGGGAAGCGGTCTCCAGCTCGCCCTTGAAGATGAGTTCCGCCTTGCCGTCCTTCAGTTGCTGCAGGTCATAGCCGCCGAGGTCGCGGCGGAACTCGCCGTCAATGGCGGTGGGGATCAGGCTGCGGTCGCCGATGCGGTAGAGATCGACCGCCACGCGCGAGGTATTGACCGAGACGACCGGAATGCCACGCGGGCCGGTGCGCGGCAGCACATAATTGCGGCCGGTGAAGCGCACGCCCGGCTTGCGGTCGCGCACATAGATGGTGAGTTCGGAAGCGGCGGCGAGCGGCTCGGCGGCAATGGAGGACGGCAGCCCGGCGCGCAGCGTCACGTCATAGCTCTCGCCATGCTTCAGCCCCTCGACGCAGAGCTGGCTCTCCTCCGCCGTCACCGCCGGCTTGTCCACCGGGCCCTGCGGCCCGCGCAGCGTCACATAGGCGGAATAGTCCTTGCCGCCCTTTACCAGCGGTTCGGAGAACTGCACGCAGATGCGCGGGTTGGAGGCATCCGAATCGACGCTGTAGTCGAGAATGCGGAAGCCGCGCTCCTCGCGCAGCTTGTCGTAGAAGGCGCGCTGCTCGGGCACGTCGACATAGGTGAGGCCGGTGGCGAGCGTGTCGAGCGCCGGGCGCCAGAGCGAGCGCTGGTCATAGAGATGGCCGATGGCGAATAGCGCGTCCGCCTGCTGCGCCTTGGTCGTCGCGGCGCGATAGGCGAGGAAGGCGGCGGCCTGCGCCCGCTCCAGGAAGGTGTCGGCGCTCTCGTCGTCGTTCGGCTTGATGCGCGAGAGGCGCTGCCACAGCGCGGCGTCGCCGGGGTTCGCCTGCGCCAACTTGCCATAGAGATCGGCGGCGGTGCGCGCATCCCCGGCGGCGAGCGCGGCGTCGGCATCCTTGCGCAACTGGGCCGCGGGCTTGGGCAGCGGGCCGCGCTCGCGCTGCAGCAGCGCCTGCAGCCGGCGCGCGGCCTCGACGAGTTCCTGCGGCGCATAGGTCTTCGGCAGCGCATCGGGGGCCGGCTTGGCCGGGGCAGCAGCCGTCGGCGTGGCGGCAGCCGGCTTCGACGCCGCGGGCTTCGGCGCCTGCGCCACGGCCGGCCCGGTCAAAGACAGCGCGAGGAGCGAAAGCGCCGCCCCCTTTCCGAGCCATGAAAAGGCCGAAGTAAACGGGTTCATGACGCCTGCTCCGCAACTTTACTATCCACCGACGCGGGCGACGATAGGACGAATCCGGTCACGTCGCCATGACGGCGCGCCGCCCCCGTGCGCATCGCGCTGGACAGGCCGCGGCGGCAGGGATGTCACACTGCCGAGGATTGCCGTGCCGGCGCCATTGAATCGCCCCTCGCGCTTAGGTATACGGGCCGACATCCATTCGGGGGCCTGCGACGCGGGAGCGCCGGGCGAACCCATTCAACTGTGGCCGGACGCGGCTGCCGAGATCAGAGGCCTTTCATGTCGACCACGTTCGAGACCGTTGCCAACATCATTGCCGAAACGTGCGACATCCCGCGCGAGAACATCACGCCGGAGAGCCACGCGATCGACGATCTCGGCATTGACAGCCTTGACTTCCTCGACATCGCCTTCGCCATCGACAAGGCGTTCGGCATCAAGCTGCCGCTGGAAAGCTGGACGCAGGAAGTGAACGAGGGCAAGGCGACGACCGAGCAGTACTTCGTTCTGAAGAATCTGTGCGCGCGTATCGACGAGCTGATCGCCGCCAAGTCCGCCTGACCGGCGGAAGGACGACGTACAAGCGGGACGGGTAATGCGCCTCGAATATTTCCAGATGATCGACAAGGTGGTTGAGCTCGACCTCGAGGCACGCACCTTGCGAACCGCCAACACCGTCCCGTGCGAGAGCCCGATCTTTGAAGGCCATTTCCCCGGGCACCCGTTGCTGCCGGGCGTTCTGCTGTTCGAGATCATGGCGCAGAGCTGCGGCATGCTGCTGCTGCGGCTTCACAATTACGACCGCATGGCGTTCCTCGCCTCGGTCGACAAGGGCAAGCTGCGCACCTTCGTGACGCCCGGGCAGGTGATCGAGGTGTTCGCCCGCCTCGATCATGACGGCTCGGGCTTCGCCCGTCTCAAGGCCGAGGGGCGCGTCGAGGGCAAGCTCGTCTGCAATGCCGACGTGACGCTCAAGACCATGCCGTTCCCCGCCCCGGAACTGCGCGGCTATCTGCTCTCCACCGCGGAGCGCATCGGCATGCCGATGGGCGAGACCGCGACCGACACGGCGGAAGCCGCAGGAAATCTCACGCATGTCTAATCGTCGCGACGTCTGGATCACCGGCATCGGGCTCGTTTCCTCGCTCGGTGAAGGACCGGAAGCGCATCGGCAGGCGCTGGCCTCCGGCGCCCGCCCGGTGATCGACGAATCGGGCTTCGCGCCCTATGTCGTGCACCCGCTGGCCCCGGTCAGCTTCGACGCGCAGATCCCCAAGAAGGGCGACCAGCGGCAGATGGAGCCGTGGCAGCGCATCGGCACCTATGCCGCCGGCCTCGCGCTGGATTCGGCCGGGATCAAGGGCGACAAGGACATTCTCGCCACGACCGACATGGTGGTGGCGGCGGGCGGCGGCGAGCGCGACCAGGCGGTCGATGGCGCCATTCTCAGCGAGATCGAGAAGCAGCCGAACCCCGAGGTCTTCCTCAACGAGCAGCTCCAGTCGAATCTGCGCCCGACCCTGTTCCTGGCGCAGCTCTCGAACCTTCTCGCCGGCAACATCTCCATTGTCCATGGCGTCACCGGCTCGTCCCGCACCTTCATGGGCGAGGAAAGCTCGGGCACGGACGCGGTGCGCATCGGCTGGTCACGCATCGCCGCCGGCACCAGCGAGATCGCGCTGGTAGGCGGCGCCTATAATGCCGAGCGGCGCGACATGCTGCTGCTCTTCGCCCTCAAGCGCCTCGCCATGCACGCCCCCTGGGCGCCGGTGCTGGCGGAGCCGAAGGGCGTGCCGACCGGCTCGGCCGGCGCCTTCCTGGTGCTGGAATCGCCCGAGCACGCCACGGCGCGCGGCGCCAAGCCCATCGCCAAGCTCTCCGGCGTATGGTCCGAGCGAGCCCGACGCAACGATCCCGGCGCCGTCGAGGCGGTGCTGGAACAGCTTTTGAAGACAGCCGGCGCCGGCGACGGAACCGCCGTGTTCTCCGCCGCGTCCGGCGCGCCCGAGCCGACGCAGGCGGAAGCCGCCGTGCTCGCCCGTTCCGGCCTGCCGGTGCGCTCCGTCACCGACCGCGTCGGCCATGGGCTGGAAGCGCAGATGCCGGTGGCGCTGGCGCTGGCGGCGCTCAGCGTCGCCGAGGGCAAGCTGTTCGCGCCGCTTGAGGGCGAAACGCTGGAAAAGCCTTTCGATGGCCCGCTTTCCCGTGCCATCGTGACCGCAGTGGGGCATTGGCGTGGGGAAGGCGTCGCGCTGGTCGAGCGCGCCGACTGACCCACCAGCCGGGAGCATATCGCTTCCGAGGAGCAGATCATGGCTTCCTATACCGACAAGGCCGGCCGGCCGATTGTCGTCGTCACCGGCATGGGGCTCGTCACCTCGCTCGGCCAGGGCAAGCAAGATAACTGGGCGAAGCTGACCTCCGGCGCGTCCGGCATTCACCGCATCACCCGCTTCCCCATCGACGCGATGCGCACCACCATCGCCGGCACGGTGGACTATCTGCCCCAGAGCCGGAGCACCGCGCCCGACCTCTCCGAGGAGCTGGCGACGCTGGCGGCGGAAGAGGCGATCGCCGAATCCGGCATTGGCGGCAAGGGCGCCTTCCCCGGCCCGCTGTTCTGCGCCGTGCCGCCGATCGAGCTGGAATGGCCGCAGCGCCGCATCCTCGCCCAGGAAGCCGCCCCCAATGCGCAGGTCTCCTATGACGACCTGCTGCGCGCCGCCGAGGCCCATGGCCACGACGCCTGGCACGAGCGCTTCCTCTATGGCTCGATCGCCGACCACCTCGCCGACCGCTTCGGCACCAAGGGCCAGCCGATCTCGCTGTCCACCGCCTGCGCTTCCGGCAACACCTCGATCCAGCTCGGCGTCGAGGCGATCCGGCGCGGCGACTGCGAGGCGGCGCTGTCCATCGCCACCGACGGCTCGGTGACGGCGGAAGCACTGATCCGCTTCTCTCTGCTCTCGGCGCTGTCGACCAATAACGACGTGCCGGAAGCCGCCTCCCGCCCCTTCGCCAAGAATCGCGATGGCTTCATCATCGCCGAGGGCGCCGGCGCGCTGGTGCTGGAGAGCCTGGAGCACGCGCTGGCGCGCGGCGCGAAGATCCTCGGCGTGGTCGAGGGCGTCGGCGAAATGGCCGACAGCTTCCACCGCACCCGCTCCTCGCCGGACGCCAAGCCGGTGATCGGCTGCATGCGCAACGCTCTTGCCGATGCCCATGCCGCGCCCGAGGCCATCGACTACATCAACGCCCATGGCACCTCGACGCCCGAGAACGACCGCATGGAGTTCACCGGCATGAGCGCCGTGTTCGGCGAGCGGCTGGCGGGCATCCCGATCTCGTCCAACAAGTCGATGATCGGCCATACGCTCACCGCTGCCGGTGCCATCGAGGCCGTGGTCTCGCTGATGACCATCGCCAATGGCCGCATTCCGCCGACCATCAATTACGAGCTGCCCGACCCGGCCATCCCGCTCGACGTGGTGCCGAACGTCGCCCGCGACGCCAAGGTCACGCGCGTGATGTCGAACTCCTTCGGCTTCGGCGGCCAGAATGTGTGCCTGATCCTCACGGGCGAACCCGCGTGAGCCAGCGCGTCCTCGTCACCGGCGGCGGGCGCGGCGTCGGCGCCGCCATCGTGCGCGCCCTCGCGCTCGCGGGGTTCGAGGTCGTCTTCACCGTGCGCACGGCCGAGGCCGAAGCGCAGGCGCTGATCGCCGCGATCACGGCCGAAAAGCCGGACGCCCGCCTTGAGGCCCGCGCGCTCGACCTCGCCGACAAAAGCGCGGTGGACGCCTTCGCCGCCGTCCTCGCGGAGGAGCCGACCTATTTCGGCTTCGTCCACAATGCCGGCATGAGCTACGACACGCTCGCGGCGCTGGTCGACCAGCACCGCGCCGAGCAGCTCATGCAGGTGAATTACTGGTCCTTCGTCAAGCTGGTCGGGGCGCTGGTGCGGCCGATGACGCGGGCGCGGGCCGGGCGCATCGTCGCCATCGGCTCCATCGCGGCGGATGTCGCCAATGCCGGCAATGCCATCTATGCCGGCTCCAAGGCGGCGCTGGCCGGCTATTGCCGCACGCTCGCCATCGAGAGCGCGCGGCGCGGGGTGACGGTGAACGTCGTCGCCCCCGGCTTCGTCGACACGGCGATGCTGGCGCCCTATGCCGCCTACCGCGCCAATGTCGAGAAGCAGATCCCCGCCGGCCGCTTCGCCGCGCCGGAGGATGTGGCGGGCGTGGTGTCGTTCCTGCTCTCGCCCGGCGCCGCCTATGTCACCGGCGCAACCCTGCCGGTGGATGGCGGCCTCACCGCCGCACTAGCCATACAGCGCTGATTTCGTTATCCACCCTCGTCCTTTCGCGGACGGCATCCATGCGCGCCCCTCCCCCGTGCTGACGGGACGCGGGGCGGGCCCTGCCGCCGCCGTCTGTCCGGAGTTGTTCATGCGCGCGCTTCAGCTGGTCTCCGACCGCGAACTCATCCTTACCGACCTGCCAGCCCCCGGCGCGCCGGAACCGGGCGAGGTGCAGGTCAGCGTCAAGGCGCTGGCGCTGAACCATATCGACGTGTGGGGCTGGCGCGGCATGGCCTTCGCCAAGCGCAAGATGCCGCTGGTGGTCGGGGCCGAGGCCGTGGGCGAAGTCACCGCCATTGGCGAGGGCGTCACCCGCTTCAAGCCGGGCTCCAAGGTCGCCATGTATGGCGCGCTCACCTGCGGCCAGTGCAAGATGTGCCGGCAGGGCCGTGACAATCTCTGCGAGGAAGTCGCCGGCGTGATGGGCTTCCATGTCGACGGCTTCGCCCGCGACCAGCTCAACATCAAGGAACGCCTGTGCGTGCCGATCCCGGACGGTATTTCCTGGACCGACGCCGCCACCGCGCCCGTCACCTTCTCCACTGTCGAGCACATGCTGTTCGACAACGCCAAGCTTGAGCCGGGCGAGACGATTCTGGTTCACGCCGCCGGCTCCGGCATCGGCACGGTGGCGATCCGCATGGCCAAGGAAATCGGCTGCACCGTCATCACCACGGCCGGCGACGACGAGAAATGCGCCAAGGCGAAGGCTCTCGGCGCCGATCACGTCATCAACTACAAGACCGACCGCTTCGAGCACGAGGTGCGCAAGATCACCAAGAAGAAGGGCGTCGACGTGGTGTTCGAGCATGTCGGCGCCGAGACCTGGAACGGCTCGCTGCTCTCCATGAAGCCGGGCGCGCGCCTCGTCACCTGCGGCTCGACCTCGGGCGTGTCGGTGAACATGAACCTCATGCAGCTGTTCCAGCGCCAGTACCGCATCATCGGCTCGTTCGGCGCGCCGATCCGCGCCATCGCCGACGGGCTGAAGCGGATGGAGCGCGGGGTGAAGCCGGTGATCGATTCCGAATTCCCGCTGGAGCAGTTCGGCGCCGGGCTGGAGCGACTGGAAACCCGCCGCGTGTTCGGCAAGGTCGTGATCACCTTCTGACGGGCGCGCGCCCCATGGCCAGCCACCGCCCCTGGACCACGCGCCTGCGCGATGCCGCGCTGTCGGCGGGCGTGTGGACGCTGATGCGCGTCATGCGGCTGCAGCCGCCGCGCTTCGCCTCGTGGAATGGCGGCTTCTGGGCCCGTCTGATCGGGCCCTACACCTCGATCCACCGGGTGACGCTGAAAAACCTGCGCCTCGCCTACCCCGAGAAGACCGAGGCCGAGCGCGAGGCGATCGCGCGGGGCATGTGGGACAATCTCGGCCGCATGGCCGGCGAGTTCGTCCATCTCGACCGCATCTGGCAGTACAATATGTGGGAGCCGGCCAAGAGCCGGATCGAGACCACGGGCGTGTCGAACTTCGTCGCCATGCGGGTGGACGGCAGGCCGGCGCTGGTGTTCACCGCCCATCTCGCCAATTGGGAACTGCCGGCCATCGCCGCCGCCGCGCAGGGGCTGGACAGCGCGGTGCTGTTCCGCGCGCCGGACAATTCCTTTTTCGCCGACCTCCTGTTCGAGGCGCGCAGCCGGGTGATGGGCAATCTGGTCGCCGCCTCGCATGTGGCGGTGTTCGAGCTCGCCGCCGTGCTCGACCAGGGCAAGCATCTCGGCATTCTCGTGGATCAGGCGCGCCGTGGCGGGCCCACCGTGCAGTTCTTCGGCCAGCCCTGCTCGGCCAACCCCACCATCGCCCGCCTCGCCCGGCTGTATGAGTGCCCGGTGCACGGCGTGCGCGTCATCCGCCTGCCGGAAGGCCGCTTCCGCATCCAGTGCACACCGGCGCTCAACCTGCCGCGCGACGCCAGCGGCCGCATCGACGTGGACGGGGCGATGCAGATGATCACCTCGGTGGTCGAAGGCTGGGTGCGCGAATATCCCGAGCAGTGGACCTGGTTCTACAAGCGCTGGCGGATGTGACCTTCGCCCCGCCGACAAAAAAGGCGCCCCTTGGGGCGCCTTTCATATGTTGAGCTGGATTATCGCCGCTCACTTGCCGCGCTTGAAGTCGTTCCAGGTGCGGGTGACGACGCGCTGGACCTTCTGCGGGTAGGTGGTGACGGTGAACAGCTTCTCCTGCGTCTCCTTGTCCGGGTAGATCGCGGGATTGTCGATGATCGCCTTGTCGATGTACTGCTGCGCGCCGAGGCTGCCGCTGGCATAGGAGATGAAGTTGGCGTTCTTCGCCGCCACTTCCGGCTTCATCATGTAGTTGATGAAGGCCAGCGCCTCTTCGGGGTGCGGGGCGTCCTTGGGGATGGCGAAATTGTCGAACCACATCAGCGCGCCTTCCTTGGGAATGACGTATTCGATGTTGATCGCCGGCTTGCCGGTCTTCTCCGCCGCTTCCTCGGCACGGGCCTTGGCCTGGAACACGTCGCCCGACCAGCCCAGCGCGATGCAGATGTCGCCGCCGGCCAGCGCGTTGATATAGCCAGAGGAATCGAACTTCTTGATGTATTTGCGGATCGGCGCCAGCAGCTTGCCGGCGGCCTCGATATCGGCCGGATCCTTGGAATTAGGATCCTTGCCGAGATAGCGCAGCGCGGTCGGGATCACCTCTTCCGGCCCGTCGAGGATGTAGACGCCGCAATCCTTCAGCTTGGCGAGCAGTTCCGGCTTGAAGATGATGTCCCAGCTATTGAGCGGAGTGTCGCCGAGGCGCTCCTTCACCTTGTCGACATTCATGCCGATGCCGGTCGTGCCCCACATATAGTTCACGGCATATTCGTTGCCGGGATCGTAGACGGCGAGGCGATCGGAGATCAGCGGCCACTGATACTGCAGGTTGGGCAGCTTGGCCTTGTCCAGCTTCAGGAACACGCCGGCCTGGATCTGCCGCTGCAGGAACGAGCCGGTGGGCACCACCACGTCATAGCCGGTCTTGCCGCCGAGGAGCTTGGTCTCCAGCACCTCGTTGGAATCGAAGACGTCGTAGCGGACCTTGATGCCGGTTTCCTTGGTGAACTCCTCCAGCACCGACTCGTCGATATAGTCGGACCAGTTGTAGACGTTCACGACCTTGTCCTGCGCCGCGGCCGGCGCGATGGCCAGCGCGGTCAGCAGACCGGCCGCAAGGGTCTTCAGGAGGCGGGACATCCTATTCTCCTCGGGAAAGCGTTGTTCGGGTGAAGTTTGGAACCTCATCGTACCAAGGCTAGAGCCTCAGCCGCGTTTGCTCAACCCGGTGTCTGCTCACCCCTTGCCCGTGCTCACAAATAGGTCTCGTACTCCAGCGGATTGATCCGCCGCTCGAAGGCGAAAAGCTCCGCCTCCTTCATGATGGCGAACACGCGCTGATATTCCGGCCCGAAGGCCCGGCCGACGAAATCGGAGCGGCCGAACAGGCGGATCGCCTCGCCCATGTCGTAGGACAGGCGCGGGGCTTCCTGCTCATAGGCATTGCCGGTCAGCGGCGGCGGCGGCTCCTCGCCGCGCTCGATGCCTTCCAGCATGCCGGCGAGGATCGCCGCTAGCACGAGGTGGGGATGGGCGTCGGCGCCGGCGATGCGGTGCTCCAGCCGGCGCGCCTTGGGCGGGCCGTTCGGCACCCGCACCGCCACGGCGCGGTTGTCATAGCCCCAGGAGACGCTGGTGGGCGCGTAGCTGCCGGGCACGAGGCGGCGGAAGCCATTATAGCTCGGCACATAGAGCACGGCGGTGTCGGCCATGGTGGTGAGCAGCCCCGCCGCGCAATGGCGCAGCAGCCGGTCACCCGCCTCGCCCGCGCCGAAGGCGTTGTGGCCGTCCGCGTCGGTCAGGCTGACATGCACATGCATACCCGAGCCGGCGAAGTCGAGGAAGGGCTTGGCCATGAAGCTCGCCCGCACCCCATGCTTTCGGGCGACGCCGTCGATCAGCCGGCGCAGCAATATGGCGTCGTCCGCCGCCGCCATCGGGTCGCGGCGGTGATAGAGGTTGACCTCATACTGGCCGGGCGCGGCTTCCGAGATTACCGTATCGGCCGGCAGCCCCTGGATGCGCGCGGCCTCGCGAATGTCGTGCAGCAGCGGCGCATAGGCGTCGAGGTCGGACATGGAATACATGTTCTGCCGCGCCGGGCCGCTGGAAGAAGCGGGAAACACCGGCTCGGGCAGGCCGTTCGGCCCCGGCGCCGGCTTCAGCAGGTAGAATTCCAGCTCGAACGCCACGCAGGGAGTCAGCCCCAGCGCGGCGAGGCGCGCGACCTGCGCCGCCAGCTTGTGGCGCGGGTCGAGGTCCCATGGCCGCTCGCCGCCGCGCCCGTCCGGCTCATACATGGACAGCATCACTTGCGCCGCCGGGCGCGGCGACCACGGCACCGGCTTCAGCGTGCCCGGCACCGGCCGGCAGATGCCGTCGCGGTCTCCGGTCTCGATATGGATGCCGGTTTCCTCGACCTCGCGGCCCCAGATGTCGAGCCCGAAGATGGAGAGCGGAATGGCGACGCCGTCGCCCCAGATCTTGCCCCCTGCCCCGCCGGGAATCCATTTGCCGCGCAGCACCCCATGGGTGTCGGGCAACAGCACCTCGACGATCTCCGGCGCACCATGGGCGGCGACATAGGTGCCGAATTCGTCGATTTGCGGAACGGTTTCGCGGGCAGCCGCCGTGGCGTCTCCCACGGCTTCGGGCAATGGCATGATCCACCTGGTAAAAGTCGACACGTCAATTCTGGTCACGGTGCGGGGGCCTCGGTCAAGCCGCCTCTGCGCGGCCGCATCGGCGACGGCCCCCACGCCGAACGGACGCCCTTGTGCCATGCGCCAAGGCTTGACGCACGCAAAATGTGATCACATTGTGCGAGGCAGTTCCCGTCTCTCACGCGAGTGCGCGTCATGACCCTGCCGAAAACCACCGCCGAACTGCGTGCGCTCGATGCCGCCCATCACCTCCACCCGTTCAGCGACATGAAGTCACTGAATGCTGAGGGCTCGCGCATCGTGGTGAAGGCGGAAGGCGTCTGGCTGACCGATTCCGACGGCAACCGCATCCTCGACGGCATGTCGGGCCTGTGGTGCGTCAATGTCGGCTACGGCCGCGAGGAGATCGTCGAGGCGGTGGCGGCGCAGCTGCGCGAGCTGCCCTATTACAACACCTTCTTCAAGACCACCCACCGCCCGGCCATCGAGCTGTCGGCCAAGCTGGCCGAGCTGACGCCGCCGCAGTTCAACAAGGTGTTCTTCACCGGCTCGGGTTCGGAATCCAACGACACGGTGATCAAGCTCGTCCGGCGCTATTTCCAGATCAAGGAAAAGCCGGAGAAGAAGATCATCATCTCCCGCCGCAACGCCTATCACGGCTCCACCGTCGCCGCCGGCAGCTTAGGGGGCATGGCGCCGATGCATGGGCAGAGCGCGGTCATTCCCGACATTGTCCATATCGCCCAGCCCTATTTCTGGGGCGAGGCGCGGCAGGGCGAGACGCCGGACGAGTTCGGCCTGCGCACCGCCCGCGCGCTGGAAGCCACCATCGACGCCATGGGCGAGGATCGCATCGCCGCCTTCATCGCCGAGCCGATCCAGGGCGCCGGCGGCGTGATCATCCCTCCCGCCAGCTACTGGCCGGAAATCGCCCGCATCTGCCGCGAGCGCGACATCCTGTTCATCTCCGACGAGGTGATCTGCGGCTTCGGGCGCACCGGCAACTGGTTCGGCTGCGAGACCTTCGGCACCGAGCCGGACATTCTGGTCATGGCCAAGGGCATCACCTCGGGCTACATGCCGCTCGGCGGGGTCATGGTCGCGGACCGCGTGGCGGAGGTGCTGCATGAGGGCGGCGACTTCAACCATGGCTACACCTATTCCGGCCACCCCGCCGCCTGCGCCGCCGCGCTGGCGAACCTCGCCATCATGCAGCGCGAGGATCTCGTCGGCCGCGTCGCCAATGATGTCGGCCCCTATCTCAAGGCGCGCTGGAGCGCGCTCGCCGAGCACCCGCTGGTCGGCGAGGCGCCGATGGTCGGGCTCGTCGGCGCGCTTGAACTGACACCGGACAAGCTTGGGCGCACCAAATTCCCCGATGTCGGCAAGGTCGGCACGCTGGCGCGCGACTTCTCGTTCAAGAACAACCTCGTCATGCGCGCCGTGCGTGATCGGCTGATCATCGCCCCGCCGCTCGTCATCTCGCATGAGGAATGCGACGAACTGGTCGCCCGCGCCCGCAAGACGCTCGACGAGACCTTCGCCGAGCTGAAGCGCTGGGGCTGGGTGCGCTGATCGCGCCGCCCGCGCCGAAACGTGCTTAAATGCGCCCCTCGGGGCGCACTGGCGCCAACACAACGCACGAGTCCGGACATGAACGCCGTGACCTCCTTCTCCGAAGGACCGGGCGTCCCCCGCTCCCGCACCGCCGCACTGCGGTCCGAAGCGGAAGCGCTTTACCTCGGCACCCGGCCGCGGACCCGTGCCGCGGCGGAAGCTGCCGCGCATCTGCTCGACGGCGTGCCCATGCACTGGATGGTCGACTGGTCGACGCCGGTGCCGCTGGTCATCGCCGAAGCCAGCGGCGCGCGGCTGGTCGATGTCGACGGCCATGGCTATGACGATTTCTGCCTCGGCGACACCGCCTCGCTGTTCGGCCACGGGCCGGCGCCGGTCGCGGCGGCGCTGGCGCGGCAGGGACAGCGCGGCCTCGCCACCATGTTGCCCAGCCCGGATGCGGCGGTCGTCGGCGATCTCTTGAGCGCGCGTTTCGGCCTCCCCTACTGGCAGATCGCCACCACCGCCACCGATGCCAACCGCTTCGCCCTGCGCGCCGCCCGCGCCGCCACCGGACGCCCGCGCATTCTCGTGTTCGATGGCGCCTATCACGGCGCGGTGGACGAGACCTTCGTCGAGATCGGCCCGGACGGACGCGCCGCCAACCGCCCCGCGCTGATGGGCGAACCGCGCGACCTCGCCCAGCTCACCCGCGTCGTGCCGTTCAACGACCTCGACGCGCTGGAAGCAGCGCTCGCCGACCGCACCGTCGCCTGCGTCATCACCGAGCCGGTCATGACCAATTGCGCCATGGTGCTGCCCCGCCCCGGCTTCCATGAGGGGCTGCGCGAGATCACCCGCCGCCACGGCACGCTGCTGCTGATCGACGAGACGCACACCCTCTCCACCGGGCCGGGCGGCTATACTCGCGCGCACGGGCTGGAGCCGGACATGTTCGTCGCCGGCAAAGCGGTGGCCGGCGGCATTCCCGCCGCCGTGTGGGGCCTGACGGCCGAGATGGCGGAACGTTTCCGCACCGCCCGCATCAACCGGCCCGACGGCCATTCCGGCATGGGTACGACGCTGTCCGGAAGCCCGCTGCAGCTCGCGGCCCTGCGCGCCAATCTCGAAGAAGTCGCCACCGACGCGGCCTATGAACATATGAACCACCTCGCCGACCGTATGGAGGCGGGGCTGGCGCGGGTGCTGGCCGATGCCCGGCTACCCTGGCATGTCGCGCGCTGCGGCGCGCGGGTGGAAGTGGTGCGCGCGCCCGCCCCGCTCACCGATGGGCGGCAGGCCAAGAGCGCGCATTACCCGGCGCTGGAAGCAACGATCCACCTCGCCCTGCTGGTGCGCGGGGTGCTCATCTCGCCCTTCCACGACATGATGCTCGCCTCGCCCGCCACCAGCGCCGAGCAGGTGGACCGGCTCGTCGCCGCCACCGCCAATGTGGTGGAACGGCTGGTCGGCTAAAGCCTCAGCCGCCAGCGCCGCCAGGGCGCGGCCTTGGCCGTCCGTGTCTCCAGCGCGGAGAGGCGCTGGCCCAGGGAATGAACGGCGCGCAGAAGCAGCGCGTTCTCGGCGCGGAGCTTGTCGATATCCGAGCACTCCGCCACCTGCTCCGGTCGCACCGGCGGAAACAGCGGCGCCGATCCGAGCTGCGGCACGTAGCGCGCCTTGAGCGCTTCGTCCTCCGCCTCCACCTGCTCCAGCAGCGCGCGTCGCTGGTCGAGACTGAGGAAATAGGAGCCGGAGCCGGACTTGTAGGCCGCCGGCCCGATGAGCTCCGACAGCGTACCAAGCACCGCATTGTCGTCCTGATCGGTGAACAGATCGCGCGCGCGGTTCATCAGATCGGAGAGATGCTCGCTGGTGCTGGGATTGACCGGCGTCGGGCGCACCATGCCGGGAAAGGACAGGCCGGTGACCTCAAGGAAGTGCGCCGTCACGTCGCCCTCGGGAAAGATGTCCCGGCGGAACGGAAACACGGCCATCGCCGCAAGCCCGGCCTGGTCTTCCCACGCCCGCAAGGCCGCAAGCCAGCCGGGGAAACCGTGATCCTTCCAGTAGGCCTCAGGCGAGGCATGGCTCTTGATGCCCCATTGCTGCCAGGCCGCGATCAGGAAGTCGTCCCACCGGCGGACATAGGCCACGATCTCCGGCACGAAACCGGCGGCCCGCGCCGCGGGGATCAGCATGCCGGCGACGGCGGGGCGCAGCAGCAGGTTTTCCGCGCTGATCACCAGCGTAGCGGCGGATCGCTCATCCATGGCGACGGCGAGGTCTCTGAAACGGCGCGCGAGTTCCTCGGCGCCGTCCGGCCGGCCGCTCAGCGCGTCGAAATAGCCGACCTGGCCATAGATCATGTCCTCCTCGGCATCCATCCGGTCGGATGCCAGCAGCACGCCGCGGGCGGCCAGGGACGCGCTATTGGCGGTGAGCGCCACCTGTATCGCCGAACTCCCGCATTTCGGCCCGCCGACATGCAGCAGCAGCCGCCGGGCGCGCGGCTGCGGCTCGCGCGCGGCTCGCGCCTTCGCGCGCCGCGCGGCCAGCGCCTCGCGCCAGCGTCGGGGAAGGCGGAAACCGCCCCTGCCGCCCATCAGCCCTGCGTCGTCTCGAAGCCGGCTTCCTTCCACGCGAGAATGCCGCCCGCCATGTGACGGTGGAAATCGCGGCCGGCCGCCTGCGCAGCGGCGGCGGCCTTCTGCGAACGCTGGCCGGACCGGCAGGAGAACACCAGCATCTTGTCGCCGGGATCCGGCAGGGCGGCGGCGTCGAAGGTGGACAGCGGAAACTCGACCGCGCCGGGAATGCGCTCGGCGGCGGTCTCGTTCGGCTCGCGCACGTCCACGAGAAGGATGGTGCCGTCCTCAAGGCCGGCCTTCACCTGCTCGACCGTCAGATTCTCGATCACGCCACCGAACGGATTGGGCTGCATCGTCGTGCTCCTTGGCTGCGGACACGAGGTAGTCCCCCCGGCCGCTCCGCGCAAGCCCGGCGCGCCCGGCCGCGCGCGAGACGACCGTTCAGTTCGGCCGCGCGGTGGTGACGCCGGCAACGACCAGCAGCCCGCCCGCCAGAACCACCAGCGAGGGAACCTCGCCGAACAGCAGCGCCGCGAGGCTGGTGCCGACGACGATCTGCAGCAGCAGCACGACGGAGATCACCCCCGCCGGCAGCCGGCCGAGCGCGAAGGTGGCGAGACCCTGCCCGGTGGCATGGGCGATCAGCCCGAGGCCAATCACCGCCAACAACCCCTGCAGCGACTGGGGGACCAGCACTTCGCCGTTCACCACCGCCCAGCCGAGGCAGACGACGGCGCCGGTGGCGCTGGCGACCAGAGAGACCATGCCGCCGCCGAGCGGCACCGCATCGCCGCGCCCGGCCCGCCGCACCGCGCGCGTCACCAGCATGTAGCCGGCATAGGCGAGCGCGGCGCCGACGCAGAGCAGGTCGCCGATCACGCTGACCGGGCGGCTGCCCGCGTGCGGCGCGCCGACGGCGCTTGAGCCGATGATGATGAACGTGCCGGCCAGCGCAAGCACCAGCGCGATCAGCAGCCCGCGTGTCGGCCGTTCGCGCAGGATCAGCCAGCCGAAGACGAACACGAACACTACGGCGAGGTTGCCGAGCAGCAGCGCATTGGCGGTGCTGGTCAGCGCCAGCCCCTTGTGGAACACGATCAGATCGGCGCCGAAGAACACGCCGGCCAGCATCGCCAGCAGCACCTGCCGCAGCGAGGGGCGCAGCGCCGTCGCACCGGCGAGACGGGCCTGGCGCAGGCGCGAGCGGTGCTCGGCATAGGCCCAGACCACGGCCGGCCCGAGGGCGAAGAACAGCCGCCAGAAGCCGATGGAAGCCGGCCCGGCATCGGCCAGCCGCACCAGCGGCGCCGAGAAGCCGATGCACATCGCCGCCAGCACCACCGCGGCAAAGGCCTGCCGGCGCAACTGGGTCTCATGGAGGGCCGAAGGGGAAGCGGTGGCAGCAGACGACAGGCCGGGCGACGCGCTGGCAAGGGGAAGACCCCCGAGCGACGGCTCGATGGCGGCGGCAGGAGGCGGAGACATTGCCGAACTCGACAGGTGCAAGGAATAATGAGCGCTGCACTCGATCCGGATCGCCCCCGGCGCCGGCGCCGGTGCGGGCCGGTGTCGGCAGGCCCAGGGCAGCTTGTCTACCGCATCGGCTGAAATCGCGAAAGCGAGTTTATTTTGTCATTCCATCATGCTTTCTGATATAACGCCGTGGCGCTCGTCAGGGCGCGTCCCTACTCATCCGGCGGACCGGAGGGCGCGATGCGACATCTCGACACCGAATCGCTGGGCATGCTGATCGCCATTGTCGACACGGGCGGGTTCACCGCGGCGGCCGAGCGCGTCGGTCGCACCCAGTCGGCGGTATCGGCCCGCATCGCCCAGCTTGAGGACAATCTCGGCGTGCGTCTGCTGGAGCGCTCGCGGCGCGGCATCTCGCTCACCGAGACAGGGGAGCGCCTCGTCGCCCATGCCCGCCGGCTGCTGGCCTATGAGAGCGAGGCGCTGGCCGATCTCAAGGGCGGTACGCCGGAAGGCAGCGTGCGCGTCGGCATGCCGGACGATTATGTCGACGCCTATTTCACCCCCACCATCGCCCGCTTCGCCGCCGCCTATCCGCGCGTGGAGATTTCCATCCGCGCCGATCTCTCCAAACATATCGAGCCGGAAGTCGAGCGCGGCCACATCGACGTGGCGCTGCTGACCCGCGACAGCACCCGACCGACCGGCGAACTGATCAAGCGCGAGAAGCTGCTCTGGCTGGCGGCGCGCGGCTATCGGCCGGAGCGCAGCTCGCCGCTGCCGCTGGCGCTGTTTCCCACCGGCTGCCGCGCCCGCCCGCACATCGCCTCCAGCCTCGACAAGGCGGGCTTGAGCTGGCGGGTGGCCTGCACCTCTTCCTCGCAGGGCGGAATCCATGCGGCGATCGAGACAGGTCTGTGCATCACCGCCCTGCCGGAGTGCGCCGCGCCGGCGGACTGGCGCCGGCTCGGCCCGGCCGATGGCCTGCCGCCGCTGCCGGACATCGAGGTCGCGCTGTTCCTCGCCCCCGCCGCCTCCTCCGCCGCCCGCCGCCTCGCCGACATGCTGCGCGCGGCGCTGGCGATGCCGGTGGTGGAAGCGGCCTGAAGCCGGGCGGCGGCGCAGCCGGCCGCCACCGCCGGGACGACACCGCACCATCGCCGGCACCAGAGACGGCGACATATACCTGTAGTTGCTGGTGTCCATTTACAGCAATTTAAGATTGATCTACCGTTCCCAGGACTTTGCGTCGGGCCCTGGGGAGATGACGACAATGCCGCCCGCTGACGGACCTGTGCAGGCTTTCCGGCAGATCGTCGCTGGAACACTGCTCCTCGCCTACTGCCTGCCGGTCATTGTTGTAACCATCTACGCCGCCCTGATGGTCAGCCCCATCACATGGGAGCTCGAAGATCCCGGCCTTCTCGGCAAAATCTCCTCATTCGCGGAGAACTCGGCCGGGATGCTGAACCTCCTGCGCCAGGTCCTGCTACCGCTGATTGCTGCCCTGACGGCCAATCTGCTCGTCCACAACGGCCATACCCGCTTCCTCTTCGGCGTGCTGGTACTGGTTTCCACGCTGGCCCTGCTGTCCAGCCTGATCGGCACCTTCCTCTTCGCGCCCGACAACTGGGACAAGGCAGCAACCAACCGGGCGTTCTTTTCCGATATCGCTTCCTCGCTGGCCGTCTACGTCATGCTGCTTGTGGGTCTGAAACTATGACGGTGCGCCGCTTCCCACGCCTTCTGCGGGCCGCCTTGACGACCATGCCGGGCCTCCTGGCCGCCATGGTGGCCACGCCTCTCCACGCGCAGGAGGCCCCGCCCGTGGGGCCGCAACTGACCTTGAAGCTCACCGCCGATCCCGAGAATGCACTTCGCCGGGTCTCGATCTGGCGCAACGGCAACCAGATCGTGCTGACCGAGGCCCCGGCGGGGCCGGCCCGCATCGAGCTTTCACCGCCCTTGCCGGAAACGCTCTGGCTGGTGGCGGACTGGAAGGGCGGGCACGAGTTTTCGGCCTACCCCATCGTGCTGGTGCACAGCCTTGCCGGCCAGCAGGCCGAGGTGATGTTCGTGAAGGACCCGCCGACGCCGCCATCGAACACCGCCATTCAGAAGCAGTGCGGTCAGTCATCCGTCACCAGCGTTCCCCACGCATTTCAAATGTACTTCACCTGCAAGGCCGCCGCCGTGGCCGATCCGAGCGATTTCGGCATCACCCGGCGCGCGGCGCTCCAGGGGTGGCTGAAGGCCAATCTGTATCTCGCCAAGGTGATGAAGCCGATCTCGCCTTTTGCCTATGACGACGACCTCGCCGCCGCCCTGCGCGACGTTCTCGACAGAGGCGGAAGCGAACGTGGCTGGCAGCCGCTGCGTCTTGCCGATGCGCGCGACTTCATCAACGCCTATGACGCGCGCGACATGCGCCTCTACCCGCTCATTGCCGAGCTGAAGGACAGCGGCAATCTGGAGGCGGCGATGGCGGTGCTGAATTATGTCACGGCCGCCTATGACAGGATTGTGGGCAAGGACGGGACGCAGCCGGTGGACCGCATCGACCGCACCGTGCTGAACAATACCAGAGCCTATCTCGAAACGCTGATGGGCGCGGGCGTCCCCGGACGCGGTTAGTCTGCGGCCCGGCGCCCCGCATCCGCCCCTGCACCCGGCCCGTCATCCAAAATTCACATGCAGCGCGCGCCCGGGCGGGCTAACGCTGCGCCATGAGCGATGCATCGGCTTCCGCACGTCCCGCCCGCGAGGGCACGCCCGGCGAGGTGTTCCTCGCCTTTCTGCGCCTCGGCCTGACCTCCTTCGGCGGGCCAGTGGCGCATCTCGGCTTCTTTCGCGAGGATCTGGTGAAGCGACGAGGCTGGCTGAGCGAGGAGAGCTATGCCAGCCTCGTCGCGCTTTGCCAGTTCCTGCCCGGCCCGGCCTCCAGCCAGGTCGGCATGGCGATCGGGCTGATGCGCGCCGGCCCGGTCGGCATGGCCGCGGCCTGGGCGGCGTTCACCCTGCCGTCGGCGCTGCTCATGCTCGCCTTCGCCTATGGGGTGACGCATGCCGATGCCGCCGGCCTCGGCGGCGGCTGGCTCGCCGGGCTGAAGGTCGCGGCCGTGGCCATCGTCGCCGACGCCGTGCTCGGCATGGCGAGGAACCTCTGCCCGGACCGGGCCCGCCGCACCGTCGCCCTCCTCGCCGCCGCCGTCGCGGCGCTGGTGCCCGGCGCCCTCGGCCAGATCGGCATCATCGCCGGCGGCGCTCTTGTCGGCCTTGCCCTGCTGCGGCTCGACGGCGTGCCGATGGCCGAGCCCGCCCGGCACCATCTGCCGGGGCGAACCGCCTCGCTCGCCGCCTTCGCCCTGTTCGCGCTGCTGCTCATGGGCCTGCCGCTGCTGGCGCAGGCGACCGGCAATCCCGGTGTCTCCCTGTTCGACACGCTGTATCGCGCCGGCGCGCTGGTGTTCGGCGGCGGCCATGTGGTGCTGCCGCTGATCGAGGCCGAACTGGTGCATCCTGGCGGGCTGACGCGGGAGGTGTTTCTCGCCGGCTATGGCGCGGTGCAGGCGGTGCCGGGCCCGCTGTTCTCCTTCGCCGCCTATCTCGGCGCGATGATGCCGGTGCCGCCCAATGGCGCGGCCGGCGCTGCCCTGGCGCTGGTGGCGATGTTCCTGCCCTCGGCGCTGCTGGTCTATGGCGCGCTGCGCTTCTGGACCCGGCTGTCCACGGATCGCCGGGTACGCGACGCGCTCGCCGGCATCAATGCCGCCGTGGTCGGCCTGCTCGGCGCGGCGCTGTGGGACCCGGTGGTGAGCACGGGCATCACCTCCAGCCGCGCCTTCGCGCTGGCGCTGCTGGCTTATCTCGCGCTCGTGCTGTGGAAGGTGCCGGCCTGGGCGGTGGTCGCCGGCGCCGCCTTGGGCGGCGCCGTCCTTCTCTAAAGGGCTTAACCGCGCGCGACCTTGAACGGGGCGAAGCTCTGGCAGGTGGCGAAGGCCTGGATGCGGTTGATGTTGACCCGGCGCGGCAGTGTCGCGGCGAAGAACACCTGTTCCGCGATATCCTCGGCCGTCATTGCCTCGGTGCCGGCATAGACATTCTCCGACTTCGCGGCATCGCCATGGAAGCGCACCAGCGAGAACTCGGTCTCCACCATGCCCGGCTCGATATTGGTGACGCGCACGCCGGTACCGGCGACATCGGAAATCAGGTTGAGCGCGAACTGCTTCACGAAGGCCTTGCTGGCGCCATAGGCATTGCCGCCGGGATAGGGGTAGTCGCCGGCCACCGAGCCGGTGAACAGCACATGCCCCTCCTTCGCCTCCACCATGGCGGGCAGGGTGGCGCGGACGGTGTAAAGCAGGCCCTTGATGTTGGTTTCCACCATGTCGTCCCAGTCCTTCAGGCTGGCGGCATGGGCCGGCTCCAGTCCCAAGGCGAGCCCGGCATTGGCGAACACGACATTGAACCGGGCAAAGGCCTCCGGCACCGCCGCCAGCGCGTCGACGAGGGCTTCATTGTCACGCACATCCACCTCCAGCGGGTGGAAATGGCTGCCGAGTTCGTCGCGCAGGGCGATCAGCCGGTCGGCGCGGCGGCCGGTACCGACGACATGGGCGCCCGCCAGCGCGAAGCGCCGGGCGGTGGCGGCGCCGATGCCGGAGGTGGCTCCGGTGACAAGGACACGCAGGGTGGCGGGATCCAGCATCTGATACATGGCGCAGCTCCTTTTCGCTGCAACGCACTTAAACCAGTTCGCGGCAAAACTGAACGCTGCCGAGGCGCGGCCGGCCGCTGCCATGGGAGGACCCGCGGCGGCGTTAAGCCTTCCTTGAGCATAACCGCGCCAAATGTCGGCCTGCGGTGCCCCTGCCCCTGCTGCACGGCGTTAGGGTCACGCTGATGCCATCTTCCCCACCGAAACAGGGCCACCCTGTTTCCGCGCGGAGGCGGGGTCGGCCGCAGGGAAAATGCGCATGTCGCGCATGGCCCTGCCCGGTGTAGGTTTGCAGGAAACGCCCGGCGCGCTCGGCCGGGTGGGGAGTACGACTTGATGAAGTGCACCGCCCTCGTCCTCACGTCCGCAACCGCCCTGCTTCTCGGCGGCTGCAGCACCGTGCTCGACGGGTTCGGCGACAAGGCGTCCAGTCCCGTCGAAACCAGCCAGATCACCCCGGCGCCGTCAGGCTCGGTTGAAAGCTCCCCGGTGGCGGCCCCCGTCTCCGCCACCTATGGCGCCTCCGCCGCCACCGCAGCCGCCGCCGTCACCCCGACGAACCAGGGCTCGGCCACGCCCGTCGCCCTCGCCGCGCCGCCGGCGGCCACCGCGCCGGGCGGCGTCGCCTATGCCGAGCCGGGCGCCGCCCGCACCCAGCTCGCGGGCACCTGGAACTATGGCTGGGACAACGGCCAGAAGAGCTGCAAGGTTACCCTCTCCACCGATCGCGGCATGTCCGGCTTCGCCGCCACCGCCGATGTCGACTGCCCCAACGACATCTTCATGACCAAGGGCTGGGACGTCTGGGGCAACGAGATCGTGCTGCAGAACCATGTCGGCAAGGTCACCGCCCGGCTGCAGCCTGCCGGCGCGGGCCAGTATGACGGCGTCGCCACCGGCGACGGCGCCAAGGTCACGCTCTCGCGCAGTTGACCGCCCGCGCCCCGAAACGGCGCCTCCGCTCACCGTCTTCCATCGACGTTCACTCCGGAAAGCCCGGTCGCAAGGCGGGGATAAGCTGGCGCGCGTCTTCGTACTGTCTCGTATGGCGGGCAGGCTCACGCTGTGAGAGCGTGAGCGCACTCCCGCTCACATCACCGGGAACGCGGATTTAGTTCGTGCGTTTGGCGTTCGGCGCGCTCATCTTAAGCATGAGCAAAGCCGATTGATTCGTGACGGCGATCGGAGGAAGTTGTGATGCTGCAGTCAGCGCGCGTGACAGTGACGGCTCCGGCCCCCGCCCCGCTCCGCGCGGCCGAGCCCCGCATCGCCTTTGGTCGCCCCGATGCCGCAAGCGCGGCCCAGATGATGGCCCAGCATCTCGACCTCGCCCGCCCCGACTCGGACGCCGAAGCGCTGCGCCTGCTGCGGCAGGCCTTTCCCGCCGTGCCGCTGTCGGCCCGGGTTGAGGCGATGAAGGCCCGCGCCCGCTGAGCGGCGGGCGCTCAATCATCTAGTTCAGCGGACCCGGCCGGTCCTCATGCGCCCCGCCCGCCAGTGGGGCAGAATGGAGCGCGCCGGCGTTTTCATGGGCCCGGTGCTGCTCATGCTCGCGCGCCAGCTTGTTGTAGCGCATGACCGAGAAGGGCAGCGCCGCGAGATAGGCGACGCAGATCACCGAGAGCACCGCCCAGGGCCAGGTCACCAGCACCGCGACGAACAGCACCACGCAGACGAACAGCGGCAGCACCTTGTCGCGGGGAATGCGCGCGCCCAGCCGCTTGCCGGAATAGGCCGGCAGCTTGGAGACCATGAGCAGCGCCATCGCCAGACAGTAGAACGCCGCCACCGCCGGCGAGGCGACAAGGCGCGGCAGGCCGATGAGTTCCAGATAGACCGGCAGCAGCACGCAGATCGCCCCGGCCGGCGCGGGTATGCCGGTGAAGAAATCGCTGGCGAAGGCCGGCTTGTTCGGGTCTTCCAGCATCACGTTGAAGCGGGCGAGGCGCAGCGCGGCGCAGATGGCGAAGGCCAGCGCGGCGATCCAGCCGACCGAGCCCAGCGTTTCCAGCCCCCACATATAAAGCACCAGCCCCGGCGCCACGCCGAAGCAGACGAAATCGGACAGACTGTCCAGTTCCGCCCCGAAGCGCGACGTGCCCTGCAGCATGCGCGCCAGCCTTCCGTCGAGGCCGTCGAGTACCGCCGCGAGCACGATGGCCCCGAGCGCCAGTTCCAGCCGCCCCTCGATCGCCATGCGGATGCCGGTGAGGCCGGCGCACAGCGCCAGCAGCGTCACCAGATTGGGCAGCAGCACGCGCAGCGGCACCGCCTGGAAGCGGCGGCGCGGCGGCTCGGGGGCATTCGGCTCAAAAGGCGCAAAAGGATCGGCCATCGCACGCTCGCTTCTTGAGGGAACTCAGTCGACGCGGAAGGTCGGCTCGGCGCCCAGCGCCGCGCGATCCGCCAGCACGGTTTCGCCGGCGATGGCGCGCTGGCCTTCGGCGACCAGCGGGCGGGTGCCGAGCGGGAGATAGACATCGACGCGCGAACCGAACCGGATCAGCCCGAAGCGCTCGCCAGGCGCCAGCAGGTCGCCCTCGCGCACGAAGCTGACGATGCGGCGCGCCACCAGCCCGGCGATCTGAACGACGCCCACCGGCCCGATGGCGGTGTCGAGCACCATGCCGCTGCGCTCATTATCCTCGCTCGCCTTGTCGAGATCGGCGTTGAGGAACTTGCCCGGCCGATAGGCGATGCGGGTGATGCGCCCCGCCAGCGGCGCGCGGTTCACATGCACATCGAACACATTCATGAAAATGCACACGCGCGGCAGCGGCAGGTCGCCGAGGCCGAGTTCGGCCGGCGGCACGGCGGGGCCGACCAGGCAGACGCGGCCATCGGCGGGGGAGACGACCAGCCCCTCGCGCACCGGCGTCACCCGCTCGGGATCGCGGAAGAAATAGCAGATCCAGGCCGTGATCAGCACGCAGATCCAGCCCAGCGGCGGAAACAGCCACAGGAACAGCAACGCCACGGCGGCGCCGATCAGGATGAAGGGATAGCCCTCGCGGTGGACGGGGGCGAGACCGCTGCGGATCGAATCGAGGACGGACATCAATTGGCCTTTCTGCCCGGCGCCCCTGGGGCCTGCGCCGGGTTCTGCGGCGAGAGGTAGGGCCAGCCGGCCCAGCCGTCAAATGCCGGATGCGCGACATGGTTCCGCATCGGCACCCGCCCGCCCGCGCCCAGGCTCAGACCAGCGCCGCGTCCGGCTCGTTCTCGTCCTCCCCCTCGGCCTCTTTCAGCGTCTCGCGGGCGCGCTCGGCCTCGCGCTGGCGCTCCCACATGGAATGGTAGAGCCCGCCGCGGTCCATCAGTTCGCCATGGGTGCCGCGCTCGGCGATGCGGCCATGCTCCAGCACGATGATCTCGTCCGCTCCGACCACGGTGGAGAGCCGGTGCGCGATGACGAGCGTGGTGCGCCCGCGCGAGACGCGCTCCAGCGCGTCCTGGATCTCGCGCTCGGTGTGACTGTCGAGCGCCGAGGTCGCCTCGTCGAGAATGAGAATCGGCGGGTCCTTGAGGATGGTGCGGGCGATGGCGACGCGCTGCTTCTCGCCGCCGGAGAGCTTGAGCCCGCGCTCCCCGACTTCCGTCGCATAGCCCTTGGGCGTGCGGCGGACGAAACCGTCGATCTGCGCCAGTTCCGCCGCCCGCACCACCTCCTCGTCGGAAGCGCCGGCGCGGCCGTAGCGGATATTGTAGCCGAGCGTGTCGTTGAACAGCACCGTGTCCTGCGGCACCATGCCGATGGCGGCGCGCAGGCTCGCCTGCGACACTTCGCGAATGTCCTGCCCGTCGATCAGGATGCGCCCGGCATTCACGTCGTAGAAGCGGTACAGAAGCCGCGAAATGGTCGACTTGCCCGCGCCCGAAGGCCCGACGATCGCCACGGTGCGCCCCGCCGGCACCTCGAAGCTGACCCCTTTCAGGATTTCGCGGTCGGGATCGTAGGAGAAGCGCACCTCCTCGAACCGCACTGCCCCGCCCGCCAACGCCAGCTTCGGCGCGCCGGCACGGTCGCGGATTTCCGGCGAGCGGGCGAGAATGGCGAACATCGCCTCGATGTCGATCAGCGACTGCTTGATCTCGCGATAGATCATGCCGAGGAAGTTCAGCGGCTGATAGAGCTGGATCATCATGGCATTGACCATGACGAAGGAGCCGACCGACTGCCGCCCGGCGCGGATGTCCATCACGCACAGCACCATCACGGCGGTAAGGCCGAGGGTGAAGATCGCCGCCTGCCCGGCATTCAGCCAGGCCAGCGAGGTGTGGGTGGTGACGGTGGCGCGCTCATAGCGGGCCATGGAGCGGTCATAGCGCTCGGATTCCCACTTCTCGGCGCCGAAATACTTCACCGTCTCGTAATTGAGCAGGCTGTCGACCGCCTTGGCGTTCGCCTCAGTGTCGCTCTCGTTCATCGCCGCGCGGATGCCCATGCGGTACTCCGTCATCACGAAGGTGAAGACGGTATAGCCGACGATCATGCCAAGCGTGGCGGCGACATAGCGCCAGTCGAACTGCCAGAACAGCACGCCGATCACCATGGCGAATTCGAGGATGGTGGGGCCGAGATGCAGCACCAGCATGCGCACAATGGTCTCGATGCCCTCGCGCGAACGCTCCAGCACCCGCGTCAGCCCGCCGGTCTTGCGCTCGAGATGAAAGCGCAGGGACAGCGCGTGCATGTGCTGGAAGGTCTCCAGCGCGAGGCGCCGCACGGCATGGATCGCCACCTTGGCGAACAGCCCGTCGCGCCACTGGGTCAGCCCCGCCATGACGATGCGCGAGAGGCCATAGGCGAGCGTGAGCATCAGCGGGCCGGCGACCAGCCAGGCGATGGTGTCGGTGGAGATGCGCGCACCCTCGCCCTCCGCCACCGCGTCCGTCGCCCATTTGAAGAAGAAGGGCGTGGACAGGGTGGCGATCTTGGCCAGCACCAGCAGCAAGAGGCCCCAGACGACGCGGGCGCGCAGATCGGCCCGGTCGGCGGGCCAGAGATAGGGCCACAGCCCCTTTAGCGCGATCAGCAGGCTGCCGCGCGGGTTGATCTCGGACGCTTTGGACGGGCGGGCGGCAGCGGGAGCGCCCTGAACTGCGGACATGCGGATTTCCGTTCTTCTCAAGCGCGGGCGGCGGCGGCCCGGTGCGGGTCAGTCGTCGTCCAGATGGTGACGAAGCGCGCTCAGGCCAGGGCGCCCTCGCGCGGATCAGGGTTGCCGGCCTCGCCCGGCTCGGGCGGAGTCGCCGCCAGCAGGGCCAGCAGCGGCACCACCTCGCCCGCCAGCGCCGTCACCGTCACGCGGTCGAGGCAGTAGCAGGAGCGCGGCCCGTCAATAGTGCCGGTGATCAGCCCCGCCTCCTTCAGCACCTTGAGATGCTGGGAGACGGTGGACTGCGCCAGGGTGAGGCCGCGCACGATTTCGCCGCACTGGCAGCGCCCGGTCTGCGCCAGCGCGCGGAGAATCGCCAGCCGCGCCGGATGCGCCAGCGCCCGCAGGCGCAGCGCCAGCATCTCGTCGGCATCGGAAAGCGCGGCGGCGTCGGTCATCGCCATCGTTTATCGTCGATTGACGATGATTTCAAGACGGCGAAGCGGCAACCGATGGTCGCGACAGGTACGCCATTGCCGCCCATACTGGTGGGCGCCCCGTCAAAAGGAATGATTCGTGTCTCGCCAGCATGCCACCCCTCTCCTTTTAGGCAGTGACAGCAGCATCGCCCCGCTGAAACTCTCGCCGCTGGCGATGCAGGCCGGCGACGGCGCCGTTGCCGAGGCCGACATTCAGCGGCTGGTGCATGAGCACCCCACCGTCCTGCCGATCGAGGAGATCGACCCCACTTTCGCCGGCGCCGTTTCCATCTGCCGCGAGCTGCGCACGCCTGCCGGACCGATCGACAATTTCCTGGTCACGCCGGGCGGCCTGCCGGTGCTGGTGGAATGCAAGCTGTGGCGCAATCCCGAAGGGCGGCGCGAGGTCGTCGGCCAGATACTCGACTACGCCAAGGAGCTCAGCCGCTGGACCCAGTCCGACCTTCAGCGCGAAACGAATGTAAGGCTGCGGACAACCGGCAACATCCTTCTGCAGAAGGTGCGCGAGGTCGCCCCTGAGGTGGACGAAATCGCCTTCAACGACGCCTTGAGTTCCAATCTGCGGCGGGGGCGGTTCCTCTTGCTCATCGTCGGCGACGGCATTCGCGAAGGGGTCGAAGCCATCTCCGAGTATCTTCAGCGGCACGCCGGCCTTCACTTCTCCTTCGGTCTGGTCGAACTCCCCATCTTCGTTCTTCCCGATGGAAGCCGTCTGGTCACGCCGCGCGTGCTGGCGCGGACGGTCAATATCGTCCGTCAGGTCGTCGCCGTGCCGGAAGGTATGGCCGTGGCTGACCTCGCCTCCGAGGACGAAAACACCGAGGTGCTGGACCCCGACCAGGCGGAACTGGCGGCAAAGCGCCAGCAGTTCTGGAAAGAGTTCCTCGCCGTGCTGAAGCTCGACGACCCCGACCAACCGATTCCCCGTCCCGCGCGGCAGGGCTATCTCAGTTTCATGTTCCCGGCGCCGAATGGCAGCAGCTGGCTGACCGTCTATCGCGACATGAAGAAGAACGAGCTGGGCGTGTTCCTGTCCGCCTCGCGCAACAGCGCGGGAGAATACGCGGCGGCGACGATCGCCGAAGAGTGGCACGCCGTTCAGCCCCAACTGGGGGGCACGGCGGCGCTCTGGACGGACAGCTATGGCCGCCCGAAGGTCAGCGACCATCGCAGCTTCCCGGACCTTGAAAAGCCCGGCCAGCGCGCCCTCGCCTTCGCATGGCTCGCCGAACGGGTGAACACCTTCGTCAATGTCCTGCGCCCGCTTGTCCGCTCCGCCGTAGACGATTATCGAGCGCGGGAGGGGGTGTGAGCGACCCTTGCGGAACCTCGACACCCCGCCGCAACTTCATCTCGCGCGCCCGCCGGGCGGACTTGACGGGCCTTTTGCGCAGTGCACCATGGTGGCCATGACAAAGATCAAGAGCATTTGCGTCTATTGCGGCGCGGCCACGGGGGCCGATGCCGTCTATCTCGAAACCGCCATCGCCCTCGGGCGCCTGCTGGCCGCCGAGGGCATACGCCTCGTCTATGGCGGTGGCGGCGTCGGGCTGATGGGGGCCACCGCCCGCGCCTGCGCCGAAGCGGGCGGCAAGGTCACCGGTATCATCCCGGATTTCCTGATGGGCAAGGAACAGGCCTTCGACCACGCCCATGAGCTGATCGTCACCAAGGACATGCATGAGCGCAAGCGGCTGATGTTCGAGCGGGCGGATGCCTTCATCGCCCTGCCCGGCGGCATCGGCACGCTGGAGGAGCTGATCGAACAGCTCACCTGGGTGCAGCTCAACCGCCACTCCAAGCCGGTGATGGTGCTCAACATCGCCAATTTCTGGGACCCGCTGCTGACCCTGCTCGATCACATGCAGGCGACCGGCTTCGTCAATGTCGCCCGTCCGGTGAAGCTGCTGGTGGCGCATAATGTGCGCGCCGTCCTGCCTAAGCTGCACGGCGCCGTCGCCCATCTCGGCGAGGGGGAGTTGCACGGCGCGGCCGAGGAGCGCGTGCTCGACCGGATGTGAGGACGCCGTCGTCGCAGGCGCCCTCCTCCGTGACGTTCCAACGTCCAGCGCCAACACGTGGATGGCCGGGACAAGCCCGGCCATGACGCTCATCGACGATGACGGTGAGGCGCGCCGCCCCCAGAGCACCGTCATCCCCGGGCTTGGCCCGGCGATCCATGACTTCTCCAACACCCGGCACCAAGGCGAGGAGGACCGGGACACGCCCGACCATGACGACATTCAAGCAGGGCTGGCAAAGCCCACCGCCCGCCCCCTTCAATGCGTGGTGTCGGGCGCCCCGAGCGGCTTTTCCATCGTCGTATTGGCCAGCCACACCCCGCCGAGGGAGAGCGTGTTGCGCTGCTTGGGGGTGAAGCCGCGCTTGCCGAAGAAGTCGAGCGCGGTGTCGCTGGCCTCGACGGTGAGGCTTTTCGCCCCGCGGGCGCCGGCCAGCCGCTCGATGGCATCATAGAGCAGCGCCCCAACGCCCTCCCCCGCCACATCCGGCCGGACATAGAGCATGTCGATCAGCTTGTTGTCGGCCAGCGCGATGAAGCCCACCGGCTCACCATCGCGGGTGGCGATCAGCGTCAGTTGATCCTTCAGCCGCGCCGCCAGTGCCTCCACGTCGGAAGCCGCCGCCGCCCAGGCTTCCTGTTGGTCGCTGTCGTAATCCTCGCCCGTGAGTTCGAGGATCGCCGCCTCGGCGATGGCGGCGAGCACCGGCAGGTCGCCCGGCAGGGCCGGGCGCAGCGCGGCGGCGGGTGGGCGTGCGGCCGCGCTCACCGCTTCGGCTCCCAGCTCGTGGTGCCGTCCTTATTGTCCTTCAGCGCCACGCCGAGCGCGAGAAGCTCGTCGCGGATGCGGTCGGAGGCCGCCCAGTCGCGATTCTGCCGGGCAAGGATGCGCTCGGCGATGCGCGCCTCAATCTCTTCGGCCGGAATGGAAAGCTCCGGCACGCGCGCCGCCGCCCAGGCTTCCAGCGGCCCGGGCTCGAAGCCGAGAAAGGCCAGCGTGCCGGCCAGCGCCTTCTTGCCGGCATGGTCGCGCAGCGCGTGCATCTCGGCGATGGCCTTGGGCGTGTTGAGATCGTCGGCCAGCGCCTCCAGCACCGCCGGCGCCGGGCGCGGATAGGCGTCGGGCGCGGCGGCGTCGAACCACTGCTCCAGCGTCTTCGCGCTCTCCTCCAGCCCCTTCACCGTCCAGTCGATCGGCTGGCGGTAATGGGTCTTCAGCATGTTGAGCCGCAGCACCGGGCCGGGCCAGTCGGCGAGCAACTGGCGGATGGTGATGAAGTTGCCGAGCGATTTCGACATCTTCTCACCTTCCACCTGCAGGAAGCCGTTATGCATCCACACCTTGGCCATCAGCCCGGAATGGAAGGCGCAGCGCGACTGCGCCACCTCGTTCTCATGGTGCGGGAAGACGAGGTCGATGCCGCCGCCGTGAATGTCGAAGGTTTCGCCCAGATGCTTCCAGCTCATGGCCGAGCACTCGATGTGCCAGCCCGGCCGGCCGAGAACCGTGATGCCCGCCGGCGAGGCCCAGCCCGGCTCGCCCGGCTTGGAGGGCTTCCACAGCACGAAATCCATCGCGTCCTGCTTGTAGGGCGCGACATCCACCCGCGCGCCGGCCAGCATGTCGTCGAGCGGCCGGTTGGAGAGCTTGCCGTAATCCGGCATGGAGGGCACCGAGAACAGCACATGGTCCTCGGCGACATAGGCATGGCCGGAGGCGACCAGCATCTCGATGAGCTGGCGCATTTCGGCGATGTGCTCGGTCGCGCGCGGCTCCACATCCGGGTGCAGCACGCCGAGCGCTTCGAGGTCGTCATGGAACTGCGCCTCGGTGGTGAAGGTCACCTTGGCGATCGCCTCGTTGAGGTCGAGGCCCGGGTGCTCGGCCGCCGCGCGCGCGTTGATCTTGTCGTCCACGTCGGTGATGTTGCGCACATATTTGACGTGGTCGGCGCCATAGAGGTGGCGCAGCAGCCGGTAGAGCAGATCGAACACGATCACCGGGCGCGCATTGCCGATATGGGCGAAGTCGTAGACGGTCGGGCCACAGACATACATGCGCACCCTGGCGGGATCGAGGGGTGTGAACACCTCCTTGGTCCGCGAGAGCGTGTTGTAGAGCTTCAGCTCGGGAAGCGCCTGTGCGTTGGTGCCCGACATTAACTGTGCCTTCTCGATCCTGCCGCGCCCGAGGGGGCGCAGCGTGGCGTCTGTCGTCCGTTTGGCCGGCCGCGTCAAGCCGGGCGCGCCGCGACGGAGCGGACGGGCGAATTTTCATCGCATCCGGCCCACCCGATCACCTCAGTTGACCCAGCGAGAAAGGAGAGCTATTGGGCCGGCACGACGATGGCGGCGCGAAATCTTAAGGGTCGGTTCAAACCTTTTCGCCACATTGACGTTGTCCTGCCGCCACCTTGTCGCCACCAGTGAACGCACCCCCATGAACGCGATGCCGCGCCTGCGCCTGTCTCTGCTCGCCCTCGCCGTGACGCTGTCCGCCGGCCTCGCGCGGGCGGATGAGGATACCGGGATTTTCAGCGTCGACCTGTCGGACGGCTACGGCATCGATACCTGCATCGCCACCGGAGCAAGCTGCGGCCAGGCGATGGCGGATGCGTGGTGCCGCGTCCACGGCTTCACCCGCGCCACCGGCTTCGGCATGGCCCGCACCGATGTGCAGGCCGGGCTCGGCGAGGTTGCCACGCCGGTTCGCACCGCCGCCTGCGAGGGCAGCGCCTGCCAGGGCGCCGTCGCCATCACCTGCGCGCGCTGAGCGCGGCGCGGGCAGCCGGCGCCCCCTGACGGCGGCGCCTCACGCGGTCATTTGAGGAAATCCGCGCATTTGGGCGCCTCATTGGTCGCACCCCACGGCATGATGGGGACGGTCGAGGTCGAGTTCTTCGGGCTGCCCTCGATCAGCTTGTCGGAATAGACGAGATAGACCAGCACATTGCGCTTGGTGTCGCAGCCGCGCACGATCTGCATCTTCTTGAAGATGAGCGAGCGGCTCTCGCGATACACCACGTCGCCCTGCTCGAATTTGCGCTTGAAGCTGATCGGCCCGATCTGCCGGCAGGCGATGGAAATGTCCGACACCTCCTCCGCCACACCCAGCATGCCCTTCACCCCGCCGCGCTCAGGCACAGTGTAGTGGCAGGCGACGCCGTCGACCACGGGATCGTCAATGCCATAGGTCGCGAGCTTGTCGTCCGGAGTGAGGAATTTCCACACCGTTGACTTGCGGAAGATGAGATCCGGCTCCTGCGCCTGCGAGGGCGTAGCGGCGAAGCCGGCGCCGAGCGCCAGGGCGGCGAGCGCCAGGCAAAGCGTTTTCAGGCGGGGCGATTTCAGGCGGGGGGCGCGGATCATGCGGCGGTGAACTCCGGTCGGGATGCCCCGCATATGGGGGCCGCAGGCGGGCGCGCAATGCCGCCGCGCGGCGGCGGGTGCGCGCGGACAAAGCCGGTTCAAACTTTCGACATGCTTGCCATGCTCATTGCACCCGGCGCCCGTTTCCGGCACACCCTCACAGTCCGCCATCGCGATTGCAGTCCCTTTGATGACATTCCGCCGTTCCCGCCTTGCCGCCCGCCTCCTCCTCGCCGCGGCGCTTCTCGCCCCGGCCGGTTTCGCGGCGGCGCAGGACTACCCGCCCGGCAGCGTCGGCGGCGGCTATGACAGCGGCTATGATGGCGGCGACCGCTCCACCTGCATCCGGCTGGAAGGCCAGCTTGCCGGGCTCGACCGGCGCGGCGGCGGCGGCCAGCCGGATTACGGCGCCGCCATCGCCCAGCAGCAGCAGGACATCGCCAATCTGACCGCGCAGGTGCGCCAGCTCGGCTGCGACAAGCGCGGCTTCCTCATCTTCCAGCCGCAACTGCCGCCTCAGTGCGAATCGCTCAACCGGCGCCTCACCCAGGCCCGCTCGACGCTCGACCGCACCATGATGCAGGCGCGCGGCCAGCAGAGCGGCAATGACGAGCAGCGCCGCCAGCTCATCTACGCCCTCGCGCAGAACAATTGCGGCCCGCAATATCAGGCGGCGCTCGGCCAGGGCGGCGGCGGCAATTACGGCAACCAGAACCGCCGGCCGCGCAATTTCATCGAACAGCTGTTCGGCGTGCCGATGGAGGAATCCGGCCCGCTGGACGTGCAGCCGCTGGACATGCCGAAGGTCTCGACCTACCGCACCGTCTGCGTGCGCACCTGCGACGGCTTCTTCTTCCCGATCTCCTACGCCGCCACCCCGGCGAAGTTCGGCTCCGACGAGGCCCAGTGCCAGCGCCAGTGCCCGGGCACCGAGGCGCGGCTGTTCGCCTATCGCAACCCGGGCGAGGACATCAACCAGGCGGTCGGCATCAATGGCCAGCCCTATATGTCGCTGCCCACCGCGCTGCTGTTCAAGAAGGAATATGTCGCCGCCTGTTCCTGCCGCCCGGCCGGCATGAGCTGGGCGCAGGCGCTCTCCGGCGCGGAAGACCCTACGCTGCGCAAGGGCGACATCGTCGTCACCGAGGACGCCTCGCGCGAAATGTCCCAGCCGCGCCCGGCCGCCCCGCCCGCGACCAAGAAGCCCTGATTCTCCCAATAGCCGACATCCCGGACGGGCGAAGGCCGATCCGGGACCGTCTCCCCGATCGGCACGCGATCCCGGCTCTCCGCGACGCGGCGGCGGGGATGACGGCCGGAGCCCGGCCTGCCCGACCTAGGCGCTCTCGCCCCGCAGCCGCGCCGCCGCCTTGTCGCGGCCGATCAGCGGCAGCAGCGCCTTCATTTCCGGCCCGCTCTCGCGCCCGGTGAGGGCAAGGCGCAGCGGGTGGAACAGTCCCCGCCCGGCGCGTCCGCTCGCCGGCTTCAACGCCGCGATCCAGCGCGGATAGACATCCTCGCCCCACGCCTCCGGCAGCAGCGCCGCCGCCTGCGCGAGGAAATCGGCATCCTCCGGCGCGGAGACCGGCGTCAGCGGCCCCTCGACCACGCGCCACCAGTCGGCCGCCTCGGAAAGGTGGGCGAGATTGCCGCGCACTGCCAGCCAGAACGCCTCAAAGCCGCCGACGCCGAGCCCCTCCAGCCGCGCGGCCACCGCCTCATACGGCAGGTGATGCAGCGTCGCGGCGGTGAGCGCGGAAAGCTCCGCCGGGTCGAAGCGCGCCGGGGCGCGGGAGATCGCGCCGAAGTCGATCCTGGCCGCCAGCGCGTCGAGCGAGGCGACCGGTTCCACCGCCCGCGAGGTGCCGGTGAGCACGGCGAGGCTCGCCACCGCCAGCGCCTCTTCGCCTTCCGCCCGCAGCGCCCTTAGCGAGAGATGGCCGAGCCGCTTGGACAGCCCCTCCCCGCTCGGCAGCACCAGAAGATTGTGGTGTCCGAAGCGCGGCACCGGGCCCCCCAGCGCCTCGATGATCTCGATCTGCACGCCGGTATTGGTCACATGGTCCTCGCCGCGCACCACATGGGTCACGCCCATGTCGATGTCGTCGACGACGGATGTCAGCGTGTAGAGATAGGAGCCGTCCTCGCGCACCAGCACGGGATCGGAAAGGGTTGCGGTGTCGACGCCCTGCCGCCCGCGCACGAGGTCGTCCCACGCCACCTGCCGGCCATCGAGGCGGAAGCGCCAATGCGGCCGGCGCCCGTCCACCTCCAGCGCCGCGCGCTCGGCCGCGGAGAGTTTCAGCGCCGCGCGGTCATAAAGCGGCGGCAGGCCGCGCCGGCGCCGCGACTGGCGCCTGGCCTCCAATTCGTCCTCGGTTTCATAGGCGGGGTAGAGGCGCCCCAGTTCCTTCAGCCGCGCCACCGCCGCGTCATAACGCGCCAGCCGCCGCGACTGGTGCTCCACCCGGTCCGGTACGAGGCCGAGCCAGCCCATATCCTGCGCGATGGCATCGGCGAACGCCTCAGTGGAGCGTGCGGTATCCGTATCATCATAGCGCAGGATGAAAGTACCACCCCATTGCCGGGCGAACAGGGCATTGTACAGCGCGGTTCGCGCGTTGCCGACATGCAGGAGGCCGGTGGGCGACGGTGCGAAGCGCAGGACGGGCGGGGTGTCGGGGGCTGTCTCGGGCATGCCGTCTTATCGCCGAGGACAGGCCGGCGGAGCAAGCGCCGGCGCGGCAAAGCCGTGACATGAGAGCCCGCTATGCGCCGCTCTGTGCTTGGCTTTGGTCGACCTTATGCCAATGGCGCTACGGCGCCGATGAGTGGAGTATTCTTGTGACGCCGATTATTCAGGATATTTTTTCCATCTTTTTCGTCCTCGCCCTCGGCTATGTCGCGGGAAAACGCTCCAGCTTCGATCAGGCGCAGGCCTCGGGATTCAATCATCTGGTCCTCACCTATTGCCTGCCCGCGCTGCTCTTTGTCTCCATCGCCAATTCCTCGCGCGAGGCGCTGTTTTCCGACACGCGGCTGCTCAGCATTTCCGTCGCCGTGCTGCTGTTCTGGTATTTCATCGCCTTTTTCGGCGCACTCCTCGTCTTCGGCCATGACCGGCGGGAAGCCGGCATCGCCGGGCTCAGCGCCGGCGCGCCGACCGTGGGCTTTCTCGGCATGGCGGTGCTCTCGCCGCTGTTCGGCGGCACGGCTGCTCTGAGTGTCGCCATCGTCGCGCTGGTGGTGAACGTCATCCTCGTCCCGCTCGGCATGTTCTTCGTCGCGCCGAAGGGCACCAGCCCCGGCGCCGCGCTGGTCAAGGCGGCGAAGGAGCCGGTGGTGCTGGCGCCGATGATCGCGGTCGTGCTGGTGCTGGCCGGCGTCCGCATGCCCGAGTTTTTCCAGGCGCCGCTGGCGCTGATCGGCCACGCCACCTCGGGCGTCGCGGTGTTCGCCGCCGGGCTGGTGCTCTCCGCGCACAAATTCCAGCTCAATGCGGAAGTGCTGTGGAATTCGCTGGTCAAGGTCGGGCTGATGCCGGCCTCGATGCTGGCGCTGGCGCTGCTGACGGGGGTCAGCCCCACCCATCTCGAACAGGTGGTGCTGCTCGCCGCGCTGCCGCCGGCCTTCTCGGGCATCGTCATCGCCGGCCGCGAACAGACCTATGTCGATCTCGCCTCCTCGACGCTGATCGTCAGCGTGGTCGCCTTTGCCGGGGCGGCGCCGCTATGGACCGCGCTCGCCCGCCATCTCGCGGGGTAAGCCGGCGCTGTCGGCGGATGGCACTCGGTCAGCCCGGCAGCGCGGCGAGGAGGGCGTCGGGAACCACCGGCCCGTCCGGGCCGAGCGCCCCAGCCGGCTTCCAGCGGTTGCGCAGCCGGGAGAGACGGATCCACTGCGTGTCGTCGAGCCCGGCCAGAGGATCAAAAGCGCCCGGCACGTCCTCGCCGGGCGCCAGCAGCAGCGCGCAGCGCCGGTCGGCCAGCGTCTGCAGCAGCGCGGCGCGCAGATGGGCTGGAAGCGTGTCCCGGCCGTCTTGCGGGGCGGCGGCCAGCGGCGCCACAACACCGGCCACCGCCTGCAGCAGCTCGGCCATCGGCGCTGTATCGGTGCGCACGCCCAGTACCTGCATCAGCGCCGCTGCGTCGGCAGAGCCCTCCGGCGCGGGCGCGGCGAAAGCCACCGCCTGCACCCGCTCCGCCCCCAGCGCATCCACCGCGAGCACGCCGGCGAGCACGCCGGCGAGCGCGGCGGCATCGCCGGCGAGCGGCAGCACCGTGCCGGAATGCCCATTCTTCTCGACCGTGTCGCGCAGGCCGAGCATGGCGGCGGCATAGTCCGCCTCGTCGCCCTCCAGCAGTGGCGCCCGTGCGCCCTCCTCGCAGCGCCAGCCGTCGGCCCAGCGCTCCCAGCGGGTGATCCGCACCCGCTCCTGGAAATTCGGCAGTTGCACCGCCAGCGTGCGGTCGGCATTGAGCACGAAAGAGCCGCCGTCGAACCCCAGCGCCCCCTGCCCGCCCACCGGGTTGAGCCAGGCAAGCGGCAGCCCGCTCTCCATCACCCGGGCGACGGCGAGGCTCAGCCGCTCGTCCTGCGCCTGACGTTGATGGGGCGAGGCGCCCGGGGCGATGAGGATTTCCGCACCGGTCTCGGCAAGGCACTCGATCACATCGGCCGAGGCGAGATCCGCCCCCACCGGCACGCCGAGCCGCACGCCGCGAAAAGCCAGCGGGCCCGGCAGCGGGCCGGGAGTGAAGACGCGGCGCTCCTCCCACCGGCCAGAGCCGGCCAGCTCCACCTTGAAACGGCTCGCCGCCACTTTGCCGCCCTCAAGCAGCAGCGCGGCATTGAACAGCCGGCCGCCTTCGCTCCATGGCGCTCCGAGCAGCAGCGCCGGGCCGCCATCGGCGGTCTCGCGGGCGAGCGCCTCCACCTCCTCGCGGCACGCGGCCTGAAAGTCCGGGGCGAGCATCCGCTCCTCTGGCGGCCGGCCGGAAAGGAAAAGCTCGGGAAACGCCACCAGCTCCGCCCCCTGCCCGCCCGCCAGCGCCCGCGCCGCGCGCACGCGCCCCGCATTGCCGGCGGGGTCGCCGGCCACCGGGTTGAGCTGGGCAAGGGCGATCAGCACCTGATCGGCGGGGGCGAAGCTGGACGCGCTGGACGGGAAAGCATCGGACATGGCCGTGATGTAGCCTTCCCCTGCGGCGGCGGCAATCGCCGCCGCCCCGGCCGCTCAGTCCCAGTCGGTGCCCGGCACCCGCGCGGCGGCTGTGGTGAAGCCGGCCCCGCGCACCGCCATCGGCAGCAGCCGCTCCAGCCCGTGCATCAGCGTGCCGTCGTCGGGTATAGGCTCGGCGGGATAGTCCGCCCAGCCGAGATCGAGCCGGAGATAGGGGGCAAGCGCCTCCGGCCGGATGGCGAACATGTTGCCGACGGGAAAATCGACATAGGTGCCCGGCGGCTCGGTCAGGCCGAGATCCTCCCGCAACTCCGCACAGATGCGGCCATTGCGGGCCCAGTCCAGCAGATGCGTGTCCTCGGGATAGATCAGCCCCAGCTTCGGCTGCGCCTCCATATAAGCGAGCACGGCATCGAGCATGGGGTGGGCGCCGCCGATCAGATTCTCCCACAGGAAATGCCGCCAGGGATCGCCAATGGCGCGGCGCCGGCCTTTCGTCTTCTTGCCGTGAACATGAAAGAACACGTCATGGCCGCCGCCCGTCAGCACGTCGCGCAGGCCGGTGAGGAACGGCCCGACATCGCGCCCGCTATTGGGCACGAGGTCGATCCGCACCGGCGCCGGATAATCCGCCGTCATCACCTTCAGCTCGGCCGCCTTGGCCGGCGTGTCGGTGGTGAGGAAGAGATCGGGGCGGCTGGCATTGACCGCGACGCGCTCCAGCAGTTCCGGCAGCAGGTCGGGATAGAAGAAATGCCCGTGCAGCGCGCTCTTCAGCCCGCTCGCCCGCTTCTCCCGCAGCGGCCCGAACACCGGGATCGCCCACGGCCCCGGCGGGCAGCCGCGCTCGATCCAGTGCGCGAGCGGGTAGCGCCTTTGGTCGAAGCAGGCGACGGGATGGTGCTCGGCATAGATCAGCGGGTGAAAGCCGGAATAGGGCCGGCGCAGCGGCGGCCGGTTGGGGTGGCGCTTCAACAGCGCCTTGCGCCGCCAGTCGGCGATCCGCGCTTCCAGCTTTTCCACCACGGTGAAATCGCCCGGCGGGTCATTTTCGCGCGGAATGTCGAGCACTTCCAGCCGCTCCGGCTCATGGCCGAGCACCAGCGACACTTCCCGGTCCAGTTCCTCGCCGATCTCGTGGCCGACGGCCAGCACCTCGGCCGCGCCGGCGCCCAGCGGGTCGTCGGCCGCCACCAGCCGCCGCCGCGCGGCAAAGCGCGGCAGGGCGGATAGCGCCGCCGCGCGCGCCGCGGATGAGGGGAAGACGAGCGCGCTCGCCCGGTCCAGCGCCAGTTCCAGCGCCGGACCCAGCACCGGGTCCAAAGCCGGCTCGACGGCGGGGACCGGCGAAGCTCGCCCGGTAAGGCCGGCATCGGGAGCGCCGATCACCGCGACGACGGGAATGCCGCGCTGCTCCAGAGCATCGGCGGCGTCGATGGTCCCCAGTCCTGCGGTGACGGCGAAAAGCGGCCGGTCGGCGCCGGCGCGCAGCGCCAGCGCGTCGAGCAGCACCGCGCGGGGCGCTCGTGCGCCGGCGACCGGCACCGGCACCAGCGTCACCCCTTCGCCGGCGGGAGCCCGCTCGCCATCCGCCGTCGCCCCGTCCAGCACCAGCACCACGACATGGTGATCGCGGGCGAGCTGGCGCAGCAGCCCCTCCGCCGGCGCGGCGCTGGTCTCGATCACCACGAACACGGTCCGCCGCCCCGGCATGGGCGGGGGAAAACGCAGCGTGGCGACCAGCGGCGCCAGCGTCGCGTCGGAACGGGTCAGCCAGTTGGCGAAGGGACGCCGGGGCCGGCCGGGTTCCTTGAAGATCACGCCCTCCAGCCCGGGGCGCGGGCGCTGATAGGCGTCGAACAGCAGCGCGCGCAGAAAGGCGCGCGGATGCCCCTCGGCGTCGAACAGCAGCCGCCCCAGCCGGCGCCCGGCCTTCTGCGTGTTGGCGGTGATCCAGCGCCGCAGCGGGCTTCGCTGCTTCGGCATGTGATAGCGCGCGCGCTTGGCGGGGCGGTCCTCGCCGGCACGATCCGGCGGCGCGCCGGCGGGCGCGGACGATGCCTGTTCCGGCAGGGAAGACTCGGAAGGGGTCATGACACTCCGGCGGGCCGATGCGAAGGGCGGACCGAGCGGCGACGGCGTCGCTCCCGGCGGAACCGGGAGGCGCTCGGTACTCCCGGCGTTCTAATGAGCGCGGCCGTCGAAGGCCAGAGCCTTGCGCGCAAACTCACTCCGCCGCCACTTCGCTCTGCCGCCACCTCACTCTGCCGCCACCTCACTCTGCCGCCACGTCAAAGGCGCCGCGCGGGCGGCGTCCCCAGCGGTGCAGGGCGAGGATGGCCGGACGCAGGCCCTCGCCCGCCGCGGTCAGCCGATAGCCGACCTGAGGGGGAATGGTGGGGTAGACGGTGCGGGCGATCACCCCGTCCGCCTCCAGTTCGCGCAGCGCCTTGGCGAGGATGCGCGCGGTGACATTGGGCATGCGCCGGCCGAGTTCGCTGAACCGCACCTCGCCCGAGAGCAGATGATAGACGATGCCGCCCTTCCATTTGGCGCCGATGATTTCCAGCGCCGCCTCCACCGGGCAGCCCTCGCCGCACGCATAGTCCTGATGCCGCCTCGCCATTGCCTGCCTCCGCTCCGGGCGCGCCAAATCTAGGGCGCGCGGCACGTGCGGAAAAGAGCGTTACATTTTCGATAGCTGCCGACAATTTCGTGCGTTCTTGCGCGCCGCGCGGCCATGGCGACATCTGGGGACAGAACGTCAACACAGGCGCGGCGCCTTGGCGGCGCGGCGCGGGAGAACTGTCATGAAGGCCATAGGCTACACGCAATCGCTGCCCATCACCGAGGAGCGCGCGCTCTTTGAGTTTGAGGCCGCCGCCCCGCTCCCCGGTCCGCGCGACCTGCTGGTGCGGGTCAAGGCCATCTCGGTCAATCCGGTCGACACCAAGGTGCGGATGCGCCGCGCCGGGAGCCCCGAGGCGCCGGTCATCCTCGGCTGGGATGCCGCCGGCGTGGTCGAGGCGGTGGGGGCCGAGGTGACGCTGTTCAAGGCGGGCGACGCGGTGTTCTATGCCGGCGATCTCAACCGGCCGGGTACCAATGCCGAGCTGCACCTCGTCGATGAGCGCCTTGTCGGCCCGAAGCCGGCGACGCTCGATTTCGCCGAGGCCGCCGCGCTGCCGCTCACGTCGCTTACCGCCTGGGAAGGGCTGTTCGACCGGCTGCAGGTGCCGAGGGACGGAGGCGAAGGGGCAAACCTGCTCATCGTCGGCGCGGCGGGCGGGGTCGGCTCGATGGCGGTGCAGCTCGCCCGCCAGCTCACCCGGCTCACCGTCATCGGCACCGCCTCGCGGCCGGAAAGCCGCGCCTGGGTGGAGCGGCTCGGCGCCCATGCCGTGATCGACCATTCCCGCCCGCTCAGCGAGGAGATCGCCGCCGCCGGGCTGGGCGAGATCGACTACACCTTCTCGCTGAC
Source organism: Ancylobacter sp. IITR112 (assembly GCF_041415945.1). Classification (NCBI taxonomy): domain Bacteria; kingdom Pseudomonadati; phylum Pseudomonadota; class Alphaproteobacteria; order Hyphomicrobiales; family Xanthobacteraceae; genus Ancylobacter; species Ancylobacter sp. IITR112. The sequence continues at coordinate 820,467 of NZ_JBGCUS010000001.1, read as the reverse complement.
GCAGACCGACCGGCACTGGCCGGAAATCATCAAGGCCGCCCGTCCGCAGGGCCGCCTCGCCCTCATTGACGACCCCGCGAGCCTCGATCCGCTGCCGCTGAAGGCCAAGAGCCTGTCGCTGCACTGGGAACTGATGTTCACCCGCTCGCTGTTCGCCACCCCGGACATGGTCCGCCAGCACGAGATTCTCGCCGAGGTGTCGCGCCTCGTCGATGCCGGCACGCTCATCGCCACGGCGGGCACACGCCTCGGCGCCATCAACGCGCAAAACCTCAAGCGCGCCCATGCCGCGCTTGAGAGTGGCGCCACCATCGGCAAGATCGTGCTGGAAGGCTGGGACTGAGGGCGGGACTCACTCCGCCCGCGCGGCCGCCCCTGGCGACAGGGGCGGCAGGGGGCGATGGCGCGCCACCCAGCCATAGCGCAGTTCGAGCCAGCGCTCGATGAGGCCGTAGCGCAGGCGCCGCACCAGCCCCCGGCATTTGCGCGCGCGCAGGGTGCGGTAATAGGAGATGGCCGCGCGTCGCCGCCACAGCTCCGCCTGCCAGGCGCCGGCATCGAACTCGCCCTGCGCCACGCCCAGGATCAGCGGTTCCAGCAGCCCGCTCTCCAGCACATATTCGGTGACATGGTGGTCGCTGAAATGGCTGTGCAGCGGCACCAGCGCCACCTCGCGGCGCAGCAGCGCCACATGCCGGCGGTCCATGTTGAAGGGATCATAGACCACATAGACCCCGGCCTGCCGGCGGGGGGGCAGCCGGTCCCAGATCAGCGCCGTCGTCTCCGGCGCCCAACGCTTTTCCCAGGACGCGCGGCGCGGATCGACGCTCGCCTGCGGGGACAGGGCGATCACGCTGTCGGCGCCGAGCCAGCCGGAAAAGCGCAAGGCCGCATAGCCGCCCATGCTGGAGCCATAGAGCACGAGGCGGGCCGCCAGCGGAATGTCGGCGCGGATGGCGGCGAGCGCCGCCTCCATGTCCGGGTACTGGTACCAGTCATTGCCGCGGCACATCACATGATAGGCGGTATAGCCGCGCTTGGCGAAGAACGCCTCGCCGAAGCCGCGCCGATCCGGCGGGCGCACCGGCAGCATAGGCTCGAAGGTGACGAAGACCGGGCCGTCGGACCGGCCCGGCACCTTCACCACCTGCAGCGTGTCGGAGGCGAAAACGACCTGTCGCACCGCCGCGCCTCAGAGCGCCCGGTCCGGGGTCAGCCCGGCCGCATCAGAGGCGCCGCCTGTGCCGAGCCGGCGTTCGAGCAGGTGCTCGATGAGGATGTAGCGCAGCCGGCGAAACAGCCCGGTGCGCTTGCGCCGGCGGATTCGGGCATAGGTTTCGGACACCTGCCGGCGCTGCCAGATGCGCCGCTCAAAGCCAGGCGCGTCGAAGCGGCCTTCGGCGATGTCGAGCACCGCGCTCTCCAGCAGGCCGCATTCATTGACATAGGTGATGGAGGCATGGCCGCTGAAATAGATGCGCACCAGATCGAGCGCCCCCTCGCGCCGCAGGGCGCGGATATGGCGGCGGTCCTGGTTCAGCGGGTCGTAGAACACATATTTCACCGCCCCGGCGCGCGGGGGCTGCCGGTCCCAGGTCACGGCGCGGCTCTGCGAGCGCCAGCGCCGTTCCCACCACACCCGCCAGCGGTCGATGCTGTATTGCGGCGAGAAGGCGATCACCACCTCCGCGCCCAACGGCTCGGAGAAGCGGTAAGCGGCATAGCCGCCCATGCTCATGCCATAGGTGATGACGCGGGCGCCGGGCGGCAGGTCGGCGCGCACGCGGGCCAGCGCCTCGGGCATTTCCGGGTACTGGTACCAGTGATTGCCGGAGGGCAGGAAGTGATAGGCCGGGCGCCCGCGCTTGGCGAAGAAATCCTCGCCGAAGCCCCTGCGGCCGGTCGGCCAGTCGGCCCGCATCGATTCGAAGGTGACGAACACCGTGTCGTCGTTCGCGCCGGGAACCTTGACGACCGTGAGGTTCTCGCTCTGGAAGATGACCTGACGCACACCACGCCTCGCTGGCCGCGAGCGGCCTGTTCGTGCGACGGCAAACTAGCCAGAGCCGTCCGCCGCCGACAATCACAATTTCGCAACGCCGCCCTCACAGGCCGAAGCGGTCGATCGCCTCGGCGATAAGGCGGCGCAGCAGCCGCCGGCGCTTGAGCGCGCGCTTCTCGCGGTGCAGCGGCGACCGGTCGAGACGGCCGGCGAGTTCGCGCTGGAAGGCGGCGGGGTCGAAACGGTTCTCGCCGACATCCAGCACCAGCTTGCCCAGCAGCCCGGTCTGCATCATCACGGTGATCGAGCCATGCCCGGCATAGGGCACGCGCACCGGCACCACATCGGCCTCGCGCGCATAGAGCCGCATATGCCGCCGGTCGCGGTTGTGCGGATCGTAGCAGAGATAGACCGGCACGCCGCGCGGGGCCATCAGATGCTCCCACAGCACCTGGCGCGGGCGGTCGAACAGCCGGTCCCAGCGCCGGTCCCACGGCACCTTCTTCGGGTCGATGCTGTATTGCGGCGAGAAGGCGAGGATGCGCGTCACCCCGAGCCGGCCGGCGAAGCGGATGGCGGCATAGGCGCCCATGCTGACGGCATAGGCGACCACCTCGGTACCTGGCGCGATATCGGCCCGCACCCGCGCCAGCACCTCCTCCATTTCCGGGTACTGGAACCAGAAATTGTCGGCGGCGAAGAAGTGGTAGGCGGGAAAGCCGTTGTCGCGCAGGAACTTCTCGGCGAAGGCCTGGCGCTCGGGGTTCTTGTCGAGGACATGCGGCTCGAAGGTGACGAAGACCACATCGGTGCGGGTGCCGGCGGTGCGGACGACGCGCACATTGGCGGTCTCCACCAGCACATGCCGGGCGGGTTCAGGCTGCGACACGCATCCTCCTCACGAAAACACCGCGGCTTTGGGGCCGCGGTGCTCTGCGTTTCCTTCGCGCATAAACGGGCGCGGAACCTATTCCGCCGCCTCTGTCACCGGGCGCACCCGGCCCGCGCGCTCCTGCTTCAGCAGTTCGGCGACGAGGAAGGCCATCTCGATCGCCTGCTCGGCATTGAGGCGCGGATCGCAATAGGTGTGGTAGCGGTCCTTGAGGTCCGCATCCGAGATCGCGCGCGCGCCGCCGGTGCATTCGGTAACGTTCTTGCCGGTCATTTCCAGATGCACGCCGCCGGCATAGGTGCCCTCGGCCGCATGGACGGCGAAGAAGTCCTTCACCTCCTTGAGGATCTGGTCGAACGGCCGGGTCTTGTAGCCGGACGCCGCCTTGATGGTGTTGCCGTGCATGGGATCGCACGACCACACCACGGTGCGGCCCTCGCGCTTCACCGCGCGCACCAGGGCGGGGAGGTGGTCGCCCACCTTGTCCGCGCCGAAGCGTGCGATCAGCGTGAGGCGGCCGGCCTCGTTCTGCGGGTTCAGCGTGTCGATGAGCCGGATGAGATCGTCCGGCTTCAGCGACGGGCCGCACTTCAGCCCGAGCGGGTTCTTCACGCCACGGCAATATTCCATGTGCGCATGGTCCGCCTGGCGGGTGCGGTCGCCGATCCAGATCATGTGGCCGGAGGTCGCGTACCAGTCGCCCGTGGTCGAATCCACCCGGGTCAGCGCTTCCTCGAAGCCGAGCAGCAGCGCCTCATGCGAGGTGAAGAACTCGGTCGAGCGCATCTCCGGATGATGCTCCGGGTCGATGCCGATGGCGCGCATGAAGTCGAGCGCCTCGGTGATGCGGTCGGCCAGCGCCTGGTAGCGGCCGGACTGGGGGCTGTCCTTGATGAAGCCGAGCATCCACTGATGCGCGTTGCCGAGGCTGGCATAGCCGCCATTGGCGAAGGCGCGCAGCAGGTTCAGCGTCGCCGCAGACTGGCGGTAGGCTTCAAGCTGCCGGCGCGGATCGGGAATGCGCGCGGCGGGGGTGAACTCGATGTCGTTGACGATGTCGCCGCGATAGGACGGCAGTTCGACATCGCCCACCTTTTCCATCGGCGCCGAGCGCGGCTTGGCGAACTGGCCGGCGATGCGGCCCACCTTCACCACGGGGGAGGCGCCGGCATAGGTCAGCACCACCGCCATCTGCAGGAAGACGCGGAAGAAATCGCGGATATTGTCGGCCGAATGCTCGGCGAAGCTCTCGGCGCAGTCGCCGCCCTGCAGCAGGAAGGCCTCGCCATTGGCGACCTTGGCCAGCTCGCGCTTCAGGCGGCGCGCCTCGCCGGCGAAAACCAGCGGCGGAAACGAGGCAAGCTGACGCTCCACCGCTGCCAGAGCAGCGGCGTCCGGATAGTCCGGCACCTGCTGAACGGGCAAGGCCCTCCAGCTATCCGGCGTCCAGCGATCAGACATGACGGCCTCCAAAAGCTCCACACGCGCCGGGCTCTTCCCGGCGGAAAGGCGGGCCTTATACACCCAAGCCTTGCCGCCGCGCCAGTGCACCGCCGCAAGGGCAGACATGCCCCCGCGCGCCCTTGCGCACGCCCCTCGCCGTACCTCGCTTCGCGGCCACCGCCCCCTTCCCTCATGGCCGGGCTTGACCCGGCCACCCAGGCGTCGCGCCACCCGGCATCGTGGCTGGATCCCCGGGTCAAGCCCGGGGATGAGGGGCCGTGAGGAACGCGATTACCGGCCTAAAGCGCCGGCGTTGCCTCGGTGGAGGCTTCGGGCAGCGGGTCGCTGCTCACATGCCGGGAGCGCAGCGTCACCAGTTCCTCGGCGCTGGACGGGTGCAGCGCCATGGTGCGGTCGAAATCGGCCTTGGTGGCGCCGACATTCATCGCGATCGCCGCCATCTGCACCATCTCGCCCGAGCCTTCGCCGATGAGATGCAGGCCAAGCACCCGGTCGTCGGCCTGGTCGACCAGTATCTTCATGAAGGTGCGCGAGGTCCGCCCCGACAGCGTCGCCTTCAGCGGGCGGAAATCGGTCTTGTAGATGTCGAGCCGCCGTCCCTGCGCCCGCGCCTCCTCCTCGGTGAGCCCCACCGTGCCGATTTCCGGCTCGGTGAACACGGCGGTGGGAATGTTGTCATAGCTCACCTGCCAGGGCCGCTTGCCGAACACCGTGTCGGCGAAGGCATGGCCCTCGCGGATGGCGACCGGGGTGAGGTTCACCCGGTTGGTCACGTCGCCCACCGCGTAGATGGAGGCAATGTTGGTGCGGGAGTGCGCGTCCACCGCAATGGCACCGGCCTCGTCGAGACGCACCTCCACCGCGTCAAGGCCGAGCCCCACCGTGTTCGGCACCCGGCCGATGGCCAGCATCACCTCGTCGGCATAGAGGTCGCGCCCGTCATTCAGCCGCACGCGCTTTTCGCTGGCTTCCTGAAAGATGCCCTCAATGGTGACGTTGAAGGCGAACTCCACCCCGTTCTGCGCCATCTCGTCGACGATGCGGTCGCGTATGTCGCCGTCGAAGCCGCGCAGCAGCTTGTCGCCGCGATGCACGACCGTGACCTTGGCGCCGAGCCCGGCGAGCAGGCTGGCGAATTCCAGCGCGATATAGCCGGCGCCCTGAATGACGATGCGTTCGGGAAAGCGTTCGAGATGGAAGATCTCGTTGGAAGAGATGCCGAGCTCGCAGCCGGGAAAGTCCAGCCCGCGATTGGGCCGCCCGCCCGTGGCGATAAGGATGGTGCGCGCGCTCACCTCGCGTCCGTCGGCGAGGCGCACCGCATGCGGGCCGGCAAGGCTGGCGCGCTGGCGCAAAATCTCCACGCCGGAGCGGGTGAGATTGGCGGTATAGGCGCCTTCCAGCCGGGCGATCTCCTTGTCCTTGTTGGCGATCAGCGTCGGCCAGTCGAAGCGCGCGCCCTCCACGCTCCAGCCAAAGCCGGCGGCATCCTCGAATTCATGGGCGAAGCGGGCGGCGTAGACGAACAGCTTCTTGGGCACGCAGCCGCGAATGACGCAGGTGCCGCCGAGCCGGTATTCCTCGGCCAGCATCACCCTGGCGCCATAGCCGGCCGCGATGCGGGCGGCGCGCACGCCCCCCGAGCCGCCGCCGATGACAAAGAGGTCGACGTCGAACTGGTCCATGAAAGGCTCTCCCGCGCTGGCTGGTTACCCGCATGTCGCCCCGCTGGCCGGCCTCGTCAAGCACGCGCATGGCTCCTGCGCGAATCCGTGGGGGCGATGGCAACTCATACTTGCGGGGAACTCGACAGCGGGGCCCCGCCGGCCTTAGCTTCTTTTACCGCGTCTCAAGCGGCGGCCAGCGTCCAATGTGCCGCCGCCCTGTCCTGGGAGGAAATCATGAACCATCTGTTTCGCGGGGCGCTGCTCGCCGCCGCCGTCATCGCCGCGCCGTTCACGGCGGCGCATGCCGAAATCGACGAACTCAAGATCATCGCCCCTGCCGCCCCGGGCGGCGGCTGGGACCAGACCGCGCGCTCGATCCAGCATGTGCTGCAGACCGACGATCTGGTGGAAAACGTGCAGGTGCTCAACGTGCCCGGCGCCGGCGGCACCATCGGCCTCGCCCAGTTCGTCAATGGCAGCAAGGGCGATCCCAATGTGATGATCGTCGGCGGCTATGTCATGGTCGGCGCCATCATCACCAACAAGTCGCCGGTGAACCTGTCGATGGTCACCCCGATCGCCCGCCTCACCGGCGAGTATGAGGCCATCGCAGTGCCGGCGAATTCGCCGCTGAAGTCGCTGGCCGATCTCGTCGCGGCGCTGAAGGCGGACCCGCAGAAAGTGTCCTGGGCCGGCGGCTCGGCCGGCGGCACCGACCACATCACCGCCGGCCTGTTCACCAAGGCCATCGGCGTCGATCCGCGCAAGGTCAACTACATCGCCTTCTCCGGCGGCGGCGAATCGCTCGCCTCCATTCTCGGCGGCAAGGTAACGGTCGGCATTTCCAGCCTGTCGGAATTCGACGCGCAGGCCAAGGCCGGCAAGCTGCGCATCCTCGGCGTGTCGAGCCCCGAGCGCCTTCCCGACGCCCCCGACGTGCCGACCTTCAAGGAATCCGGCGTCGACGTGGAAATCCAGAACTGGCGCATGATCGCCGCCGCCCCCGGCATCACGGCGGAACAGAAGCAGGAACTGACCCAGACCATCGACAAGATGGTGAAGTCCAAGGCGTGGACCGAGATGCTGGCGCAGAAGGGCTGGGCTAACACCTATCTCTCGGGCGAAGCCTTCGACGCGCAGCTCGCCAAGGACATCGCCGCCACACAGACCATCCTGAAGGATATCGGCCTCGCCCAGTAAGGCGCGCCGCTCCGACTTTCCTCCACTCCCCCGCGGCGCGCTGCGGGGGAGTCTTTCGTTTCGCCCCACCCCGGAGCCCCGCCGATGAGCGATCCCCGCCCCGCCCCTGCCGCCGGGCCCGACAAGGCCCGCTTCGTCATCGCTTTCGCCCTCGCCCTCCTGTCCCTCGTGGTCGGCTGGGATGCCTGGCGGCTTTCCGGGATCAACACCTATTCGGCCGTGGGGCCGGAAGTGTTCCCCGCCCTCATCGCAGCCGGCCTCGCTGTGCTGGCGCTGGCCAATGCGGTCGAAGCCGTGCGCGAGGGCGCGCAGGACCGCCCACGCGACGAGATCGGGCCGATGGCCTGGGTGCTGGCCGGGCTGATCGGTCAGATCGTGCTGCTCGCCTTCGGCGCCGGCTTCGCCATCGCCACCGGCTGGCTGTTCGCCGCCACCGCGCGGGGCTTCGGCAAGGGTCCGGTGTGGGCGCACTTCCTCGCCGGGGCGGCGATGTGCTTCCTCATCTATGTGGTGTTTGCCAAGGGGCTGGAACTGGCCCTGCCGGCCGGCCCGCTCGAACGGCTGATCTGAGGGCCCTGCGATGGACACGTTTGCCGCCCTCAGCCAGGGCCTGATGGTTGCCCTGCAGCCGATGAACCTCGTCTTCGCCTTTGTCGGCGTCATGCTCGGCACGGCGGTCGGGGTGCTGCCGGGCATCGGCCCGGCGCTCACCGTCGCGCTGCTGCTGCCGATCACCTTCAAGCTCGACCCGGCCGGCTCGCTCATCATGTTTGCCGGCATCTATTATGGCGGCATGTATGGCGGCTCCACCGCCTCCATCCTGCTGAACACGCCGGGCGAAAGCTCCTCCATCGTCACCGCGCTGGAAGGCAACAAGATGGCCCGCGCCGGGCGCGGCGGGCCGGCGCTCGCCACCGCCGCCATCGGCTCCTTCGTCGCCGGCACCATCGCCACCATCGGGCTGGCGCTGGTGGCGCCGACCGTGGTCGATCTCGCCATCTCCTTCGGCCCGGAAGATTATCTCGCGCTGATGGTGCTGGCCTTCACCACCGTCTCGGCGGCGTTCGGCTCCTCGGTGACGCGCGGCCTCACCAGCCTGTTCATCGGCCTCGCCCTCGGCCTCATCGGCATCGACCTGCAGAGCGGGCAGGCGCGGCTGTCCTTCAGCGTGCCGGACCTGCTCGACGGCGTCGAGGTGACGACGCTGGCCGTCGCCCTGTTCGCCATTGGCGAAACGCTGTCCGTGGTGGCGGCGGGCGCGCGGGCGGACGAGATCATCGAGCCGGTCAAGGGCTCGGTGTTCATGAACAAGGAGGACTGGAAGCGCTCCTGGAAGCCCTGGCTGCGCGGCACGTTTCTGGGCTTCCCCATCGGCGCCATGCCGGCGGGCGGAGCGGAAATCCCCACCTTCCTGTCCTATGCGCTGGAAAAGCGGCTGTGCCGCAAGCCGGACGAGTTCGGCAATGGCGCCATCGAGGGCGTCGCCGGCCCGGAAGCCGCCAATAATGCGGCGGCGGCCGGCGTGCTGGTACCCCTCCTCACCCTCGGCCTGCCGACTTCGGCCACCGCCGCCATCATGCTCGCCGGCTTCCAGCAATATGGCATGAACCCCGGCCCGCTGCTGTTCGCCACCAATCCGGACCTCGTCTGGGGCCTCATCGCCAGCCTGTTCATCGCCAATGGCATGCTGCTGGTGCTGAACCTGCCGCTGGTCGGGCTGTGGGTGCGCCTGCTGGCGATTCCCCGTCCCTGGCTCTATGGCGGCATTCTGGTGTTCGCCACGCTCGGCACGCTCGGCGCCAATCCCTCGCTGGTTGAACTCGGCATGCTGCTGATCTTCGGCCTGCTCGGCTATGTGCTGCGGCGCTACGACTACCCGATCGCGCCGGTCGTCGTCGGCCTCATCCTCGGCCCGCTGGCGGAGCAGCAGCTTCGCCGGGCGCTCGCCATCAGCGTCGGCGACCCCGTGGTGCTGTTCCAGAGCCCGGTGGCGCTGGCGCTCTATGCGCTCTCCGCCCTCGCCCTGTTCGGCCCGCTGCTGTTCTATGTCATCACCGGCCGCAAGGCCCCGGTGGGCGGCGACGAGGATTGACGCCTCCGACCTCCCGACACAAAAATGCCCGGCGCGAGCCGGGCATTTTCATTTGGGGTAAGCCGCCGGGCGTCAGATGGTGAAGCCGCGCTTCTTCATTTCCTCGCGCACGCGGACTTCCATCTCGCGGGCGAACTGGGCGCTCCAGGCCTGAATGGCGCTGAAGCCGGCCTTGAGCAGTTCCTCGCGCTTGGCGACCAGCTTCTTGCCGGCCTCGGAGCGGTAGAAGGCGAGCAGGTCGCGCAGTTCCTCGGTGGTGAACTCGGTGGCGTAGATGGTGGCGAGAATCTGCACGATCTCGCTGCGGCGGCTCTCATATTGCGCCGAGAGCTGCTTGGCGACCTCGCGCAGGTCGCGAATCAGGTCCGGATTGGCCTGCACGAAGCCGGCCGCCGTCTGCTCCACCACATTGGGGATGACCGCGTCGAAGCTGCTGGCCTCGCCATTGGCGACAAGCAGTTCATTGGCGAGCTTCATCTGCTCGGCGCTGGGCTGCGGCGGCTTGGGCGCGGCTGCCTGGGCGAGCTGGAACGGCGCGGTATCCTGCGCCAGCGCCGGCGCGGCGCCGGCCAGCAGGGCGAGGCCCATCGCGGCGGCGGCCAGCGGCGCGGCCCGCCGGGCGGCGCGCGGAGCGGCAATATCAAGCTGCATGAAACTCTCCTGACGAACTGCTCACGCGCGGTCGATGACCGTCACGCCGCCGGCGCCCGCGAGAATGACGCGGCTCGCCAGATTGATAAAGAGGCCGTGCTCGACCACGCCCGGCACGTTGGACAGTTCGGCGGCGAGCGCGGTCGGGTTGGTGATGCTGCCATAGGCGGCATCGAGGATCAGGTGTCCCTGATCGGTGACGAAAACATGACCGTCCGCCCGCCGGCGCAGCGTCAGCAGGCCGTGGCAGCCGGCGGCGCGGGCGGCGCGGTCAATGCCGCGGCGTATGGCGGCGACGCCGAAATCCACCACCTCGATCGGCAGCGGAAAGGTGCCGAGCACCTCCACCTTCTTCGAGCCGTCGGCGATGACGATCATCTGCTTGGCCGCCGAGGCGACGATCTTCTCGCGCAGCAGCGCGCCGCCGCCGCCCTTGATCAGGGTGAGGTCAGGGCCGACCTCGTCGGCGCCGTCAATGCACAGATCGAGCACGGGGTGCTCGTCCAGCGTGCCGAGCGGAATGCCGAGCCCTTCCGCCTGGGCGCGGGTCGCCTCGGAGGTCGGCACGCCGACCACCTCCAGCCCTTGCTTCACCCGCACGGCGAGCAGGTCGACGAGATGCTTGGCGGTGGAGCCGGTGCCGAGGCCGAGCTTCATGCCCGAGCGGACATATTCCAGCGCCTGCGCGGCCGCCTGTCTCTTGAGGTTGTCAGCGTCGGACATGATCGCCCCGGGGCCTCTCGATTTTAGCGCTTCTCAAGTCTCGTCTCGTGCGTAGCGCCGTTGGCGCGCGCCGACAAGCCCGCCGCCCCCGCCGCCCCCGTCGATCATTGGGCTGAAGGCGGGGTGCACACCACCGCAGGCTCGACCCCGCCCCCGTCCTTCGGCATGTCGCGGACATAGCAGACGCTCATCTGGCCGGTGACGGCATTCACCCGGAAGATGCCGGTCTCGCCGGAATAGCGGGTGGACATGATGTCGTAGCGCCCGGGCGCCGCCGCCTGCGCGCTGGCATCGCGGCGGAAGCAGCGGGTGACGCCGATCAGGCTGCCCTCCGGGCGCTCGAACTGGCAGGCATTCACCTCACCCGTGCGGCTATTGACGGAATAGAGCCGGTTCGCCTGCGCCGCCGGGGGCGAGCCGAACACATAGGTGGCGCCGTCGGCCGGACCCTGCGCCGGCGCGGCCGGAGCGTCCGCCGGAGCGGCAGGGGCTGGCGCCGACGCGGCGCCGGGGGCGCCGTCGCCCGCGCCGTCCTTTGTGCCGTCCTGCGCCAGCGCGCCGCCGCCCAGCAGCACGATCAGGCTGAAAGCCGCCGCCGTCATGACCCCACGCCCGTTCTGCATCGTCGTCCTCATTGCCGGAACATCCTGCGTCTGTCTCGTCCACCCCTGCCGCCGGCCGCGCCCGCATGCGCCCGATGGACGCGGAAGGCTGGACAGCAAAAGCGGCAGGATTGTAGGCCTAGTGGGACGCGCCCGTCTCGCGGCGGCGGGCATGTCGCTTTTCCCCGTCCTCATCCACGGAAATTGCCATGCCCTCCACGCCTCCCGCCGTGATCGCCTTCGACCTCGACGGCACGCTCGTCGACACCGCCCCGGACCTGCTGGACACGCTCGACATCGTGCTCGACGAGGCCGGCGCCGCCCGCCTGCCGCGCGAGGACACCCGCAAGATGATCGGCGCCGGCGCCAAGGCGCTGGTCAATCGCGGCCTCACCGCCGCCGGCATCAGTGTCTCGCCGCCGGAATTCGACGCGCTCTATCAGCGCTTTCTCGACCATTACGCCGCCCATATCGCCGATTCATCCGTGCCCTTCCCGGGGCTGATCGCGGCGCTGGACGAGCTTTCCGCCCGCGGCCATGTGCTCGCCGTGTGCACCAACAAGCTGGAATATCTCTCGCGCCTGCTGCTCGACCGGCTGGCACTCTCCGACCGCTTTGCCGTCATCGCCGGCTCGGACACCTTCCCGGTATACAAGCCCGATGCCGGCCATCTCCTCGGCACCATCGAGCGGGCGGGCGGCGTTCACAGCCGCGCCATCATGGTCGGCGACAGCATGACCGACGTGCTCACCGCGAAAAATGCCGGGGTGCCCTCCATCGTCGTGCCCTTCGGCTATACCGAGATTCCGGCGCAGGAACTGGGCGGCGACGTGTTCATCGACCATTACGACCGGCTGGTCGACACGGTCGAGCAGCTACTCTCCCGTGGGTAGCCGCGCGCGGCGCTTGACACCCGGGGCGTGGACACACTAAACCCCGCCGCGATGGCGCTGGCCCCGGGCACTTTCCGGGGCTGACGGGCGATTAGCTCAGCGGGAGAGCACTCCCTTCACACGGGAGGGGTCGCAGGTTCAATCCCTGCATCGCCCACCATCGTCGCTTCCCTCCTCTCGCCGCCTCCCCTCGGGACAGCGGCAGGCCGGGAGCCGGCCAGCGGGGCCGCCATGTGCAACCTCTACAGCCATCACTCCAATCTCCACGCCATCGCCGATCTCGTCGGCACGCTGCGCAATCTCGCCGGCAATCTGCCGCCGCAGCCGGGCATCTTTCCCGATTACCCCGCCCCCATCGTCCGCAGCGGCGAAGACGGCGTGCGTGAACTGGCGCTGGCGCGCTGGGGCATGCCCTCGCCGCCCACCATAGGCGGGCCGCCGGTGACGAATATCCGCAACCTCGCCTCGCCGCACTGGCGGGCGTGGAGCGGGCCGGCGCATCGCTGCCTCGTGCCCTTCACCAGCTTTTCCGAATATGCACCGGTGCCGAACCCGGCCACCGGCCGCAAGGATGTGGTGTGGTTCGCGCTCGATGAGAGCCGGCCGCTCGCCTTCTTCGCCGGGCTGTGGACCCGCTGGAGCGGCACGCGCGGCACCAAGGCCGCGCCGGTGGAAGGGCAGCACGAATTGTTCGGCTTTCTCACCTGCGCCCCCAATGGCGTGGTCGAGCCGATCCACCCCAAGGCGATGCCGGTGATTCTCACCACCGCCGAGGAGCGGGAGACCTGGCTGCGCGCGCCGTGGAGCGAGGCCAAGGCGCTGCAGCGCCCGCTCCCTGACACTAAGCTCGTCATCGTCGCCCGGGGCGCAGCGAAGGAGGACCCGCCGGCGGCGCAAGGCGCGGCCGGGGCGGCGCAGCTTTCGCTTCTGTGAGCGCTCAGCCCGCCATCAGCAGCGCGTGGCGGGCGATGGCGGCGGCATAGGCGGCCTCCCGCACCGCCTCGATCCGCTCCGCCGGCAGATGAAGGCGCGCCACATGGCGCCAGAGAACATCGTCGAGACGCGAACGCTGCGCCAGCGCTGCCATCGCCTCGGGCGTGAGCATCTGCGCCAGCGGCACGCTCAATTCCGCCGGCACCGGGAGACTCTCGTTCAGCCGCTCCAGCCGCAACCCGCCGCCCACCCAGCCCGCCAGCCGCGATTCGAAGCGCGGATTTTCGATCACATCGACGAAATCGAAGGAATCGAGCACCCCCTTGGCCAGCGCCAGCAGCGGCGCGTCGTCCTTTTCCGCGATGAAGCCGCTGTCGGGGATCAGCGGATGCGGCCAGAGCAGCAGGCGCAGCCCGACATTGTCGGTCTGCGCGGCAACCTCCCGATCGCTCAAAAAGTCCGCGAGCGGGGCGGTGGCCCTGGCGACATAGCGCCCCCACCCGCCCCAGCCGGCGAGAGCGGCCGGCGGCACGCTGCGCCAGTAGATCCAGAGCGAGAGCGCCCGCGCGCGCGCCTCGCGCAGCACGGTCATATGCGGCGCCTGGGGATAGCGCGCGCGGGTGGTGCTCGCGGCATAATGGCCGATGACGATGTCGGGCGCCGCCGGCAGTTCCTCCAAGCTCAGGGCCGTCGTCGCCCGCGCCTCCGGCCCGAACGCATGAAAGCCGCTGAAACCGCCATAGAGCGAGCGGTCGAACCCGTCCGCCACCCGCTCGGCCTGGAGCGCCGCGCGCAGCGCGTGGCGCAGCGAGGTGCCGGCGGATTTCGGAATGTGGGTGAAGACGAGCTTGGGGCCCTGCGTCGGCCAATGCATGCCTGTCCTCCTCCCGCGGTCTCTTTCTGCCGCAAAAGCCTATGGCGCGGTACGTGAAGACCGTTTGACCGCAGGTTAGGTGGCCTCCGCCGGCCGTGTCCAGCCACAAACCATATGGCCAGCCGGCGCCCGCTTGGCGTAAACGGTCCGCTCCGGCGACGAAACGTCGCCTCCTGTTCGAAGGCCTGCCGCTTCCGTGCACCACCCTCTGCGCTACCGCGCCCATATTGACGGACTGCGCGCCATCGCCGTGCTCGGCGTGGTGCTGTTCCATTTCGGCGCGCACTGGCTGCCGGGCGGCTTCATCGGCGTCGATGTGTTCTTCGTCATTTCCGGCTTCCTCATCGCCAAGTCGCTTTATGCCGATGTGGATGCCGGCAGTTTCTCCATCCTCGGCTTCTATGAGCGGCGGATGCGGCGCATCGCGCCGGCCTTCTTCGCGGTGACGGCGGCCACCAGCCTGTGCGCCTTCCTGATCTTCTTCCCCAACCAGTTGATGACCTATGGCCGCTCGCTGATCTGGGCGGTGCTGGCCTTCGGCAATGTCTATTTCTATCTGCGCACCGACTATTTCGGCCCCTCGGCGGAAGAGACGCCGCTGCTGCACTACTGGTCGCTGGGGGTGGAGGAACAGTTCTATTTCCTGTTCCCGGGCCTGCTCCTGCTCATTGCCCGCCTCGCGCCGCAGGCGCGGGGAAAGCTGGTGCTCGGCCTGCTCGTGCTCTCGCTCCTCGCCTGCGAGATCATACGCCCGTTCAACCCGGCGGCGGCGTTCTACCTGCTGCCGTTCCGCGCCTTCGAACTGCTGATCGGTGCCGCGCTTGCCCTGCCGGGGATGCGCTTTCCCGAAAGCCCGAAGGCCGGCGGCGCGGCGATGGCGGCGGGGCTCGCACTCATCCTCGCCGGCATGGCATTCATCACCGAGCACATGCCCTTTCCCGGCCTGCTGGCGCTTGTGCCCTGCTTGGGGACGGCGCTGGCGATCTGGGGCGGGGAGCGGGTGACGAGCCTGCCGGCGCGGCTCATGGGGGTGGGGCCGCTGGTCTTCTTCGGCGCCATCTCCTATTCGCTCTATCTCGTCCACTGGCCGATCGTGGTCTTTGCCCGTTCGCTGCTGCCGAACCTGCCGGCCCCGGCCTTTCTGATCGGCGGCGTTGCGTTGTCGACCCTGCTCGGCTGGCTCTGCTGGCGCTTCGTGGAACAGCCGGTGCGGCAGCAGCGGGCGCTGTTCACCCGCCGGTGGATTTTCGCCGGCACGGCCGCCGGCGGCGCGCTGCTCATCGCCTTCGGCACGGCGGCGTCCGACACGCGCGGCTTTCCCGGCCGGCTGTCGCCGGAAATCCAGCGCGTGCTCGCCTATACGCGCTACCCCTTCCGCGAGGTGGTGCGCGACGGCACCTGCTTCATCAACGGCAACCGCCCGCGCGAGGCGCCGGCGCCGGAATGCCTGCCGCAGACGCATCCGAGCCTCGTCCTGTGGGGCAGCAGCCATGTCGCCCAGTTCATCGGCGCGCTGGAACCGATCGGCAAGGCGCATGGCTATGCGGTGGGGCAGATGACCGCCGCCGCCTGCCTGCCGCTGGTGCAGTCCTCCTTCGCGCCGATGTGCGACCGGCTGAACCGCTTCGCCTTCGACTGGCTGCTGGAGCACCGGCCGAACATTCTCGTGCTCGGCGGCGACACGCTGGTCTCGCCCGAGCATTTCCGCCAGCTCGACGCCGATCTCGCAAAGCTGCACGCGGCCGGCATCCGCGTCATCCTGCTCGGGCCGGTGCCGCAGTTCCGCCGCCCGGTGCCGGAAATCCTGGCCGAGCGCCTGTACCGCGACCAGCCGAGCCGCCTCGCCGATGACGACCTCACCGACGGCACGCGCCGCGCCGATCGGCTGATGCGTGAGCATTTCGCCGGCAATCCGAATGTCGAGTTCATCTCGGTGCTCGCCACCATGTGCCCGGACAGCAATTGCCCGATCATGCTCGACGGCGTGCCGCTGCAGTTCGACGCCAACCATTTCACCCGCGAGGGCGTCGCCTATTATGGCGAGCGGCTCGGGGCACTGATCTTCGGCGACAGCCCCAGCGTGGCCCCGCCACAATGAGCCGCGCCACAATGAGCCCCGCCCGCCATCAGTTCCGCCCCCTGGGCCGCGCCTATGGCGGCCGCGCCACACCCGCGCCCAGATCGCCGGCCAGCGAGAGCGCGCCGGTGCCGGCCGGTCCGGCAATGTTCATACTCGCAAGGTTGGCCCGGCCAGCCCGCTCCCTCCCGCCTTCCTAACCAGCCGATGGTCTTCCGTGCACCACTCCCTGCGTTACCGCGCCCATATTGACGGCCTGCGCGCCATCGCCGTGCTCGGCGTGGTGCTCTATCATTTCGGCGCGAAGTGGCTGCCCGGCGGCTTTGTCGGCGTCGACGTGTTCTTCGTCATATCCGGCTATCTCATCTCCAAGTCGCTCTATAGCGATGTGGCCGATGGGAGCTTCTCGCTGCTCGGCTTCTATGAGCGGCGCATCCGCCGCATCGCGCCGGCCTTCCTGGCGGTCACCGCCGTCACCGCTGTCGCCGCCGCGCTGATCCTGCTGCCCTATCAGATGCTGATCTTCGGCCGCTCGGTGCTGTGGTCGGTGTTCGCCGTCGGCAATATCTTCTTCTACCAGCGCACCGACTATTTCGCCCCTGCGGCGCAGGAAATGCCGCTGCTGCATTATTGGTCGCTGGCGGTGGAAGAGCAGTTCTATCTCATCTTTCCCGCGCTGGTGCTTGTGCTGCACCGTTTCGGCCGCCGGGCGCTGGTGTGGACGGTGCCGGCGCTGATCCTCGTCTCGCTGACCGCCAGCCAGTTCATGCTGATGCGCGATCCCGCCGCCGCCTATTTCCTGCTGCCCTTCCGCGCCTTCGAGATGCTGATCGGCGCGGCGCTGGCGCTGCCCGGCATGCGCTTCTCGCAGAAGCCGGGCGAGTGCCTGGCGGCGGTGCTGGGCGGCTGCGCGATGATTCTCGGCACGATGCTGATCCTCAAATCGAGCACGCCCTTCCCGGGCCTGCGCGCGCTCACCCCCTGCATCGGCGCGGCGCTGGTGATCTGGGGCGGGGAAGGCGCGCAGACACTGGCGACGCGGCTGGTCGGCAGCCGGCCGATGGTCTTCGTCGGCAAGATCTCCTATTCGCTCTATCTGGTTCACTGGCCCATCGTCGCACTCGGCAAGGAGTGGCTGGGGCCGGTGGCGCCGCTGCCCTTCCTCATTGGCGGGGTGACGCTGGCGCTGCTGCTGGGCTATCTGTCCTGGCGCTTCGTCGAGCAGCCGGTGCGGCTCAACCGCCGCCTGTTCAGCCGCAAGGTGCTGGTCGGCGGCACGGTCGCCGGCACGCTGGCGCTGGCGGCCTTCGCCCAGACGACCATCGCCACGCGCGGCCTGCCGCAGCGCCTGCCGCCCGAGGCGCAGCGCCTCGCCGCCTATTCCTTCTACAATGGCGACCCGGTGTTCCGGCAGGGCGTGTGCTTCATCCCCTTCTTCCAGGCCGGTTTCGCGGTGAAGCCGGAATGCCTGCCGACCACGCATCCCTCGGTCATGGTCTGGGGCAGCAGCCATATCGCCCATTTCATCACCGCCATCATCGAGGCGGGCGAGGCGCGCGGCTATGCGGTCGGGCAGATCACCGGCGCCGCCTGCGCCCCGCTCAGCGAGCGCTATTCCCGTTTCGTGCCCTATTGCAGCGAGATGAACCTGTTCGCCCGCACATGGATCGAGCAGCACAAGCCCGACATACTCGTGCTCGGCGGTCTCAACGCGACGGGACCGGAGATCGACGCCGCGATCGCGCAATTCGTGCGCGAGGGCATCAGGGTGGTGGTGGTGGGGCCGGTGCCGCTCTATCGCGACGCGGTGCCCAAGCTGCTGGCCCGCCGCGTCTTGGCCGGCAACCCGTCGACACTGGCGGGCGGCGACGCCCTGCCGGGCGCGCGGGTGGCGGACAAAAACCTCGGCGCGCATTTCGCCGCCCTGCCGGGCGTCACCTATATCTCGGTGTTCGATGCCGCCTGCGGCACCGATGACTGCCCGCTGATGGTGAAGGGCGAGCCGCTGCAGCATGACAGCTCGCATTTCACCATGGCCGGCGCCCGCTTCTTCGGCCGGCCGGTCAGCCGGCTGATCTTCGGCGACGCCCCGCGCTGAGCCGGCTGTGGCTTTCCTGCCATAGGGCCGGGGCAAAGTGCGGCGACGCCCGCTTGGACAAGGCGATCACCGCTTTTTCGCCGCATACTGCCGGCGCCGCCCCGCGCGCTTCGTGCCGCCGGGCGGCGCGATGAACATCTGATGGGGCCTGACATGCGATTGAAGACACTGGCCGCGCTGGCGCTGGGCGCCGTGATCGCGGCCGCCAGCGTACCGGCGATGGCGCAGAGCGCGAGCACGCCCTCCTTCTTCAGCTTCTTCCCGCGGCCGTCGAATTTCGGCAACGGGCCGGTCAAGGGCTACTCGTCGATCCGCCGGCAGGTGGTGCCCTATAGCGGCAAGTACAAGCCCGGCACCATCGTGGTGAACACCGCCGAGCGCCGGCTCTATCTGGTGCAGCCCAATGGCACGGCGCTGAAATACGGCATCGGCGTCGGCCGCGACGGCTTCCGCTGGGGCGGGGTGAAGACCATAACCCGCAAGGCCGAATGGCCGGGCTGGACCCCGCCGCCGCAGATGCTGCAGCGCCGCCCCGACCTGCCGCGCTACATGCCCGGCGGCATCGACAACCCGCTCGGCGCCCGCGCGCTCTATCTCGGCTCGTCGCTGTACCGCATCCATGGCTCCAATGAGCCGGAGACGATCGGCCAGGCGGTGTCCTCCGGCTGCTTCCGCATGACCAATGACGACGTGACCGATCTCTATGAGCGCGTCAGCGTCGGCACCATGGTGGTCGTGCTGAACTGACCCCGCACCGGACGGTCATCAACGGCCGTTCGGCATGCCCGTTCATCCTCATCCCGGCCGACCCGAAGGCGGCGAGCCGGGATGAGCCCAGCGGGAGCGCGATGGCTCAGTGCCGGCGCACCGTGCCGGGGGCGTCGCGCGAGAGATTCTTCGCCGCCAGTTCCTGCAGATAGCGCTTGTACCGCGCCTCCTGGTCGCGGCCGAGTTCATACAGCCAGTCCCAGGTGTAGATACCGGTGGAATGGCCGTCATCGAAGATCAGCCGCACGGCGTAATTGCCCACCGGGATCGCCTCGGTGATGCGGACCTCGCGCTTGCCCGCGACCAACTGGCGGTCCGCCGGCGAATGGCCCTGCACCTCGGCGGAGGGGCTTTCCACCCGCAGCAATTCGGCCGGCAGCGCGTAGCTCGCCCCGCCCTCGAAGGCGATGGTGAGCACACGGCGGTCCTTGTGCACCTTGATCTCGGTCGGCCAATGGACGGCGTCGGTCACGGGCGTCTTCCTCTCCTGGCGTTTCTCCCCACATAGACAGAGCGCGGGGCTTCGCCAATCCCCTCCCCGTCCGGGGCGGGCACTTGCGCAATGACCGTGTCACGAATGGGTTAGGCTATCGCCCGATAGGGTGGCGCGGCTTGGCAGGCCCGGCACCGGCCTTTAGAAATAGACGCAAGAAACAGCGCCCTTCGGCGCGGGAGCGACTGCGTGAGCACCAGCGAAGCCGTCATCGACCGTTTTCAGCGCGAGACCCCGCGTGCGCCGCTCGTCGACACTTTCGGCCGCGCCGTCACCTATCTGCGCGTCTCGGTCACCGACCGCTGCGACTTCCGCTGCGTGTACTGCATGGCCGAGCACATGACCTTCCTGCCCAAGCCGGAATTGCTGACGCTGGAGGAGCTGGACCGCCTGTGCTCCGCCTTCGTCGCGCGCGGCGTGAAGAAGCTTCGCCTCACCGGCGGCGAACCGCTGGTGCGCCGCGATGTGATGACCCTGTTCCGCTCGCTGGGCCGGCATCTCGATTCCGGCGCGCTGGAAGAACTCACCCTGACCACCAATGGCTCGCAGCTTGCCCGCTTCGCGCGCGAGCTCGCCGATTGCGGGGTCAAGCGCATCAATGTCTCGCTCGACACGCTGGACCCCGACCGTTTCCGCGCGCTCACCCGCTGGGGCGACCTGTCCAAGGTGCTCGCCGGCATCGACGCGGCGCAGCAGGCCGGGCTGCATGTGAAGCTCAATGCCGTGGCGCTGGCCGGCGAGAATGAGGACGAGATTCCCGGCCTGATCGAATGGGCGCATGGGCGCGGCATGGACCTCTCGCTCATCGAGGTGATGCCGCTGGGCGAAACCGGCGCCGAGCGGATCGACCAGTATCTGCCCCTTTCCACCGTGCGCGCCCGCCTCGCCGAGCGCTGGACGCTGGAAGACATTCCGTTCCGCACCGGCGGCCCGGCGCGCTATGTCTCGATAAAGGAAACCGGCGGACGGCTCGGCTTCATCACCCCGCTGACGCATAATTTCTGCGAGGGCTGCAACCGCGTCCGCGTCACCTGCACCGGCACGCTCTATATGTGCCTCGGCCAGGACGACGCCGCCGATCTGCGCGCGCCCCTGCGCGCCTCCGAGAGCGACGAGACGCTACACGCCGCGCTAGACGACGCCATTTTCCGCAAGCCCAAGGGCCACGATTTCGTGATCGACCGCCCCGGCCAGGCCCCGGCGGTGCGCCGGCATATGAGCCTCACCGGCGGCTGATCCCGGCCCTTCCAGCCCTGCGCATGGCTGCCGCGCGCGCCGCGATGTTGCTGCGCTGCAATACAACGTGCATAGGATTGGCGGAATCGCGCTGCTAAACAGCAGCCAACACACCCTTTTTCGACATAGAGCGTTTCGCGATGCAGCTTCCGCTGTTGGCCCTCGCCATGGCCTCTTTCGGCATTGGCACGACCGAATTCGTCATCATGGGTCTCCTGCCGGAGGTCGCCGCCGATCTCTCGGTCAGCATCCCCGCCGCCGGCCTGCTGGTCACGGGCTATGCGCTCGGCGTGGTGGTGGGCGCGCCCATCGTCGCCATCATCACCAATTCCCTGCCGCGCAAGGCGACTCTGATCGGCCTCGCCAGCATGTTCGTGCTGGGCAATTTCCTCTGCGCCATCGCGCCGGACTACTGGTTCCTCATGGGCGCGCGCGTCGTCACCGCCTTCTGCCACGGCGCCTTTTTCGGCATCGGCGCGGTGGTGGCGGCGAACCTCGTGCCGGCGAACCAGCGCGCCAGCGCCATCGCGCTGATGTTTGCCGGGCTGACGCTGGCCAATGTGCTGGGCGTGCCGCTCGGCACCGCGCTCGGCCAGGCCGCCGGCTGGCGCTCCACCTTCTGGGCGGTGGTGCTCATCGGCATTCTCGCGGTCAGCGCGATCGCTTTGTGGGTGCCGCGCGACATTCCCCATTCGGCCGGTAACATCCTGCGCGAATTCGCGGTGCTGAAGCGCCCGCAGGTGATCCTCACCATGCTGATGAGCGTGCTCGCCTCCGCCAGCCTGTTCTCGGTGTTCACCTATATCGCCCCGCTGCTGCGCGACGTGACCGGCTTCACCCCGCACGCCGTCACCTATGTGCTGCTGCTGTTCGGGGTGGGCATCACCATCGGCAATCTGCTCGGCGGCAGGCTGGCCGACTGGCGGCTGATGCCCTCGCTGATGGCGAGCTTCATCGGGCTGGCCGCCGTGCTGGTGGCGTTCGTCTTCCTCAGCGGCTTCGCCGCCGCCACGGTCGCCACCGTCTTCGTCTGGGGCATTCTGGTGTTCGCCGTGGTGCCGCCGATCCAGATGCGGGTCGTCGACGCGGCGGAAGGCGCGCCCAACCTCGCCTCGACGCTCAATCAGGGCGCGTTCAATCTCGGCAATGCCGCCGGCGCGTGGATCGGCGGCGCGGCGATCACGCTGGGCGTCAGCTATGCGGACCTGCCCTGGGTCGGGGCGGCGCTGGCGGTCGGTGCGCTCGGCCTGTGCGTCGCCTCGCAGGCGCTGGAACGGCGCGCGGGCGGGCTGGTCGAGGCGGACGACCTCGCGGGCGACGCCGCCTGCGAGGAATGCTGACCGCGAGGAATGCTGACCGCGCATTTCATTTGCGTACCACTATTTCGGCCAAGGCCGCAGTCCTGCCGTGATTGCGGCCTTTAACCCGGCTTCTCTTCTTCGGACCCTCCCCATGCACGCCCCCAGCGCCAAGCGCGGCATCCTGCTGATGATCGCCGGCTCGTCGATCTTCTCCACCAATGATGCCTTCTCCAAGCTCGCGCTGGAGCACATCCCGCCCTCGCAGATCCTCGCCGTGCGCGGGCTGATGGCGGCGCTGTGCCTGATCGCGGTGCTGGGCTGGAAGGGGCAGTTGCCGGCGCTGCGCTTCGCCGCCGACTGGCGAGTGCTGGCGCGCGCGGTGGCGGAAGCCTGCGTGGCGATGCTGTTCATCACCGCCATCACCCGCATGTCCATCGCCGATGCCACCGCGATCCTGCAGATCACCCCGCTCGCCACCATGGCGGTGGCGGTGCTGTTCTTCGGCGCGCATATTGGCTGGCGCCAGTGGCTGGCGGTGGCGGTCGGCTTCGCCGGGGTGATGCTGATCGTGAAGCCCGCCAGTTCCGCCTTCGACCCGATGGCGCTGCTGCCGCTCGCCGCCGCGCTGCTGATGGCGTTCCGCGATTTCATCACCGGCCGCATCGGCGCCCATGTGCCGACCCTCGTCGTCACCTTCGGCACCACGGTGGTCGGCATGAGCTTCGGCATCGCCGGCAGCTCGGTGGAGACCTGGCACGCGCTGGACGGGGCGACGCTGGCCTATCTCGTCGGCGGCAGCCTGTCGCTGGTGGTCGGCCACATGCTCACCATCTCCGCCTTCCGCGCGGCGGAGACGGCGGTGGTCTCGCCCTTCCGCTACGCCTCCGTGGTGGTCGCCGTCGGCCTCTCCGCCGCGCTGTTTCACCAGATGCCCGATCTCGTCTCCATCGGTGGCATGGCGCTGATCATGGCGGCGGGGCTTTACACCATGCACCACCATCTGGCGGCGCGGCCGGTCGTGGTCGCCCGCAAGGAGCCGCGCGGCGCCGCCTGAGCCGCCGCGCGGAGGCGCCCGCAGGGTCGGCTCACCCCTTCTGGCGGGCGCGGATCATGTAGCCGTCATAGGGGTATTCGCCGACCTGCCACCACAGATACTCCTCGTTGCGGAAGGCGAGCATCGAGTCGTAGATCTTCTTGAAATCGGCGTTCTTGGCCGAAATCTCCGCCATCAGCGCGGTGTTTTCCTTGTAGCAGGCATCCATGATCTCCGACGGGAACGGGCGGAGCTGCGCCCCGCCGGCCACCAGACGGCGCAGCGCCGCCGGGTTGCGGGCGTCATATTTCGCCAGCATGTCGGCATTGGCGTAGGCGGAGGCCGCCTCGAACGCCGCCTGGTAGGCCTTGGGCAGTTCCTCCCACGCCTTCGAATTGGCGATGAAGTGGATGGTCGGCCCGCCTTCCCACCAGCCGGGATAATAGTAATAGGGCGCCACCCGCACGAAGCCGAGCTTCTCGTCATCCACCGGCCCGACGAATTCGGCGGCGTCGATCGTCCCCTTCTCCAGCGCGGGATAGATGTCGCCGCCGGCGAAATTCTGCGGCACGAGGCCGAGCCGCGCCAGCACCTGCCCGGCAATGCCGGGAATCCGCATCTTCAGCCCCTTGAGATCGGCGACGGTCTTGATTTCCTTGCGGAACCAGCCGCCCATCTGCGCCCCGGTATTGCCGCCGGCAAAGCCCACCACGCCATATTTCGCCAGGAACGCTGCCTGCAGCTCATTGCCGCCGCCATGGTAGAGCCACGCCGTCTGCATGCGCGCGTTCAGCCCGAAGGGCAGCGTGGTGAAGGGGGCGAAGGACGGGTCCTTGCCGATGTAATAATACAGCGCCGTCTGGCACACCTCGACCGTGCGGTTCTGCACGGCGTCGAACGCCTGCAGGCCGGGCACGATCTCGCCGGGGGCGAACACGTCGATGGTGAAGCGCCCGTCCGTGGCCTCGCCGACATATTTCGACAGCAGGGTGGCGGCGCCATAGATGGTGTCGAGCGATTTCGGGTAGCTGGAGGTGAGCCGCCAGCGCAGCGTCGGCAGGCTCTGGGCGAGCGCGGGCGCCGCCAGCGTCGAGGCAGCGGCGGCGGTGGCGAGGCCGGCACCCCGGATCAGGCCCCGGCGGGAAGGCACATGCGGCATCGGCGTTTCCTCTGTTTTTTCATAGACCTCACCCCCGTGTGCGGGCGCGGATCATGTAGCCGTCATAGGGGTACTCGCCAACCTGCCACCACAGATATTCCTCGTTGCGGAAGGCGGTCTGCGCGTCCATGATTTTCTTGAAGCCGGGGTTCTTGGCGCCGATCTCGGCGATCAGCTCATTCGAGGCCTGCCAGGAGGCGTCGAGGAAGCTCTGCGGAAAGGTGCGCAACTGCGCCCCCGCCGCCACCAGCCGGCGCAGCGCCGCCGGGTTGAAGGCGTCGTATTTCGCCAGCATGTCGCTATTGGCATAGGCCACCGCCGCTTCGAACGCGGCCTGATAGCTCTTGGGCAGGGCGTTCCACTTGTCGCGGTTGACGACGACATTCATCGTCGGCCCGCCATCCCACCAGCCGGGATAGTAGTAATAGGGCGCCACCCGGACAAAGCCGAGCTTCTCGTCGTCATAGGGGCCGACCCATTCGCAGGCGTCGATCGTGCCCTTTTCCAGCGCGGCATAGATGTCGCCGGGGGCGATCTGCTGCGGCACCACGCCGAGCTTGGCCACCACCTGCCCGGCAATGCCGCCGATGCGGAATTTCAGCCCGCGGAAGTCGGCGAGGTCCTTCACCTCCTTGCGGAACCAGCCACCCATCTGGGTGCCGGTATTGCCGCCGAGGAAGCCCACGAGGTTGTATTTGGCGAGGAACTCGTCCTGAAGCTCGCGTCCGCCGCCGTGATAGAACCACGCATTCTGCATGCGCGCGTTCAGCCCGAAGGGCATGGTGGTGAAGCAGGCGAAGGACGGGTCCTTGCCGGTGTAGTAATAGAGCGGCGTCTGCGCCACCTCGACCGTGCCATTCTGCACCGCGTCGAGCGCCTGAAGCCCCGGCACGATCTCGCCGGCGGCGAAGTTCTGGATGACGAAGCGGCCTTCCGTCACCTCGCTCACATATTTCGACACCAGCTCATTGGCGCCGAAAATGGCGTCCAGCACCTTGGGCACGGAGGAGGTGAGCCGCCAGCGCACCTGCGGCGCGCCCTGCGCCAAGGCGGGCGCGGCGAGCGCACTCGCGGGAGCGGCGAGTGCGGCGGAGCGGAGAAAGTCGCGGCGCTTCATGGGCAGGCATCCCTCGCAGACGGGCGAGGATGTTTGCAACAGCCGGCGGCGAAGGGCAACCGGCTTGGCCCCAGCGCCGGCCCACGCGGAAATGTTCTTGATATGTTCACATGACGGCATTAGCGTCCGGTGGTCATCGGAGTGCTCGCCATGAACGACAAGGCCGCCCGCTTCCGCGCCCTGCATGAGGGGCCCGGCGCCTTCATCCTGCCCAACCCGTGGGATGCCGGCACGGCGCGCATCTTCGCCGCGCTGGGCTATCCCGCCCTCGCCACCACCAGCGCCGGGATGGATTTTTCCCGCGGCGTCGCCGAGGGCACCACCTCGCGCGAGGACCTTCTCGCCCACTGCGCCAGCATCGTTGCCGCAACGCCGCTGCCCGTGTCGGCCGATCTGGAAATGGGCCTCGGCGACAGTCCCGAAAGCGCGGGCGAAACCATCCGCAGGGCGGCCGCCCTCGGGCTGGCCGGCGGGTCGCTGGAGGACCACACCGGCCGGCGGGACGCGCCGATCTACGATTTCACCCTCGCGGTGGAGCGCATCGCGGCGGCGGCCGAGGCCCGCAATGGCCTGCCCGGCGATTTCGTGCTCACCGCGCGGGCGGAGAACTTTCTCTGGGGCCGGCCCGATCTCGACGACACCATCCGCCGGCTGCAGGCCTTCGAGGCGGCGGGCGCGGATGTGCTCTACGCCCCCGGCCTGCCGGACATCGACGCGGTGCGGACGGTGTGCGCGGCCGTCTCCCGGCCGGTCAATGTCGTCATCGGCATCGGCAAGACACGCTTCACCCGCGAGGAACTGAGCGCGGCCGGCGTGCGGCGCATCAGCATCGGCTCCAGCCTCGCCCGCCTCGCCTATGGCGCGGTGATCCGCGCCGCCCGGGCGATGCAAAGCGAGGGGCGTTTCGACTTCCTCGACGAGGCCATGGGCTTTGCCGAGATCGAAGCCCTCTTCACCGCCTTCGCGGCGCAGCCGCGCTGAGCGCGGCGAGGGAAGGCAGCCCCCCTCGCCGGTTCGCGTCAGCCTTCCATCACGATGCGCGGCGCCGGGCGCGCCGCACCGCGCCGGCCGGCCAGCGCCTCGCGCACCGAACTGGCGATGGCGCGGTAGATGCCGGCCTCCGCGCTGTCCGGCCGGGTCGCCACCACCGGCAGGCCGGCATCGGAGGTCTCGCGGATCGACATTTGCAGCGGCACCTCGCCGAGGAAGGGCACGCCGAGCCGCTGCGCCTCGTGCCGCGCCCCGCCATGGCCGAACACGTCGGAGCGGGTGCCGCAATGCGGGCACATGAAGTAGCTCATATTCTCGACCACGCCGAGCACCGGCACGTTCACCTTCTGGAACATGGCGACGCCGCGCCGCGCGTCGATCAGCGCAAGGTCCTGCGGGGTGGAAACGATCACCGCGCCGGCCAGCGGCACCTGCTGCGCCATGGTGAGCTGCGCGTCGCCGGTGCCGGGCGGCATGTCGACGACGAGAATGTCGAGCGGCGCCCAGTTCACTTCCTTCAGCATCTGGCTGATCGCCGACATCACCATCGGCCCGCGCCAGATCATCGGCGTCTCTTCCTCGACGAGGAAGCCGATCGACATCACCTTGAGGCCGAAAGCCTGCATCGGGGTGATCATCCGCCCGTTCACCTCCGGCCGGCCCTTCAGCCCCATCAGACGCGGCACGGAGGGGCCGTAAATATCGGCGTCGAGCAGGCCGACCTTGAGCCCCGAGGCGGCGAGGCCAAGCGCGAGATTGGCCGCGAGCGTCGACTTGCCGACGCCCCCCTTGCCGGAAGCCACCGCGATGATGGCGCCGACGCCCGGCAGGCCCGGCGTCTCCTTCTGCGGATCGGCCGGCGGCTGCGCGTGCGAATGGCCGGCATGCGAATGACCGCCGGCGGCCGGCGCGCGCGCGGCGGCGGGCGTGTGCGAGGCGATCGGCGGCAGGCCGG
The DNA here is from genome assembly GCF_041415945.1 of Ancylobacter sp. IITR112. Classification (NCBI taxonomy): domain Bacteria; kingdom Pseudomonadati; phylum Pseudomonadota; class Alphaproteobacteria; order Hyphomicrobiales; family Xanthobacteraceae; genus Ancylobacter; species Ancylobacter sp. IITR112. The sequence goes on along the minus strand of NZ_JBGCUS010000001.1, from coordinate 793,247 downwards.
CCTTGCGTTCGGCGGTCAGCGCCACCAGCGCCGAGGTCACGCCCGGCGTGCCGCGCACGGTGCGCTCCACGGCGGCGCGCACCGGCTCCCAGGCACGGGCTTCAGTCGCATCGACGGTGAGCGAGAGATAGACCTTGCCGTCCGAGACCAGCACCTCCGAGAGCACGCCGGCCTCGGTCACGGGACGGCCGTCGGGGGCGGAAACCTGCGCCAGCCGCGCCTTCACATCGTCTGCCGTCGCCATAGCGCGCTTCTCCTCAATAGAGCTGTTTCAAGCTGAGACACACCAGCGCGCGCGCAGCGTCAACCCGTGCCGCGCCGTCAGCCGATCGGCGCCCGCTATGGCGCTGCAATGCACACAAATGGATCAGTACGACTTTGTGACTAGGGAAGCGGCAGCCCAGTTGCGCAATATTCGGAAATAGTGCCAGCATGGGTTGCCGGAAACGACAGAACAAACCGGCGCAGCGTACTCATTCAGAGGGGAACATCATGAGCCTCGTCACCCGGTTTACGGCGGCGGCCACCCTTGCCGCGACCACCCTTGCCGCGACCACCCTTGCCGTGGCCATCCTTGCCGTGCCCCTGGCCGGCGGCGCCTCCGCCAAGGAATGGAAGACCGTCCGCATCGGCACCGAAGGCGCCTATCCGCCCTTCAACTATATCGAGAATGGCGAGCTGAAAGGCTTCGATGTCGACATCGCCAAGGCGCTCTGCGCCAGGATGAAGGTTGAATGCACCTTCACCGCGCAGGACTGGGACGGCATCATCCCGGCGCTGCTCGCCAACAAATACGACGCCATCGTCGCCTCGATGTCGATCACCGAGGAGCGCAAGCAGCAGATCGCCTTCTCGAAGAAATACTACAAGACCCCCGCCACCTTCGTCGTGCCGACGGGCTCGGCGATCACCGACACCTCGCCGCAGGCGCTGAAAGGCAAGGTGCTGGGCGCGCAGGGCTCTACCATCCATTCCAACTATCTCGAAGATGTCTATGCCAAGGCCGGCGCCGAGGTGAAGCTCTATGGCAAGCAGGACGAGGCCAATCTCGACCTTGCCAATGGCCGTCTCGACGCGGTGCTCGCCGACAAGGTGGTGCTGCTGGAATGGCTCGGCACCGGTGAGGGCAAGTGCTGCAAGTTCACCGGCGCCGAGCACACAGACCCCAAATATTTCGGCGAGGGCGTGGGCGTCGGCATCCGCAAGGACGACCCGGAACTGGTGGCGATGTTCAACAAGGCGATCGACGAGATCGTCGCCGACGGCACCTACAAGACCATCAACGACAAGTACTTCCCGTTCAGCGTCTATTGACGCCGCGCCGCAGCGCCGCTCCGGGCCTTTGCGGGGCGGCGCCTTTTCCTGTGCTGACCCTGGGGCGCGCCGTCCGTCATGCTGAATCTGCTTGAGCTGCTCTCCTTCGGCCCGAAGGGCTGGGGTGACGAGATTTTGCAGGGCGCGCTGCTCACCATCGAGCTCGCCCTCGTCACCCTGCCTGTGGGCATCGCCATCGGCCTCGCCGTGGCGCTGGCCAAGGATTCGCGCTCGCGCGTGCTGCGGGCGCTGGGCGATCTCTACACCACGGTGTTTCGCGGCCTGCCGGAACTGCTCACCCTGTTCATCGTCTATTATGGCGGGCAGATGCTGCTCACCCGCCTCGCCGGCGCGCTGGTCGAAGGCGCGCATATCGAGGTGAACCAGTTCGTCGCCGGCGTGGTGGCGCTGGGGCTGGTGCTCGGCGCCTTTTCCAGCGAGGTGCTGCTGGCCGCCATCCGTTCGGTGCCGCGCGGCCAGAAGGAGGCCGCCGCCGCGCTCGGCCTGTCGGGCTGGCGCACTTTCCGGCTGGTCACCTTCCCCCAGCTCTGGCGCGTCGCCCTGCCCGGCCTGTCCAACAACTGGATGGTGCTCTTGAAAGACACCTCGCTGGTCTCGGTCATCGCCATCAGCGATCTGATGCGCCAGACCTCGATCGCGGTGGGCGTGACCAAGCAGCCCTTCTTCTTCTATCTCGTCGCCTGCCTGATCTATCTCGTCTTCTCCGGCCTCTCCAGCGCCGTCTTCACCGCGCTGGAAGCCCGGGCCTCGCGCGGCTTCAAGCGGGTGGGAGGCCTTTGATGGAACCGTTTCTCGCCCCGCTCGGCGACGGCTTCCTTTGGCTGATGGGGCTGATCGGGCTCAACACCGACCTCATGGCCCGCTACGGCCTGCGCTTTCTCGACGGCGTGTCGGTGACGCTGCAGCTTGTCGGCCTGTCGGTGTTTCTCGGCGTGGCGCTCGCCATCCCGCTCGCTCTGGCGCGGGTGGAAGGCGGCAAGGCGCTGGCGCGCGCGGCCTGGACCTATTCCTATTTCTTCCGCGGCACGCCGCTGCTGGCGCAGACCTTCCTCGTCTATTACGGCGCCGGCCAGTTCCGCGAACAGCTCACCGATATCGGCCTGTGGTGGTTCTTCCGCGACGCCTTCAACTGCGCGGTGTTCACCTTCACGCTCAACACCGCCGCCTACCAATCGGAAATCCTGCGCGGCGGCATACAGAGCCTGCCGGCCGGGCAGATGGAGGCGGCGCAGGCGCTCGGCCTCTCCCGCGTGCTGGCCTATCGCAAGATCATCCTGCCGCAGGCGCTCGCCATCGGCCTGCGCCCGCTCGGCAATGAGCTGGTGCTGATGATCAAGGCCAGCGCCATCGCGTCCGTCATCACCGTCTACGACCTGATGGGCGTCACCCGCCTCGCCTTCTCCCGCTCCTATGACATGGAGGTCTATCTCTGGGCGGCGGTGCTGTATCTGCTGATGGTCGAAATCATCCGCCGGGTGTGGAATGTGCTGGAACGCCGGCTGAACCGGCATCTGGCGGTGTCGCGCTAGCTGAGCGGCCGTCCTCCCGGGCGCCGCAGGCGATCCGGGATCGCTCCAACCGCAACACGTCACCTCATCCGCGGGCTTGACCCGCGGACCCAGGCCAAGCCGGCGCGCCCGGTCGCTGGGTGCCCGGGTCAAGCCCGGGCATGAGGGCGCTCAATCCATGAGGTTGGCTCAGCCCAACAGCCGCGCCACCTCCGCCCGCAGCATTGGCACCAGTTCGGCCTCGAACCACGGATGTTTCTTCAGCCAGCCGGTGTTGCGCCAGGAAGGGTGCGGCAGCGGCAGGAAGCGGGGATGCTCGCGCGCGTCAAAAATCTCCCGCCAGCGCGCCACACGCTCGCCAAGCCCACCGCCGGCGAAGCGGCCCAGCCCGAGCCGCCTGAGGTGATAGTCCTGCGCCGCTGCCCCCACCGCGACGACGAGATCGAACGGCGCCCGCGCCGCGAACAGCCGGTCGTGCCAGAGGCTGGCGCATTCCCGGCGCGGCGGCAGGTCGCCGCCCTTGGCGTCCTGCCCGGGAAAGCAGAAACCCATCGCCGCCACGGCGAAGCGGTCGGGGTCGTAGAAGCTCTCGGGCGTCACCCCCAGCCAATCGCGCAGCCGGTCGCCGGAGGCATCGGTGAAGGAGCGGCCGGAAGCGTGCACCCTTGTGCCCGGTGCCTGCCCGGCAATGAGGATACGCGCGCGCGGCCCGACATGCAGCACCGGGCGCGGTTCGTGCGGCAGCGGCTTTCCGCGCGGCGTCTCCACGCAGAAGCGGCAGGCGCGGATGGCCGCGAGAAGGGCGTCGAGGTCGTCGGCGGGCATGGCGGTTAGAGCGTTTTCGAGCGAAGTGGATACCGGTTCGCGTGAAGAAAACGCGACAAAACAAATAATTAGATCATGTCACCGTTTCCTTTGAAACAGTGACATGATCTAGATAGGCGCGGCCGGACCATCCGTCATCCCGGATGGCCGCAGGCCGATCCGGGATCGCGTGGGAACGGAAGGCGATCCCGGCTGTCGCTGCACTCGGCCGGGATGACGATGCCTCACTCCGCCGGCCTCGGATGGCGCGCCCGCCAGTCGGCGGGCATCTCGAACGGACCGGACCAGAGGCCGGCACCGGCAGCGCGCGCCGATCGCTCTTCACCGCGATAGGAAAGGCTGGTCGCCACCGCCCAGCCCTTGCGCACCAGCGCGGCGCCGATATCGGCACCATCGACCGCGCAGCGGGCCACGGCGCGGCCATAGCGGTCCTCGTCCACCGGGCGGCACGTCACCGCGCCCTGCGCGACCAGCGCCTCCAGCGCCGCCCGCGCCTTCAGCCCGCACGGCCAGCTCTCGCCGCCCTCGCCGCAGCTCTGGTGCAGTTCCGGCGCGTCGAGCCCGTCGAGCCGCACCCGCTCGCCGGCGACGACGAGGCTGTCGCCATCCGCCACCCGCACCTGCCCGGTGAGCGGGGGAATGACCCGCTCCACCACCAGCGCTACGACAATGAGCCCGGCGGCGAGGAGGATGCCGCGCCAGGTTTGCGGCCGCCAACCCTGCGGCCGCCAGCCGCGCGGGGTACGATGTCGTCGCGCACGTGAAAGTGTGAAGCTCATTGCCAGTGCTCATTACCAGCCCTCATGGCCGGGCTTGACCCGGCCACCCAGCCCTCTCCCGCGCACCCGCTGCCAAGCTCTGGGTCCCCGGGTCAAGCCCGGGGATGAGGGAAGGGGAAGGGCCGCGTCCGACCGTCATCCCGGCCGAAGCGAAGCGCAGAGCCGGGATCGCTCGCCGGCCCCGTCGCGATCCCGGATCGACCTGCGGCCGTCCGGGATGACGGCAGGCTCCGCCAGTCTCACCCTCATGGCCGGGCTTGACCCGGCCACCCAGCCCCACCGCGCGCACCACCCGGTAAAGGCTGGATCCCCGGGGCACGCCCGGGGATGAGGGAAGAGGGGTCAAACGCACAACGTCGCGCCGCACGCCCGTCCCCTCACGCCCCCGCCACGCCGGCTTCGGCAAAGGTCGCCATGCCGCCATGGCAGGCGAGCGCGGATTTGATGACCCCGATGGACAACGCCGCGCCGGAGCCCTCGCCGAGCCGCATGTCGAGATCGAGCAGCGGGCGCAGTTCCAGCCGTTCCAGCACGGCGCGATGCGCCGGCTCGGCCGAGACATGGCCGGCGAGGCAATGGTCGAGCGCGCGCGGGTCCAGCGCCTTCAGCACGGCCGCCGCCGCCGTCACCACATAGCCGTCGAGCACCACGGGCACGCGCTGCAGCCGCGCGGCGAGGATGGCGCCGGCCATCGCCGCCACTTCGCGCCCACCGAGCTTGCGCAGCACTTCCAGCGGGTCGTCGAGATGGCCGCGCACCCGCGCCACCGCCGCCTCCACCGCCGCGATCTTGCGTTCCAGCACCTCACCCGTCGCCCCGGTGCCGGGGCCGACCCAACCAGCGGCGTCCCCGCCATAAAGCCCGTGGAAGATGGCCGCTGCCACCGTGGTGTTGCCGATGCCCATTTCGCCGAGGCACAGAAGGTCCGGCTCACCCGCCAGCGCCTCCATGCCGAAGGCCATGGTGGCGGCGCATTCCGCCTCGGTCAGCGCGTCGCGCTCGACGATGTCCGGGGTGGGCAGGTCGAGCGCGAGGTCGAACACCCGCAGCCCCGCGCCGAACACGCCGCATATCTGGTTCACCGCCGCCTTGCCGGCGGTGAAGGTGGCGACCATCTGCTTGGTCACCTCGGACGGGTAAGGCGAGACGCCCCGCCCCGCGACGCCATGGGTGGCGGCGAACACCGCGACGGTCGGCCGGTTCACCTGCGGAATCTCGCGCCCCTGCCAGCCGGCGATGAAGACCGCGATCTCCTCCAGCCGCCCCAGCGCGCCGGGCGGCTTCACCAATTGCCCCTGCCGGGCGCTGGCGGCGGCGTGGGCGGCCGCGTCCGGGCCCGGCATCTGGGCGACGAGGTTGCGGATGTCGTCGAAAGGCAGGCCGGTGGTGGAGCGCAGCATGGGGAGCCTCAGCAGCAGGACGGGCGGCGCCAAAACGGACGAGGCGGGTCGAAGAAGTGTCGCCTCGGGCGCCAAGGCGGGGTAGACCCTCGCCGAGAGACGCGCAAGCCTCGGCACCGCAGCCGCGCCCTCAGCAATACGCAATACGCAACACGCATGGACGCGCGCGGACGAGCAAGAAGGGGATCACGGATGGAAGCCCGTCAGGAGGCGCCCCTGGCCGCGCCTCTCAAGGCCTCTGCCGCCACGCCGCCGGCCTTTGACGCGGCGTTTCGCGACCGGCTCGACACGCTGTTCGCCTGGCGGCGCGATGTGCGCTGCTTCCGCACTGACCCGCTGGACGAGGACACGGTGCACGCGCTGCTCGCCACCGCCTGCCGCGCGCCAAGCGTCGGCTACAGCCAGCCCTGGCGGCTGGTACGGGTGCGCGCGGCCGGGCGCCGCGCCGCCATCCGCGCCCTGTTCGAGACGGCGAATGCGCAGGCGCTGGCGCAGCAGCCGGAGGAGCGGGCAAGCCTCTATGCGCGGCTGAAGCTCGCCGGGCTGGACGACGCGCCCGAACATCTCGCCATCTTCGTCGAGCCCGACCCCGCCGCCGGCCACGGCCTCGGCCGCGCCACCATGCCGGAAACCGTCGCCTATTCCGCCGTGCTCGCCATCCACACGCTGTGGCTGGCGGCGGCCGCGCGCGGCATCGGGGTCGGCTGGGTGTCGATCCTCGACCCGCAGGCGGTGGGTGCGGCGCTGGAGGTGCCGGCGCACTGGCAACTGGTCGGCTATCTCTGCCTCGGCTATCCCGCCGAAGCCTCTCCCGTGCCGGAACTGGAACGTGCGGGGTGGGAGCGGCGCCGGCCGCTGGCCGAACTTCTGGTCGAGCGCTGAAGGCGAACGCGCATGCCGCTGCCGATACTCTCCGATGTGCCCGCCGCGCTGCGCTTCCTCTCGCGCCTGCCGGTGCGCCTGCCCTCCGAGCCCCGCGAGGACGGCCCGCCGGACCTCAACCGGCTCGGCCCCGCTCTGCCGCTCGCCGGCGCGGTACTGGGGAGCATCGCCGCTATCGTGCTGCTCGTCGCCCATGCCGTCGGGCTGGGCGATTTTCTCGCCGCGACACTGGCGGTCGCCGTGCTGGTGGCGATCACCGGCGCGCTGCATGAGGACGGGCTGTCGGATGTCGCCGATGCGCTCGGCGGCTGGAGCGTCGAGCGGCGGCTGGCGATCATGAAGGACAGCCGCGTCGGCGCCTTCGGGGTGTGCGCCCTCATCCTCGCCTTCGCCCTGCGCATCGGCGCGCTGGCGGAGCTGCTGGCCGCCGGCCCGGCGGTGGCGGCGGCGGGGCTCATCGCGGCGGTCAGCGTCTCCCGCCTCGCCGGACTGTGGATGCTGGCCGCCCTCCCCTTCGCGCGAACCGACGGTCTCGCCCACAGCGCCGGGGTGCCGGGGGCGACGAGCCGGTGGCGCGCGCTCGGCGTCGGTCTCCTCATCGCCTTCGGTCCCATCGTCCACCTCATCGGCCTCATCGGCCTCGCCCTCGCCACCGCTTTCGCGGTCGTGATCTTCCTTGGCGTGGTGCGCCTTGCGCGCGCCCAATTCGGCGGACAGACCGGTGATGTCGCGGGCGCCGCGACGCTTCTGGTCGAAATCGCCTTCCTGATCGGGCTGCTCATCTTCGCGCGCTGATGCCCTGTTCGCGCCGGCGCTTAACCGGATCGACAGGAAGATGCGCCAGAGTGGAGCGTCCCCTAGCGTACCGAATCATGCCGCAAACCCGCTCCACACCTTGCGTTTCTGTCTGCACGCTGGACGCCGCCGGGCGCTTGTGCCTCGGCTGCGGCCGCACTCTGGAGGAGATCGGCGCGTGGCCGGCGCTCAGCGAAAACGAGCGGCGCGCCATCATGGCCCGCCTGTCCACCCGTCCCCGGGAGGCCGGGCGATGAATGCCGATCGGCTGATGTGGATCGTGGTCATCGGCCTCGCCTCCGGCATAGGTCTGGTGTTCTTCGCCTCGCGCTATGGAGATGTCGCCGGCTTCGGCGCTAACGACTTGGCGCAGCTTGTGTTTTACGGCGCCTTGCTGATGGTGGTCGGCGCCAGCGTCTTCGCCACTTTCACCGGAAGGCTGGGCGAGGCGCTGCGCGCCGCCATGCTGTGGCTGATCATTTTCGCTTTTCTCGCCGTGGGTTACACTTACCGTTTCGAACTCCACGCCGTCGCCTATCGCGTGCTCGCCGAACTCGCGCCCGGCTACGCGGTGCCGCTGGCGAGCGACGGGCCGGCGGTCGAGGTGGCGCGGGCACGCGACGGCGATTTCAATGTACGGGTGGAGATCAACGGCACGCGCATTCCCATGCTGGTGGACACCGGCGCGTCCAGTGTCGTGCTGACGCCCGAGGATGCGGTGGCGGTGGGGCTGCCGCTGGAATTCCTCAGCTATGACATACCCATAGACACCGCGAACGGGCGTGGCCGGGCGGCGGCGGTGGTGCTTCAGCGCATCGGCATCGCCGGCTCGATCGACGAGCGCGACGTGCCCGCCCTCGTCGCCAGCCCCGGCACGCTCAAGCACAGCCTGCTCGGCATGACCTTCCTCTCCCGCCTCGGCAGTTTCGAAATCCGCGGCGAGAAGCTGGTGATGCGGGCCAAGGCGTTGGACTGACGGAGCTTTTACTCTGTGATCAGCGCGATGACGAAGCGCAGGCCGACGATCATGAGGTAGAGGCCGAAGCCGACCTCCAACTGGCGCTTGGTGAAGCCATGCGCCAGCCGCGCGCCCAGCGGCGCCGCCAGCGTGGCGATGCCGCCGACCAGCACCAACCCCGGCAGCGAGACATAGCCGAGCGAAAATGGCGGCAGATCATCGAGATGCGGGATGCCGCTGAGGATGTAGCCGAGCGTGCCCGGCACGGCGATCAGCGCCCCGAGCCCGGCGGAGGTGGCGATGGCGGTGTGGATCGGCACCCGGTAGAGGGTCAGCACCACCGTGGCGATGCCGCCGCCGGAAATGCCGATCAGCGGCGCCGAGGCGCCGATGCCGAAGCCATAGAGCGCCATGGGAACCCGGCCCGGCAGCGTTTCCGCCAGCACCCAGTGGTCGCGGCCGAAGATCAGCTTGGACGACATGAGCGTCGCGAACAGCACAAAAGCGATCTTCAGCACCACATCCGGCGACACCGCCGCCAGCGCCGTGCCGGCAACGACGCCGGCAACCAGCGGCAGGGCCCATTGCCGCATGATGGAATTGTCGATCTTGGTGCGGCGCCGATGGGCGAAATAGGAACGCAGCGCCGTCGGCACGATGATGGCGAGCGCGGTGCCGACCGAGAGGTGCATGCGCTCGGAATCGTCGACGCCCACCGCCCCGAAGACCTCATAAAGCACCGGCACGACGATGGCGCCGCCGCCAATGCCGAACAGGCCGGCGAGAATGCCCGTCGCCAGCCCCGCCACCAGCAGCACGCCGGACAGCCACATCAGATGTTCGAAAGGAATCGCCTGCATCACGCCACCACGTCACCCCATCGGCCGTCTCGTGATGGCACGGATTCAGGCGACAAGCGACCGCCGTTCTTCGGCGCGGCGGATCTCATTGACGGCAGTTCGCAGCACATCGAGCCCCGCATCGGCCTTGACACCCTCAATGGCGAGGTGGCGGCGATAGGCGCGCGCGCCGGGACGGCCGGGGAAAAGCCCCAGCATGTGGCGGGTAATGTCGTGCAGGCGGCCGCCGGTCTCAAGATGGGCGGCGATATAGGGCTCGAACGCGGCGATAGCGGCGAACGCATCGGGATGCGGATCGTTCGCGCCGAAGAACAGGCTGTCGACCCGCAGCAGAAGCTCCGGCTGCTGATAGGCCGCGCGCCCCAGCATCACCCCGTCGACATAAGCGAGCTGCGCCTGCGCCGCCTCCAGCGTGGTGAGCCCGCCATTGAGACTGACCGGCACGCCCGGCAGGCGCGCCTTGAGCCGGTGGACACGGTCATAATCAAGCGGGGGAATGTCGCGATTCTCCTTCGGGGAGAGCCCCTGCAGCCACGCCTTGCGGGCATGGACGATGAGCCCGTCCGCCCCTGCCGCCAGCACCGCATCGGCCAGCGCGTCGAGCGCGGCTTCCGGATCCTGCTCGTCGACGCCGAGGCGGCATTTCACCGTCACCGGAATGCGTACCGCCGCCTTCATCGCCGCCACGCACGCGGCGACGAGGGCGGGATCGCGCATCAGGCAGGCGCCGAAATTGCCGCCCTGCACGCGATCGGACGGACAGCCGACATTGAGATTGATCTCGTCATAGCCCCAGTCGGCGCAGATCGTCGCCGCCTTTGCCAGAGCCTCGGGGTCCGACCCGCCAAGCTGCACCGCAACGGGGTGCTTCTGCGGCGAATAGCCGAGCAGCCGCTCGCGATCGCCGAAGATCACCGCATTCGCCGTCACCATCTCCGTGTAAAGCAGCGCGCGTGCCGAAAGCGCCCGGTGGAACGCCCGGCAGTGCCGGTCGGTCCAATCCATCATAGGGGCCACGGCAAATCTAAATGATTGATTTTTCAACATTATTTTTGTAACTTCAAGAAGTTGGGCCGCGTCGTGTGCACCCGATTTTTCGCCACGATACGCCCCATTTTCCGGTTTTTCGACGCGTGAGTGCACACGGAGCGCACACGGTTTGGCTAGCTTCACTAAACTAAAATCCGGCTGCTGGAGAGCCCAGATCCGTCGGAGCAGTACGTCAATGAAACGTTCCTGCGCCGTAGGGATGCCGAGGAATGGGCGCTCGACATGGAGCGTCGCATCGATCGCCAGGAACCCGCCGTCACGCGCAGGTCGCGCGACGCGAAGCGCTTCCGCGATCTCGTCGCGCTCCACCGCCAGGACATGGCCGAGGTGGGGATCAGGATCGGCCGTTCCAAGGACTTCTGCCTCACCGCCATCGACGAGGCGCTCGGCGCCTTGAAAATTGGCGAGCTCGACCGCGAGCGCCTCATCAAATACGGCAAGGACCGCGCGAAGGAAGGGGCTGGCCCGGTCACGGTCAGCATGGACTTCGGGTATATAAAAACCGTCCTCTCCCACGCTGCCGCAGTCCACGGCGTGACCCTCTCGACCGAACCCCTCGATCTGGCACGCATCGCCCTGAAGCGGCTTGGCCTGATCGGGAAAGGCAAGGAGCGGGATCGCCGGCCGACGCAGGATGAGCTTGACCGCATCATCACGGCGCTGGACGAGAACCCTCGGCAGAACATTCCCGTCGGAAGGATCGTGCGCTTTGCCGTGGCCACGGCGATGCGTCAGGAAGAAATCTGCCGTGTCGAATGGCGCGACTTCGATCCAAGGACGCGGATGCTGCTTATTCGGAACCGCAAGGACCCGCGCAGGAAGGACGGCAACGATCAGCGCATCCCGCTGCTCGATGTGTCGGGCTACGACGCATGCAAGATCATCGAGGAGCAAGGAGCCGCGCTGAGCCGTCGAGAAGGCCGCATCTTCCCCTACAACGGCCGCTCGGTCGGCACCGCTTTTCGTCGGCAGTGCCAGGACCTCAAGATCGAGGACCTGCATTTCCACGATCTGCGCCACGAGGGCACTAGCCGGCTGTTCGAGGCGGGCTTCGCCATCGAACAGGTGGCTCTCGTGACCGGCCACAAGGACTGGAAGATGCTGCGGCGCTATACCCACCTCAAGCCGGAGGCGTTGCATACCATCCGGGCTGCGAGAGCGGCTTAGCTTAGACCGCCGCGGCTGCGTCGCCTCTGTTGCTGGCGACGGATCAGCCGCGGGTTTGCAGAAGCACGATTCCTGAAGAGGCAGAGTTGGGCCATCAACCTCCGCTCAACCGATCCATCAACTGCCCGCGCATATCGCGATCTCCCAGTTGCTTTTCAACCACGATGAACACCCCCCTGCCACCGCTGCTCTGCTCCCAGAGCCGGCCGACAGCACGCTTCTCATTGGTGTCGTCGACGCCGCTGCCGGCCAGCAGCGCACCCTTGTATTCGATCACGGCGAGGCGCCCATCGTTCAACTGCGCCACGAAGTCGGGATAGAATCGACCGCCTGCCGTGGGCAGCCAGAAGGATTGCGGGTGCCGCGCCACATTGCGTAGCCAGAATTTCACCGATGGCAGGCTGTCGATCGCCTGAGCGCACTGGAACTCCTCGCCGTCCAGAGTGCCGTCGAAGGCCGGCAGATTGTCCGCGCCAAGGAAGTGCTTACGTGGCCTCCACTTGCCCTCGCGCTGCTTGCGCACGTCGCAATACATCCCGTCCCGGAACTCGAAGCCATCGTTGAAGGAGGCCTGAACCTTCGCCTCGGGTGCGAAGAGAAACCGCTGATAGACCTTTCCCTGTTCGGCCTGGCGTATCGCCGCGATCCGCTCGGTGAGCTTGCGGGCCAGAATGAACTTTGTGCGCATCAGCGCCGCGAGGTGAATTTTCCTCGGGCCGGTGAGATAGCCCACGCAATCGCTCAGCCATTTCAGCAGGTCGGATTGGTGAATGTCGGGCTGGCGCAACTGCCGGTCCAGCCAGAGAACCAGCCCTTGCGCGGACCAGCCCTCCACATCCACGTCGAGCGCGAGTTGCTCCGCCTCGCTGGCGAACTGGTAGCTGACATGCCGGCCGTCCACGTCGATCTCGAAGCTGCGCGCCGTCTCCCGGATGGCGAAGGCCGCCTCGTCGAGCCGGGCGGGATGCGCGGCGAGCGTCCAGTCATGGAATTCCATGAACAGGTCGGCATCGGCGAATGCGAGTTCGCCCTGCACCTCGGCGACAAGGCGCGGCAGCGTGAACCGCTCGCCCTGCTCGGCGGGCGATAGCTTATCCTTGATCTCGATCCGGTATTGGCGAACGGCCTCGGAGAAGCCGGCGCGCGCCGCTGCCGGGATCGCCGAGGTGATGGCGGCCTCGATCTCCGCCGCCACACGGCCGGTGACAGCGATCTCGACAGAACCATCCGCCGCCGGAGCGATCGAGACGGCTTCGTGCTGCGCTACGGCGGCCAGCGCCTCGGCGACCTCTACGCTCGCTTCTACCGTATGGCGGAACACCGGCGCGGGCTTCTCGCGCGGCGCGAAAAGGCCCGTCTCATCGAAATGTCCCTGCGCCGGCTCGATCACCTCCTGGGCTTCCTGTTCGTCGAAGCCCATGTCTACCAGCTTGTCGGTGAGCGCCTTGGCGGCGGCGCCGAAGGAGGCTTCCGAGACATGCGCGTAGGCGCGGTTGAGGGCATCGGCCTTGCGGCGGCGGGCGTATGGCATGCGCAGAACGCGTCCGAGCAACTGCTCTGCGTCGGTGGCGCTGCCAATATTCTGCACCGAACAGAACACATAGGCGAAGGAGCAGTCCCAGCCCTCTTTCAGCGCCTCGACGGTGATGACGTACTCGATTGGACATTTCGGGTCGAACAGGTTGATGCCGTCGAGTTCGCGTTGGTCGCCGGTCGCCACCGCGATGCGCTCGGGCGCGATCTGCTCCACCTCAATGAGGTGCGTCTTCAGCGCCTCGACCGTCACCTCGCCATTTTTCGGCTGCGCCTGGAACAGCACGATGGGCCGGATGTAATCGGCCTCGCCCCTGGCCGCTTCCTCAAGCGCGGCGCGGCTGGCAATGGCACCGTTCACCGCGTTCTGCCAGCTGTCGTGCTCGGCGAGGATGATCGGCAGCTTGATCATCTCAGCGTCCTTCAATTCCTGCGCGCTGACACTGTGCAGGATGTTGGAATTGAAGCGCGGCGTGGCGGTGAACTCGATGATGGCGCACGGGTTCACCCGCGCCTGCATCTCGCGCGAAAGACCGGTGACGGCGTTGTGCGCCTCGTCCACGATCATCAGCGGGCGATGGATGTGCAGCAAATTGGCGAAGGAGAAGCGCGGATCGCCAACCTTGTCAGTGGAGCCGTCGCGCTGCTCCAGCCCGGCCGTGGAGGCCGGCACGGTGGAGAAATGCGGCTCCATGTTCTCGTTGTGGGCGTAGACCTTGCGGCCTTCTGTGTTGCTCACCCGCAGGGTCTGGATCGTGCCGACCACAACGCACGCATTGTCGCGGATGTCGTGCGGGCGAATCATGGCGAAATCGGCGATGTCGAACACGCGCACGCGGCCCTCGAACACCGCGTCGAGCGCCTGCCGGTAAGGGTGCCGGGTGTTCTTCAGCGCCTCGACGGTTTGCAGCCGGATGGTGTTCGACGGCACCAGCCAGAGCATCAGCGGGAAATCCTTCTCGATCCACGCATCCCGCGCGACGCCGATAGCATGGGCGGCGAGGATGGTCTTGCCGCCGCCGGTGGGCAGGCGCAGGCACACATAGGGCGTGCCCGGCAGACCCGCGAGCGGCGCATAGCCGGTGCGAAAACGGCCGAGGCGCCGCGCCTGCTCGGGCTCGCGGGCAATGGTGTCATAGGCGTTGGCCGGGCCGGCCACGCGCGCCTCTTCCAGAAAGCGCCGGAGAATGGCGAGCGTGTCGGCCTGATAGGTTTTTAGCTGCATGTCGGCCACTGTCAGCGCCTCGCCTTCACGTCATAGGGCGTTTGCTTGAACGTCACCTGCTCGCGCTCCAGCACCGGGGGGCTGATGCGCGATTGCTCGCCATAGACGGTGAGCGGCCCGGCGAAGTCCGGGTCTTGCGCGGCGATGGCGGTGCGGATCAGCGCCAGCGTCGCTCGCGTCAGCACATTGCCGCCATCGGGGCGCCTGTCGCCGAGAATGCCGTTATAGAGCAGGGCGAAGGCCCGCCCGTCATGGAAGCCGAGCAGCGGCGTGCCTGATGTCGCTGTCCACGGCGTGGCAGCTTCGCTGAACCAGATATGGGCCGCGAGCACGGGGAAGCGGATATCGGCGCGGATATGCCCGTCCTCGTCGAACACCGGCGGACCGAGCCGATAGAAACGGAAGCCGCCGCCGCCCCGCCAGCCGACGCTTTGCGATATGCCGCCCGGCTCGCCGGCAATCACCTTCTCAAGCCGTGGCGCGCAATGGGTCACGGCATGGTCGCCCATCTCAATGCCGATATAGCGCCGCCCCATCTTGTGCGCGACCGCCGCCGTTGTGCCCGAGCCGAGAAAACTATCGAGCACGAGGTCGCCGGGGTTGGTGGCGATCTGCATGATCCTTTGAATTAAACGTTCGGGCTTTGGAGTACCAAAGCTCACATCGGAGCCAAAAAGCTCGTTTGCTTCCTTTTTCGACTCATCGGTATGACCGGCATCGGAATGGGGCCACCAAGTCCATGGAACCAAGCCCTCAACCTCGGAAAGAAACCGGATGACGCTCGGTTGCGAGTCGCCGCTCTTTCCCCAGTAGATCCGCCCTGCTGCCTTTAGTTTCAAAAACTCAGGCTCAATCATTGACCAGCACCGCCCCTCCGGAGGAGTAAAGATGCGGCCCGACGGGGAAACTATCTCATACATCTGATTTGGCCGATAACCTTGAGCGGTCATAGGCAAGCCGCGCCATCGATTCCTTGGATCAGTCTCTTTAGGATTGTCAGGATTTCGATAGATTTTTGCTTGATCTTCATTTAATGGAACTTTGTTCCGCTTCGATTTGAATTTTTCTGGGTCCGCCGCATAGACAGAGATGTATTCGTGCGCGTCGCCGATGGAGCCACGATTTTCTCTCGAATAGCGCTTTTGCCAGACATTATTCGCTACGAAATTCCTCCGTCCGAACACCTCATCCATGATGACTTTGAGGTAATGCCCCTCATTGTCGTCGATGGACACCCAGATCGACCCGTCTTCCGACAACAGCTCGCGCAGCAATTCCAGCCTCGGCCACATCATGGCCAGCCACTGCGTGTGTTCGAGATTGTCGTCGTAATGCTCGAAAGCCGAGCGGGTGTTGTAGGGCGGGTCGATATAGATGCACTTCACCTGGCCGGCATAGAAGGGCAGCAGCGCCTTGAGCGCATCGAGATTATCGCCCTGGATCAGCATGTTCCCCGATGTCGGATCGCCGGCGGAAAGCTCCGGCACCTCCTCCAGCAGCCGATAGGGCACGCGCTGCGCGGCGCGGACATCGTCGTCTCGGGTCAGCCAGCTTAGGATCGGCATGCGTCAGGCGTCTCTCAGTCTCGTTTCACGCGGCACTGGCGTTCCGCGCGGCTTCTCGCGCGGTGCGCGCCTTTGCGCTGTCCTGGCGCAGAGATACCCCATCCCGAACCGCCGCGCGCGCTTCTCGGGGACGCGCGGTGCATCAACCCGCTGGAACAAGCGGCCGAGGACCCCGCAGAGCCTCAGCAGGATACGCGTCGCGCATATTCGCCTCCTCGTCCCCGAATCAATCAGGCCTGCCAATCAATCTACCCGATCACCTGCCGCGCACGTTCCATCTGGAGACAGCGGTCTCCCTTTAGGGCCTGTCCTTGCTGTATCTTCAGCCGCTCGGAAGCCGGCTTGTCCAGGATAGAGAGTGAGAGATCGGACGAGATTCCGTGACGGGTTGAGGGCTGGGAGAGAGTCTTCCGGCGCCCGTCATGGAGACTGATCCCCATGAACATGCAGGTTTTGGATGTCTGTCGCGACGTCGGTGGCGGCTACAAGGTTGATGTCACGCGCGGCGAGCGGGTCGGGCGCGTGTCGTCGGAGTGGTTTTCCCGGCCGGACGACGAACGGTTTCTGTCGCTCGGCGAACTGGCCGCGATGGTACGGGGCCGGGCCGATCACAGCCGGTCGCGCCTCGTGGAGACGTCCCGCATCCATGTGGAGGCGAGCCGCTCCAATGCCGAGCGGCTGGCGCTGGTGCTGCCCGGGGCGGACGCGCCCGTCGAGCCGAACCATTGGTCCTTCGGCCAGCTCGCGGCCCAGATCGGGGCGCCGGCCGCCTATCTGCGCCAGCTTCCCGCTGCACTGGCTGGCATCAATCTCCAATTTGGGCTGACCTCGCACCGCGCCGAGCAGATCAAGACATATGAGACCGACAATGGCCGCGTCGAGCTGCGCGCCGTCACCGGGCCGGACTATGGCCGGATCTATGATCATGAGCTGGTCGAGGCGGTGCAGCGCATCGCCGGCAATGGCACCGGTGACACACGCTGGAAGGTGCCGGGCGTGCTTGACTGGCAGACGGGCGTCTACAATCCGCGTGTCGACATCACCAAGGATACGACGACGCTCTACGCATCCGACCGCGACGTGTTCCTGTTCCTGGTGGACGATCTGAACCCGATCGAGGCCGGGCGGCTGCCCGACGGCTCGCCGGACCTCTATTTCCGGGGCTTCTATTGCTGGAACTCGGAGGTGGGGGCCAAGACGCTCGGCATTGCGAGTTTCTATCTGCGTGCCGTGTGCCAGAACCGCAATCTCTGGGGCGTCGAGGACTTCCAGGAGATCACCATCCGCCACTCCAAATACGCCGCCTCGCGCTTTGCCCATGAGGCGGCGCCGGCACTCACCCGCTTCGCCAATTCTTCGCCGATGCCCTTCGTCAACGGCATCAAGGCGGCGCGGGAGAAGATCGTCGCGCGCACCGACGAGGACCGCAGCGACTTCCTGCGCAACCGGGGCTTCTCCAGGGCCGAGACGACCAAGATCATCGACACGGTGCTGGCCGAGGAAGGGCGCAAGCCCGAGAGCATCTTTGATTTCGTGCAGGGCATCACCGCGGTCGCACGCGACAAGCCCCACCAGGATGCGCGGCTAGACCTTGAGGGCCGGGCCAAGAAGCTGCTGGATCGGGCCACCTGATTTCCGGAAAGCCGGAGATGCGGACAGCCGTGTCTCCGGCTTTGCGCTTGTGCGGATCTGCGGTTCTGCGGCGTCGCCCTCCAGAGTGAGAGGGCGGCGCTGCGCTTCGTGACGGGTTGGAGGCCGAGAGAGAGGCTCCCGTTCCTCCGTGGCAAAGCCCCACCGGGGCTTTGCCTGCCCCGGTGGGGCATCCGTCGTCACCCCATCACGGAGATGCCTTCCATGGCGACCACTGTTCAGAAGATCACGCTCTCGCCCTCGCGTGACATCCCCTTCAACAAGCTCCTGCTCAGCCAGTCGAACGTCCGGCGCATCAAGGCCGGCGTCTCGATCGAGGAACTGGCCGAGGACATCGCCCGCCGTGGCCTGCTGCAGGGCCTCAGCGTTCGCCCCGTCGTCGATGGCGCCGGCGTGGAGACCGGTATGTTCGAGATCCCGGCTGGCGGGCGGCGCTATCGGGCGCTGGAGCTGCTGGTGAAGCAGAAGCGCCTCGCCAAGACCGCGCCGGTGCCCTGCGTCATCCGGGAAGGCGGTATCGCCGAGGAGGATTCCCTCGCCGAGAATATCCAGCGCGCGCCGTTGCACCCGCTCGACCAGTTCCGCGCCTTTCTGGCGCTGCGCGAGAAGGGCCAGTCGGAAGAAGAGATCGCGGCTGCCTTTTTCGTCTCCGTCGGCGTGGTGAAGCAGCGCCTCAAGCTTGCCTCGGTGTCGCCGGTGCTGCTGGAGGTTTATGCCGAGGACGGCCTGACGCTCGACCAGTTCATGGCCTTCACCGTGTCCGGAGACCATGCGCGCCAGGAACAGGTCTTCGAGCGGCTGAAGACCTCCTATGACAAGCAGCCCTATGCCATCCGCCGCATGCTGACCGAGGGTGCTGTCCGCGCCTGCGACAAGCGCGCCCAGTTCATCGGCCTCGAGGTCTATGTCGAGGCTGGCGGCATCATCCTGCGCGACCTGTTCCAGGGCGACGACGGCGGCTGGCTGCAGGATGTCGCGCTCGTCGACCGGCTGGTGGCCGAGAAGCTCAAGGCCGAGGCGGATGCCGTCGCTGCCGAGGGATGGAAGTGGGTCGAGATGGCCCCTGACTTCGCCTATGGCCACACCTATGGCCTGCGCCAGCTGCGTGGCGAGACCATCGCCCTCACCACCGAAGAGGAGGCCAGCCGCGACGCCCTGCAGGCGGAATATGATCGCCTGTCCACGGAATACGCTGAGGCGGAAGAATTGCCGGAGGAGGTCGACGCGCGGCTTGGCGAGATCGAGACGGCGATCGAAGCCTTCGAGGCGCGTCCGATCACCTTCGATCTGCAGGATGTGGCGCGGGCCGGTGCCTTCGTCAGCATCGCCCATGATGGCGCGGTGCGCATTGAGCGCGGCTATGTGCGGCCTGAGGACGAACTGCCGGTGGAGCCCGAAGTCGCTGTGGAGGACGCCGGGCCGCGCCTTGTCGCGGCGGCGGCCATGCGTACTGGCGAGGCCGTCATGGCAGATGCGCCGGCGCCCGAGCCCGAGGACGAGGAAGGGCTGTCTGCGCTCTCGGACCGGCTGATGACCGAGCTGACCTCGCATCGCACGCTCGGCCTGCGCCAGGCGTTGGGCGAGCGGCCCGATGTCGCCTTCCTCGCCGCCCTTCATGCCCTGACGCTGAAGAGCTTCTACCGCTACGGCTCGGATAGCTGCCTTGAACTCGATCTGAAGAGCGTGGCGTTCAGCGCGCAGGCGCCGGGGCTGAACGACAGCGTCTCGGCCGCGGCGATCCACGCCCGACATGAAGGCTGGGCCAAGGCCCTGCCGAAGGACTCGGCTGATCTCTGGGAGGCTCTGCACGACTGGGACAGCGACAGCCGCGCCGGCCTGTTCGCCCATGTGGTGAGCCTATCGGTGAACGCCGTCCATGAAGCCTGGAACCGGCGCCCGCGCGCGCTGCACCATGCCGATCAGCTCGCGTGCGCGGTCGAGCTCGACATGGCGGCTGCCGGGTGGAAGCCGACCGTGGACAATTTCCTCGGGCGCGTGACCAAGGCCCGCATTCTGCAGGCGGTGAGCGAGGCCAAGGGGCCGCGTGCGGCAGAGCGCATCGCGCACCTGAAGAAAGGCGACATGGCCCGCGAGGCCGAAACGCTGCTGGCTGATACCGGCTGGCTCCCGGAACCGCTGCGCGGCTCTGAACCCGCCGTTGGCGGAGAAACGGCGGCTCAGGACAGCACAACGGCCATGGGCGAAGACGGGAGCCTTGAGGATACTGAGGACACCACGGACATCCCCCCTGCCGTAGCGGCGGAGTAACCCTCAACACGATCTCGGCCCGCCGGCTCTGTCGGCGGGCCTTTGTTTTGAAAAGCTCGCCATGTCCGGGATTGCTCACGATCTGTCGCGGCGGCTCGCCAATCAAGCCGAGGCGGTCTGCCGACACTATCTTTCCAATGGTCGCCGGGAGGGTCGTTACTGGCTCGTCGGCGATATCAGAAACACACCCGGTCGCTCGCTCTTCGTCCGGCTCCAGGCATCCGCGAAGGGGCCGGCGGGCAAATGGACCGATGCCGCCACCGGCGAACATGGCGATCTTCTCGATGTCATCCGCGGATCGCTGGGCCTCACTGATTTCATCGACATTGCTGCCGAAGCACGAACGTTTCTCAGCCTGCCGGATCCCAAACCGGAACCCGCAGCACCACCTAGCCGTGTCCGGCCGGCTCCATCGGGGGCGGTCGAAGCGGCACGCCGGTTGTTCGCCATGTCGCAGCCCATCGCCGGGACCATCGCAGAGACGTATTTGCGCCGACGCGGCATTACGCTTTTGCACGGAACCGGAAACCTGCGCTTTCATCCACGCTGCTACTACAAGCCTGACGACGGCCCGTCAGAGACCTGGCCCGCGATGATCACCGCCGTCACCGATCTCACCGGCAGGATCACCGGCGCACACCGCACCTGGCTCGCCCCCGACGGTTCGGACAAGGCTCCGGTCGCCACGCCGCGCAAGGCGATGGGTAATCTGCTTGGGTCTACCGTTCGCATCGGCGTGCCCGACAGCGTGATGGCGGCAGGTGAAGGCATCGAGACCATGCTGTCTCTCCGGCAGGTCCTGCCCGATATGGCGATGGCACCGGCACTTTCGGCCGCGCATCTGGCCGCCATCCTGTTCCCACTGAGGCTGCGGCGGCTTTACATCATCCGCGACAACGATCCTGCCGGTGACGCCGCCCGGGACACGTTGATCGAACGGGCGAACGCCGAGGGCATCGAGGCCATCCCATTGTCGCCAGCGCTCGGGGACTTCAACGAGGATCTCCAGCGGCTCGGTATGGATGCACTTCGGACGGGTGTTCGGGTGCAACTCGCCCCGGGGGACGTGGCGCGCTTTCTGTGCCTGCCCCCATAGCCGGAGCGGGCTGAACCGCGATCCTTGGCTGCCATACCCGCAAGGATGCGTCAGTGACGGCAAGAGGACCGCGCCTTGCGCCTTCGAGAGGGCGATCGGCCGTCAGCCGGGCCGGATCGGCAATGGCTGCCGCCGACGATTTTCCGGCGCGGCCTTAGGGCCGCTTTCCATCGCGAAGCAAAATCGCCGGCTTCTCGCCATCCTCCGCTGCCGCTGCGGCCCTCTCGCTTCGCTCCGGGTGCAGTTCCGTCCCGCCCGACGGCTTCGTCGCCATGAAGGCCGCGAAGGTCGCGGTCCAAACCATTGGGGCATCCCATGAGCGCGCATGACGACCACGAGCCGCAGCACGTGTCATCCCCGACCGACCATCTGATCCAGGAATTGCAGCTCCACGGTTACCGTCCTTCCGAGGACGAACGCGACCAGCGCCCGCCACCTCAGGACCGCCTCATCGAAGGCGCCATCGCCGATATCTTCGACGCCCTGGTCGCCACGATCACCGACACCAGTCTCGATGCTGAGCTTCCCGATCTCCTCTGGTCGACCGTCAACATGTTCCACCGCGCCGTGGACCGGATCGAGCAGAAGCTTGACGACAACGAGCAGGCCCAGAAACAGCTTCAGCGTGAACAGGACGGCTCCGAGGTGAAGTCCCTAGAGCTCGAGCGCCTGATCGACATCGGCATGAACCTGATCGGCCGGCGCGACGGCATGGAAACCTTCCGCGAGGCCGCCGCCGACCGCTACCGTATCGCCACCGGCTCGCCTTGGACGCCACGGGCCGGATCACGGGTCAACCATCGCCACCTCACTGCGGCGCTGATCGACAGCCGGGATTTCCTCGCCGCCCGGCGGCGCGCGGATAGCGAGGTGCTCGTGCCCGCCGGGCCGAAGATCGCCTTCTCGGGTGGCGACACCGCTGATCACCGGCAGATCTGGGCCAAGCTCGATCAAATCCACGGCAAGCACCCGGACATGGTGCTGGTGCATGGTGGCTCGCCCAAGGGCGCCGAAAAGATCGCGTCCCTCTGGGCCGACAGCCGCAAGGTGCCGCAGGTGGCCTTCAAGCCCGACTGGACGAAGCACGCGAAGGCCGCTCCCTTCAAGCGCAACGACCAGATACTGAACGTCGTGCCGATCGGGGTCGTGATTTTCCCCGGCACAGGCATTCAGGACAATCTGGCCGACAAAGCCCGCAAGATGGGCATTCCGGTCTATCGCTTCGGCTCCGGCGGCGCATAAGTGAGGTGGTCCCCGAAATCCGGACAGGGAGTTAAGCTTGGTTCGGCCTGACGGAAGGACGAGCCCGATGACCGGGAAGAGGAAGCGATATTCATCGGATTTCAAGGCGAAGGTGGCCCTGGAGGCACTGCGCGGGGAACAGACGGTGGCCCAGTTGGCGGCGAAGCATGGTCTCCACCAGACCATGATCAACGCTTGGAAGAAGCAGGCCATCGAGGGGATGGCCGCAGTGTTCTCCGGCAAGGCGGAAGCGGCCGACGCCGCCCGCGAGAGCGAGATCGACCAGCTCCATGCCAAGATCGGCCAACTGGTGGTGGAACGGGATTTTTTGCGTCGGGCCTCCGGGCGATGAGCGTGGGGGCAAAACGCGACATGATCGAACCGGATCACCCCCGACTACCGATCACGCGCCAGTGCGCCCTGGTCGGCATCAGCCGGTCGGCTTTCTACGGCGGGCCGCGGATCGAAAGCCCCGAGACTCTTGCCATTATGCGGGCGATCGACGGCCAGTTTCTCGAGACGCCGTGGTACGGCTCGCGGCAAATGGTGCGCCATCTGCGCCGGCAGGGGCACGAGGTTGGGCGCAAGCGTGTGCGGCGCCTCATGGCCCGCATGGGGCTGGCCACCATCTACCAGCGGCCGAAGACCACGGTGCGCCACCCGCAGCACCGCATCTTCCCCTATCTCTTGCGCACCATGGCGATCGAGGAGCCCGACCAGGTCTGGTGCGCCGACATCACTTACATCCCGATGCGGCGCGGATTCCTGTATCTGGTCGCCATCATGGACTGGCACAGCCGCAGGGTTCTCTCCTGGCGGCTCTCCAACACCATGGAGGCCGACTTCTGCATCGAGGCACTGGAGGAGGCCTTGTCCCGGTTCGGGCGGCCGAGCATCTTCAACACCGACCAGGGAAGCCAGTTCACCAGCCCGCGCTTCGCAAAGGTGCTGCTGGACGCTGGCGTGCGGATCTCCATGGATGGCCGCGGCCGGTGGATGGACAACGTGTTCATCGAGCGCCTCTGGCGGTCCCTGAAATACGAGTGCATCTACCTCAACGCCTTCGAGACCGGGTCCGAGGCCCGCGCCGGGATCGGCCGATGGATCACCTACTACAACCGCACGAGGCCCCACTCGGCTCTCGGCGGCAGAACGCCGGAGGAGGTCCACATGGCCTGCGACGGCATCAACAAGGCGGCGTGACACACACCAGAACCAAGCTTAGCGAAGCCGCCAAAATGTCCGGCGAATGGGGACCACCTCAAAGCGCCGCAACTCTGCATCTTGAAAGTGATAGCAATTCCTCTATTTTGCTATCAATGCAATCAATTTTACTGGAGGCGCCATCATGCCCGCAGTGACGATCCGTAACCTCTCCGAGGCGACGCACCGAGCCCTCAAGATCCGCGCGGCCCAGCACGGCCGCAGCACCGAAGCCGAGATGCGCGACATCCTTGAGACCGCCGTTCGCCCTGACACGCGCCTCCGGCTCGGCACAGCGCTCTCGGAGCGCAGCCGCCGCCTCGGCTTGACCAATGAGGACATCGACGCGCTCAGCCCGGCGCGCGACCGGACGCCCGCCGAGCCCATGAGCTTCGAATGATCCTTCTCGACACCAACGTCATATCGGAGGCGATGAAGCCCACGCCCGACGACACCGTGCGGGCATGGCTCGACGAGCAGGCGGCCGAGACGCTCTATCTCTCCAGCGTCACGATTGCCGAACTGGTGTATGACATCGGTGCGCTGCCCGCCGGTAAGCGCAAAGACCGGCTCACCGAGGCCCTGGAAGGGGTGATGGAGCTGTTCGCCGATCGCGTTCTGCCGTTCGATATCGCTGCCGCACGACGCTATGCCGACCTTGCCGTGAAAGCCCGCGCGGCTGGCAAGGGCTTTCCGACGCCCGACGGCTATATCGCCGCAATCGCAGCCTCCCGGGGCTTCGCTGTGGCCACGCGCGATACCAGCGCGTTCGACGCCGCCGGTGTGGCAGTCATCGATCCGTGGAACGTGGAACGCTGACGGCTTCGCACAGGCAGCATGTGTTGCACCTCGCAGCCGGGCGGAAGCGACCTGTGCAGCAACCCGCTATCACGGTCTACTGACCGGACGACCATCCCCGCTTCACGACGCTGATCCTTTGGTCCAGCCGATGGCCTGACGCCATCAACCCATGAAGGGTCGGACTACGCTACGCGTGCCGCCGCTCCGGCTGTGCCTCACGCGGTGATTGCGGCCAACGGCCGGCCTCCTCGGGCGCCTGTCAGCGGGGGATGGACCTCCGCTCGCGCAGGAGTCAGGTCGATGTCCGTCCAGATCGCTCACGCCTTCGCCTTCAGCCTCGCCACCACCCTGATGGCCACCGTCGTCATCTTCCGCGCCGGCGACGGAACGCTCTCCGTCATTCCTGCTGCCGAGTATGACGGCGACGAAGCCGCCATCGTCCGGGAGATCGACCCCTTCGCCTCCTGAGAGGCGAACCGGCGGCCATGAATGGTGGCCGCCGCCAATTCTGCTCATCGGGCGGGTGCGTCGGAGTCGGTGGCGACACATTCCTCCGATCTTACGGAGCCGTCCCCATGATCTTCATCGGCATTCTTCTCGGCATCGCGACGATCGCATTCCTCTGCTGGCAACTCTTCGCGCTTGCGGTGTTCGCGTTGCCGCTGTTTGCGGGCATCACGGCGGGCACATGGGCCTATGGCACCGGCGGCGGATGGCTCGGCGTACTTGTTGTCGGCCTTGCCGCCGCTGGCCTGACTTACGGCCTCGGCCAGTTCCTGTTCGCGATCGTCAGCCCGATCTGGGCGCGCCTGATGATCGCGGCCGCATTCGTCGTCCCGGCCGCTGCGGCAGGCTTCCACGCCACCCATGGCATCGTTAAGCACACCATGCCCTCCCATACGTGGCAGATGGTGTTTTCGATCCTCGGAGCCGGCGTGGTCGGCATCGTCGCCTTCGTGCGCATCACCGGAAGGAAGGCATTGCGCCCTTCTGGCGGACACAGCTCCGCCCACTGACACCGCAACATCCGCTCGGCGCACCAGAAGGCGAATGACATTACGTCCGCGTCAAAGGGCTGGGCCGGGAGGGAGCGGAAGCCCAAATGGTCCGTTTCGCCATGCTGTACGGCAGAGTTAGCGTGCGCGGCAAACGGCGGCCGTGTCGCTGTTGAAAGGCCCCTCGGAGTGGAGCATTCGAGGCGTTGGCGGGCCAGGGAAACGGCAGTTTGGCCAAGCTCAGGGTATCGTCCGCCGATGCTCGCCGGCGCGTCTCTATGTCCGGCGCCAGGCCAAACCATCTCCCTCATCCATCAGCCATTGCCCGCTCCAGACGGCCTCTTCAATGGCCTGATCTGGCCGAAGGTCGGCTGCGCCTCGAGCGCCTATGCCACAACGGCTGGTCCCGACTTTCTTCCCCTGCCGACGCCCACCCCGCGCGCTGCGCGGGGCCCCGGATCGCCGTCATTCCTCGCGGAGCAACAAAGTCGCGCCTGCGCCGTCCTCCGCTGCGCTGCGGTCGCAATCCTCACCCCATCGCGCGAGCGCGACGGGGACCCCGAGGCGATGCGGCGCCGCTCGCCTTCGGCCTTTCGATCGCCATCGAGGCCGCAATGGCGCGGGCTCAGAAGACAGGACGGAGACGGAACATGGCCACCATCGGCACCTTCAAGAAGACCGGCACCAACGAGTTCACCGGCGACATCGTGACCCTCGGCGTGCAGGCCCGGGGCGTGCGCATCATCCCCGACACCCGCGCCACCGGCGAGAACGCCCCCAGCCATCGGGTCCTGGTCGGCCGCGCCGAGATCGGGGCCGCCTGGTCCAAGCGCTCCACCGAGGGCCGCGACTATCTGGGCCTCAAGCTCGACGATCCGAGCTTCAACGCCCCCATCTACGCCAACCTCTTCGATGACGAGGACGGAGAGACCTTCTCCCTTATCTGGTCTCGCCCCAACGGGCGCCGCAGCGACTAAGACCTCGCCTGGATAAGGGCCCCGGCCTCATGGCCGGGGTCACACCGGCACCCCTCACTTCTCGTCCGGTGGGAGAACCAGCTCGACATGGCTGACATCGAGAGCACGTGCCAGCTCATAAAGCGTAATGATCGTCGGATTGCGTCGGCCACGTTCGAGACCACTGAGATACTGCTGGCTCAGCCCCGAGCGCTCGGCAACCTGTTCCTGCGTCAGGTCCTTGGCCTGACGCAGGCGGGCGAAATTTCGTCCGACCAGCTTGCGCATATCCATGCGCAAACCGTTCGCAATTCCGTCGTGCCGAGTTTATCAACTATAATATGTAAACGCATTTGGCCCGAATGGAACCCGGCCCGTCCGGGCTGGGTCTGCAGCATCAAACGGCAGCGTGCGCGCTCGCGACACGATGAAGACCAAAGGCGATATGGTTGCGCTGGATATAGCCGACCGCCCTTATGTCACCGGCGCGCAGCGCACCCACGATCTCGTTGAGTTCACTGGCCAGATCGGCAATCTGTTCCTCGAAAAACGCCTCGATCACGCTGTACCAGATGCGCGAGGCCTGGAAGTAATAGCGCTCATGGGTCTCACGCAAAGCGAGATTGGCGATGAGCCGGTTCGTAGCATGATGGAGTTCATGGTTGAGCTGCCAGAACGCCTCCATGTCCCGCAGGCCTCTCAGCGCCACCAACCGGTCCTGAAGCAGCAGGATGGTTGAGAGGGCGCGCGGTGCCTCGTCTTCTGCGGGAAACTCGCCCATCATTTCGCTCAGGCGCAGCCGGAACGCGTAAATATCACGGAAGGCGTTTGGATCGACGCCGGTCACCATCGTTCCCACGCCGTTGCGGGTCTCGGTGAGTCCGTCATATTCCAGCCGCTGCAGCGCCTGGCGCACAGGCGTGCGACTGACTGCGAATTCGTCGGCGAGTTCGTGTTCGCCAAGCAGCATGCCGGGCGGGTAGCGCAGCAGACAGATCCGGTCTCGCAAGGCCCGGTAGATGTCCGTCACTTGGCCACGCGGGGCACGTGTCTTTGAGTTTTCGCTTGTCGCGCTTTCGCTCACTCAATGCTCCCGAAGCAGAATGCCATAATCATCCCGCTGGTCCGCGATCCCGGCAAGACGCAGGCAGTCCCACATCATCGCCTGATTGCTGGTCACAACGGGTTTGCCGATCCGGCGCTCGAGTTCCTCGATGATGTCGAGAGACCGTAGAGCACCACAGCTGAGGTGGTCCCCATTCGCCGGACATTTTGGCGGCTTCGCTAAGCTTGGTTCTGGTGTGTGTCACGCCGCCTTGTTGATGCCGTCGCAGGCCATGTGGACCTCCTCCGGCGTTCTGCCGCCGAGAGCCGAGTGGGGCCTCGTGCGGTTGTAGTAGGTGATCCATCGGCCGATCCCGGCGCGGGCCTCGGACCCGGTCTCGAAGGCGTTGAGGTAGATGCACTCGTATTTCAGGGACCGCCAGAGGCGCTCGATGAACACGTTGTCCATCCACCGGCCGCGGCCATCCATGGAGATCCGCACGCCAGCGTCCAGCAGCACCTTTGCGAAGCGCGGGCTGGTGAACTGGCTTCCCTGGTCGGTGTTGAAGATGCTCGGCCGCCCGAACCGGGACAAGGCCTCCTCCAGTGCCTCGATGCAGAAGTCGGCCTCCATGGTGTTGGAGAGCCGCCAGGAGAGAACCCTGCGGCTGTGCCAGTCCATGATGGCGACCAGATACAGGAATCCGCGCCGCATCGGGATGTAAGTGATGTCGGCGCACCAGACCTGGTCGGGCTCCTCGATCGCCATGGTGCGCAAGAGATAGGGGAAGATGCGGTGCTGCGGGTGGCGCACCGTGGTCTTCGGCCGCTGGTAGATGGTGGCCAGCCCCATGCGGGCCATGAGGCGCCGCACACGCTTGCGCCCAACCTCGTGCCCCTGCCGGCGCAGATGGCGCACCATTTGCCGCGAGCCGTACCACGGCGTCTCGAGAAACTGGCCGTCGATCGCCCGCATAATGGCAAGAGTCTCGGGGCTTTCGATCCGCGGCCCGCCGTAGAAAGCCGACCGGCTGATGCCGACCAGGGCGCACTGGCGCGTGATCGGTAGTCGGGGGTGATCCGGTTCGATCATGTCGCGTTTTGCCCCCACGCTCATCGCCCGGAGGCCCGACGCAAAAAATCCCGTTCCACCACCAGTTGGCCGATCTTGGCATGGAGCTGGTCGATCTCGCTCTCGCGGGCGGCGTCGGCCGCTTCCGCCTTGCCGGAGAACACTGCGGCCATCCCCTCGATGGCCTGCTTCTTCCAAGCGTTGATCATGGTCTGGTGGAGACCATGCTTCGCCGCCAACTGGGCCACCGTCTGTTCCCCGCGCAGTGCCTCCAGGGCCACCTTCGCCTTGAAATCCGATGAATATCGCTTCCTCTTCCCGGTCATCGGGCTCGTCCTTCCGTCAGGCCGAACCAAGCTTAACTCCCTGTCCGGATTTCGGGGACCACCTCATGAGTGATCCGGATTCGATCGCCTATTACGGGGGCTACTGGAACTATCTCGGCATGGAGTTCGGGCGGCCGACGCTGATGATTGTGAGGCCCGGTCGGGTTCCGGTGATCCTCACGCCATTGATGGAATCAGACATGTGCGCGGCCATGAGCTGGGTCCGGGACATTCGCCCCTGGAGCGATGGTGGCCGGGAATGGCGGGACCTGCTCATTGGCCAATTGGCCGGCCCCGTGACCGCCATGGCACTCGGGATCGAAGCGGCCCGTCTGCCGAACGTGGTCGCCGCCGAGATCAGGGAGCACCTTCCCGACCGCACCCTGTCGGACATTGCGCCGCTGATTGCAGAGCAGCGCATGATCAAGTCTCCGGACGAGATTGCCATCATGCGCCAGGCCGGCGAGGTTGCCGTTTCCATGATGGATGCGGCTGCGGACGCGATCGATCCCGGCGTGCCCGAATATGAGATCGCGCTCGCCGCCATGCAGGCCGGCACGCGCCGGGCCGCCTCCCTGCTGCGCGATCCGCACGACCGCTACGTTTCGCCGCTGATCCACAATCTGCAGATCCTGCAGTCCGGCACCGACACCTGCATGGTCCATCGGCGCGCCGGCGTGCGCCGGCTGGAGACGGGCGATCCAGTCTATATCTGCTTCTGCGGCATGGTGAGCTTCCGCAACTACAAGCTCGGTTTCGACCGCCAGTTCTTCGTGGGGACTGTGACTGACGAACAGGCGCGCATCCAGGAGGCCTCCGTGGCTGCCCAGCGCGCCGCGCTGGCCATGATCCGCCCCGGCATACGCTGCGAGGCGGTCAACGCCGCTGCGGAAGAGACCTATGCGGCGGCCGGCTTTTCTCCAGGCTATCGAACCGGCCGCTCTGTCGGCATGTCGCTCTTGGAGGTACCGGAACTCAAGCGCGGCGAGACGCGTGAGCTACGGGCCGGCATGACCTTTGCCGTCGACGGCGGCATTACCGTGCCCGGCAAGGGCGGGGGACGCATCGGCGACTCTATCGTCGTGACAGAGGATGGCTTTGACTATCTCACGTCCTATCCCCGCGACCTGAGGGTTCTCTGAAGCAGGAAGCCGCAGAGGCGAGGATGGAACGGGATGGGGACCGCTTTCACCGGGGATCACAGCCTTCAGGATGCCTGGGCAGGGATCGACGGCATCAGGTCTACCGTTCCCTGAAGACACGGGCGCTCCTCTACAGGTTTCGTCCCGGTCAGCACCTGGCGGTCGTTGAGCTTTCGGACCAACTGAGGGTCAGCAACACGCCTGTGCGCGAGGCGCTGATCCGACTGCATGCCGAAGGTCATATCACCGCTATACCCGCACGAGGGTTTTTCGCCCGCGAACTGCGTCTGCGCGAAATGCAGGAACTCCACGACCTCCTGCAGCTTCTGCTCCGACACGGCCTCGAAGTGACCCCTCCTCCGGCATCATCTCGGCTCTTATCCGATTTAGGACGCCCGCCTTTGAACCCGGGCGACCCGAGGACGGCCATTGCGCTAGCCCGCCGAACGGAAGCCGTCTTCCTTGGCATAAGCCGATGGATGGGTAGCGATGTGATTGAGCGCAACGTAGCCGACCTGTGCGAGCGGACTCATCATGTGCGCCGCTGCGCCTATCGATCACCCGATCTGACCATCCCGCTCTATGACACCCTCGCGGCCTTGGCATCCGCGTTAGCCTACGGAAGAAGGGAGGCGGCCGAGCGCTCTCTGAATGATCATTTCCAACTTCTTGAGGCGGCGCTGCCGGATTTGGTCATGCGCGCACTCGCCACGTCCTTGGTGCAGGACTGACGCGTGTGACCGGGAGGACATCACCTCGACTGAGTAATGTCCTGAAAGGCGGACACTGTGGATCTCAATGTCCCCACTGATCGGTCCCCATTCGCAAATCGAGCTTGATCGTACCAGCGCCATCTCGCGGCGCGATGAAACTTTCCTTGGGGACGTTTTACGCCGCCAGCCTGTACGGCCGCACCAGGATATCCGCCGGCATACCCCACT
Organism: Ancylobacter sp. IITR112; assembly: GCF_041415945.1. Lineage (NCBI taxonomy): Bacteria > Pseudomonadati > Pseudomonadota > Alphaproteobacteria > Hyphomicrobiales > Xanthobacteraceae > Ancylobacter > Ancylobacter sp. IITR112. The sequence goes on along the minus strand of NZ_JBGCUS010000001.1, from coordinate 762,629 downwards.
CCTTGCTTAACTTGCCGATCATATCGACAGTCAGGGCTCGCTTGCGGCGCAGGACTTCCGATGCGCGCGGTGCCGAGCCGAGCAACACCGCAAGATCCTGCTGCGTTCGCCCGGTCACTTCAAGGAAAGCGCGCAGCGCTTCGACAGGATCGGCATCTGGCAGCGGAAAGTGCCGCTCCTCATACGCTGCGATAAGGTCCGAGAGCACGTCGAAGCGGTCCCCTTCCGTCGAGCCCGGTTCAGGCTGCTGCTCGAAATAGCGCGTTACCTCGGCCAGCGCCCACTCATAGTCCGCGTCGGTCTTGATCGGTCGAATGTCCATCAAACGGTCTCCGGATCTATGGCGTCATATTCAGCGTGAGTGCCTACGAACTTGATCAACACCCGACGGAATGGATAGGCGACGTGGACGATGCGTCGGAACTTGTTGCCACCGACATCAAAGATCAGGCGGTTGTCCCCTATGAAATCCACGGTAGTCCCGAACGTCGCTTTCACGTCCTGAGGGCCGGCCCACGCGGCCTTCGCCACGCGGGCATACCAGAGCACGAGTGGCGTCTCAGCTTGCGGATAGCGCTCCCAGAAGAGCTTGAGAGTCCGGCGAGCGATGATCTGCATAGGTGCTTATAGCGAATTCCCGGGTTGGGAACAAGAGATTTTCCCAAATTGGGAACATCGTCTCCACAGACAGCGCCACTCGGAGTTGGACGGTATCCGTGGCGCCCGTATCCTAATGCGCATAACGCTCTCGCTGCTCCGCGAGCGGAGACGGCATGACCGTGCCATCATCCATCTCGTCATTCGGCTCGATCCAGCCGGCCAGAGCGACCCGTTCCAGTGCCGCGCCGATCGCCAGGAGCTTCATGTCCCGATGATGCGCACCGATCAGCTGCAACCCGATCGGCAGACCGTCACCATCCCGCCCGATGGGAACGGTCAGCGCCGGGTGACCGGTCAGATTGAACAGGCATGTGAACTGCGACAGTGCATTGCCAACAGGCACCGCAACGCCGGCTACCGTCACCTGCTTCTGGTCGAGAGGCGGTGCGGCGACCGGCGTCGTCGGCGTCATCAGGACATCGACGTCTTTGAGCACCGCGCTCACCTCGGCCTGCTCCATGGCGATCAGCCGGAGAGCCTGCACATAATGCTCGGCCAGGATGAACTGGCCTTGAAGCAGGCCTTCGCGAACATCTTCCCCATACAGATCAAACCGGCGCTGGAGATTTCTCCGGTGCCAGGCAAAGGCCTCGACGAGTTGAACGGCCAGCGAGCCGTGCGCACATAGGTTGGGTCTGGCAACACAACCTCGATGACATGAGCCCCGAGCCGGCGGCATTCCGCGATCAACTGATGCACGCGCAGGGCAATGTCGGACGCGACATTCTCAAGATAGACGCCCTCAGGCACGCCGATGCGCAGGCCGTGCAGCGAGTTGCCGCGCTCAGAATGATCCGCGTTGGCTCCCACAAGAGTCTCGTCCGCCTCGCGAACGGCCAGGAACACCTCGGCCGCGTCACTGCAGCTTCGCGCAAGAATCCCGGCATGATCCAGCGACCAGCAGAACGGCACCACACCCTTCAGGCTGATCTGCCCACGGGTCGGCTTGAAGCCAATAAGGCCGCACAAGCTGGCAGGAACACGAACCGAGCCGCCCGTATCGGTGCCGAGCGCAAACATCGCCGTGCGGTTGGCGACAGCAACAGCAGAGCCGCTCGAGGATCCACCTGCAAGACAACGACGATCATGCGGATTGGCCGGGGTGCCAAAGATCGGGTTGGCGCCGGTAATGCCGTAGCAGAATTCGTGCAGATTGTTCTTTCCCAAAAGGATGGCTCCCGCTGCCTTGAGGCGCTCAAGCGCCCGCGCGTCTCGGAGCGGCCGGTAATCATGCATGGCGCGCGAGCCCGCCGTCGTCGGCAGCGCCACTGTGTCAAAGACATCTTTGCAGGAGAAGGGGATGCCGGCTAGGCGCCCAAATGCGCCAGCCTGCTCCACCATGCCAGCACGCGAGAGCGCATGTTCCGCACCGATCGCGACATAGCTGAGATCGCAACTGTTGCGCGCTTCAGCTCGTGCCAGAAAAGCCGCGGTCACCTCTTCCGGTCGAACCTCGCCGGAGATCATCAGCCGTCGGAGCTTGCGCAGGGACAGACGCGTGAGGTCGCTCATTGGCCTTTTTCCTGGAAAGGAGGGATTGCCGGTCCGATGTCGGCGAGATCCTCATCGGAGAGCCTCTGCAAGCCTGCCAGCAGATCGCCCAGGCCACTGACGAGGCCATGCCCTGCCCCGTGTCCCAGCGGCGCCAACGTCGCTGTGAGGTGGTCCCCGAAATCCGGACAGGGAGTTAAGCTTGGTTCGGCCTGACGGAAGGACGAGCCCGATGACCGGGAAGAGGAAGCGATATTCATCGGATTTCAAGGCGAAGGTGGCCCTGGAGGCACTGCGCGGGGAACAGACGGTGGCCCAGTTGGCGGCGAAGCATGGTCTCCACCAGACCATGATCAACGCTTGGAAGAAGCAGGCCATCGAGGGGATGGCCGCAGTGTTCTCCGGCAAGGCGGAAGCGGCCGACGCCGCCCGCGAGAGCGAGATCGACCAGCTCCATGCCAAGATCGGCCAACTGGTGGTGGAACGGGATTTTTTGCGTCGGGCCTCCGGGCGATGAGCGTGGGGGCAAAACGCGACATGATCGAACCGGATCACCCCCGACTACCGATCACGCGCCAGTGCGCCCTGGTCGGCATCAGCCGGTCGGCTTTCTACGGCGGGCCGCGGATCGAAAGCCCCGAGACTCTTGCCATTATGCGGGCGATCGACGGCCAGTTTCTCGAGACGCCGTGGTACGGCTCGCGGCAAATGGTGCGCCATCTGCGCCGGCAGGGGCACGAGGTTGGGCGCAAGCGTGTGCGGCGCCTCATGGCCCGCATGGGGCTGGCCACCATCTACCAGCGGCCGAAGACCACGGTGCGCCACCCGCAGCACCGCATCTTCCCCTATCTCTTGCGCACCATGGCGATCGAGGAGCCCGACCAGGTCTGGTGCGCCGACATCACTTACATCCCGATGCGGCGCGGATTCCTGTATCTGGTCGCCATCATGGACTGGCACAGCCGCAGGGTTCTCTCCTGGCGGCTCTCCAACACCATGGAGGCCGACTTCTGCATCGAGGCACTGGAGGAGGCCTTGTCCCGGTTCGGGCGGCCGAGCATCTTCAACACCGACCAGGGAAGCCAGTTCACCAGCCCGCGCTTCGCAAAGGTGCTGCTGGACGCTGGCGTGCGGATCTCCATGGATGGCCGCGGCCGGTGGATGGACAACGTGTTCATCGAGCGCCTCTGGCGGTCCCTGAAATACGAGTGCATCTACCTCAACGCCTTCGAGACCGGGTCCGAGGCCCGCGCCGGGATCGGCCGATGGATCACCTACTACAACCGCACGAGGCCCCACTCGGCTCTCGGCGGCAGAACGCCGGAGGAGGTCCACATGGCCTGCGACGGCATCAACAAGGCGGCGTGACACACACCAGAACCAAGCTTAGCGAAGCCGCCAAAATGTCCGGCGAATGGGGACCACCTCATACCTGGTTCCGAATTTTTTCGCCGCCAACAGCGATTTACCCTCTATGATACGGGCGTGTAGCGCTGGCCGACTGAGATAAGCGGCCAAGCTGGTACGATAGCGCGCTTCGTGCGATTTCAGGGTGCTCTCGGGACTGTGCCGAGCACAAAAGAAAAGCGCGGAGAAGCGCGCTTCACGTGCACACAAATTGCACACGATCTCCAGTCAAGCCGTTGAAAAATAAAGAAAATTTCTGCGATCCATCATAGGCGCGACGGAGAATCTAAGCGATTGGTTTTCAACCATTAGTCTCAGCTTCAGCCATTATGTCGTCTCTTCACGATCCGCCTTATCGCCCCGATACGCACCATTGTCCGGGTCTTCGTCGCGGGCGCGCGTCAGCACGCGGGCATTGGCGGCATTCACTAAACTAAAATCCGGCCGCTGGAGAGCCCGGATTCTTCGAAGCGGCCCTATGTCGACGGAACGCTCCCTTGCCAAAGAGATGCGCCCCTTGGGGGCGGCGCATTGCGATCGTCAGAACCCTTCCGGCGGAGCGTCTGCGCTTGGCAAAGGTCGGTAGCGGGCGACATAGGCCCAAGCCCGCTGATTCGGCGGCCGGCACATGGGAGGAGCAAGCTTAACCCCTGCGACGGAGTGCAGTTCATGGAGGCGCTCCGTCCTGACGGCAAGCGGCGGCCCGCTACTTCATCGGTCGCTTCTCCAGCTTGCGGGCGAGCGTCCGCCGGTGCATGCCGAGCCGGCGGGCGGTCTCGGAGATGTTGAAGTCGGCCTCCACCAATGTCTCGTGAATGCGCTCCCATTCCAGGTTCTTGAGCGAGGTCGGTCGGCCCTGCAGTGGCACCGATACATCGCCCTCGACGCGCGCGAAGGCTTTTTCGATGTCGTCGGTGTTGGCGGGCTTGGGCAGATAGTGGCTGGCACCGAGCTTGATCGCCTCTACTGCCGTGGCGATGCTGGCGAAGCCGGTGAGTACCACGATGCGGATGGCGGGATCGTGGGCGTGCAGCATCTTCACGCATTCCAGCCCGGATTCACTTCCGAGCTTGAGGTCAACCACGGCGAAACCGGGTGTCGTGTCGGCGAGGAAGCGCGCCACAGCATCAAGACCGGCACAATGGTCGACTGCATAACCACGACGTTCGAAGGAGCGGCGCAGCGCACGGGCGAGGCTGCTGTCATCCTCCACGATCAGAAGGCGATTCTCGCTCACACTCTCGTCTCCGACAGGGCAGCGAGCGGCAGGCGCAGCGTCACGCAGGCTCCGCCTTCCCCCCGGTTGCGCGCCTCGACCGAACCGCCCAACCGCCGCAGCACATTGACCACGAGGAACAGCCCAAGCCCAGCGCCGGCCCGCGGCTTGGTGGAGCGATAGGGCGTACCGAGTTCGGCGAGAATGGCGGCGGGGAAACCGCTGCCGCGATCCGTGACCTCCACGACGAGGGTGCCATCCCGGCGCGCGGCGCGCATCTCCATCCCGTCCGGCGACGCCTCCAGCGCGTTGTCGAGCACATTGACCAGCACCTGCCTGAGCGCGAGATCGGAAATGATGGGCTCGTCAGGTTCGAAGCCATTCTCATAGGTGAAGCCGACCAGCGCACGCGCGGCCCGCCAGTCGGCCACTGCCGCGTCGAGAAAATCGCGAACGGTGGTGCGCACGGTGCCCTCGCCCCGGGCCTCGCCGGATGAGAGAAGGATGCCGGTGACGATCGCCTTGCAACGGGCAAGCTGGCCCTGCATCTCCGAGATGTCCTGTGCAAGGTCCGGGTCGGTGGTAATAGCCGGCAGGCTCTCCCAGTCCTTCAGGATGACCGAGAGCGTGGTGAGCGGCGTGCCCAGCTCATGCGCCGCGCCGGAGGCGAGCAGGCCCATGCGCACGATGTGCTCCTCCTCGACCGACTGTCGGCGCAGCTCGGCGAGATGCGCGTCGCGCGCCCGCAGATTGGCGGTGATGCGGGTGACGAACAGCACCAGCAGGCAGGCGGCCAGCACGAAGCAGATGAACATGCCCTGCACATGCAGGCTCCAGAAACCACCCATATGGCTGTGCGGCATCACCAGATCGCGGTGCCAGAGCGTGAGGCTGATGAAGCAGCCGGTGGTGATCGCCACCAGCGTCCAGACCGACCAGGCCTCCAGCAGCACCGCACCGAGGATGACCTGCAGCAGGAACAGGGAGATGAAGGGGTTCTGCGCGCCGCCGCTCAGATAAAGCTGCGCGGTGAGCGCCGCGACATCCAGCAAGAGCTCGATGAACAGCTCGGTATTGGTGACGCTCTCCTGCCGGCGGTAGCGCAGCAGGCTGACGATATTGAGCGCCAGCAGGAAAGCCACCACCGCCAGCATCTCCGCAAGCGGCAGGGGAATCGCGAACTCGAAATGCACCAGCCAGATCGTCACCAACTGGCCGATGACAGCGATCCAGCGCAATTGCGCCAGCAGCAGAAGATTCTTGCGGTTGGTGGTATCGACGGTGGTCAGCGGCGCCACAATGTCTCAACTCCCGTGCCGGCGCGCGGCTGCGTATTCGTATCGTGCCGTCCCAGAGCCGGCGCGCGGGCGAACCGCGCCATACTGCCCGTTCTAGGCCGCCGGCGCCCTGACGCCCATTGGGCATTCTGTCCAAGCGCGCCATCCGGCCCCGCTTGAGCGGTTGTCTCGCGCGGCCCGAAGCGGCCGTTCACCACAGGTGCGGCGCGAGCCGCACATCTATCGGGCGAACCGGTTCTCTCTCGCCTTCATCATCGCCGTAGCCGCGCTGCACATCATCAACTCGCTCAGCCACGACACCAACTGGACCGTCGGCCATGTGCATTCCTGCGCGCTCGGCTGAGTCGCCTTCATCCGCTTCGGCGCGCTCTGTCACATTCCCTCCTCGGCCAGCGTGCCGAGGACGATATCGGCCCGCGCCGACACCGACACTTTGGGCAGGATCGTCACCTCGTAGCCAAGAGCCGGATAAGCGTCGCGCAACCGGTCATATTCGGCCAATGCCACAGAAAAATCGTGCCGGCGCTCGGCATCTCCGGCATAGATTTCCGGCCAGGGAGGCGTCAGGAAGACGCGGCGATTATAGCGGTGAGCATCGCAGAACGCTCTGTCCAGCGGCGTCGCCATTGCCGAAGCCAGGGCCGCCACGGCGTCGATCAGCCCGCGATCAAAGAACACCCATCCGCTGTGCTGCCGCGCCGCCGCCCTGTCGTCCAAAGCGAGCGCTATGGCGCGCCGGGCAAAGGCGGCAAGATCGAGCCAGGGCAAGGCCGATCCGCCGCTGAGGAGCTGTTCGCTGACGATCCGGCGGCCGGGCTCCTCGACGACGGCACAGCCGCGGCGTGCCAGTTCGGCCAGCAAGGTCGATTTGCCCCCGCCCGAGCAGCCGGAGATCACGACGAAGCGGTCCATCGGCACGCCCCTCGATCAGGCCGGAGCCTGAAGCGCGGCGACTTTCTTCTTCAGCGCCTTCATTTCCTCGAAACGCGGGGTGATGTCGCGCAGAAGCGCCGCCATGCCCGTGACCTTCCCGGCCTCGTCCTTGATGAGCGCTATGGTGAATTCCAATGAGATGCGCCGCCCGTCGCGGGTCAGCCCGGGCACGGCCAGCATGTCGCCAGCACCATAGCGGCTCTCGCCCGAGGCCACCGTCTCGCGGTAGCCCTCCCAGTGGCGGGCACGGAAGGGCTCGGGAATGATGATGTCGAGCGATTGTCCCAGCGCCTCATCCTCGGTGAAGCCGAAAATGCGCTCGGCGCCGGGATTCCACAGCACGATATCGCCCGCAGCATCGCTCACCACCACAGCATCGGCGGCGCTGTCGAGAAGCGCATCGCCGATTATCGCGCGCGTGAAGCCGGGGCCGGTGCGCGAGCGACGCGCCGCGACGGCAGCAGCCGGGACCGGCGGCGCGGAGACCTGCGGCGGTTCGTCAAACAGATCCTCGACCGCGCCGAAGAACTCATAGTGAAGCCGTTCGGAGGAAACCCCGGCCCGAGCCAGCGCGGGCACGAAGGTGCGCAGGAAGCCGAGCGGGCCGCAGAGGTAATATTCCGCTTCAGCGACCGGCGAATGTTCCAGCAGCCAGTCGGGCGTCAGATGGCCGGCGCTGTCATAGTCGTGCCCGGCGCGTTCGTCCTCGCCCGCCCTTGTGTGAAAGAACGTGGTCTCGGCCCCCAATGCGGCGGCAAGGCTGCGCACATGGGCGCGGAACGCATGGGTGGCGTTGTTCTGCGTGCAATGAATGAACTGGAGCCGCGGCGTGCGGCCTTCTGCCGCCAGCCCTTCCAGCATCGCCACCATCGGCGTGAGCCCGACCCCCGCGCTGACGAAGACCAGCGGACGCGCATCCGAGGGGGCAAGCACGAAGCCGCCGGAAGGCGGGGCGATGTCGAGCAGCGTGCCCTCGCCTGCCGCGTCATGCAGCCATGTCGACACCGTCCCCTCCGGCTCGCGCTTCACCGAGATGCGGTAGGTTTCGCCATTGGGCGCGGTGGAGATGGTGTAGTTGCGCTTCTGCCGGCCGCGACCGGGAATGTCGGCGAACAGCGTCAGATGCTGGCCGGCCCGATGCGGAGCCGGAGGGCGCCCGTCGCGCGGGCGCAGCACGAAGGAGGTGATGACGTCACTTTCCCGGATGCGGCGCTCAAGCACAAAGGTGCGCACGCCCTCGCCCGCCTCTCGCCCGGGTTCGTCCGTCCGTGCGCCGCTTTCGTTCATGGCTTGCCTCCCCTGAAATCATGTATACGCTATACATGTATCAGCGAACTGGAAAGCCTCCAGACAACGGCCATGCAACTGACGCGCTATTCCGACTACGCCCTGCGCGTGATGATCTTCCTCGCGGCGCGGGGCGACCGGCTCTGCGCGATCTCAGAGATCGCCGCCGCCTATGCCATTTCCCAGAACCACCTGATGAAGGTGCTGCATGGTCTCGGTAAGGCGGGTTACGTCATCAGCGCGCGAGGACGCTCCGGCGGCTACCGCCTGGCGCAGCCGGCGAGCGCCATTCGCGTCGGCGCGCTGTTGCGTCATACAGAGGGCGATGTCTGCCTGGTCGACTGCGCCGGCTGCGCGCTCGCCGCCGGATGTGGCGTCGCCCCCGTGCTCGAAGAGGCCATGGATGCCTTCTTCGCCGTGCTGGACAAATACACTATTGCCGATCTGGTGGCGCGCAAGCCCGGCTTCCAGGGATTGATTCTCTCGCTCGGCCTTGTTCCGCCGCATGCCGGAGCCGTCCAATGACGGGCGCTCCCTCACCCCTCACCGCTCCGCCCGCGGCGCGTTGCTGATCCCCGCCACGCCGCTCCGGCAGCGGACCGCAGCGCCATCTTTTCTCCGATTTGGAGGCCATCGTGTCTGTCAGTTCCCGCCTGAGACTGTTCCGTCCAATCCTCGCCGGCGCGAATTTGCGGGATCGCATGCTCGCTTGCGCCGGAGCTCTGGTCGGCATAGCGCTCACCGGGCTGATCTGCGCCTATGCCGCCGCCGACTCACAGCAACTGCTGTGGCTGGTGCCGCCGATGGGCGCCTCGGCCGTGCTGCTCTTCGCCGTGCCGGCAAGCCCGATGGCACAGCCCTGGCCGGCGATTGGCGGCAACGCTCTGTCCGCCCTGGTCGGCGTGATTGTCGCGCATTACCTGCCGCTGTCGCCACTTTCCGCCGGAATCGCCGTCGGGGGCGCGATAGCGCTCATGTCGCTGCTGCGCTGCCTGCATCCGCCGGGTGGCGCCGCCGCGCTGGTCGGGCTGTTCGCCGGCGCGTCCTCCAGCTACACCTTCGCTCTGCTGCCGGTGGGGGCGAACGCGGCCGTCCTTGTCGCCTCTGCCTGGGTTTATCACCGCTTTTCCGGGCACACTTATCCGCATGTCGCCAAGCCTGCAGCAAAGCCGGCGAAGGAATTGCCCTGGACCTTCCGCTCCTCCGACCTCGCCGCCGCGCTGGAACGTACCGGCGAGACCTTCGACATTGACGTGAACGACCTTGAACGCCTGCTGCGCGAGATCGAACAGGCCACGGTGGCACGCTCCTATCGCGATCTCACTTGCGCCGAAATCATGCATGAAGGAGTGATCGCGGCGCGGCATTCCATGTCGGTCGACGAGGTACGGGCGCTGTTCGTCCAGCACGATGTGCGCCGGCTGCCTGTCCTCAATGCGGAAGGGGCGATCATCGGCGCCCTCGGCCTTCGCGAACTCGCCGCGCCCTCCCCCGCGCTGGCGCAGGCGATGGTGCCCGCCAGCACCGCTTCGCCGGACACGCCGGCCATCGCCCTGCTTGACCGTTTCGCCAAGGGGCGCGTCCACGCGGTCTTCATCGTGGACGCCGATGGCCGCCCGCTGGGTGTCGTGACCGAAGCGGATTGGCTTGCCGTGCTCACCCGCGGCCTCGGCTGAACGAAGCGCGCGCAGGCGGCTGCGGCGGAGAGGCTGGTCGCGCTCGTCGCGTGGTCGACCGCCTTATGCCCGCATCTCTTCCCCGCCGCCGATATCGGTGCGGCGCGATGCGCGGCGGGGGGCACGGGGGCGGCAGCCCTTGCTACGTAGCAATTCGGCGAGCAACTGCATGCGCGCCAGCGGCGAACGCGCTTCGGCGCCGATTTTGGCGAGCTTCCCGGTTTCAAAGGCGGAGATCACGCTGTCATGAACATAACTGGTGCGGCAGACGGTAAGCGTGTTGGCGAGTTCATCGGCCAGCGGCGCGATCGCCTCTCGGATCTGGCGGCGGCGCCCGCGCTCGCTCCCTGCCGGCTCGAGCTGCCCCAGGCGCTCAAGCACGCCGAGCGACGCTGTCAGCGTGCGGAAATCCTTCAGTGAGATCGAACGGCTGCTGATCACCTTCAGAAAGGCATTTACGTCGGTGCCTCGTACCGCGTGCAGACCGCCATCCTCGCCCCGATACTTGAACAGCCGCGCACCGGGGATTTGCTTCAACTGCGCCAGAGCCCGCGCCAGGTCGGCATCGCGGCAATGCTTCTCGATCGGCTTTCCGCCCTTTCCCCTGAAGGACAGCGCGACCTCCTCGTCCTTGAGGCGCACATGTGACTTGAGCAGGGTCGTCGCCCCGCGCGTGCCGTGCTCGAGCGCATATTCCTCGCTTCCGGCGCGGATGGCGGTGAGCGCGACGAGTTGCACCACGGCGGCGAGGGCGAAACGACGCGAGGAGGAGGGCTGGCGCAGTTCGCGGCGCACGCAGCGCAGAATGCGCGGCAGCGCTTCGGCGAGACCGGACAGCCGGTCGGCCTTCAGCGTCTCGCGGATGAGAGTCCAGTCCGGATGATAGCGATATTGCATCCGGCCGGCCGCATCCTCCCCGACCGCCTGGAGATGCGCGCGCGGATCGCTGGCAAAACGTACATCCCGATAAGCCGGCGGAACCGCAAGCCGTCGCAGCCGCGCCAGAAGCTGCGGGTCCTTCAACGGCGTTCCGTCCGCGCTTTCATAGCTGAAGCCGCGCCCGCGGCGTTTGCGGCGGATGGTGAGCGCGGCGGGTGAGACGATCTTCAGGTCGAAGCGGCGCGCCAGGCGCCGGAGCGTGGTTTTCTCGGTCATGATGGTGAAATGCGCCTGCCGCAAGATCAGCCTCAACGTGGCGCGGGCCACCCCGGTTCCGGCGGAACGGTCCGCCTCGCACCGGCGTTCTCATTGGGTCACGCGGGAGGACATCATGGACATGCACGAACAGGCGATACGCGAGCGGGCTCACCGGCTCTGGGAAGAGGAAGGCCGTCCCGAGGGGCGGGCCGAGGATCACTGGTTCCAGGCCAAGGAGATTGTGGCGCTCGAGGAGGGCCGCCCGGAAACCCTGCTGTCGGTGGAAGAAACCGCCACCGCCCCGGTGGAGCCCATCGAGGCGCTGGTCAATACCGGCGAGTTTCCCACCCTGACTGATCAGGGCGAGATGGAAGTTCCCCATCATCCCGCGCCCGAGACTGATCGCGACGACGCCGCCTGACGCGCAGCGGCGCTTGCGAGCACAGGCGGGACGGCCGCTCCGGCCGCCCCGCGCTTCGGTCAGAGATTGCGTTCGATCGCGCCTTCCACCTTTCCCAGCATGCCGCCCACACCGGATTTCGACACCTGGCCCGCCTGTGCGCCGCTGTCGGGCCGGGCCGGCGCCAGGCTCGGCTCGCCACCGAGCGGCTGGGATACCTGACCGGTAAATTCGGCACGGCCATCCATGCTTGGCCCCGTCGACCAGCGGCCTTCGGGAATCGAGCCATCGGTCATGTGGCCGAGATAGACATAGGAAAAGTCGCTGTTTTCCTGCTCCTGCGGGAAGCTGTCAGGAATTGGCAGCGCCGCCGCGCCGCCGAGTTCCTCGATCGCCGCCAACCATTGCTGCTGGTGCATGGTGTCGCGGGCGATGAGAAAAGACAGCATGTCCTTCATGCCGGGGTCGTCGGTCATGTTGTAGAGCCGCACCGCCAGAACCCGGCCGGAAGATTCCGCCGTCACATTGGCGTACATGTCCGCCGCGATGTTGCCCGAAGCATAGACATGGGAAGCGTTGAACGGCACCCCGTTGGCATCCGCCGGCAGCGCGGCAAGGCCGGTCGAGAGCAGATGGCGGAAGTCCATCCCGTTCAGCACGGCGCCGCCAACGGCATCGGCGGAAATCTCCTCTTTGAGCGAGAGAGGCGCGTTTTCGAGATTCAGCGCCACGGCGGTGGCCAGCATCTCGATATGGCCCAGTTCCTCGGTCGCCGTGTTGAGCAGCATGTCGCGGTATTTCGCCGGGCCGCGGGCGCCAAAAGCCTGGAACATGTACTGCATGGCGACGCGGATCTCGCCCTCCACCCCGCCGATCGCCTGCTGCAGCGCTCGGGCGAAGACAGGATTGGGCTTCTCGACGCGCACCGGGTATTGCAGCTTGCCGTCAGTGTAGAACATGGGAACCTCCAGGATATGCCGGGGCGGCCGGCGCCTCGTCGGGCGCCGCCGCAGGATGGCTGTCATTGTTGGCGTCTTGGCAGAACCCGCTCAGGGCCGTGCCCGCAGACCAACCGGCCAAATCCGCCATCGTTCCGAGATTATTTAAACTTTGATAAACTATGGCAGCCAAGTAGTGGATGAAGGTATGACTATATGAGAGGCGCTTTTACCTTCTAACGCCACCATACGACACCCCGAACAACTGGAGGCCGCCGGACATCACGCCGTTGCACGCCGCGCCGTCCGGCCAACAGGAGGGCTTGGCGGGTTCGGATGCGGTTGCCGCTCCGGCGCATCGTCACGCGGGCGCGAGTTCAGGCCGGCTCCAGCCGCGCCAGGTGGAGCTTCACCCCGCTCTTCTCGGCCACCGCGGCCAGATCACCGACCGGCGCCGCCTCGGTGACGACGAGGTCGATGTCGCGCAGCGACCCGAGGCGCACCAGCCCCCGGCGGCCGAACTTGCTGCTGTCGATGGCGAGGATCACCCGTCCCGCCTGCATCATCGCGGCGCGCACGGCGGCGACTTCGGCATAGTCGTCATCGCCAATATCGCCATCCTCGTCGATGCCGCTCACCGAGATGACGACGAAGTCGAATTTGAACGCCTGGATGAACTCGGCGGAGGTCTGGCTGAACACGCCGCCATCGACCTGCCGCACGAAGCCCCCGGGGACGGCGATGGTGAAATCCGTGCAGTCGCTCAAGGTCGAGGCGACGCGCAGACTGTAGGTGACGACGCGCAGCGCCTTGTGGTCGACCAGCGCGCGAGCCACCGCCTCGCAGGTCGTCCCGGTGTCGAGGAAGACGGAGGCATTGTCAGGCACGAGGCGGGCGACGGCGGTGCCGATGGCCTCCTTGGCCTGCGCATTGGCGACGCGGCGCTGACGATACACTGTCGGGTCGATCGGCGTCGACGCCACCGCGCCGCCATGCAGCCGGCGCACCTTGCCCTCGCGTTCCAGCGCGACGATGTCGCGCCGGGCGGTCTGCGTCGTCACCGCGAAGCGGCTGGCGATCTCCTCGATCGAGATATAGCGGTTCTGTTCGAGGTACTGCACGAGGAAGGCGCGGCGGCGCGCCTTTTTACCCTCGTCTTCCCGCTCCTCGTCGCGCATCAGCATGTCGGCTCTCGAACGCACATTGCACAATAGTCAACGACCCATGCGGCGTCCATCTGGCGCCCCATGGGTCGAGACCGCTCGGTGCCGGCCGGACCCTGGGGCCCGGCCGGCGCGGATCGGCGAAACGGCGCGTCAGAACCTGACGCTCAGCGTTCCGGTGAGGCCGTTGTCGCTCTGGCCGGAGCCGAACTGCCCGTCATATCCGACACTGATGGTAGCATATTCCGTCGCGAGGAATTCAAGGCGCGCCCCGAACACCGCGACATTCTCAGCGATCGGCGCGCCGGCGACGGAGAACACGTCGCCGCCGACAAAGGCGAGAGAGGCTTCGGGCGTGATGTCGCCGGAGGCGTGCTGCCAGCCGACCGTTCCGTGCAGCTTGGCCAGAGCCGTGCCGACATTGAAGGTGGTCGAAGCGCGCAGGCCGAGCGTGGTGAAGAAGGTGTCGAGACCGTCGCTCCCCCCGCCCAACGCGGTCACACCGCCCTGCTCCGCGAAGGAGTCGTTGCTGAAATGGACATAGGCGAGATTGGCGAAGGGTTCGAACACCGCCTTTTCACTCTCGAACCGGTAGCCCAGTTCACCGAAGACCTGTGAGGTGGCGGCATCGTAGGCTGCCGTCAGCCGCTCGGCGATGGTCGGGATGTTCACCTGGCGCGTGGTGTCGATGCTGTGCCAGGTATAGGCGGCGCCGAGGCGCACCCCGACCGGGCCGGACTGCGTCCCGGCATAGAGGCCGAGATGGACATTGTCGCTGTCGGCACTGGCGGCGAGGTCGTCGAGGCTCACCGAGGTCTGGCTGTAGCCCGCCAGCATGCCCACGCGCCAGTTGCCGGGCAGCCCGGCATCGAGGCCGCCGAGAACGCCGCCGGTATTGCTGGAAAGACCCGAAGCGTTGCCGTCGCCGTCGACCTCGTTCCACGAGCCGAAGCCGCGCATCCACATGGCGACGCCCTTGGTGTCCGCCGCCACCGGGCGGGGCGCCTTGGTATCGAGGCCGACCACCGCCATGTCGTCGATGAGCGTCTCGCCCGCCGAGGCGCGCAGGCGGTCATCCATCGCGTCGCGGACATACCGGCTGTTGCTCACCAGAACGCCCGCCGTGGAAGCGTGCAGTTCACCGCCGATCTGGGTGAAGATGGCGCGGGCCGTGCCCGCATCCTGCATCACGATGGCATCATAGAGCGCGTTGCCATAGCCGAGGCTCTCGGCGCCGCGCGCCGCCGCCTGCTGGTTGCTTGTGTAGCCGACCTTGTCGAACGCCGTGTCGTTGCGCGATAGCATCAGTTCGATCTCGGTCTCGCCATAGGTCAGCGTGGGATCGAGAAAGGCGAGGCTGGAGGAAATGTCGGCGAAGGCGCCGTCAATGCCGCCGGCCGAGGTGAGGATGGTATAGGCGGTCTCCGGCAGATAGTCGCCGCCGGCGGCAATGGCGACGACACTGCCGCCCTCGATAGTGGTGGTGCCGGTGACGGCGACACGGTCGCTCATGCCTTCGGCATTCACCTCGACCTGGTAGTAGGAACCCGCCGCGAAGGTCAGGTCGCCGGCCACGTTGAGCGTGCCGATGGACTGGCCCGGCGCCAGAATGCCGCCCGAGGCGACGCGCAGATCGCCCACCGTGCCGGTGCCGCCCAGCGCGGCGCCGTCGAACACGGTGGTGAGGGCGGAAGCGGCGATGGAGCCGTTCACCACCAGGAAGCCCTCTTCCACGCGGGTTTCGCCGGTATAGGTGTTGTCGCCGAACAGCCCCAGCGCGCCCTCGCCCAGCTTCGTCAGGCTGCCGGTGCCGGAGATGACGCGGGCGATGGCCACCGCATTGTCGGCTTCCGCGATCTCGATGCTGCCGCCGCCAGCTTCCAGCACGACGGCACGGTCGAGCAGCGCCATGTCGGTGCCGGCGATGCGCAGCGTGCCGTCATCGAGATGCAGGCTGGCCGCCGAGGTGCCGAGCGCGGCGTCCTCGTCGACGATCAGCGTGCCGCCATCAGTCACCAGCGTCTCGCCGATGAAGCTGTGGTCGTCGATGCAATAGTCGACAATGGCCTGCTGGAAGCGCGGATCGGTGCTGGTGCAGTCGAGCAGCGTCTTCTTCTCCTCCTCCGTCAGGTCGGTGAGGATGGGATTGCCGTTCTCGTCGGAAATCTGCCCGAGATAGACATCGGTGCGCATATTGTTGCGGGTGAGGTAGAACTCCTTGTTGTTCTCCTCGAACACAGTGGCGTCCGAGCCCCACACCAGCCGGGTCTTCTCGACTTCCGCGCTGTCCACCGTCTCGGTGTAGGTCACCAGCGCGGGACCGATCCATTTCAGCGTGTGCGCGACCGGCTCGTGGTCGGCGAGCGGGGAGGTGCCGTCATTGGTGAAGCCGACATCGTCAAGCACGCCGGTATAGGCGTCATTGGGATCGTCGACGATGGTGTACCACTTGCCGAAGGGGCGGGAGACCAGGAAATGGTCGATCGTCACGCGATCCCAGCTTGTCCAGGTATTGGTGGCGTCCTCGCCGGCGGACGGCCAGGTCGTGGTGCCATCACCCAATTCGTGCGGGGCGAAGGGCTCGCGCTCGGCCTCCGTGGTCAGCAGCATGTACTGCTTCTTCAGCACGTTCATGGTCACCGGCGTGTTCGAGGCGACCGGATAGGTCTCATCCTCGAAGGTGATGCCGTTCTGCGCCATGTCCTTGGCGATGATCGCTTCCCACTGGCGCCAGCTCAACTGCGAGATGCTGGTCTTGCCGGGGAATTCGTCGCGATGCGCGTCGAAATAGGCCTGGATCACGTTGCGATAATGCACCGTGCCATTGCCGTCGATCACCTGCATCGAGGCCGCATAGGCCTGATACTCGGTCTCCTTGCCGTCGGGCGTGTATTCGAGGGCGAGTTGCTTCCACAGCGCCGAGGAGCCGCTGTCGACGATGGTGCGGGCGAAAAGATAGGACTGCTGCTCGGCATTGTGCAGGCCGCGTTCAGAGACATCGCCGGCATTGAAATCGCCAACGAGGATGATCGGCGTGTCGGAGCTCGCCGCCCAGCTATTGAGGCCCTTCACCTCGTTGAGGCGGATATTGGGCTCGTCATAATAGTTCAGATGCACCGAACCGATGATCGTCTGCGGCACGCCGTTCTGCGCGTCGATCTTCTGGTAGGCGACGGCGTCGCCGAGCGTGCTGGAGCCGAAGCTGCCGGAGAGGCGGCTGAGCACGCTGACATCGCTGATCTGGGTGCCGGCATAGGTGCCGAGGCCGGCATCGCCGAGAATGCTGGTCAGGCCGGGAATGTACTTGGTGTTGGTCCGCGATTCCTGCAGGGCGATGATGTCGTAATTGCCGTTGATGAAGAAATCGGAGGTGACGCCGAGATTGTTGGCGTACTGGTCGCCCCAGGTGTTCAGCGTCAGGATGCGGATCGTGCCGTCCTGCGCCTGAGCGGCGGCGGCGCCGAGGACCGTCATGGCGGCGCCGCACAGGAACCGCGAGGTCAGAGTGGCGAGGCTGAAGTCACGTCGGTGACGGCTTGTCCTGGTAGTCATCGTGCAGTCCCCATGCGCCCGGAATGGCCAGAACCGAACCGAAAGCGCCAGCGGCTCGCGGTTTTCGGTCGGCAGTTGATCGAGGATTGCTGATTTGGCAGATCAGTATGTCACTTAGATAACATTTTGATCGCACGATAACGAAGCGGGACAGGAAGCGGGCAGCGTGCCTTTCCGGTCACGGCGGCCTGTCCCGACCGGGCGAGCCCAGGCGCGCGCGCCCCGCCCCTCCCAAGCGGCGGCTCTTCGACCAGAGCATGTTTGACGCTTATATATCTGATTAGACTGATAATTTTTCACTGACGCAAACGGAGCGGCGTGGGCCCGCCCGACAAGTCGACGGATTTCGGGGGCTACGGAATCGTTCCGCCACGCGAGTTGGTCGCCTCATCGCCACGGGTAGCCGACGGCGAAACCGACGACCGGAAGCATCAAATGACACTTCATGGAGAATGTTTTTCGACATAAAATGTCGCTAAAACAACATTTGTTGGTGCAGCTCTGCGACTCTGTGCTGCCCATGAGAAAGGGCAGGAGGAACCCCCTGCCCTTTCCCGCCTTCCGCCGGCGCGGCACCCGGCCACGCCCGCACCGCTCACCAGCGGCGGTGATGGTGATCGCGGCCGATGAAATAGCCGACCACGACGCCCGCGAGAGCCGCCGTCACCATGCCCGGGAGCACGTCGATGCGGTTGGCGACCGCCGCATTGCCGGCGGCATAGAGGCCCGAGGCGCGCTCGGCGGCGTCATGCACACCGTCGCGGACGCTGTCGGCAGCGGCGGACATGTTGCGGCCCGTGTCGCGCATCAGCGCATCGGCGCTGGACGGCAGATTTTCGTTGATCTTGTTGGGGTCGACCATCGGCAAGCTCCTGTGACGTGGACTGCCCGAACAACGCCGGCCGCCGATCCGCGTTCCCATGGCCCGCCATCCATCGCCGGCGACGGCGACGAAAGGTGCGATGAGGCTTCCCGCCTGATGCCTGCTCCCCCCCGCCGCGCCGACGCAGTCATCGGCCGTAGCCCGCAGGCACGGCGTAGGGCGAGAGGTCGCGCCTGAGGAAGCCGCCATCGCCAGGCTCCCCGACAATACGGCCGTCCTCGGCCATCACCTTGCCGCGCAGCAGGGTCATGACCGGCCAACCCGTCACCGCCATGCCCTCATAGGGCGTATAGTCGGCGCCGTGGTGCATCAGCTCCTGGCGGATCGTCTCCTTGCGGTTAGGGTCCCACAGCACGATGTCGGCGTCGAAACCGGGGGCGATGGAACCCTTCTTCGGATAAAGGCCGTACATCTTGGCGTGGTTGGTGGAGGTGAGCGCGACGAACTCGTTGAGCGTGATCCGCCCTTCCACCACCCCCTTGGAGAACAGGATCTGCAGCCGCGTCTCGACGCCGGGAATGCCGTTCGGTACCCAGCGGAAGGAGGTACGCGCCTTCGGGTTCAGCTTGCCCCCGTCTCCCTCATAGAAGAAAGGACAGTGATCGGAAGAGAAGGTCTGGAACACGCCGGTGCGGATGCCCTCCCAGATGGCGTCCCAGCTCGCATGGTCGCGTGGCGGCGGCGAGCAGACATATTTGCCGCCGCTCTCATCCATGTTGAGGCCCTTCATGTCCTCGGCGGTGAGCGCCACATATTGCGGGCAGGTCTCGCCATAGACCTTCAGCCCCTTCTGCTGCGCCCAGCGGATCTGCTCCATCGGCTCGCGGCCCGACACATGCACCACCATGATCGGCACGTCGGTCAGTTCGGCATGGCTGATGGCGCGGTGCGTCGCCTCGCGCTCCACCGATGGCGGACGCGAGGTGCCGTGATAATAGGGCGCGGTCTTGCCGGCCGCCTCCAGCTTCCGGGTCATGAAGCGGATGGCGTCATAGCCCTCGCAATGGACCATGACCAGCGCGCCGCAGCCGCGCGCGCAGTCGAACACCTCCAGCAACTGGCCGTCGTTCAGCACCAGGTCGTCATAGGTCATGAACACCTTGAACGAGGTGTAGCCGTCGTCCACCAGCGCCGGCAGTTCCTGCCCCAGAACGCTGGGCGAAGGATCGGAGATGATGAGATGGAAGCCATAGTCGCAATAGCACTTGCCCTCGGCCTCCTTGTGATAGTCCATCACGCTCTGGCGCAGGCTCGCCCCGCGCGGCTGCAGCGCGAAGGGCAGCACCGTGGTGTTGCCGCCGGCGATGGCCGAGCGCGTGCCGCTCTCGAAATCATCCGCCATCGCCGGGCCGCCAAAGGCCGGCTGAGCGAGGTGGACGTGGCTGTCGATGCCGCCGGGCATGACCAGCAGGCCCGAGGCGTCGATCACCTTCGCGCCGCCGGCAAGGCTCTCCGCCACTGCCACGATGCGCCCGTCGCGTATGCCGACATCGGCGCGCACCGTGTCTGAAGCGGTGACCACCGTGCCTCCGCGTATGACCGTATCGAATTCGTGCATGGGCGCCTCGCTGGCTCAGTTGGGGGGGACGCGGCTCCGCCGGCATGCGCCCCGCCTGCAAGTCACGCACCACCTCCCGGCAGCAAAGGGCGCGACGCGGTCCCCCGCGCGCGACGCGCCCGCGCAGCTTACGGAGGGAACGGCGCCCGCTCGTTTACGGTCAGCCACCGCCTCCTGGTTAGGCAGAGGTACGACCGCCCCCCGCCCGCCCCTAGCTCTCGGCCACGGGATGGATGTGCGGGTGCGAGTGGGTATGGCTGTGCGGGTGGCTGTGCAGCGCGGCCGGGATGAGCCGCCCGCCCTCGATCGCCATCGCCCGCGTCGCCAGTTCGGCGATGAAGCCGTCATCATGCGACACCAGCAGCATGGCGCCGGGAAAGGCGTGCAGGGCCGCCCGCAGGCGCTTTCCGTTCGCGGCGTCGACGCCATTGGTGGGCTCGTCGAGCAGCAGCACATCCGGCTTCATCGCCAATAGCCCGGCGAGGCAGACGAGACGCTTCTCGCCGCCGGAAAGCCGATGGCTGATGCGCGGCGCCAGCGCGCCAATGCCCAGCATCGCCAGCACCTCCTCGGCGCGGCGCAAGGCTTCCGCCTGGGTGCAGCCGAGATTGAGCGGGCCGAAGGCGACATCCTCGATCACGCTCGGACAGAACAGCTGGTCGTCGCTGTCCTGGAAAAGATAGCCGATGCGCGGGCGCAGGGTACGGAACTCCCGCTCGCTACCGCAGGCAGTGCCGAACAGCCGGACCTGCCCGGCACTCGGGCGCTCCAGCCCGACCAGCGTGCGCAGCAGCGTGGTCTTGCCCGCCCCGTTCGGCCCGACAATGGCGAGCCGCTCCCCCTCTGCCAGCGCGAGGCTGACCCGGCTGAGTACAGCGGC
Source organism: Ancylobacter sp. IITR112 (assembly GCF_041415945.1). Taxonomy (NCBI): domain Bacteria; kingdom Pseudomonadati; phylum Pseudomonadota; class Alphaproteobacteria; order Hyphomicrobiales; family Xanthobacteraceae; genus Ancylobacter; species Ancylobacter sp. IITR112. Next base: position 742,150 of record NZ_JBGCUS010000001.1, on the reverse strand, counting down.
GCCGTCACGGATGACGGTGATCTCTTCAAGCGAAAGCAGCGCGCTCATAGCCGGTCCGCCAGGGTGAGGGCGAACCCGAAGGCCAGCGCGGCCGTCACCCCGGCCCAGTCCCGCCGTGTCGGCGGCGGCAAGGCGAGGCGCGGAAAGCGCCCCTCATAGCCCCGGCACAGCATCGCCTCCTCCACGCGCTGCGCCCGCGCCAGCGCGCGCACCAGCAGCATGCCGACGAGATGGCCATAGCTGCGCCAGCTGTGGCGGTTCGTGCCTGGGCGGAAGCCGCGCACCCGCATTGCTTCCAGCAGCCGCCGCGCCTCGTCGCGGATAAGTGTGAGATAGCGGGCCGTGAGCACGAACAGCCGCACCAGCGTCTCCGGCACATAGAGCCCGCGCAGCGCGCCGCCGAGCCCGGCCGGCTCCACCGCCCCGAGCAGGCCGACAATCACCAGCACCGAGGTCGACACCTTGGCGGCGATCAGCGCCGCGCGCGCCATCCCCTCGACGCTCGCGGTGAGCGGGCCAAGCGAAAACAAGGGTTGTCCCGGCAGGGTGAACGGAAGCGTGGCGAAGAGCAGCAGCAGGAAGCCCTCCACATGCAGCAGCCGCCGCCACAGCTTCGCCTCCGGCCGAGACCACGCCACCGCCAGCACCACCACCCCCAGCGCCGTCACCGCGACGGGCAGCCGATGCAGCTGTGACAGGCAGGCAATGAGGACGAAGGCCGCGACGAGGCGCAGGCGCAGATCGCTGGTCGCGGCGGCGTCCGTCTTCATGCCCGCCGCCCCTTCGCCCACAGCGCCATGCCGGCGAGGCCGAGAATGAGGAAGATGCCGGACATCACATCGGCGAGGCGCAGGCGGTCGTCCATTTGCTCGATGCGCTCCATCAGCGGCGTCACCTGCCGCTGCACCGCCGCCTCGACCAGCGCGGCCAGCCGCGCGTCGCCCTGCGCGTCCACCGTCGGCACCGGACCGTCGACGGGCGGCGGCGCCGCAGCGGCGGCCGCGCCGCCGAAACGCGACGCCGGCAGGGTGGCGGCGGCGATATGGCCCTCACGGGTGTCGACCGTCACCGTGGCGTCGACGGGCGGCTGCGGCACGGCGAAGGCGAAGCGCCCCTCCCCGTCCGTCGTCCCGGAGGCGAGCGCGGTGCCGGCGGGGTCCTTGGCCGTCCACACCGCCCCGGCGGCGCGGCCCCCGCCGATAAAGAAGGCGTAGCCCGTCACCTCGCCGCCCTCGACCGTGGCGAACACTTTCAGCTTGTGCGCCTGCGCCGGGCCGGCGAAGGCCAGCGCCAGCAGAAGCGGCAGCAGCAGGCGGATCATGAGGTGACGGGCCTCAATGCCTCGGGCTGCACGCGGGCGAGGAAGGACACCACGGCGCCGGTGACGAAGGCTTCCACCAGCGCCAGCGGCAGATAGGTGGCGATGACCACGCGCGCCGCCGGGGCGAAATCGCTCGACGACAGCCACAGCGCCAGCGCCACCATGCCCCCGGTGCCGAGCACGGCCACCGCACCTGCCGCCGCCCCGGCGGCAAAGCGCAGGGACGCGCGCGGCGTGGAACGGATCACCGGCCCCAGCGCCATGCCGCACAGCACGCCCGGCAGCGCGATGTTCACCGTGTTCACCCCCAGCGTCGTCAGCCCCCCGAAACCGAACAGCAGCGCCTGCAACAACAGGGCCACCAGCACGGCGAGAAAGGTGGCGGGACCCAGCATCACCCCCATCAGCCCGGCCAGCAGCAGATGCACGCTCGACGGCCCCACCGGCACCGCCACCAGCGAGCCCGCGAAGAACGCGGCGGCGAGCAGCGCCGTGCGCGGGATCATCCGCTCATCGAGCCGCCGCAGCCCCAGCGCCACCCCGCCGGCGGCGATGAGACCGCCGCCGATGAGCACGGGTGCGGAAAGGATGCCGTCCGGGATATGCGCCATGCGCTATTTTCCAACCATGTCGGTCGCCTTCACCCAGATCAGCGCGCCTTCTTCCACCGGCACCTCCTTGCCCTCGGGCGAGGTCATCGGCGTGTCGCCTTCCAGCAGCGCGGCGAAACCCCACCAGCCGGCGCGCGGCATGGCGTAGGTGAAGGTGCCGTTGGCATCGGCCTTGATCACCTGCGTCACGAAGGCGTCGTTGGGCGGCGTCACCGTGCCGTCATTGACGAACTCCACCTCGACCTCGGCGAAGGGCGCGGGCTTGCCGCCCTTCAGCACCACGCCGGTGAAGACATTGCCGGTCCACAGCCCGGTCGGCCGGGTGAGCGGCTGGATTTCCACCGGCAGGCCCACCAGCGCGTCCCAGCCCTCGCCCGAGGCATAGGCATCGACCGTCACCTTGGCGTAATGGACGATGAACTTGCCTTCGGAAGGTTCCCAATAGGGCTGCGGCTCGACATAGAAGATTGCCGCGCCGGGCTCCTTCAGCTCATAGGCCAGCGTCCACGCGCTCTTGCCATCCACCGGCTTCTCGGTGATCCGCCCGAGAAGATCGGTGGTCTTGCCGCCGGCCAGCACACCCATCTTTGCCGGCTTCTTCATCTCCATGACCGGCCCACCCTCGACGGGATGGGTGAACACCATGTCCACGCTCACCGCGCCACCCTCGGGCAGCACGTCGGCGGAAGGGATGATCTCCTGGAAATGCGCCAACGCCGGCAGCGCCATCAGCGGCAGGGCGAACAGAGCGGCAATGAAGCCGGAATGGTGGGGGGCGGACACGCGGCACCTCCTGTATGAATAAATGAGTAAAAAATCATACAGACGCAGCCACGTGCGGCAAGCACAAAAAATAGTCACGAACCGAAAAGTCTTGCGGAAATCAAGGTGATAACCTAGTTTCCAGCCCACCGGGAGGGGCGCTTCCATGCAGCGGATCACCATCGCCATCGACGACGATCTGGCCGCGCAGCTCGATGCCTTCATCGAGCAGAGCGGCGCGGCAAGCCGCTCGGAAGCCATACGCGACATGGTGCGACGCGGCCTTTCCGCCCGGCCGGACGGGCCGGACAGCGCCGCCTGTTTCGGCGTCGTCAGCTGCACGATCGACCAATCGGTGCGCAACCTCGCCGCGCGCGTGCCACAGGGGCGGCTGGAGCGGCACGACCAGACGGTAGCCGCCCTCTCCGTGCCGCTCGATCACACGACCTCGGTGGATGTCACGGTCATGCGCGGCGAGGTCGGCGACATCGCCGCCTATGCGCAGGCTCTGTTTCTAGAGCGCGGGGTGATGCATGGCGCGCTCAGCCTCATACCGGTCGCCGAGGACACGTCGCGCCACGTCCACAATCACGGCTCCCCGCACGCACACACCCATGTGCGGGTGAAAAGCGGGTTCCAGGAGTGAGACAGTCATGAGAAAGGCGCGCCCTTGCGAGCGCGCCTTCGCTGGCGTCGGGTGGGTGCAGCCCTCGCGTCAGTTTCGTATGGCGCGCACCAGCCCGATCAGGATGCACGCCCCGAGCACGCCGGCTACGAGATAGCCGATCCAGCCGCCGAAGCCGACGCCGATCAGGCCGAACAGGAAGCTCGCCACCGCCGCGCCAATGATGCCGAGCACGATGTTCATGAAGATGCCGGTGCCGGTCTTCATGATGGCGGAAGCAATCCACCCCGCCAGACCGCCGATGATGATGGCGGCGATCCAGCCAATCTGTGCGTCTTCCATGCGATTTCTCCCAGAACCCCGGTTGGAAACGCTGAGAAAACGCATGGGCCGGCGGGCCGTTCCCGCCGGCGGGGTGGTTTCGGCGGTATTTCGGGCGCGGTGCCGTTACTCCGCCGCCGCGGCCCGGGGGTTGGCGCCGATCGCCCGCCCTGCGGCAGCCGGCCGTTCCAGCCCGGCATGGGCGGCGGCGAGCGCGTTCAGTTTTGCCAGGATCGACGCCGGCGCCGGGCAGGCGCGGCCGGCTTGGCTGTCCACATGCAGCAGCATGTGTTCGCCGGTGGCGACTTCCCGCCGTTCCGGGCCGGCGAACAGCCGGTGGAACAGATGCAGGCGCTTCTCGTCCGTGCTGAGGATCTGCGTCGTGCACGCCAGCGCCTCGCCCAGCTTCGCCTCATCGAGATGCCGCAGATGCGTCTCCACCGTGTAATAGCTGTGGCCGCCTTCGACATAGGCGAGATCGACGCCGATGAGCCGTAAGAGCGCATCCGTCGTGTCGCCGAACACGTGGAGATAGCGGAACTCGGTCATGTGGCCATTATAGTCGAGCCAGGCCGGGGAAACGCGCGTCTCCATGAGTTCGAGCGGCGCGGCGCGGTCGATGGCCACGGGCGGCGTGCTCGCCTGCGCCCATAGACGCTGCTCGAAATCCTTCAGCAATTGCCCCGCGCCCCAGCCCTCCCCGCCCCGGCTGGCCTTCAGCGCCTGCACAATGCCGACGAGATTCTCGTCGCGGATGCGCTCGAGCTCGCGGATGGTGAGGCCGCCCGCCTGCGCGTCGGACTGGGCGCCGATCTTCTCCACCAGCGCGTCGTCGAGATCGACCACATCGGTGAGCCTGGTCCAGGGCCAGTGCAGGCAGGGCCCGAACTGGGCGAGGAAATGGCGCATGCCGGCCTCGCCGCCGGCGATGCGATAGGTCTGGAACAGCCCCATCTGCGCCCAACGCAGGCCGAAGGAATAGCGGATCACGTCGTCCAGCGTCTCGACATCGCAGATGTCGTCCTTGATCAGCCACAGCGCCTCGCGCCACAGCGCCTCCAGCAGCCGGTCACCGACAAAGGCTTCGATCTCGCGGGCGATCACCACGCCCTTCATGCCGATGGCGTCGAGAACGGCCTTCGCCCGCTCGATCGTTTCCGGCGCGGTTTCCACGCCACCGACGATTTCGACCAGCGGCAGCAGATAGACGGGGTTGTAGGGATGGGCGACGAACAGCCGGCCGGGATGGGCTAGCCCCTCCTGAAGCTCGCTGGGCTTGAGGCCGGAGGTGGAGGAGCCGATGAGCGCCTCGGCCGGGGCGCTCGCGTCGATTTCCGCCAGCACACGGCGCTTGAGGTCGAGCCGCTCGGGCACGCTTTCCTGCACCCATTGCGCCCCGGCCACCGCCTCGGCCAGGCTGGCGCAGAAGGTGAGCGTGCCGCGTTTCGGCAGCGGCGCGCCGGTGAGCAGGCCATAGGCGCGCTCGGCATTGGCCAGCACCTCGGCGACGATGCGCTCGGCCTCCGGGTGCGGATCGAACACGCGCACATCAATGCCGGCAAGCAGGAAGCGCGCGATCCAGCCGCCGCCAATGACCCCGCCGCCGATGCAGGCCGCGCGGGAAATGGGAGAAAGGGCGGACATCGGCATCTCCTCAGCGCTTCACCAGCTTCAGCTTCTCGCGAACCTCGGCTGGGCCGATGACACGCGCGCCCATATTGGTGACTACGTTTACGGCCTTTTCCACCAGCTGGGCATTGGTGGCGAGCTGGCCCTTGCCGGCATAGAGGTTGTCTTCCAGCCCCACCCGCACATTGCCGCCCGCCAGCACCGCGGCGGCAGGATAGGCCATGGCGTTGCGGCCAATGGAAAAGGCGGAGAAGGTCCAGCCGGCCGGCACGTTGTTGACCATCGCCATGAAGGTATTGAGGTCGTCCGGCGCGCCCCAGGGGATGCCCATGCAGAGCTGGATCAGCACCGGGTCCTCGATCAGCCCTTCCTCGGCGAGTTGCTTGGCGAACCACAGATGTCCGGTGTCGAAGGCTTCGATTTCGGGACGCACGCCCAGCGCCGTCATCTGCCGCGCCATCTCGCGCAGCATGGACGGCGTGTTGGTCATGACATAGTCGCCGAGATTGAAATTCATCGTGCCGCAGTCGAGCGTGCAGATTTCCGGCAGGCAGTCCGCGACATGAGCGACGCGCTCGGTGGCGCCGGCCATGTCGGTGGCCTTCTCGTTCAGCGGAAACGGCGCCTCGACATGGCCGAAGACCAGATCGCCGCCCATACCGGCGGTGAGATTCAGCACCACATCGACCTCGGCCGCGCGGATGCGGTCGGTGACCTCGCGATAGAGGTCGCGGCGGCGGGAGGCGGCGCCGGTCTCGGGATCGCGCACATGGCAATGCACCACCGCCGCGCCGGCCTTGGCCGCGTCGATCGCGCTCGCGGCGATCTCCCGCGGGGTGATCGGCACATGGGAAGAGCGGCCGGTGGTGTCGCCGGCGCCGGTGACGGCGCAGGTGATGAAAACATCGCGATTCATCGACAAGGGCATGGCAAGGCTCCTGAACTCATGACGGGAGCTTGACGGCAAAGCGAAGTCGTGACGCAACTCTTTGCGCAACCCATTTTTCATTCTGCGCAACGATGATCTTTGCCCCCGCCGACGACCCGCTGGACGTGACCCTGCTGCTGTTTCCCGGCCTGTCGCTGCTCTCACTGGCGGCCACACTGGACCCGATGCGCGGCGCCAACCGCGTGCTCGGCCGGCCCGCCTTCCGCTGGAAGCTGGTGTCGATGGACGGGCAGATGCCGGCCGCCAGTTGCGGCCTGCCAATCCCCGTCGAGGGCGCCTTCGATGCCGCCGCGCGGCAGGATGTGCTGATGGTGGTGGCGGCGTTCGAGGCGGCGCGCTTCGCCACGCCCCCCATCCTCAAGGCGATCCGCGCCGGTGCCACCCGCTCGGTGGCGACGGGCGGCATCGAATCCGGCTCGTGGCTCATGGGCTTCGCCGGCCTGCTCGACGGGCGCCGCGCCACCACCCATTGGGAGGATCTGGAGGATTTCGCCGCCCGCTTCCCGGAGACGGATGTGCAGCCGGACCGCTTCGTCATCGACGAGCCGGTGTTCACCACCGGCGGGGCGACGCCCGCGCTCGACTGCATGCTGGCGCTGATCCGCGCCCGGCACGGCTATTCCACCGCGCTCGATGTGGCGAGCCTGTACATTTATGAGGAAGTGCGCACGGGGTCGGACGTGCAGCCCATCGTCTCGCTCGGCCGCATCCGACAGCACGAGCCGCGCGTGGCCGAGGCGATCCGGCTGATGGAAACCCATATCGACCGCCCGCTCACCATCGCCGCTATCGCCCGGCGGGTGGGGGTGTCGACGCGGGGGCTTGAGACGCTGTTCGTCAAGACGGTCGATGTGTCGCCCGGCGCCTATTACGTCACGCTGCGGCTGAAGGCGGCGCGGCGGCTGGTGCTCGACACCAATCTGCCCATCGCCGACATCGCCGAGCGCACGGGCTTTTCCGCCATCGCCTCGCTGTCGCGGGCGTTCCGGCGGCAGTTCGGCGCGCCACCTTCGGCGGCGCGCCAGAAGCGTTTGTAATCAGAGGCCGAGGCCGCTCTTCACCGCCGCCGCGCCGGGCTTGCCATCGAGCGTGGTGACGCCGGCGAGCCATTTGTCCACCGCCGCCGGGTTCTGCTTCATCCACGCCTTCACCGCGGCGTCCGGCTGCATTCCCTTGTCGAGAATGTCGCTCATCAGCTGGTCTTCCATCGCCACGTCGAAGACGAGGTTCTTGAGCAGCTTGCCGACATTCGGGCATTCCTTGGAGTAGCCCGGACGCGTGAGGGTCAGCACCGTGGCGCCGCCATCATTGGGGCCGAACACGTCCTTGCCGTCGGTGAGATATTCGATCGGCAGGTTGACGTTCATCGGGTGCGGCCGCCAGCCGAAGAACACCACCGGCTCGCCCTGCTTGATGCGATGGCCGACCTGGGTGAGCATCGCCTGCTCGCTGGATTCCACGAGATCGAAGCCCTTCAGCCCGAAGCTGTTGTCGGCGATCATTTTGGAGATGGTGGCGTTGGCGCCGCTGCCGGCCTCGATGCCGTAGATCTTGCCCTGCAGCTTGTCCCTAAACTTGGCGATGTCGGCATAGGTCTTCAGCCCGGCCTCATAGGCGGCCTTGGAGGTGGCGAAGCCGATGCGCGCGCCTTCGAGATTGGTCGCCGCCACCTCGACCTTGCCGGCCTTCACCAGCGGCACCTGCGTCGGCTCCTGCAGCGGCATCCAGTTGCCGAGGAAGATGTCGCGGTCGCCATTTTCCAGCGCCTTGAAGGTGATGGCGACGGAGAGCACCGCGACGTTCGGCTGATAGCCGAGATGGGTCAGAAGCTCATTGGCGACGGCGGTGGTGGCGGTGATGTCGGTCCAGCCGACATCGGAAAAGCGCGGCTTCGCGCAGGAGGCGGGGTCCACAGCGAAGGCGGAGGAGGACAGGAGCGTCGCGGACACGGCGACGCACGTCACGAGCAGGCGTGAAATCATGGCTGTTCCCTCTGTTGGCGATCTGCCGCAGCATCGGCACCGCAGGGGAAGCCTATCGCCGGGGGAGCCGGCTGCTTGACCGTGCTCGAAGCTGGGATGACGAAATGCGCAGCTTCGCCGCCGGTGGCGCCGCCTAATCCCGCCCGCTCAGCCGCCGCAGTTCACCATGCACGGTCGCATTGCCGGCCCATAGCGCCCCGGGCCGGGAAAAATCCCCCTCGAAGGTCACAACCCCGCCGGCCTCGCGCACCAGCACCATGCCAGCCCAGCAATCCCAGCAATGCAGCGTCGGATCGTAATAGCCGGCCAGCCGGTTCGCCGCCACATAGGCCAGCATCAACGCCCCTGAACCGACGCGGAACAGCACGCCGCCGGCGCGGTACAGCGCCTCGACAAAGGCCCCGACCTCCGCCGCCGGCGCCTTCTGCGTGGCGCCGAAGCCGGTCGTGGTGGAGGCGACCGTCCAGTCCGGGTTCATCGTCAGCACCCGCCCATTCAGCCGGGCGCCGCCGCCGAGAACGGCCGAGTAAAGCTCGCGCAGCATCGGCGCGTAGATCACGCCGGCGACGGGATCCGTCCCCCGCGCGAGCCCGATTGACACCGTCCAGTTCGGCTGGCCGACGAGGAAGGGCATGGTGCCGTCGATCGGGTCGATCACCCAGACGAAGCCGGAGCGGCCCTCACTCGCCGCCTCCTCCTCGCCGACAATACCGTCCTCGGGGAAGCGCCGCCGAATCGCCTGGCGCAGCCACGCCTCGATGCTGCGGTCCGCCTCGCTGACGAGGTCCTGCGAGGCGGATTTCAGCTCCGGGTGCAGCGTGTCGCGCTGCAGGAAGAAGCGGCGGGCCCGCGTCCCGGCCTTGCGTGCCAAGGTTTCGGCGAAGCCATGCCGGGCGCGCAGCGTGTCGGTTCCATCATCATGCTCCGCGTTCATCCTGCCCTCATCACGCTTGTTGACGCTCGCACATTGGCCAGCTTGCTCGATGTCGATGCTATTGCATATTTCAGATTACAAATGTATCGCTTTCCCTGTCGATGGCCCGCCCGCCATCGCCGCCGCCGGGCATCACGACAAGCGTCGGAGCAAGGTTGAGGCCGGCCCGTCCGGCACATTTGTGGGGGATGACAGCGCCGGCAACGGCCCGCTCCGCCGCCAAGACGAGAGACGGTTTGAACCGTCCCAGTGCCGGCCTCGCCCACACCGTGGCGCTGTGCCAATTCAGGAGGAAACCATGAAGCGTGCATTGAGAATCTGCGCCAGCGTCGTCGCCCTCGCGGCCGCGACGGCGGCCATGCCCGTCGCGGCGATGGCCGATTGGCTCGAAGAGGCGGCCAAGCCTCTGAAGGGCACCGAAGTCAACGGCATCTTCCTCGACCGTCCGGGCTATCGCGCCATCATCAAGCTGCTGCCGGAGTTCGAGAAGAAGACCGGCATCAAGGTCAATTACGAAATCGTCCCCTATGAGAACACCCGCGAGAAGGAAGTGCTGAACTTCACCTCGCGCGGCGATCTCACCATGGCGCTGGTCGATCTCGTCTGGATCGGCGAGTTCGCCGAAAATGGCTGGCTCGTGCCGGTCGAGGAACTCGCCAAGGACAAGGCGATCACCGACCCGAACCTGAAGCTCGACGGCTTCTTCCCGCTGCTGCTGGAAGCCTTCGGCTCCTGGGGCGGCACGGTCTACGGCCTGCCCTTCGACAATTATTCCGGCCTGCTGTTCTATAATTCCTGCAAGCTCAAGGAAGCCGGCTTCGACAAGCCGCCGGCGACCTGGGAAGAGGTGATGACCGTCTACGGTCCCAAGCTCACCGACAAGGAGAAGAACCAGTACGCCTATGCCCTGCAGTCGCGCCGCGGCGAGACGCAGTCGGCCGACAGCTTCATGCGCTTCCTGTGGCCGTTCGGCGGCTCGCTGCTGAACAAGGACTTCAAGTCCAACCTGATGAGCAAGGAGAGCCAGACCGGCCTCAACTTCCGTCAGGACCTGATGAAGTACATGCCGCCGGGCGTCGTCTCCTTCGACCATGCCGAGGCCGTGAACGCGCTGGCGCAGGGCCAGGTGGCGATGATCACCGAATGGTCGGCCTTCTATTCCACCCTCGCCGATCCCGCGACCTCCAAGCTCGGCGACTGCCTCGCCGTGGCGCCGGAGCCCGCCGGCCCGGCCGGCCGCCTGCCCGCGCTGGGCGGCTTCTCGCTCGCCGTCGCCTCGCAGGCGAGCCCCGAGCAGCAGAAGGCCACCTGGCTGTTCATCCAGTGGGCGACCTCGGAAGATATCGCCAAGGCTTATGTGGAGGCCGGCGGCGTGTCGGGCCGCATGGCGGTCTACAACGACCCGGAGATCAAGGCGAAGTACAAGTTCGTCGAGCCGATGGTCGCCTCCTGGCAGGCCGGCGTTCCCGAGTATCGTCCCCGTTTCCCGGCCTGGCCGGCGATCTCCGAGATCGTCGCCGAGTGGGGTTCCAAGATGATGCTGGGTGAAGTCACCGTCGAGGGCGGTTCCAAGGAGATCGGCACCCGCATGGAAGCCATCCTCGGCAAGGAAGGCTATTACGACGGCAAGAAGAAGCTGCTGCAGTGAGTTGAAGTCGGCGGCGGGGCCTCTCTCCCGCGCCGCCGGCCTCCGGGCGGATGCCGCAACCCGCGAAGCGGCATCCGCCCCCTTTATCCCAAAACCGAAACAGCACGTTTCCAGGAACCGAAAGCGCCGTCATCCTGAGGCGCCTGGCGTTTGCCGGGCCTCTCAGTATGCCGATGCCCGGAGGCCATCGAGGCCTCGACGCTTGCGAAAGCCAATGCCATGACCACGCTGCACGCCCGCGCCCTGGACGAGATCCGCGCCTGCCTCGACCAGGTCCGCGCCGACGAACTGGACGGCGCCATCGCGGAACTCGCCGGCGCCAACCGCATCGCGCTCTACGGCGTCGGCCGCGAGGGCCTGCAGGTCAAGGGCCTCGCCATGCGCCTGTTCCATCTCGGCCTCAAGGCCGCTGTGGTGGGCGACATGACCACCCCGCCGGTCGGCCCCGGCGACGTGCTGGTGGTGTCGGCCGGACCGGGCGACTTCTCCACCGTCGCCGCGCTGATGGGCGAGGCGCGCGCCGCCGGCGCCCGCACCCTCGTCGTCACCGCCGAGGCGGGCGGGGCCGCCGCCGCCCGCGCCGACCGGGTGCTCACCGTTCCCGCCCAGACCATGGCCAGCGACCAGGGCGCGGCCGCGACCTCGGTTCTGCCGATGGGCTCGCTCTATGAGGGCGCGCTCTATCTGCTGTTCGAGATCCTGATCCTCGGCCTGCGCGACCGGCTGGGCGTGACCCCGGCGCAGATGCGCGCCAACCATACGAATCTGGAGTGACCTTGGGTCCCTTCTCCCCCGGTAGGCACCACAGGAAGACGCCATGAGCGACACCGCGACATCCCCCGCACAACGCCGGCCCAACCGGGGCTATGGACGCTGGACGCCGCTCTGGTTCCTGGCGCCGGCGGTGCTGACGCTGTTCGTGATCGGCATCTATCCGACGATCTTCGCGCTGGTCACCTCGTTCCGGCGCTACAACATCACCCGGCCGCGCGAGGGTTTTCCCTTCATCGGCTTCGAGAACTATGTGAACGTGCTGACCGACAGCACCTTCTGGTCCTCGCTGTTCCTCACCGCCAAGTTCTACGTGACCGTGCTGCCGATCCAGGTGGCGCTCGGCCTCGCCATCGCCCTGCTGCTGCACAAGCCCGGCATGGGGCTGCTCAAATCGCTCGCACGGGTCACACTGGTCGTCCCACTGGCCACGACCTATGCCGTGGTCGGCCTTGTCGGGCGCTTGATTTTCAACAGAGATTTCGGCGTGGCCAACCAGGCCCTGAGCGTGTTCGGGCTGGGGCCCATAGACTGGCTGTCAACCCAGGACGGCGCCTTCGCCGCCATCGTCATCATGGATGTGTGGCAGTGGACGCCGTTCTGCGCGCTCATCTTCCTCGCCGGCCTCTCCATGGTGCCGGGCGAGATCGAGGAGGCGGCGCGACTGGAAACCTCGTCAAAGCTGGCTTTGCTGCGGCATGTGCAACTGCCCTATCTGCTGCCCGGCCTCACCGCGGTGATGATCCTGCGCTCGGCGGATGTGCTCAAGCTGTTCGACATGGTGTTCGTGATGACGCGCGGCGGCCCCGGCTCGGCCACCGATCTCATTTCGATCTACATCCAGCGCGTCGGCTTCCGCATCTTCGATCTCGGCACCGCTTCGGCGCAGGCGATCCTCTTGCTGATCCTCACAATCATCATCAGCCGGCTCTATATCCGCCTGCTTTACCGCGAGGTTCACTGATGCGTATCTCGTCCGGCAAACTGCTTCACGCCCTCGGCCTGACTGCCGTGGTTATCTTCACGCTGTTTCCGTTCTTCTGGATGGTGTCGGCCAGCTTCAAGACGCAGGCTGATATCCTGTCCTCGCCGCCGGTGTGGTTCTTCACCCCGACGCTGCAGAACTACGCGGAAATCTTTGCGGACACCAAGGTCAGCGGCGCCATCATCAACTCGCTGATCGTCGCCACCTGCTCGACATTGCTGGCCGTCATCCTCGGCGCGCCGGCGGCCTTCGCCCTCGCCCGCTATGAGTTCCGCGGCAAGTCCGACCTCTGGTTCTGGTTCATCTCCAACCGCATGATCAGCCCGATCGTGCTGGCGCTGCCGGTCTATCTGCTGGCGATTCAGGTCGGGCTGCTCGATACCCATCTGGTGCTGATCCTCATCTACCTCACTTTCCAACTGCCGATCGTGGTGTGGATCGTCACGGATCAGTTCAAGTCGATCCCGGCGGATCTTGAGCAGGCCGCGCGACTCGATGGGGCGAGCCAGTTCACCATCTTCCGCAAGATCTACCTGCCGCTCGGCGCGCCGGGCATCGCGGTGTCGGCCATCTTCTCCTTCATTTTCTCCTGGAACGAGCTGCTCTATGCGCTGGTGCTGACCCGCCGCAACGTGCAGACCGCACCGGTTGTCGCCACCAGCTTCATGTCGGGCTATGAGCTGCCCTGGGGCAAGATCATGGCCACCGGCACCGTCATCGTGCTGCCCGTTACCATCTTCGCGCTCATCGTCTCCCGGCACATGGTGCGCGGCCTGACCATGGGAGCGACGAAGTGAGCAACGCCCCCGCACCGATCCGCTTCGGCATCAATCTCGGCTTCTGTACCAAGCGCTGGATCACGCCGGAGCTGTGGACCGCCGTTGTGCGCGAGCGGCTCGGCCTCGATCTCGTGCAGTTCTCTTTCGACCTCGTCGATCCCATGTGGCCGGACGCCATTGTCGACCGCCATGCGGCCGAGGTGCGGCGCGCGGCCGAGTCGGCGGGGCTCACCATCCACAGCGCCTTCATCGGCCTCGCTCATTACAGCTTCAACCAGCTCCTGCATCCCGATCCGGCGGTGCGCAACTACGCCGAATACTGGCTCGGCCGTGCCTATCGCTTCGCCGCGCTGGCCGGCATTCCCCGCGTCGGCGGGCCGCTTGGCGCGCTTGCCGCGCGGCTCGATGGCAGCGAGGCCGACTCCCTCGATTCCGCCGATTACGCCGAACTCGTCACGCGCATGCACCGGCTCGGCGAGCGCGCGGCAGCGGAAGGGCTGAGCGAGCTCTATGTCGAGCCGACGCCGCTGCGTCGCGAATGGCCATGGACCATCGCCCAGGCCCGGCAGATGATGAACGACGTGGCCCACAGCGCGGTGCCATGGCGCCTCTGCATCGACTGGGGCCACGCCACCTTCGCGCCGCTCTATGGCGACGTGACCGGCGGCATGGAAACCTGGCTGCGGGACCTCGCCGACGTCACCACCGCCGTTCACATCCAGCAGACCGACTTCGCCTTCGACCGCCATTGGGACTTCACCGTGCCCGGCAAGGTCGATCCGCTGGAGGCCGCCGCCCTGCTGCGGCGCACCGGCACCGACACCTGCCCGGTGTTCCTCGAAGTGTTCTATCCCTTCGAAGAAGACAGCCGCACCATCCTCGCCGCGCTGGAGACAAGCTGCGCGCGCCTCAAGCTCGCTCTCGCATAGGCACCGGCGATGAACGGGGGCGGGCGCGAGCGCGGCAGGCCGGTGGGCACGCAGGAGATGGAGGCGGCGCAAATCCGTGCGCGGGTCGCCTGGCTCTATTACATCGGCGGCCTGACCCAGCAGGAAATCGCCGACCAGCTCGGCCTCACGCGACTGCGCACCAACAAGATTCTTGGTCAGGTGCGCTCCGACGGCTCGGTGTTCATCGACATCCGCCTGCCCATGGCCGATTGCATCGAGGCCGAGCAGAAGCTGAAGGCCGAGTATGGGCTGGAACAAGTCACCGTTGTGCCATCCCTCCCCGACGAGGCCGAGCAGCAGCGCGTCATCGGCGAAGCCGCTGGCGGCATGCTCGACACGCTGCTGGAAAATGGCATGGGCCTCGGTGTCGGCTGGGGCAAGACGCTCGCCGCCGGGCTCAAGCGCATCACCGCCCGCCCGATGGCGGAAAGCTGGGTAACCTCGGTCATGGGCGGGCTGACCCGCGGCTCGGGCTCCAGCACCTTCGAGGTGGCGACCGGCTATGCCCGCGCCATCTCCGCCGAATGCTACTATCTCGCCGCCCCGCTCTATTTCCCGACGCCCGAGAGCCGCACCATGCTGCTCTCGCACCATGGGATCAGCGAGACCATGCGCCGGGCGCGGACGGTCGACGTGGCGCTGCTCTCCTGCGGTGACATGACGACCCGCTCCCTGCTGGTGCAGACGCAGACCGTCTCCGAGAACATCGACAGCCTGCGCGCCGCCGGCGCGGTGGGCGATCTGCTCGGCATGTTCCTCGACGCCGACGGGCGCCCGGTGGACCACCCTCTGAACGAGCGCGTGCTGTCGCTGGCCCCGCATGAGGTGAAGCCGGTGCGCCACTCGATCCTCGCCTCGGGCGGGCTCTACAAGGTGCCGATCGTGCGGGCGATCCTGCGCGCGGGCTATGTGAAACGGTTGGTGACGGACGAAGGCTGCGCCTCGGCGCTGCTCAAGGACTGATGGACGGCCGCCGGACCCTCGCGGCCGGCCACTCTGGAGACTGTATGATGAGCTTCCTGCGACTGGACAACATCAAGAAGAACTACGGCGACGCCGCCGTCATCAAGGGCGTCAGCTTCGCCGCCGAGAAGGGCGAGTTCGTGGTGTTCGTCGGTCCCTCGGGCTGCGGCAAGTCCACCCTGCTGCGCATGATCGCGGGGCTGGAGGATGTCAGTTCGGGCGAACTCTACATTGACGGCCGCGACGTCACCTATGAGGAGCCCGCGAAGCGCGAGGTCTCCATGGTGTTCCAGTCCTATGCGCTCTACCCGCATATGAGCGTGTTCGAGAACATGGCCTTCGGCCTGCGCATGGCGAAGAAGCCGGAGGCCGAGATCAAGGCGCAGGTGCTGGAGGCCGCGCGCATCCTGCAGCTCGAAGCGCTGCTGGAGCGCAAGCCGCGCGCCCTTTCCGGCGGTCAGCGCCAGCGTGTCGCCATCGGCCGCTCCATCGTCCGCCACCCCAAGCTGTTCCTGTTCGACGAACCGCTGTCGAACCTCGACGCGGAACTGCGCTCGCAGATGCGCGTCGAAATCGCCAAGCTGCACCGCTCGCTCGGCGCCACCATGGTCTATGTCACCCATGACCAGGTGGAGGCGATGACGCTGGCCGACCGTATCGTGGTGCTGCGCGCCGGCCTCGTCGAGCAGATCGGCTCGCCGACCGAGCTTTACGACACCCCCGCCAACACCTTCGTCGCCGGCTTCATCGGTTCGCCGAAGATGAACTTCATAAACGCCAAGGTGGCGTCGATCGCGGGCAACACGCTCACTTTGGCGCACCCGACCTTCGCCGGCGGCACGCTGACGCTGGACACACCGGCCGCCGCGCGCACAAAGGTCGGGGCGGCGGTGACGGTGGGGCTGCGGCCGGAACATCTCACGGTCGGGGCCGCCAACCCGGTGCTGGCACTCACCCTCGATTTCGCCGAGAGCCTCGGCGGCTCCACCCAGCTCTATGCCCGCTCCGAGGGCGAGCCGATCATCGCCCTCACCGCCGGCCGGCCGAACCTCAAGCCAGGGGACGCGCTCACCCTCGGCATCGACCCCACCCACATCTATCTCTTCGACGCCGCCGGCCTTGCGCTCTGAGCGCCCCGGCGACGGCACACTCCAGCAGGACACGCCCCATGGTGCAGGCACTGGTTCTCGAAAAGAAGGGCGAACTTGCCCTTCGCGACATCGACCTCCCGCTCGAGGTCGGCCCGGACGACGTGAAGATTTCCATCCACACGGTCGGCGTCTGCGGCAGCGACGTGCATTACTACACCCACGGCGCCATCGGCTCCTTCATCGTGCGCGAACCCATGGTGCTCGGCCATGAGGCGGCCGGCACGGTCACGGCGGTCGGCGCCAATGTGAAGAACCTCAAGGTCGGCGACCGGGTCTGCATGGAGCCGGGCGTGCCGAACATGAATTCGCGCGCCACCAAGCTCGGCATCTACAATGTCGACCCGGATGTGCGGTTCTGGGCGACGCCGCCGATCCATGGCGTGCTGACCCCCGAGGTGGTCCACCCCGCCGCCTTCACCTATAAGCTGCCGGCGAATGTCTCCTTCGCCGAAGGCGCGATGGTGGAACCCTTCGCCGTCGGCCTGCAGGCGGCGACCCGCGCCCGCATCACCCCGGGCGATGTGGCCGTCGTCATCGGCTGCGGCCCGATCGGCATCATGACCGCGCTCGCCGCGCTGGCTGGCGGCTGCTCGCGCGTCTACATCTCCGATCTTTCCGCGCCGAAGCTCGCCATTGCCGGCCAGTATCCGGGCGTTCACCCGGTCAACATCACCGAGCGCCCCTTGGCCGAGGTGATCGCCGAGGAGACCGAGGGCTGGGGCGCCGATGTGGTGTTCGAGGCCAGCGGTTCGCCGCGCGCCTATGAGGGCATTTTCGACATTGTGCGCCCCGGCGGCACGCTGGTGCTGATCGGCATGCCGGTGGAGACGACCAAATTCGACGTGGCGGCGGCGATCATCAAGGAAGCGCGGATCGAGACCGTGTTCCGCTACGCCAATAATTTCGACCGCGCGGTGAATCTCATCGCCTCCGGCAAGGTCGACCTCAAGCCACTGATCTCCGAGACCTTCGACTTCGCCCGCAGCATCGAGGCGTTCGACCGCGCCGCCAAGGGCCTGCCGACCGACGTGAAGCTGCAAATCGTGATGCCGGGTTAAAGCGTCGACCTGCCCCCTCTCGCCGACGGGGAGAGGGGTGCGGCAGGCTTCTTCCGCCCGTCAACCGGGTGTCTCCCAACTCATCGGAGTTTCCATGGCAAACCGTCTTGAAGGCAAGGTGGCGGCCATCACCGGCGCAGCCTCGGGCATCGGGCTCGAATGCGCCCGCGCCATGCTCAGTGAGGGCGCGACCGTCGCCCTGGTCGACCGCGCCGCCGACACGCTCACCGCGCTTTGCAAGGAGCTCGGCCCGAAAGCGGTGCCGGTCGTGGTCGACCTGCTCGACCCCGCGAGCGTCGCCACCATGCTGCCGCAGATCCTCGAAAAATGCGGCCAGCTCGACATCTTCCACGCCAATGCCGGCGCCTATATCGGCGGCGATGTGGTGGAAGGCGACCCCGACGTGTGGGACCGGGTGCTGAACCTCAACATCAACGCCGCCTTCCGCACCGTGCAGGCGGTGCTGCCGCATATGGTGGAACGCGGGAGCGGCGACGTGCTGTTCACCTCCTCCATCGCCGGCGTCGTGCCCGTGGTGTGGGAGCCGATCTACACCGCCTCGAAATTCGCCGTGCAGGCCTTCGTCCACACCACACGGCGGCAGGTGGCCAAGCACGGCATCCGCGTCGGCGCGGTTCTGCCCGGGCCAGTCGTTACCGCGCTCATCAAGGACTGGCCGCAGGCCAAGCTCGACGAGGCTCTTGCCTCCGGGGCCCTGATGGAAGCAAAGGAAGTGGCGGACTGCGTCATCTTCATGCTGACCCGCCCGCGTAACGTGACCATACGCGATCTGGTGATCGTGCCGAACGGAACGGACCTCTAGGCCATGGGCGGATGCTTCGCGGGAATCGATGTCGGCACGGGCAGCGTGCGCGCCGGCATTTTCGATGCGGACGGGCAGCAGCTCGCCGTCGCCAAGCGCGACATCCGCATGTGGAAGGAGGCAGGGGATATCGTCGAGCAGTCGAGCGACGATATCTGGGCCTGTGTCTGCGCCTGCGTCCGGGAAGCGCGGGAAGCTGCCGGGCTGGCGCCGCAAGACATTGCCGGCATCGGCTTCGACGCCACCTGTTCGCTTGTGGTGCTGGGGCCGGAGGGGCGCCCCCTCCCCGTCGGCAGGCACAGCGATCCCGCCCGCAACATCATCGTGTGGATGGACCACCGCGCCACCGGCCAGGCCGACCGCATCAATGCGCTCGGCAGCCCGGTGCTGGACTATGTCGGCGGCACCATTTCGCCGGAGATGGAGACGCCCAAGCTGCTGTGGCTGAGCGAGGAACTCCCCGCCACCTTCGCCGGTGCCTGGCAGTTTCTCGACCTCGCCGACTTCCTCACCTGGAAGGCCACCGGCAGCCTCGCCCGCTCGGTCTGCACCGTCACCTGCAAATGGACCTATCTCGCCCACGAACAGCGCTGGGACGAGAGCTATTTCCGCAAGATCGGCCTCGGCGCGCTGGCCGATGAGGGGTTTGCCCGTATCGGGACCGAGATCGTCGCCGCCGGCACGCCGCTCGGTGCCGGGCTGACGGTCGAGGCGGCCGACGAACTCGGCCTCGCGCCGGGCACCGCCGTGGCGGCGGGGCTGATCGACGCCCATGCCGGCGGCATCGGCACGGTGGGTGCGCGCGGCGGCAGCGGCGATGTGCTCAGCCGCATGGCCTATGTCTTCGGCACCTCCGCCTGCACCCTGCTGACCACGCCGGAACCAGCCTTCGTGCCCGGCGTGTGGGGGCCCTATTACTCCGCCATGGTGCCGGATTTCTGGCTCAATGAAGGCGGTCAGTCCGCCGCTGGCGCCGCCATCGACCGGCTGGTGCGCCTGCACCCGGCGGCTCCGCAGGCCGCCGAGCTGGCGCGGGCGGCGGGACAGAGCCTCAATGTCTGGCTTGCGCGTCGCGCCGAGGCGGCGGGCGGCGCTGCCTCAATCGCTGCTCTCGTCGGCACGCTGCACGTCGTGCCGGAATTCCTCGGCAACCGCGCCCCCTTCGCCGACCATCTGGCGCGCGGAATCGTGGCCGGGCTCGGCATGGATGAGGGGCTGGACAGCATCGTCGGCCTCTATATGGCCGGGCTGGCCGGCATCGGCTATGGGCTGCGGCAGATTCTGGACGCGCAGGCCGCCAAGGGCGCGCGCACGCAGATGGTCGTCATCTCCGGCGGCGCCGGCCAGAGCGCGCTGGTGCGCCAGGTGCTGGCCGATGCCGCGCAGGTCGATGTCGCCGCCACCGCCGCGCCGGAGCCGGTGCTGCTGGGCTCGGCGATTCTCGGCGCCGTGGCCGCCGGCCGCTATGACAGCTTCGCCGGCGCCATGGCGGCCATGTCGGAAATCGAGGTTGTCTACGCGCCCGACCCCGCGACTCGCGGCTGGCATGAGCGGCGATTCGGCGCCTTCGAAGCGCTGCAGGGCGCCTATCGAGGCCTGCGCGACTGAAAACACGGCGCGGTGCCCCCTGTCGCCGCAACGTGAAGCGCCCAACTCATGTTCCGTCTTCCGCTTTTCATGCGCCTGCGACACCTTTGCGATAGCGAAGCGGTGCCTATGGGTTCACGCTGGCATGACGATCTGACGCGGGGGACCACATGACCAATCGAGAACAGCGTATCCGTGAATGGGCGTACCGGCTGTGGGAACAGGACGGCTATGCCCACGGGCGTGACGGGGAACACTGGTTCCGCGCGGTGGACATCGTGCTGAGCGAAGATGCCGCGGCGCAGAATGGCACGCAAGCCGAGCCGGCCTCGGCAGAGGACATTCCCGCCGCCGACACCCCTCCCGCCGCGCTTCCAGCCGCTGCCAAGCGCGGCCCCGCCAAGGCAGCCGCGAGCGTGCCGGCGGCCGAGACGGTGACAGCCCCGGCAACGCCGAAAGCCAAGACGCCGAAAGCCAAGGGCGCCAAGACGGCGGAGGCCGCACCGGCACCTGAGCCGGTCGCGCCTGCGCCCGCCAGCCGGCGCAAAAGGAGCTGAGCTTTCCCGCCGGCTGAATGGAACGCCCCCTCCCCGTCCGTCGTTCTCTCCGAACGCGGTACAGACGGGGAGCGGGATTCATGGCGAAATCAGCGGCACGCAGGGAAAAGGCGGACACCACCCCTCGGATGCCGCCCGATGTCGCGGTACATGGCGCGGCGACACTGACGAGCGTCACGGTCGACGCCTTCAATGCCCAGTTGCGCGACGACAACGGCTTTGTCGGCGACCGTGCCCGGCGCGCGGCGTTCTTCGAAATCTTCGACCGCTGGCGCGACCTCGGCGACCGCAAATTGTCCGTGCTCGGCGAAACACCCACGGCCGAGCTGTCGAAAAACACGATCGACCAGGCGCTGACCGAGGGAAAGCCACACGAACAGGCCATCATCCACAGCGCCATCGAGGAATATGCGCAGGAACTCTTCGCCGTCGTGCGCCGCTTTCTGCGCACCAAGGAGTGGCGCGACACCGAGCGCATCGTCATCGGCGGCGGGCTTAAGGCGGGCCGCTTCGCCGAAATCGCCGTCGCCCGGACCGAACTGCTTGCGCGCGAGTCGGGATTGAAGATCGAGATACGCCCGATCCGCCACGATCCCGATGAAGCCGGGCTCATCGGCGCCGCCCATCTCGCCCCAAGCTGGATGTTCGCTAGCTTCGATCACATTCTCGCGGTCGACATTGGCGGCACCAATATACGCTGCGGCATCGTCAAGCTGAACCTCGACAAGGAAGAAGACCTGTCGAAGGCCCGGGTCCGCAGCTTCGAACTATGGCGCCATGGCGACGAAGACCCGGGGCGGGAGGCAGCCATCGCCCGGCTTGTCGGAATGTTGGAAAAGCTGATAGCGGACGCCGACAAGCACGAGCTGCGCCTCGCCCCCTTCATTGGCGTCGGCTGCCCCGGTTCCATCGCCGGCGACGGTTCGATCGAGAACGGTGCCCAGAATCTGCCGGGCAATTGGGAAAGCGCCCGCTTTCACCTGCCGGCGGCGCTGTGGCAGGCGATTCCCTCCATTGGCGGCAATGAAACGACGGTGCTGATGCACAATGACGCCGTGGTGCAGGGGCTGAGCGAAGTGCCGTTCATGCAAGATGTCCGCCATTGGGGCGCCCTGACCATCGGCACCGGCCTCGGCAATGCGCGCTTTACCAACCGATCCCGCTCGGACGGCAGCGTCAAAGCGGAACGCCGCGCCGCGAAGAAAGCCGCGAAAGACTGAACACGGGCGTCAGGCGCCGGCCTTCCTCGCCAGCTCCTCGCGCTCGCCCTTCTCGCGCGCATGGCGGGCGAGTTGCTCATAGTCGGCGCGGATTTTCTCCAGCGCCGTGTCGTCCAGTTCTTCGAGGTCGAGCAGCACATGCCGCGTGCCCTCGGTGCGGGCGATCAGTTCGTCGATCTTGATATGCAGCGCGGCGGTGTCGCGGTTCTGGCTGTTCTGGATCACGAACACCATGAGGAAAGTGATGATGGTCGTCGATGTGTTGATGATCAACTGCCAGGTGTCGCCGAAGCCGACAAAGGGGCCGGTCAGCCCCCACACGACAATCAGCCCGGCCGCTGCGGCGAAGACGCCCGGTCGCCCGGCCTGGGCGGCCACCCATTGTGAGAACCGCGTGAACAGTGAACGCTGCGGCTTGCCGCTTCTGGATCGCGTGATCGACATCTGCCTTTCCCGTTGGGCGCGCCTTAAACGCGACGGCGGCGCCGAGGGTTCCCCTCGCCGCCGCCGTGCCTCATCCGGGCCGCCAGATCACACATGCTCAGGCTTGCCCTTGCGCTTGGTGCTGGCAAGCTCCTCAAGCTCCCTCTCGGTCATGGATGTCTCCATCGACTTCGAGGCGCCCTGCAGCTCGCTCTTCTTCGTCTCGCCGCGCTTGGCCGAAAGGGCCGCGCCAGCGGCCTTCTGCTGAGCCTTGGATTTCGCCGGCATGAAAACCTCCCTCGCGCTCTCGCGCTCGGCCGTTACTCGGCTGCGTGCCGGTTCACCTGCGCATCCGCCAGCTTGGTGAGCTTGGCGTCGGTGCTCTTTTCCTCTTCGAGGTTCTTGGAGAGCACGCTGGCGCAGTCGGGACGGCCCAGCAGCTTGGCCCAGGCCACCAGCGTGCCGTAGCGGGTCATCTCGTAATGTTCCACCGCCTGGGCAGCAGCGATCAGTGCGGCGTCGAGGACCTGCTTGTCCGCCACCTCGCCGGAAACCTCCTCGGCTTCGTCGATGATGCCGTCGATTGCAGGGCAGGTGACCGCCTTGGCTTCCACGCCGTGCATCTTGAACACCTCCTCGACGCGGAGGATGTGCCCCTCGGTTTCGGACAGGTGCTGCTTGAAGCCGGCCTTGAGCTGCGGATCGGTCGCCTTCTCGATCATGTTGGGGAGAGACGAAGCGATCTTCTTTTCCGCGTAATAGATGTCGCGAAGGGTATGGACGAAGAGATCATCCATCGTCTTGATGTCCTTGGAGAACAAACCCATGGTATTTTCCTCCTTTTTCAAAGGTAACATAGGCGACATTCGTTAATTGGCGCCGCGCGCGGAAGCTTTCGTCCGCGCTCCAAACGGTGAACACCCCATCGGCTGCACCGTTCCACATCTCTGGGAAAGAAACCGGCCGCGCGGCCGTTACATCGGCGCCGGAGCCGGATCGCGCGGCGGCAGGTCGACAGGCGGCGCGTTCGGCTCGTCGAGCGGCTCTTCAATCTCCGGCGTGATGTCGGGATCCTGGTCGGGCGGAAGCGTCGGTTCGTCGATGCCGGGCTGAGGCCGGTCCAAAGGCGGCTCGCGGGGTGGGCTTGCGGCCAGCGTCGCCGCTGCGCGGCGCGGCGGAGGCGGCGCCGGCCATGGATCGCTCACATCCGGGGGAATGGGATCGCGAATGCCGGGAACGTCAGGATCGTGCACCGGCGGCTGCACCGGGTCACGGATCGGGGCCGGATCGGGCGTCGGCGGCATGTCCGGCATGGGCGGCACGCCGGGTGTACCGGGCGTCGTGGGGTCGGCGATGGCGAAGCTTATCTGGCTGGGGGTCATGGAACTCTCCTCCCATTTGCCTGTCCGGGCCAACGCCGGCCAGGGCTGGGGGTTCCGGAGAGCGCGCCCGTCAGCCCGTCGCCATTTCGTGGCGCCAGGGTGGATTGGCGCCGACGCGCGTCACCGACACCGCAGCCGCCCGGACGGCGAAGCCGAGCGCGGCCTCAAGCTCCGGTGCGCCGAGGCCCGCCAGCGCGTCCGGCCGCGCCAGCCCCCGCTCGATCAGCGCGCAGAGGAAGCCGGCATTGAACGTGTCACCGGCCCCGACTGTGTCGGCCACGGTCACCGCCTCGCCCGGCACCGCGACCTCGGCGCCCTCGCCGAAACCGCGCGCGCCCTTGGCACCGAGCGTGACGAGCACGAGGCGCGGCCCCATGGCGCGGATGCGCTCGGCCTGGGTGGCGATCTCGCCCGGTCCGGTAAGCCAGAACAGGTCTTCGTCGGAGAGCTTCACCACATGGCTGAGCGCAATCAGGCGGAAAAGGCGGGCACGACAGGCCACCTCATCGCGGATGAAGCCGGGGCGGATATTGGGATCGAGCATGATCAGCCGCCCCGTGCCGTCCGCCGCCGTGCGCGCCGCCAGCGCCTCCATGGCCGAGCCCACCGGCTCATTCACCAGGCTGATGCCGCCGAAGAACAGCACGCCGACCTCGTCCGGCAGATCGGGAAGGTCGGCCGGAGTGAGCAGGCGCCCGGCGGTGTTCTCATCGAGAAAGAGATAGCGCGCCTGCCCCTCGACCAAGGTCACGAAGGCGAGCGTCGAGGGCCGGTCGAGCGGCGGGCAAAGGCTGGCATCGGCCCCCGCCGCATCGAGCGCCGCGCGCAGTTGCGCGCCGAACATGTCGCTCGACAGGCCGTACCAGAAGGCCGTCGCCACGCCGAGCCGGGCCGCGGCGATCGCGGTGTTGAACACCGCTCCGCCGGGCAGCGGCAGGAAAGCCTGCCCCTCCGGGGTCGCACGCGGCACCATGTCGATGAGCGCCTCGCCGGCACAGAGCAGAACCGGCGCGGCGGGCGGGGCGGGCATGGACATGGACGACCTCGGACAGCGTTGGAACTAACCCGCGAGATAGTCGGCAAGGACCGCGCGGGCGCCCTTCGCCCATAGCGCGCGCAGCGCCTGGGCGAAAGCCACAACGACCTCAGGATCACTTGCGAGATCGCCATAGACCTCGCTCATGGCGAGCCAGACGCCCGGATCCGCCTTCGCCTGCTGCGCGCGGATCGTCAGTTCCGACCAGTTCGGGTCGTTCGGCGCGATCACCGCCCCGCTGTCGCTCGTCCCGGCGCAGTAGCGGCACCACAGGGCGGATTCGAGGATCAGCCCCAGGGGCAGCCGCCCGGCGGCACGGTTGTCGCGGATCGAGGGCACGATGAATTTCGGCTGGCGGTTGGAACCGTCGAGGCAGAGCCGGCGCACCGTGTCCGCCACCTCCGGGTTGGCGAAGCGCTCGCGGATGACGGCGTAATAGGCGGCGAGGTCGGTGTCCGGCACCGGGGGAACGATGGGGATGATCTCCTCGCGCTCCACCTTGTCGAGAAAGGCGGAGATGAGGGGTTGCTCCATCGCCTCATGCACGAGATCGACATCCATCAGCCCGCCGGGATAGGCGATGATGGCGTGGCCGCCATTGAGGATGCGGATCTTCATCGCCTCATAGGCGTGGACATGCTCGGTGAAGACGACGCCGACCTTCTCCAGCGCCGGACGCCCGGCGGGGAAATGATCCTCCAGCACCCATTGGCGGAACGGTTCGCACGTCACCGGCACCGGATCGTCGAGCCCGAACGCCGCCGCCATGGCACGCTCGCGCTCGCCGGTGGCAGGGGTGATGCGGTCGACCATCCCGTTCGGGAAAGCGACATGCGCCTCCACCCAGTCGGCGAAAGCGGGATCGGCGAGCCGCGCCAACCCCACCACCACCTGCCGCGTCACATGGCCATTGCCGGGAAGGTTGTCGCAGGACATCACGGTGAAGGGCGGCACGCCGGCGGCGCGACGGCGCTTCAACGCGGCGAGGATGGCGCCGAACGCGGTGTCCGGCGCCTCGGGATGGGCGGCATCGGCCTGGATATCCGGCGCGCCCGTATCAAGCCTTCCGGCCGAATCCATGAAATAGCCGCCCTCGGTCACGGTGAGGCTGACGATGCGGATTTCCGGCTTCGCCATAGCGGCGATGAGCGCGCCATTGCCGCGCTCGACGGGCAGAAAGTCGATCATCGCGCCGATGCGCCGGGCGCGCCGGCCGGTCGGATCGAGTTCAATGACGGTGGAGAGGCAGTCCTGCGCCTTTAGCGCGTCGCGCATCGCCGCATCGGCCGGGCGCACGCCGGCGCCGATGATCGCCCAGTCATGGCCCTCGCCACGCGCGAACAGGTCGTCGAGATAGACGGCCTGATGGGCGCGGTGGAAATTGCCGAGGCCGATATGAACGATGCCCGGCGTCAGGCGGGCACGGTCATAGGCGGGCAGCGCGGCGGCGGCAGGCGGATGGGCGGGGGTCGTCATCTCTCAGGTCTTCCGCTTGTCGCACCGCTGAAGCGGGCGACGTTGAAGGCGCGGCCGGCGACCGGCCGTGATCGAGGGGGCGAAGGCGGCGGACGCTCAGCCGGCCGGCGCAGGGGCCGCGAGCGCCTTGCCGGCGGCATCGAAGCGGTGGAGCTTGTCCGCCTGCGGGGCGAGGCTCACTTGCGCGCCATGGCGCAGTGGCACATCGCCGCCGACGCGGACATTGATCTGACCGACGCCCTCGACCTCAACCTTGAGGAAGGTGTCGGAGCCGAGATGCTCGCACAGCCCCACCATGCCCTTCCACGGCCCTTCTTCGGCGAGGTCGATATGTTCCGGGCGGATGCCGAGCGTGTGTGCGCCATGCTTCTGTGCCTCCGCGCCCTCGATCAGGTTCATCTTCGGGCTGCCGATGAAGCCGGCGACGAACAGGTTGGCGGGGGAGCGGTAAAGCTCCAGCGGGCTGCCGACCTGCTCGATGCGGCCGGCATTCAGCACCACGATGCGGTCGGCCATGGTCATGGCCTCCACCTGGTCGTGGGTGACGTAGATCATCGTCGTCTTCAGCGTCTGGTGCAGTTCGGAGATTTCCTGCCGCATGGAAACGCGCAGCGCCGCGTCGAGATTGGACAGCGGCTCGTCGAACAGGAACGCCGCCGGCTCGCGGACAATGGCGCGGCCGATGGCGACGCGCTGGCGCTGGCCGCCGGAAAGCTGGCTCGGCTTGCGGTCGAGATAAGGCGTGAGGTTCAGCACCTTCGCCGCCGCCTCGACCTTGCGCGCCTGCTCCTCGGCCGAGGCCCCGGCCATGCGCAGCGGGAAGGCGATGTTCTTGGCCACGCTCATATGCGGGTAGAGCGCGTAGCTCTGGAACACCATGGCGAGGCCACGCCGCGCCGGCGGCAGCTTTGTCGCGTCCTTGCCGTCGATGGAGATGGTGCCGGAGGAAGTATCCTCCAGCCCGGCGATCAGGCGCAGCAGGGTGGACTTGCCGCAGCCGGAGGGGCCGACGAACACCACGAACTCGCCATCGGGAATGACGAGGTCGATCCCCTGGATGATCGACACGCCGCCGAAAGATTTGCGGACCTCGGAAAGAACGATCTCGCCCATGGGACTCTCCCTATTTCACGGCGCCGAAGGTCAGCCCGCGCACGAGCTGCTTCTGGCTGAACCAGCCCAGGATCATGATGGGCGCGATGGCCATGGTGCTGGCCGCGGACAGCTTGGCGTAAAACAGCCCTTCCGGGCTCGAATAGCTGGCGATGAAAGCGGTGAGCGGCGCGGCGTTGGCCGCCGTCAGGTTCAACGTCCAGAAGCTCTCGTTCCAGGCGAGGATGACGTTGAGCAGCAGCGTCGAGGCGATGCCCGGCACCGCCATGGGTGTCAGTACATAGAGGATTTCCGAGGACAGGCTGGCCCCGTCCATCCGCGCGGCTTCCAGGATCTCGCCGGGGATTTCCTTGAAGTAGGTGTAGAGCATCCACACGATGATCGGCAGGTTCACCATTGTGAGCACGATGACCAGGCCGGTCTTGGTGTCCAGTAGCCCGGTATCGCGGGCGAGCAGATAGAGCGGCACCAGCACGCCCACCGCCGGCAGCATCTTGGTGGACAGCATCCACATCAGGAGGTCCTTGGTGCGCTTGCCCGGCACGAAGGCCATGGACCACGCCGCCGGCACGGCGATGATGAGGCCGAGCAAGGTTGAGCCGAGCGAGATCACCACCGAGTTCCAGAAATGCGCGAGATAGTCGGAGCGCTGGTTGACCGTCTCGTAGTTTTCCAGCGTCCAGTCGAAGAACAGGAAGGACGGGTGCGCGTTGATAGCCTCGCCCTCGGTCTTGAACGAGGTGAGGAAGGTCCACAGGATGGGGAAGAAGATCAGCAGCGCCACGCCCCAGGCGAGGAGGGTGACGGCGGCCTTGCGGCCTTTCGAGACCTCGCGTGCCATCTCATGCCTCCAGATTCTTGCCGATCATCCGCATCAGGAAGATCGCGACGATATTGGCGAGAAGAACCGCGACGATGCCGCCGGCCGAGCCGAGGCCGACATCGAACTGCAGCATGGACTGCATGTAGACGAGGAAGGTCAGCGTGGTGGAGGCCGTACCCGGTCCGCCATTGGTGGTGACGAGGATTTCGGCGAAGACCGACAGCAGGAAGATGGTCTGGATCAGCACCACAACCGTCATCGCCCGCATCAGATGCGGCAAAGTGAGGTGAATGAAGCGCCAGACCGGACCGGCGCCATCCATCTCCGCCGCTTCCATCTGCTCGCGGTCGAGGCTCTGCAGCGCGGTGAACAGGATCAGCGTCGCGAAGGGCAGCCATTGCCAGGCGACGATGGCGGTGATGGAGGCGAGCGGCGCCGTGGCGAAGAAGTCGATGGGCGGCAGGCCGAGCCCGCGCGCCAGCGCCGCGAACAGCCCGTTCACCGGGTTCATCAGCATGTTCTTCCACACCAGCGCCGACACGCTCGGCATGACGAAGAAGGGTGCGATGACGAGGATGCGCACCATCCCCTGCCCCCACATCGGCTGGTCGAGCAGCACAGCCAGCGCCACGCCGCCGATCACCGTGATCGCCAGCACGCCCAGCACCAGGACCAGCGTGTTGACCAGCGCCGGCCAGAAGGCGGGGTCGGTGAAGAAATAGCTGTAGTTCTCGAAGCCGGTGAACTCCTCCATTCCCGGCATCAGCAAGTTGAAGCGCAGGAAGGAGAAGTAGATGGTCATGCCCAGCGGCACGATCATCCAGAGGAACAGCAGCAGCACCGCCGGGGAGAGCATCAGCCGGCCGGCCATGCGCGAGGCTTGTGTCGCCATGTGGGTCTCCCTTGACCGAGCGGCCTGCGGCGCGGGCGCCGGGGCTCGGGGGAACGGAAAAGCGAGATAAGGGCGCGTCCGGCGCCGTGCCACCGCGCGAACCCGCCACGGGTGGGAAGTCCCGGCACGGCGCGGAAGCGGGAGACACCCACGCCGTGCCGGGAAACAGCCCGGCGCGGGCGGGCGCCGGGCGAAGCGGGCCGACCTTCGCCGGAGCGACGGCCGCGAGAGCGCTACTTCTTGGGATAGCCGGCGCGGGTCATCTCACGGGTTGTGAGCGCCTGCGCGGCGGCGAGCGCCTGGTCGGCGGTCGCGGTGCCGGCGAGGGCGGCGGAGAATTGCTGGCCCACCGCCGTGCCGATCGCCTGGAATTCAGGGATGGCGACGAACTGCCCGCCGGTATAGGGCACCGGCTGGTCGGACGGCTTCTGGGTGTTGGCCGACTCGATGGCGGTCAGCGTCATCTGCGCGAAGGGCGCGACCTTCAGATATTCCGGGTTCTTGTAGAGCGAGGTGCGGGTGCCCGGCGGCACATTGGCGATGCCGTCCTTCTCCGCCACCAGCTTGGTATAGGCCGGCGAGGTCGCCCAGGCGACGAAGGTCTTGGCGGCTTCGGCCTTGGCAGTGGTCGCCGGAATGGCGAGGTTCCACGACCACAGCCAGTTGCCGTGATTGCTGCCGCCCTTGCGCACCGGCGCCGGGGCGAAGCCGACCTTGTCGGCCACCTGCGATTCCTTCGGATCGGAGATGAAGGACGCCGCCACCGTGGCGTCGATCCACATGCCGCATTTGCCGGTCTGGAACAGCGCCAGATTCTCATTGAATCCGTTGGAGGAAGCACCGGGCGGGCCGTATTTCTTCATCAGGTTGAGATAGGTATCGAGCGTCTTCTTCCAGGCGGGGCCGTTGAAGAGCGGCTTCCACTCCATGTCGAACCAGGCGCCGCCCATGGAATTGTTCATCGAGGTGAGGAACGCCATGTTCTCGCCCCAGCCGGCCTTGCCGCGCAGACAGATGCCGTAGATGCCGGCACCCTTGTCGGTCATCTTCTCGGCCGCTTCGGTGATGAACTCCCAATCGGGATTCTCGGGCATCTTCAGCCCCGCCTTCTCCAGCAGGTCGGTGCGGTACATCAGCATGGAGCTTTCGGCGTAGAACGGCACGGCGTGCAGCTTGCCGTCGACGGTCAGCCCCTGCGCCACCGGCGGCAGCAGGTCGGCCTGGTCATAATCGGCGCCGAGATTTTCCAGCGGCATCAGCCAGCCCTGCTTGGCCCAGATCGGCACTTCGTAATTGCCGATGGTCAGCACGTCATACTGGCCGCCCTTGGAGGCGATGTCGGTGGTTACGCGCTGGCGCAGCACGTTTTCTTCCAGCGTCACCCAGTTGACCTTGATGTCGGGGTGCTGGGCGTTGAACTCAGGCATCAGGCGCTGCATGCGGATCATGTCGCCATTGTTCACGGTAGCGACGGTGATGGTCGTCTGCGCCGAGGCCGAACCCATCAGGGCAAGCAGCAGCGAGGCACCCGCGAGGGGGCGGAATGCGATGGTCATACTCTCCTCCCGTTCGGCGTTCTGTGAGCAAATAATCGCCGTATGGGCAAATACTCACGCGCACCCCGGCGAGCGTCAAGCGATTTCGATGCTGCAAGCGCGAGCATCGGGCCCGCCTTTGGTCGAAAGCGCGCCAAATCCTGGTATTATATTAGGCATACTGGGCACTTAGTGTGCACCCCCGGCCGCGCCACCGCACGCCGCCGTTGCGTCACATGTGTCACATGCGCGTGTGGAGCGCGGTGCCGGTCGCGCTCTTATCCCGCGAGAATCCCGGCCGCGGTGGGCTCGTCGGTGACGAGGCCGTTGATGATGCCGGAGGTCAGCGCCGCCCGCAGCGCCGTAATCTTCGCCGCCCCCGCGGCGATGCCGATCACCGGCCGCTCGGGCGTGGCGATCTCCACCCGCACCCCGGTGAGGCGGGCATTGAGCGCCAGGTCGAGATAGCGGCCCTGGCGGTCATAGATCCACCCCGCCACCTCGCCCGCCGCGCCGGCGTTCTGGATCTCGTGCAGTTCCTCGGGGGTAAGGAAGCCGTCGGTCAGCAGCGGCGCGTCCTCGCTCATCTGGCCGACGCCGACAAAGGTCACGTCCGCCGCCTGCGCCAGCCCGCGCACCTTGCGCACGACGCCGAGCGACTGCAGCGTTCGGTTTTCCTCCACCGTGTCGACGAGAACGGGCACCGGCATCGGGTAATGCGGCGCCCGCACCTTCTCGGCGAGGCGCATGATGACCTCGAAATAGGAGGCCGAGCCGTCCAGCGCGATATTGCCGAGCAGTGAGACCAGCCGGTGCTGCGGCGCTTCCGCCGGCCCCAGCGCGTCGACCATGCCGCGCAGCGCCCGCCCGGTGCCGAGCGCGATGACACGCGAGGTGCCTTCCGCCAGCACCCGCTCCATTTCCTCCGCCGCCGCCGGCGCGATGGAACGCACCGGATCGCGGGAAGGCCCGAGGGCCGGCATCACCCGGCAGCGCACCAGCCCGAACCGCGCGCGCAGCGCCGCTTCCAGCTCGACACAGCTCGCCAGATGATGGTTGAGCCGCACATGGATCAGCCCCGCCGCCACCGCCCGGCTGACGAGGCGCTGTGCCCGCTGGCGCGACAGCCCCAT
Organism: Ancylobacter sp. IITR112; assembly: GCF_041415945.1. NCBI lineage: Bacteria > Pseudomonadati > Pseudomonadota > Alphaproteobacteria > Hyphomicrobiales > Xanthobacteraceae > Ancylobacter > Ancylobacter sp. IITR112. Next base: position 710,711 of record NZ_JBGCUS010000001.1, on the reverse strand, counting down.
CTCGGCGGCGATCTGGTCCTGCGTCAGCCCGCCGACATAATAGAGCCAGGCGGCGCGGGCGGCCTGGTCGTCAATCGAGGCTTCGGGCTCGCTGGTCATGCTGGTGTCGGGTCCGCGGCGCCGGCCGGCGCGTGAAAAAGGTCGGCCCTCGCCGCCCGCAGCGAGGCGAAGCTGTCGAAGTGCCGGTGAGGCAGGGTTCCGGCGGGCAAGGGCAGGTCCATCGCGGCGAAATGCCCGCCGCCGGTGAAATGCCAAACCTCCATGCCGGCGGCAAGCCCCGCCATCACCCCCGGCGCACTGTCTTCCACCACCACGCACGATGCCGGCGCCGCGCCCATCCGCGCGGCGGCATGCAGGAACAGGTCCGGCGCCGGCTTGCCGCGCGCGACCTCGGCGGCGGTGAAGGCCCGACCGGCAAATACGCGCTCGAGCCCGACGAGACGGAGCGAGGCGGCAAGGCGCGGCGGGCTCGACGAAGTGGCGAGGCAGAACGGCACATCGAGCGCGGCCAGCGCCTCGACCGCGCCCGCGACAGGCTTGAGGCCAGCCTCGAAGGAGGCGAGCAGCCGGTGGCGATAGGCCTCCTCGAAGTCCCCAGGCAGTTCAACGCCGAAACGTGCCGTCACCTCGGTGCGGATCGCGCCCTGCGCCCGGCCGATGAAATGGCGCGCGACAAAACCCAGGTCGACGGCGACGCCGTGACCGGCAAGCGCGTCGATCAGCGCGCGGGCAGCGAGCAGCTCGCTGTCGATCAGCACGCCGTCGCAGTCGAAAATGAGAAGCGCGGGCCGCATGCCAGCGGTCTAGCCCTCGCCTCGGCCGCCGTCCAGCGGCGCCGCGCGCGGCGTGTCACGGCGTGTCACGGTGCCTTGGGCAGCAGCCGACCGCGCAGCAATTGCCAGAGGCTGTGCGCGGAGGTGAGCGCGACCACCCCCGTCGCCAGCGCCAGCAGGAACGGCGCCAGCATCGCCAGCGCGCCGGTTTCCCCGCGCACCACCAGTTGCAGGCTCGCCGTGGCCAGCGCCGTCAGGCCGAAGGTGAAGGCCCAATAGGCCGGCGAGGGCGGCTGGCGCAGGATCCATGGCAGCAGCCGGGCGATCAGCAGCAATTGCAGCAGCCCATAGCCGAGCAGCGCCCGGGCGAAAATGTCGGGCCCACCGGCGTTGACGCTGAGATAGGTCACCGCCCCCACCACCGGCGGGGCAAGCTGGATGCCCAGCGTCGGCCGCTGGGCCGGCGCCAGCGCCGCCCCGTGCTGGAAGCGATTCAACAGCACCGATTCCATGGCGAGCCAGGAAAACAGGCCGGCGCCGAAGGCAAGCTGGCCCCAATCGCTGAAGCCGAGCACGCCGCAGGCGGTGCCGGTGACGAAGCTCCCCGCCACCAGCGGCAGGTACATGACGGGCGTCGCTGTGGCGGGGTCGCGCTCGCCGCGCCATAGGGCACCGGTGCGCCAGATGCCGAAGCCGACGGTGAAGGCGGCGCCCGCCAGCAGCAGCGCCACGGCGAGGCCACGCGCATAGGGCGCCGCCGCGACGCTCACCAGCAGCGTCGCCACCCCGGCCAGCCCGACAAAACCGGACTGCACGGGGTGCCCGAGCTCGGCCAGCGCCGCCGCGCGCGCCAGCACCCATTTCAGCACATAGAGCAGCAGCAACACCGCCCAGACCAGGGCACCGGCCGCCATGATCGCCTCGCCGATGAGGGCGGGCGCGCCCCAGAGCTGATGCGCCGCGCGCCAGCTTCCACCCAGCCCGCAAAGACCCAGCACCATGCCGAAGAAGGACACGGGAACGAGCGGCACCACGCGATTATGCGTCAACGCGATCTCCTCCGGCTGCGACGGCAGTGGCGCCCTAACCGTTCCGCCTTTCGGCGATCAGGCGGGCCGCCCACATTCCTGCCAGCATGGCGGGAATGAAGACGAGAGTCCCCGGCGCCGCAAGGCCGAGCGCGGTGAAGGCCGGGCCGGGACAGAAGCCGCCCAGCCCCCAGCCGATGCCGAACAGCGCCGGGCCGACGAGCAGCCGCGCGTCGATATCGGTGCGCGTCGGCAATTGGAAGCGCGGCGCCATCAGCGGGGCCTCGCGCATCAGCACGAGCCGGAAGCCGAGAAAGGCGACCATCACCGCCCCGCCCATGACGAAGGCGAGCGAGGGATCGAAGGTTCCGAACAGGTCGAGGAAATTCAGCACCTTGGCCGGATTGCTCATGCCGGAGACGATGAGGCCGAGGCCGAACAGCAGGCCGAGGCCGAGATTGACCAGGATCGACATCGCCTCAGCCTCCGATCAGGTGACGCATGATGAAGACGGTGGCAAAGCCCGCCAGCATGAAGATGCCGATGGCGACCAGCGAGCGGCGCGACAGGCGCGCCAGCCCGCACACGCCATGGCCCGAAGTGCAGCCTGATCCCCAGACCGAGCCGAAGCCGACCAGCAGGCCGGCCACCGCCATCAGCACAAGATTGGACGACACCGTCTGCAGCACCGCCGCGCCGGTCAGCGCGGCGTAGAGCAGCGGGGCGGCGACCAGCCCGGCGATGAAGGCGAGCCGGCCGGCGAAGCCTCGGTCGGCATAGGGCGGAAACAGCCGGCTGGCGATGCCGCTGATGCCGGCGATGCGGCCTTCCGCCAGCAACATCAGCACGGCACTCAGCCCGATGAGGATGCCGCCGAGAAAGGAGGCAAGCGGTGTGAAGGTGGTCATGTTTCGGTGTCCAGGCTGTCAGCGGCGGGCGCACAGAACAGGGCATGCATCGTGGTGATGAAGGTCTCCACACGCGGGTCGGCAAGCCGGTAGAACACCTGCTTGCCCTCCTTCCGCCCCGTGATCAGCCCGGCAGCGCGCAAGCCGGCGATCTGCTGCGACAGGCCGGGCTGGCGGATGCCGAGCAGATCTTCGAGTTCGCGCACCGAACGCTCGCCGGCGACCAGCGCGCAGGCGACCAGAAGCCGGTCGGGATTGGACAGGGTCTTGAGAAAGGCCGAGGCCTCCCCCACCCGGGCCTTCATCGCGGCGGCCTCGTCAGAAAGCGTGTCGAGCATGTAGCCGTTCCCGAAAGGCGACGCCCGCCTCCCGCCTGTTTCACTTGCGCCCGGGCGACGGGCAGGTGGAGATGCCAAGCACGGAATAGAGCGGGCAATTGCCGATCAACGCCGTTAGCAGCGGCACGAGGCCGATGAGGCCGAGCCAGCGCAGATCGCCTTCCAGCACGAAAAGCAGCGACAGCAGCACGAGGCCGAGAACGACGCGAAGAGCCTTGTCGACGGGTCCGATATTGCGGGTCATGGCGGGTGTTCCCAAGCGCAGGCAGGTCCGTTCCTGCCAAGCTCTATCTATAACGATTGCATAAACTTGCAATCGTTATATCGCAAGTAAAAATGCTTAGCCTCCTAGCGGATCGGTGACCCGTCTCCCGTGCCGACATCGGAGATCCAGCCGCTGGCGGCGGCAAGCCATGGTCGACCTTCGCCAGTTCGCCGTCAGTTTGCGCTTCAGAGCGGGATTTGAGCGCAACTCCCTTGCCTTTGGATGGTAAATTGTCGACAGTTGGCAAAATGTGGATGCAACGTCCCTTGTGAGGAAGACCCCATGGAAGTCGCCGAAGCCGTTCCCGAACTCCTGCCCACCTCACGGCTGATGGAGGGCTTCACCTTCCAGCGCATCAGGACGCGGGGTGCGGAGATCAATGTCGCCACCGCCGGCGAAGGCCCGCCTCTGCTGCTCATCCATGGCAACCCCCTCACGCTTGTGAGCTGGCACAAGGTGGCGCCTTCGCTGGCGCGGGATTTCACTGTCGTTGCCATCGACATGCGCGGCTATGGCGACAGCTCCAAGCCCGATGGCGGCGAGGACCATTCCGGCTATTCCTTCCGCACCATCGGCGAGGATGCGTTCGAGGTGATGGACGCGCTCGGCCATCAGCGCTTCGCCGTCGCCGGCCATGATCGCGGTGCCCGTGTCGGCTTCCGCATGTGCCTTGACCGGCCCGAGCGCATCACCCGTTATGCCGCGCTCGACATCGTGCCGACGCATCACGTGCTGAACAACATCACGCTCGGCTGGGCGCGCGAGAGCTATCACTGGTTCTTCATGGCGCAGAAGGCGCCCTTCCCGGAAAATCTCCTCGGCGCCGATCTCGACTATTACATGCGCTACAAGCTCAACAAGAAGGGCGTCGGGCTGGAGATCTTCACCCCCGAGGCGATGGCGGAATATATTCGTTGCGCCACCAGAGAGCAGATACACGCCGTCTGCGAGGATTACCGCGCCACCATCACCGTCGACCTCGACATGGACACGGCGGACTATGGCACGCGCAAGATCGCCTGCCCGACATTGGTGATCTGGGGCACCAACAGCCATTGCGGCCGCCATTTCAAGCCGGTGGAAGCGTGGTCGGAATGGGCGGACGATCTCGTCGGCCTTCCCGTCCCGACCGGCCATTACCCGGCAGAGCACCGGCCCGATCTGGTCTATGCCGCCTTCTACCGCTTCTTCCGCGGTGAGAAGGTGACATGAGCGTGGAGGTGGTGACGGCGGCGGCGGCGAAGGCCCGCCTGCACGAAGGCGGGGAAATCGCCTTTCTCGATGTGCGCGAGGCGGCAGCGTTTGGCGAGGGGCACCCGCTCTTCGCTGTGCCCTGCCCGTTCAGCCGGCTGGAAGCCACCTCGCTCGCGCTGGTGCCGCGTGCTGACTGCCCGATCCTGCTGATCGACGATGGCGACGGCATCGCCGAGAAAGCCGCGCGGCGGCTCGCCGCCTGCGGCTACAGCGACATCGCCCTTGTCGATGGCGGTCTTCCCGCCTGGGCGGCGGCGGGGTTCGGTGTCTTCGCCGGGGTCAATGTGCCGAGCAAGACGCTGGGCGAATTGCTGGAGCACGATCATCGCCCTGAGATGATCGACGCCGCCACGCTGGCGCAATGGCGGCGCGAGGGACGCGCGCATGCCTTGTTCGATGCTCGCCCGCCGGCGGAATACGCCAAGATGCGAATAGATGGCGCCCGTTGCCTGCCCAATGGCGAACTCGCCCACCGCCTCGACACCGCCGTGGGGGACGCGGCGACGCCGATCGTCATCACCTGCGCCGGGCGCACACGGGGCATCATCGGCGCACTGACCCTGCGCGCCATCGGCGTGCGCAACCCGGTCTATGCGCTGGAGAACGGCACCCAGGGCTGGGCGCTCGCCGGCCTGCCGCTCGATCGCGGCGCGACGGCCGATCCGCTGCCGCCGCTTGACGGCGCGCAGGCGCAGATGAGCCGCACCCGCGCTCGGCGCCTGGCAGATACCGCGCAAGTGCCGCGCGTCACCGTGGCGGAGGCGGAACGGCTTGTGGCCGAGCCCGGCCGTACCCCTTTCCTGTTCGACCTGCGCAGCGCCGAGGAGCGGGCGGCGCGGCCGGTGCCGGGCGCTATTCCGGCCCTCGCTGGCCAGCTGATTCAGGCGACCGACCAGTATGTCGGCGTGCGCCATGCGCGCCTCATCCTGATGGACGATACCGGGCTGCGCGCCGCGCTCGCGGCGCTGTTCCTGCGCGCGCTCGGCTTCGAGACGTATGTGCTGGCGCTTGATGATGCCGAGGAAACCGACGTCCCCACCGTTCCAGCGACCGCGCTGAAGACCCCCGCCCCGCCTCCCGCGATTGACGCACGGGCGGCGTGGCGCCTGGCGCAGGATGGCGTGCCGGTGCTCGATCTGCGCCCCTCCACCGAGTGGGAGGCGTGGCGGCTCGATGGCGCCCGCTGGCTGCTGCGCGGCGATCTTCCCGCCGCCCTCCCGAAAGGCGCGCGCCGGGCGATCCTGCTCGGGGAGGCGCAAGCGGTGGCCGGCTCCGCCGCCGATCTCCGCGCCGCCGGCCTTTCCGCCCGCTGGCTGCCGGCCGATGCCGCGGCCTGCGCGCAGGCCGGCTGGCCGGTCGAGTGCGTGCGCCGGCGCATGAGCCGGGAGGAGGCGCGCGACCGGGTGTGGTTCGTGCATGACCGCCATGACGGCAATGCGGAAGCCTCCCGGCAGTATCTCGCCTGGGAGATGGGCCTTGTTCACCAGCTCGATGAGGCCGAGCGCGACGCCTTCGGCTGGGTGCCGGTGCCCGCACCTGCCTGAGCTTTCCCCGACCGACGCCGGGCCTCCCTCACCCCTTCCGCTGCCAGCGGGAGGGGTTTTCGTCGGTCCGGAGACGCACCGGCGCCCACCGACGATAAAGGGCGGGTTCGCACCCGCCCTTCCGCAAGCCGTCGCCGGACGCGAGCGTCTCAGCCCTTGCTCGGCGTCGTGTGGGCGGCATTGGCCGCCGCCTCGTCGCGCAGCTTCTCCATCGCCCGCGCTTCGGCCGCTTCCGCCCGGTTCTGCTTGCGTTTACCCCAGGCCGTCATGGCGAGCGAGGCGAACATGATGACGAAGATCGCCATCGCTCCCGGCCGCTCCAGAATATAGAGCGGATGGCCGGCCGAGAGCTGGTAGGAGCGCAGGAACTCCGTCTCCAGCATGCGTCCGAGCAGGATGCCGACCACCACCGCCGGCACCGGGTACTGGTAGCGGTTGAGCGCAAAGCCGAGCATGGCGAAGACGAACAGCGTGATCGGACCCGACACCTCGCCCGTCACCGCATAGGTGCCGAGCGTGGCGATGACGAGGATCGCCGGCAGCACATAGCGGGTGCGCACCTTCATGACGTTGGTGGCGGCGTAGATGAAGCCGATGCCGACCACCAGCAGCACCACCGCCTGAACCATATTGTTGAGGATGATGGCGTAGGCCATCGGCTTCTGCGTCTCGATGAAGCTCGGGCCGGGCACGATATTGTGCATCATGAAGGCGGCGATCAGGATCGCGGTCGCGCCGCCGCCGGGAATGCCGAGGGCCAGCATTGTGGCCATGGAGCCGCCCTCGCCGCTCGCCACCGCCGATTCCGCCGCGATCACGCCCTTCGGATTGCCCTTGCCGAAACTGGCGCTGTCCTTGGCGGTCCGCTTGGTTTCGGCATAGGAGATCAGATTGCCGATGGAGGAGCCGACGCCCGGCACGGCGCCGATGACGATGCCGATGACCGAGCCGCGCAGCAGCACGCCGGGATATTTCAGCGTGCCCCAGCAGCCCTTCAGGATCTTGCGCAGGCTGACATCGCGCGCGCCATCGGCTTCGATGATGTAGTCGCGCCCGGCGAGACCGAGCAACTGGCTGGCCGCCAGCAGGCCGATCATCGCCGGGATGGGGGCGATGCCGTCAAGCAGTTGCGGAATGCCGAGCGTACCCCGGGTGAAGCCGGCCGTGTTCATGCCCACCGTGCCGAGCAGGATGCCCAGCGCGGCGGCGAGCAGACCCCGGCTTATATAGGTGGAGCCGAGCGAACCCAGCAGCAGCATGCCCCAGATCGCCACCGCGAACATTTCCAGCGGGCCGATGCGCAGCACGATATCGGCGAGCGGTTCCAGCACGAGCAGCAGCAGCACATAGCCGAAAATGCCGCACAAGGTGGAGGCGAACAGCGCATAGCCAAGCGCCTCGTTGTGCTCGCCCTTCTGCGACATGGCATAGCCATCGAAGGTCGTGGCGAAGGACGAGGGCGTGCCGGGTATGTTCATCAGGATCGCTGGCACCGAGCCGCCGAATCCCGCCCCGGTATAGACCGAGGTTAGGAAGACGATGGCGGAGAAGAAATCCATGTAGAGCGACATCGGCAGCACGATCGCCATCGCCATGGTGATCGAAATGCCGGGTATCGCCGCGAAGACGAGGCCGATGATCAGGCCGGGGACGATCCATCCCCACGACCCGACCGAAGAGAACATGATGCCTAGTGCCTCCTGGAAGGCGGAAATGTCGATCATCGTCGCGCCTCACAGAAGCAGGGTGGGCATGGGATAGGGAATCATGGCGCGGAAGCCGTAGATCGCCACCAGCGTCACGGCGGCCGAATACAGAACCACCCGCACCGGCCGTCTCTCGCCGCAGATCACCATCGCGGCGACGGCGAAGAGGAACATGGAGAGATCGAAGCCGAGCGGCTCCAGAAGGAACACCATCAGGCCCAGCGAGATGCTGAGCGCGGCGATGCGGACCACGTCCGAGCGCTCCATCGGGAGGCTCTCGTCAAGCGGGTCCTTGTCGGAATCGGCGACTTCCGCCCCGCGCTCCTCCACCTTGTGGAAGCACTGCGGCAGAATGAACAGGTACATGGCGAGCGCGAACAGCGCGACCGGCTGCACCAGCAGAAGGTTGTTCACGCTCAGCGACACGCTGCGGGCATCGAGCAGATACCAGAACACGACGGCCGCGATGAAGGTGATGAGCGCGAGATGGCCATAGTCGATGGCATAGCTGTGCCGACCGATGCGCATCTTCTTCTCCATACGTCAGAGGGAGGAGAGGAAGGCGGGCGCGGTGTGGCGCCGCGCCTTCCCTTGATGCGGCCTATTTCAGCAGGTCGACGTATTTCGCCATCTTGGCGGCGTTGTCGAGATAAGCCTTGTTGGAGGCTTCCGGCCCGTACCAGGTGGTAGCCAGTTCCTGCAGCTTCAGTGTCTCGATCGCCTTCGGGTTCTTGCTCGCCTTCTCTGTCGCCATTACGAGGGTCTTGAAGATATCGGGATGTTCGTTCTTCAGCTTGGTGGTCACTGCCCAGCCGCGCTGCGACCCCTCGACGAAGTCGGTCTTGAGGCCGCTCGCGCCGATCAGCGGCGCATCCGGGTACCAGTCCACCGTCTCGGCGGCGAAGATGGCGAGCGGGCGGATTTTCGACTTGAGCGGCAGGAAGCCCTCGCCGCCGACGAAGCCGACATCGACCTGGGCGCCGGCGGTGGCGTTGCGGGCCGGCCCGCCGCCATCATAGGTGACGATGCGCAGCTTGGACGGGTCGATGCCCGCCGCCTGGAAGGCCAGCACCATATTGGCATAGTCAGCCGAGGCCGGCTGTACGCCGATGCTGAGGCTGGACGGGTCCTTCTTCAGCTTCTCGATTACCTCGGCGAAGCTCTTGACCGGTCCGCCGGACGAGGTCGCCGCCAGCGTGTAATCGCGCGACGGCAGGTTGATCATGGTGAAGTCGTCGACCTTGTAGGGCGCGTTCTGCAGCAGCACGGTGAGCGGAATATAGGGCGCCGCCGAGGTGCACAGGATCGAATAGCCGTCCGCCGGCTGATTCAGCGCATAGGAATTGCCGAGCTGCGTGCCGGCGCCGGGCTTGTTGACGATGACGAGCGGCTGGCCGAGCTCCTGCTCCAGATAGGGCATGAAGGCGCGCGACAGCCGGTCATTGTAGCCGCCGGTGGCGAAGGGCACGATCACGTTGATCGGACGGCTCGGATAGGTCGCGGCGCGCAGGATGGACGGCATGGCGACCATGCCGGAGGCGACGGCAATGCCGCCCGCCGACATCCTGAAAACGTCTCTGCGTGTGAAATGGGTCATGTTTTCCTCCCGCCGTTCCATCTGGCTGCTTCGGCCGGCGGCCCATGAGCGGCCGACACATGTGGATTGGGCGGGGGAAGACTGTCCCGCCCTCCGTCAACTGTCAACAGATTTGCCGCAAAGTTTGCTCAGCGGCGGGGGAGCGCTCCCGTGCGGCGGCGGCGGCAACACGGCTCTCCCCAGGTATTCCAAGGCTTATCATGGCTTCAAACGAGCCGATCACGCGGGTGATCCGGCTTGCCCGCTGCCGCAGCGGCATGGCTCGCCACCCGGCTAATCTGTTGACAGTTTTCATTAGCAATGTCTCTATCCGCCCATGCCCGGCCGGCGGAACGCTCCGCTGCGCGAGGGGCGTCACCCACCACCGCCAGTCGGGGAGGCCCCATGCCCGATCACCCGCGCCACCGCCGCATACCGGCCTCCTGTCCCGCGCGGCGTGGCGCGGCTGGTGCTGGGCCCGCCGCCGGATCTGCAGTCGGCTGATGGCGGCGCCCCCTGAACTGCCCGGGCCGGGCGAGCCTGACACCGCCAACGCCGGCCGCGCCTGGCACCGGACCGGGCTGCGTCTTGTCGGCACCTACAGCCTCGCCGCCGCTGCTGGCTATGCCGCCTCGCTCATCCATATTCCGCTGCCCTGGATGCTCGGCCCGCTTTTCGTCTGCGGCGTGCTGAACGTCTCCGGCGTGCCGCTGCAGGCCGGCTGGCATTTGCGCGAAATCGGCCAGGTTATTGTCGGTCTCGCCATCGGCATGCGCTTCACCCCGCATCTGCTGCTGGTGTCGCTGGAATTGCTGCCGGCGATGCTGGCGGCGACGCTCTACATCATCCTCGCCACCTTTATCGGCGCGCTGATCATGCGCCCGCTGGCGCGCATCGACGCGACCACCGCCTTCTTCGCCACCGCTGCCGGCGGCATGGCCGATATGGCGGTGGTGGCGGCGGCGCGCGGCGGCGACACCAATGCCGTCTCCATCGTCCACGCGCTGCGGGTGACGACGGTGGTGAGCATCGTGCCGTTCATGGTGTTCGCCTTCGGCGAGGCCGGAAACGTCAACACGGTCGACCCCACCGCCTCACACGACCTTCTCCTGCTCGCCCTCGGCCTTGTCATCGCCTATCTCGGCGCGCAGGCGCTGCGCCCGACCGTGATCCCCAATCCGTGGCTGCTCGGCTCGCTGCTGCCGAGCGCCGCGCTCGGCGCCTCGGGCCTGCTCAATGTCGCGGTGCCGGGCGTCCTCATCATCGCCGCTCAGGTCATGATCGGGGTGTGGCTGAGCATGCGGTTCCGGCGCGATTTGTTCGTGCGGCTGCCGCGCGTCGCCGCCGCTGGCCTGCTGATCGGCGTGCTGCTCATCCTCGCCGCCGCGCTCGGGGCGGAAGCGCTGTCGCTCGCCACCGGCCTGCCGCTGACCACCAGCTTTCTTGCCCTCGCCCCGGCGGCGATCACCGAAATGGTGCTCACCGCCAAGGCGATGCACGCCGATGCCGAGCTGGTGACCGCCTTTCACATCGTCCGCATCGCGGTGATCTCGTCGACCATCCTGATCGTGTTCCGAATTTACCGCTTCGTGCTGAGGAGCCATTATGAATCTGGGGTTTGACAGCCGCCGCGCCGTCATCGTCGGCGGCAGCTACGGTATTGGCGAGGCCACCGCCGCCATCCTGCTGCGCGAAGGCGCGCAGGTGCTCATCGCCTCGCGCAGCCGCGATAATCTCGACGCCGCCTGCGCCCGCCTCGAAGCGGCCACCGGCCGCGCGCCGGATGTGTTCGTCGCCGACGTGGTCAAAGACGCCGGCGCCGCCGAGACGCTGATGGGCGAGGCCCGCCGCCGCTGGGGGGCGCTTGACATCCTCGTCAGCGCGGTCGGCGGCAGCGTGAGGGCGGATTTCGACACGCTGAGCGATGAAGACTGGCTGGCGAGCTACGAATTCAACGTGCTCTCCACCGTCCGCAGCGTGCGCGCCGCCCTGCCCCTGCTGGTGGTGGGCGACGCCCCGGCCGTGGTCACGCTCGGCGCGGCAGCCGCGAAGATGCCCTATGCCCACCAGATCATGACCAATGTCCACAAGGCCGGGCTGCTCGGCCTGGTCAAGACGCTGGCGCTGGAGCTGGGCGAGAAGGGCATCCGCATCAACGCGGTCGGGCCCGGCCGCACCAAGACCGCGCTCTGGATCAACCGCGCCACCAAGATGGCCGCCGAGCGCGGCGTGCCGGTGGACGAGATCTACGCCGAATTCTCACACGAAATCCCGCTGAAGCGCTTCGCCGAGCCGGAAGAGATCGCGGTCATGGTCGCGTGGCTCGCCAGCCCGCTCGCCAGCTACATCACCGGCCAATCCATCAATGTCGACGGCGGCATCGCGCGCGGCCTCGTTTAAAGGAGAACAGAATGTCCACGACAGACGTTACCCGCCAGCTCGCCGCCTGGATCGTCGGCTGCAGGCTCGCCGACATTCCCGCTTCCGTACAGGCCGAGGGCGTGCGCACCTTCTTCAACTGGGCGGGCTGCGCCGTCGGCGGCGCCCGGCATGAGACGGTGGACCGCGCGCTGGCCGGAATCTCGCCCTTCGCCGGCAAGCCGCAGGCGACCGTCCTCGGGCGCGGCGAGCGGCTCGATGTGCCGAACGCGGCGCTGATCAACGGCATCTCCTCGCATGTGCTGGACTATGACGACACCCATCTGAAGACCATCATCCACCCCGCCGGCCCGGTCGCTTCCGCCTTGCTGGCGGCGGCGGAATATCAGCCGATGACCGGTGCCGACTTCCTCGCCGCGCTGGTCGTCGGCGTCGAGGTCGAATGCCGCATCGGCAACAGCGTCTACCCCGAACATTACGATCGCGGCTGGCACATCACCGGCACGACCGGCGTGTTCGGCGCCGCCGCCGCCGTTGGCCACATGCTGAAGCTTGACGCCACCAAGATGACCTGGGCGCTCGGCATCGCCGCGACGCAGGCCTCGGGGCTGCGCGAAATGTTCGGCACCATGTGCAAGAGCCTGCATCCCGGCGTCGCCGCCCGCAACGGCGCGCTCGCCGCCTTCCTCGCCAAGGCCGGCTTCGACAGCTCGCTGCAGGCGATCGAGGCGCCGCGCGGCTTCGCCCATGTGCTCTCCACCAAGCAGGATTACAACGAGATCCTCGGCGGGCTGGGCGAAAGCTGGGAAGCCGGGCTCAACTCCTACAAGCCCTTCGCCTGCGGCATCGTCATTCACCCCACCATCGACGGCTGCCAGCAGCTGCGCGAGGAACTGGGCGACGCGGTGAACCGCATTGCCGCTGTGCGCCTGCGCACCCATCCGCTGGTGCTGGAACTCACCGGCAAGCGCACGCCCAAGACCGGGCTGGAGACCAAGTTCAGCGTCTTCCACGCCGCCGCCTGCGCCCTGCTGCGCGGCGACGGCTCGCCCACCGCCTTCACCGACGAGGCCGCCAACGCTCCCGAGATCATCGCCCTGCGCGACAAGGTGGACGCCACTTCCGACACCTCCATCCACGAAGCCTCGGTGGTGATCGAGGTGCAGTTAAACGACGGCCGGACGATTGAGAAGACCATCGACCGCGCCATCGGCAGCCACGAGAAGCCGCTGAGCAACGAACACCTCGCGCGCAAATTCGCCCACCAGTCGGCCCTTGTGGTCGGCGACGAGGTGACCGAGCGGCTGATGGCCCTGTGCTGGCGCCTGCCGGAGCTGGCGGATGTCGGCGAGATCGCCCGCGCCTCGGTGCCGGCCGGCCTGCGCGACGCGGCGGAGTGAGCGCCGTGACCACGCACGCACCTCTGCGCATCGGCGTTCTCAATGGCGACGATATCGGCCATGAGATCGTCCCCGCCGCCCACGCCATCGCCGATGCGGCGGCGCGGGCGAGCGACCTCGCCATCGACTGGCGCCCCATGCCGCTCGGCCGCAAGGCGCTGGACGAGCTCGGCCACACCATGCCGCCGGGCACGCTGGAGGCGCTCGGCACGCTCGACGGTTTCATCCTCGGCCCGATCGGCCATCAGGCTTATCCGAAGGTGCCGGAAGCGATCAATCCGCACCCGATCCTGCGCAAGAGCTTCGATCTGTTCGCCAATGTGCGCCCGACCCGCTCCTATCCCGGGCTCGGCTGCCTCTATGACGATATCGACCTCGTCATCGTGCGCGAGAATAATGAGGGCTTCCAGCCGGACCGCAACGTGGTCGCCGGCTCCGGAGAGTTCCGCCCGACGCACGACACCACCATCTCGGTGCGCGTCATCACCCGCGAGGGCAGCCGCAAGGTCGCCCGCGCCGCCTTCGAGATCGCCCGCGCTCGCAAGAAACGGCTCACCGTCGTGCACAAGAACACCGTGTTCAAGCTCGGCTGCGGCATGTTCGTGGAAGAGTGCTACGAGGCCGGCAAGGACTTCCCCGATGTCGCCATCGAGGAAGTCATCGTCGACACTTTCGCGATGAAGCTGGTGCGCGAGCCGCAGCGCTTCGATGTCGTCGTCACCACCAACATGTTCGGCGACATCCTCACCGACGAGGCGGCGGGTCTCGTCGGCGGGCTCGGCATGGCGCCGGGCCTGTGCATCGGTCGCGGCGAGATCGCCATGGCGCAGGCCACCCACGGCTCGGCGCCCGACATTGCCGGCAAGGGCCTCGCCAACCCCTATGCGATGATCGAATCCACCCGCATGCTCATCGAATGGCTCGGCCGCCGGCGCGGCATTCCCGCCGCCGCCGAGGCCAGCGCGCGGATGAAGGCGGCGATCGAGGCCGCGCTGGCCGATCCCGCCACCCGCACCCCGGACATTCGCGGCAGCGGCACCCAGGCCGACATGACCCGCGCCATTCTTTCCTACATGGAGGCTCACGCCCATGCGCCGGCATAAGATCGCGCTCATTCCCGGAGACGGCATCGGCTCCGACGTCATCAATGCCGGCCGCGAGGTGCTGGACGCGCTGGCCGCCAGCGATGGCGGCTTCGGCTTCGATTTCGAGAGCTTCGACTGGGGTTCCGACCGCTACCGCCACACCGGCAGGATGATGCCGGAGGACGGTGTCGACACGCTGCGCGGCTTCGACGCCATCTATTTCGGCGCCGTCGGCGACCCGAAGATTCCCGACCACATCACCCTGTGGGAATTGCGGCTCGCCATCTGCCAGGGGCTGGACCAATACGCCAATGTCCGCCCCTCGCGCCTGCTGCCGAACATCACCGGCCCGCTGCGACCGGAACTCGGCAAGGACATCGACTGGGTGATCGTGCGCGAGAACAGCGAGGGCGAATATGCCGGCGCTGGCGGGCGGGCGCATCGCGGCCTGCCGATCGAGGTCGGCATTGATGTGTCGGTGTTCACCCGCACGGGCATCGAACGGGTCTGCCGCTTCGCCTGCGAACTCGCCATGTCACGCCCGCGCAGGAAGCTGACCATCGTCACCAAGTCCAATGCCCAGCGCCACGGCATGGTGCTGTGGGACGAGGTGTGCAAGGGCGTCATCAAGGACTTCCCTGACCTCGATGTCGACTGGATGCTGGTCGACGCCATGACCATGCGGCTCGTGCTGCGGCCGGGCACGGTGGACACGGTGCTCGCCACCAATCTGCATGCCGATGTGCTCTCCGACCTCGCCTCGGCGCTGAGCGGCAGCCTCGGCATCGGCGCCACCGCGAACCTCGCGCCCGACCGCTCCACGCCTTCCATGTTCGAGCCGATCCACGGTTCCGGCTTCGACCTGATCGGCAAGGGCATCGCCAACCCGATCGGCGCGTTCTGGAGCGCGGTGATGATGCTGGAACATCTCGGCGAAGCCGATGCGAGCGCCCGGCTGATGGCGGCGATCGAGCAGGTGACGGCGGAGGGCACCGCGCTGACCCCCGATCTCGGCGGAACGGCAGGGACGGCGGAGGTGACGGCGGCGGTGATCGCGCAGCTTCAACGTCAAAGTGTCGCAGACGCCGGCACAACCCGCAGTGTGGCGTAAAATCTGGAAGCGTTCCAGCGCCGGATTGTTTACAATTGACGGATGAGCATCATCAGCGATTCCGAGCCCCTGAGCGATTTGTCGGTTGTGAAAAGCGTCTCGCTCACGAGCGCGCTCGAGAAGGAACTCGAGCGCCTCATTCTGACGGGCGAACTGGAGCCGGGGGTTCGGATCAACGAGATCCACCTCTCAAACCGTTTCGGCACCAGCCGCGGCCCGATCCGTGAGGCCACCCGCAGCCTGGAGGCAAAGGGCCTGGTCGAAGTCGTGCGCAATCGCGGCGTGTTCGTCCGGCGGCTCTCGGTCGAGGATGCGGTGGAAATCTACGATGTGCGCGCCGCTCTGTTCGGCCAGGCCGGGCGGCTGCTCGCCGAGCGGATGACCGATGGCCTGCTGGCCGAGCTTACCCGCATGGTGGACGAGATGGACGCGGTCGCCGAGCGCGGCAGCTTCGACGACTATTACCCGCTCAATCTCGGCTTCCACAATCTCATCGTCGGTTCCTGCGGCAACCGCACGCTGCAGGCCGAATATCATCGCTTCGTCAACAAGCTGCATCTGTTCCGCGCCCGCGCGCTGGTGCAGGGCGGTGGCCTCGCCGTTTCCAATCGCGAGCACAGGGCGATGCTGGAGTCTCTCGCCTCCGGCGATGGCGACCGGGCGCAGATGACGCATTGGCGGCATGTGGCGCTGGCCAAGCGCCGCCTCATTGCCGCCGTGGATGGCCCCGCGCGGCACGATTGACGACGCCGGCGTCCCCCCAGCGGCCGCGCTCCCTCTCCCCGTCGGGGAGAGGGTTGAGGTGAGGGGTCTCGCCGACTTACCCGCCTTGTGCCCCCTCACCGACCCGCTGCGCGGGCCACCTGGAGAGGGAAGTCGTGAGCCGCGCGCCTCTCACGCGGCGGCGCGGGCCTCTATCTTGCGCGCGGCCACCCGCGCGGCGAGGCGGATGGCCGACTGGAAGGCGCCGATATCGGCGATCCCCTTGCCGACAATGTCGAACGCCGTGCCATGCGCCGGCGTGGTGAACACCACCTCCAGCCCGGCGGTGATGGTGACGCCCTTGTTGAAGCCCTTGAGCTTGGTCGCGATCTGCCCCTGGTCGTGATACATCGCCAGCACGCTGTCATAAGCGCCGGCAAAGGCCTTCAGATACACGGTGTCGGACGGGAACGGCCCCTCGCAGGTGATGCCCTCCTGCGCCATCGCCTCCACCGCCGGGCGGATGAAGTCGATCTCCTCGGTGCCGAACAGCCCGCCCTCGCCGCCATGCGGGTTGAGCGCCGCCACCGCGATGCGCGGGCGGGCGATGCCGGCCTTGCGCATGGTCTCGTCGGCGAGGCGCAGCGCGCCGCAGATGCTGTCATAGGTCACCTGGTCCAGCGCCGTCCGCAGCGAGACATGCGAGGTCACGCGCGTCATCCACTGGCCTTCCAGCACGTTCATCTCGCTGAACGGGCCCTTATGGTCGAGCAGATGCGCGAACATCTTGTGCTCGTCCGGGAACCGCCAGCCACCCCTGAACATCGCCTGCTTGTTGAGCGGGGCAAAGCACACGCCGTCAACCTCGCCCGCCTTGGCGAAGTCGATGGCGCGGGCGAGCGTGTCGCCCGTCAGCCGGCCGGAATCGGGATTGGCGACGCCGAGCGGGAACAGGTCGGGGTCGGTATTGCCGAGATCGACCATGGGTATGCCGGGCGCGTTCCAGTCCACCGCGCCGGGCGAGGCGTAAGGCACGAGGTCGAGGCTCACCCCGGCATGACGCGCGCCCATCTCCAGAACCCGGGCGTCGCCCACCACGACGAGCCGCGCCTCCTGCTCGAAGCCGCCCTGGCTCAGCAGCCGGGCGGTCTGTTCCGGGCCGATGCCGGTGCAGTCGCCGGGGGTGACGGCGAGAATGGGGAGCGGGTGCGCGGTCATGGAACTACCTGTCCTTGGAACGTGTCTGTCGTGGATCGAGCGGGCTCGGCCTTGCCTCGGTGGCGCTGGAATCTTCCAGCGTGCGCAGGAAGCGAGCCTTGCCGGCGAGGATGTGCCGCTCCAGCAGCCGGGCGGCGCCGGTGCCGTCGCTCTGGCGCAGCGCGGCGACAATCGCCTTGTGCTCGTCATTGGAGCTGCGCATCGAGCCGGGCAGCACCAGCCCGCGCCGACGGAACAGATGCAGTTCAGCCTCCAGCAGCGGGTACAGTTCGATCAGCTTGTCATTGTCGGAGGCGACAACGACCTGGCGGTGGAACTCGTTGTTGAGCGTGTAGAAGGTGGCAATGTCGGGCGCCTCGATCGCCGCATCCATCTGAGCGATCAGTTCCTCCATCGCCCGCAGTTGCACCGTGGTGATGATGGCAGCGGCGAGCCGCCCGGCAGTGCCGAACAGGCCGGCGCGGATGTCGTAGAGGTCGAGCGCCTCCTTGGTGGAAACCTCGCGCACGAAGAAGCCGCGATTAAGCTCGCTGCGCAGCAGGCCGATCTGCTCCAGCGCCCGGCACGCCTCACGCACCGGGCCGCGGCTGATGCCGAGCCGCAGCGCCAGCGTGCTCTCATTGATGCGGGTGCCGCCGGTGAGTTCGCCCGTGCCGATCATGCGCTCGATCTCGCGCTGGATCAGCGGCACGAAGGAGGCGGTGCGCGGGGTGCGCGGGGGCGTGACGGCGGGGCGGAGCATGAGGCCATTCCGCCGGCAAAATCGCCAATTGTCAACAATGATGAGCGAAATAGCGTGCATCCCTCGCTGAATGGCGTCGCCGGGCCTGACCGCACGCAATGATTCCGCCGCCGCCGTTGATGGTTAAACATCCTATTATAATAAAGACTTCGGGACAATCGCGCGACTTGGAAGCCGGCTCAGCACGCCATGGCGACAGGCAGAGTGTCGCAAAAATTGTTGACAGTTGGCGGAGCATTGCACACTGTCCTGCGGCGCCCCGGGACGGTGCCGCCGTCCGCCCTCCCCGCCCCGATCTCGCAGGAGTTCCCATGACGACCTATTCCATAGCGGTCATTCCCGGCGACGGGATCGGCAAGGAGGTGGTGCCGGAGGCGCAGCGCGTTCTGGAGGCGGCGAGCCGCATCGGGGGCTTCTCCTTCGACTGGACCCATTATGACTGGAGCTGCGAGCGCTTCGCCAAGACCGGCGCGATGATGCCGGCCGACGGCCTCGCCCAGATCCGCGACAAGGACGCCATCTTCCTCGGCGCCGTCGGCTTTCCCGGCGTGCCCGATCATGTCTCGCTCTGGGGCCTGCTGATCCCGATCCGCCGCAGCTTCCACCAATATGTAAATCTGCGCCCGGTGAAGCTGCTCGCCGGCGTCGAGAGCCCGCTCAAGGGCCGCGAGGCCGGCTCGATCGACTTCTACGTCGTGCGCGAGAACAATGAGGGCGAGTATTCTTCCATTGGCGGCCGGCTCTATGAAGGGCTGGACGATGAACTGGTGATGCAGCAGTCTATCTTCACCCGCCGCGGCTGCGACCGGGTGATGCGCTACGCCTTCGAGCTGGCCAAGGGCCGCAAGAAGCACGTCACCTCGGCCACCAAGTCGAACGGCATCAGCCACACCATGCCGTATTGGGATGAGCGCTTCGCCGCGATCTCCAAGGAATATCCCGGCTTCACCACCGACCAGTTCCACATCGACATTCTCACCGCGCATTTCGTCCGCAACCCGGACTGGTTCGACGTGGTGGTGGCCTCCAACCTGTTCGGCGACATCCTGTCCGATCTCGGCCCGGCGGTGGTCGGCTCCATCGGCATCGCGCCGGGCGGCAACATCAACCCGGAGAAGGACTACCCCTCCATGTTCGAGCCGGTGCACGGCTCGGCACCGGACATCGCCGGCAAGGGCGTCGCCAATCCCATCGGGCAAATCTGGTCGGGCGCGATGATGCTGCGTCATCTCGGTGAGGAAGCCACCGCCGCCGCCATCGAAAAGGCGATCGAGGATGTGCTCGCCCGCCGTGACAGCCTCACCCGCGACCTTGGCGGGACGGCCGGCACCCGCGAACTCACCGACGCCATCATCGGCGCCCTGCCTTCCGTCGCCGCCCGCGCCCCGGCCGCCTGACGCCCCACATAAAGAGGAAACGCCCCATGACGCTGCACCAGACCAACCCCGCCCAGGCCCAGCCCATAGTCGAGGGGCTGACCCAGGAGGTGGCGGAATTCGTCGTCGGCACCTCCTATGCCGATTTGCCGGCCGAGGTGGTCGAACTCGGCAAGAAGTCGATCCTCGACGGCATCGGCCTCGCTTTGTCCGGCTCGGTGGCGAAAAGCGGCGAGCACATCCAGGCCTATCTCAAGGGCCTCGGCATCCAGGAAGGACCTGCCACCGTCATCGGCACCTCGCTCAAGGTGCCGACGCGCTTCGCCGCCTTTGCCAATGGCGTCGGCATCCACGCCGATGATTATGACGACACCCAGCTCGCCGTCGCCAAGGACCGTGTCTATGGCCTGCTCACCCACCCGACCGCGCCGGCGCTGCCGGCCGCGCTCGCCGTGGCGGAAGCCGCCGGCACCTCCGGCACCGAGATGATGCTGGCCTATCACCTCGGCGTCGAGGTGGAGTGCAAGATCGCCGAAGCCATCAACCCGCGCCACTACCAGCACGGCTTCCACGCCACCGCGACCTGCGGCACCTATGCCGCCGCCGCCGCCGCCGGCAAGCTCAAGGGGCTGAATGTCGAGCAGATGGTGCGCGCCTTCGGCTGCGCCGGCAGCCAGTCGGCCGGGTTGCGGGAGAATTTCGGCACCATGATGAAGCCGTTCCACGCCGGCCGCTCCTCGGAGAGCGGCGTGGTGGCAGCCGATTTCGCCGCCTTGGGCTGGACCACCACCGACAAGATACTGGAAGCCCCGCGCGGCTTCTTCCAGGCGGCGGGCGGCGGCTTCGACCCGGCCGCCATCGTCGGCAAGCTCGGCCAGCCCTGGACCTTCGCCTCGCCGGGCGTCTCCATCAAGCCGCATCCGTCGGGCTCGCTCACCCATCCCGGCATGACCAAGATGCTTGAACTCATCCGCGAACACGGCATCAAGGCCGAGGATGTCGAGCGCGTGGATGTCGGCACCAACCAGAACATGCCGAACGCGCTGATCCACCACCGCCCGAAGAACGAACTTCAGGCCAAGTTCTCGATGGAATTCTGCATGGCGATCCTGCTGCTCGACGGGCGCGGCAGCCTGCCGGAATTCACCGACGAGACGGTGGAGCGGGACGATGTGAAGGCGATGATCGAGCGGGTGAATTTCCATGTCCACCCGGAGGCGGAAGCCGCCGGCTACGACAAGATGACCACCATCATCGACATCCACATGAAGGACGGCCGCACCATTTCCGGCCGCTCCGACTTCGGCAAGGGCAGCCCGGCCAACCCGATGACCTATGACGAGGCCGCCGACAAGTTCCGCGGCTGCGCCGAATTCGCCAAATGGGACGAGGCCAAGACCGAATCCATCGTCGAGACGGTGCGCCGGCTGGAGCAGGTGCGCGATATCCGCGACCTCACGCGCCTCTGCGCCTGACGCCGCGCCGTCGAGAGGAAGGGCGCCCCTTGCCCCGGGGCGCCCTTTTTCATGTCTGACGTCAGCCTGCGGCGTCCAGCTTGTCCTGCGTCTTCGTGTCGAAATCGCTGGCGTCGTGGCGCTCGCGCAGTTGCTCATGCGGCTCGCCGGTCATGCGGTTGACCATGCGCCCGCGCTTCACCGCCGGCCGGGCGAACAGTTCGTCCGCCCAGCGCACGACATTGGTGTACTCGTGCCCGGACAGGAAGGTGCCGGCATCGCCATAGGTCCAGCCCTTCACCAGCGCGCCATACCAGGGCAGCACCGCCATATCGGCGATGGTGTAGTCGTCACCGGTGAGGTAGCGGGTTTCGGCAAGCCGCCGGTCGAGCACGTCGAGCTGGCGCTTGGCCTCCATGGCGTAGCGGTCGATGGCGTATTCGATCTTCACCGGGGCATAGGCATAGAAATGGCCGAAGCCGCCGCCGAGAAACGGCGCGCTGCCCATCTGCCAGAACAGCCAGGACAGGCATTCGGCGCGCTTGGCCGGATCGGTCGGTATGAAAGCGCCGAACTTCTCCGCGAGATGCAGCAGGATCGCGCCGGATTCGAACACCCGGATCGGCGTCTCGCCCGAACGGTCCATGAGGGCGGGAATCTTCGAGTTCGGGTTCACCTCGACAAAGCCGGAGCCGAACTGCTCGCCCTCGCCGATCTTGATCAGCCAGGCGTCATATTCCGCGCCCGTATGGCCGGCGGCGAGCAGTTCCTCGAACAGGATCGTCACCTTCTGCCCGTTCGGCGTGGCGAGCGAATAGAGCTGGAACGGATGCGTGCCGACCGGCAGCGCCTTCTCATGCGTCGCCCCGGCGGTCGGGCGGTTGATATTGGCAAAGGCGCCGCCATTGCCCTTGTTCCAGACCCAGACCTTGGGCGGCGTGTAGCTAGTATCGGACATAAGGGGTTCTCCATGCGCGGCGGCCGGCCCGCAGGCGGCGCCGAATCCGTGGGACGTCGGGCGTGACTTTAGCCCGCCCGGCGGCGCGGTCATCCCCGCACCCATCACATCGCGGCGACGCGACCATGCGTCAGGCGTTGCGTGCGGCCGCGTCCTTGCCTAGAGCGTTTTCGAGCGAAGTGAAGACCGGTCCGCGTGAAGAAAACGCGACAAAACATGGAATTAGATCATTTCATCGTTTCTGCGAAACAGTGAAATGATCTAGTCAGGCGGCAGGGCATTTGGGCGAGCGGAACGTGACCTCCGAGAACAGCACCGGCGAGGACGGAATGCCGCGCGGCCTGCGCCGGCTGGTGCGCACCAGCGAACTCGGCCTCGTCATTCTCGCCGGCCTTGTCGGCGTCGCCGCCGGCCTCGTCGTCATCGCCATGAACACGGCGCTGCAGGGGCTGCATGTGCTTCTGTTCCGCATCCCCGCAGCCAGCCATCTCTCGACCATGGCCGGCGTGCCGGCCGTGCTGCTGCTGCTCGTTCCCGCGCTCGGAGGGCTAGCCTTCGGCCTTAGCGTGCGGGCCTTCCTGCGCACGAGCGCCAACCCGCCGGTGGACCCGATCGAGGCCAATGCGCTGCATGGCGGGCGCATGTCGCCGCGCGACAGCCTCGTGGTCGGGCTGCAGACGCTGTTCTCCAGCGGGGTCGGCGCCTCGGTGGGGCTGGAGGCGGGCTATACCCAGGCGGCGGCCGGCCTCGCCTCCTTTGTCGGCCGGGTGTTTCATCTGCGGCGCGGCGATCTGCGGCTGCTGGTGGGCTGCGGCGCCGGTGCCGCCATCGGCGCGGCCTTCGACGCACCGCTGATGGGCGCCTTTTACGGCTTCGAGCTGGTGCTCGGCACCTATGCCATTCCCGCCTTCGTGCCGATGATGACGGCGACCTTCGCCGCCTCGCTGACCCAGCAGGTTCTGGCGCCGCCGCACCATCCGCCGCTGCCGGTGCTGCACGCGCCGGGCCTGACCCATCTGCCCTCCGTGCTGCTGCTCGGCTTTTTCTGCGCGCTGGTCGGCATCGCCGTCATGCGCGGGGCGACGCTGGTGGAAGCGGGCTTCCGCCGCTCGGCCCTGCCGACATGGCTGCGCCCGGCGCTGGGCGGGCTCGCCGTCGGCGCGCTGGCCCTTTGGAATCCGGCGGTGCTCTCCGCCGGGCATGGCGCGGTCTATCACTTCCTCGCCGCCGATACCGGCCTCACCCTCGCCGCGCTGCTATTGGTGGCGAAAGTCACCGCCTCCTCCGTCTCGATCGGCGCCGGCTTTCGCGGCGGCCTGTTCTTCGCCTCGCTGCTGATGGGGGTGATGGCGGGGCGGGTCTTCGCCGGCGGCATGGGCCTGATCCTGCCCGCGCTCGTGCCGGCGCACGATTTCTATGCCCTCATCGGCATGAGCGCGCTGGCGGTGGCGGTGGTCGGCGGGCCGATGACGATGACGCTGCTGGCGCTGGAAATGACCGGCAATCTGCAGCTCACCCTCGCCGTGCTGGCGGCGGCGGGCACCGCCTCGCTGGCGACGCGGCGGCTGTTCGGCTTCTCCTTCGCCACCTGGCGCTTCCATCTGCGCGGCGAGAATATTCGCGGCGCGCATGACATAGGCTGGTTGCGCGAGCTCACCGTCGCCACGCTGATGCGCCGCGAAGTGCCGCTGATTGCGCTCGACACCCCACTCGGCGAGGCGCGCCGCCGCTACCCGCCCGGCGCCACGGCCTATCTCGTCGCCACCGAGAATGGCCGCTATGCCGGCATGATCCCTCCGGCAGCCCTGTTCGAGACCGGCGAGGGCACGCCGCCGCCGGATTTGCGCGCCCTCCTGCGCCTGCCCGATGTCTCGCTCCGCCCCACCGCCACGCTGCGCGAGGCGCTGGACCTGTTCGAGCGCACCGAGGCCGAGGCGCTCGCCGTCACCCTGCCCGATGGCGAGGTGGCCGGCGTGCTCAGCGAGGCGCATGCGGTCAAGCGCTATGGCGACGAGATGCGCCGCCGGCTCAGCGATGTCACCGGCGAGAAGCTGGACTGAGGCTAGAGCCCGCGCCGCGCCGGGGCGTAGAAGCTCTCGGACATGTCGATCTCGTTCAGCGTGAAGCGGTGGTCGGTCGGCGGCTGGGCGCGCTGCTCGCAGTCGAGCCGCGGGCAGATGCGGCAGCCGACGCCGATCGGCACGGTCTGCGAGGGATCGGAGAGGTTCATCCCGTCGGAATAGACCATCTGGTGCGCGTGGCTGATATGGCAGCCGAGCCCGATGGAGAGGTGCCGGCGCGGCGCATTGTGCCGGTGCCCGCCCTTGGTGATCGACTTGGCGATGCAGAAATAGCGCTGGCCCTCCGGCATCTGGCTCAGTTGCACATTGATCCGCTCGGGGTGGAAGAAGGCGGCATAGACATTCCAGCGCGGGCAGGCGCCGGAATGGCGGGAAATATGGATGCCCGACAGCGAGAAGCGCTTGGAGATGTTGCCGGCGATATCCGTGCGCACCAGATGCAGCGGAATGCCGCTGCGCCCCGGTCGCTGCAGCGTGGTCATGCGGTGGCACACCTGCTCGAAGCTGGTGCGGAAGCGCCGCTGGATGCGCTCGATGTCGTAGCGCGTCTCCTGGCAGGCGGCGAGGAAAGGCTCATAAGGCATCACCAGCGCCGAGGCGAAATAGCTTGCCAGCGCGTTGCGGGTGACGACGGGGGCGTCGTCCGGCAGGTTGGCGGCGGCGATCAGTTCGTCGATCTGCCGCGACGCCGCGAGCAGGCCGAGCTGGTGAGCGACGACGAACAGCGCCGATTCCGGCGGCAGCACCTCGGCGGTGATGAGTTCATGCGCGCCCGCATCATAGCGCCGGGCGATCCCGGCCGGCAGCGAGGCGGAACGCCAGTTCAGCCCGAACACATTGGCGAGATAGGTTTTCAGCCCGTGCTCGAAGGAATCCGAGGCGAAGTCGATGTCGTGGCGGATGCGCTCCGCCTCGGCTTCCAGCGTCGGGAAGTAGTTGGCGTTTTCCTGAATGAAATCGGAGACGGCGTCGGTGGAGGAGTGATAGCCGCCCTCCCCCTCGATCGCCCCCGTCGCGCCGGTGCGGTGCGCCTCGCGTAGCGTCTTGAACTGGTCGTAGAGCCGCACCACCGCCCGGCCGATGGCGGGGTTCGAGGAGGCGAGGTCGCGTATGTCCTGGTTGGTCAGCGTGTTCTCGGCGAACAATTCGTCGCTGAACAGCTCCATCAGGTCGCCGACGAGACGGGTCTCGTCATTCTCCACCAGCTCGCCCGGCTCGATGCCGAAATAGCCCGCCAGCTTCATCAGCAGCGGCACGGTGATGCGGCGGCGATTATGCTCGATGAGGTTGAGATAGCTCGCGGAAATGCCGAGCGCGCCGGCAAGGTCCGCCTGCGAGATGCGCTTGGCGCGGCGCAGCCTCTGCACCCGGCTGCCGATACGCGGTTCACTGGTGGCGAGCATGGCCCGACCCTTTGCTGGTTTTACAAAATCGACCTGTAAACTTTACAAGCCTTATCAGCTTAACACGCTCAAATCATTATCTTTCTTGCATTTCGAAGTCGAGTGTTAAATCTTTACACCACACCCGCAGGGAGGAATTGACATGAGCGCGAGCACCGACACCCGCACCAATCCCGGTGAAGAAGAATTCATCACCATCATCGGCGGCGACGCCGAAGAGATCGGCCAGGTCTTCCGCGACCAGGGGCTGGCGGCGAAGGATTTCACCATCGTCCACCGCATCGGCCGGCACCGCATCGCCATGGCCCCCGGCCAGGACGACATGAGCGCCCTTGTCGGCGCCCTGCTCGGCGGCCGTCTGGTGGCGGCGACCTACACCCGCCGGTCGCGCTAGCCAATGGCGGCACGCCCCCGCTTCCGCCCGCCCCGCTTCGCCCCGCTCGACCTTGTGCCGCGCGACTTCAGGCCCGCCCGCGTCGAGGACGCGCGACGCGGCGTGGCCGGCGCGGGAGCCGCACCCTCCTCGGCCCCCGCGTCTCTCTCTTCTCCCGATCTTGCTTCAGGAAACGACCATGCTGGACCAGACTCGCCCCCACTCGCCCGACAGCTTCCCCGCCCCGAGCTGGGCCCCGGACCGCTGGCGCGGCATTCATCGCAGCTACACCCCCGCTGACGTCGCCCGCCTCGCCGGTTCGCTGCGCATCGAGCACACGCTCGCCGCCAACGGCGCCCGCCGGCTGTGGGATCTGCTGCAGACCCAGGCTTTCGTGCCGACCATGGGCACCTATACCGGCATCCAGGCGGTGCAGCAGGTCAAGGCCGGGCTGGAGGCGATCTATCTCTCCGGCTGGCAGGTGGCCGCCGACGGCAATTCGGCCGGCGACATGTATCCCGACCAGAGCCTCTACCCCGTCGACAGCGTTCCCGCCGTGGTCCGCCGCATCAACAAGGCGCTGATGCGCGCCGACCAGATCCAGACCATGGAGCGCGCCGACGGCGCCACAGGCCCGCAGCACGATTTCTTCGTGCCGATCATCGCCGATGCCGAAGCCGGCTTCGGCGGCCAGCTCAACGCCTATGAGCTGACCAAGGCGCTGATCGAGGCCGGCGCGGCGGCGGTGCATTTCGAGGACCAGTTGGCGTCGGAGAAGAAGTGCGGTCATCTCGGCGGCAAGGTGCTGGTGCCCACCCGCCAGTTCGTCCGCACGCTCAACGCCGCCCGCCTCGCCGCCGACGTGCTCGGCGTGCCGACCGTGATCATGGCACGCACCGATGCGGAATCCGCCCGGCTCATCACGTCAGATGTGGATGAGCTGGACCGGCCCTTCATCACCGGCGAGCGCACGCAGGAAGGCTTCTACCGCTACAATGGCGGCTTCGAGGCCGGCATCGCCCGCGCCATCGCCTATGCGCCCTATGCCGATCTACTCTGGTGCGAAACCTCGACCCCCAGCCTCGACGACGCGCGGCGCTTCGCCGAAGGCGTGCACCGTGTGCATCCCGGCAAGATGCTCGCCTATAACTGCTCGCCCTCCTTCAACTGGGCCAAGCATATGGACAAGGCGCAGATGAAGACCTTCCAGGCCGAGCTGGGAGCCATGGGCTACAAGTACCAGTTCATCACGCTGGCCGGCTTCCACAACCAGTGCTTCACCACTTTCGAGCTGGCGCGGCGCTACCGCGAGGACGGCATGGCCGCCTATTCCGAGCTGCAGCAGCGCGAATTCGCTGCCGAGGCGCAGGGCTTCACCGCCACGCGCCACCAGCGCGAAGTGGGCACCAGCTATTTCGACGCCATCGCCACCGTGCTCAGCGAAGGCATGAGCGCCACCACGGCGATGCAGGACTCGACCGAGACCGCCCAGTTCTGAGCCGTATCCCACCTTGTCACCCCGGGGCGGCGCAGGCCGCGCGCCCGGTGGCGGTTCGGGGAAAACCGCCACCGGGTCCGGCGAAAGCCGGACTCCCCGGGGTGACGTTTTCGTCATCCCCCGGGGTGACGCTTTCGTCGCCCTGGCGGAGGTATGCCCTCATCAACCCTGGGTGAGGATCGTCTTCGCTGCAACGCAAATGCGGCGTGAGGCGTTGACGAGCAAGGATCGCCCCTTGCATCGCGGCTCAATCCGACTATGTGCGATGTTGCACCGCACCCGCACTTTTGTTTAAGTCAATGCACAGCTGTGCCGGCGGCTTGCGGCAACCGGCCATCCGCTCGCGTGAAGGGATCCGTCATGACTCATACCGACGTTGCCGGCCTGAAGGTCGATTCCGCCCTTGTCGACTTCATCAATAATGAAGCCATGCCCGGCACCGGGGTGGACAAGGCCGCCTTCTGGGAGAGCTTCGCCGGCATCGTGCGCGATTTCGCCCCGCGCAATGCGGAACTGCTGGCGCGACGCGACGAATTGCAGGCGCAGATCGACGCCTGGCACCGCGCCCACCGCAACAAGCCGATCGACCCCGTCGCCTATGAGGTGTTCCTGGCGGAGATCGGCTATCTGCTGCCGGAGCCGGACGCCTTCGAAGTCGTCACCGACAAGGTGGACGACGAACTCGCCCGCATTCCCGGCCCGCAACTGGTGGTGCCGGTCACCAATGCCCGCTATGCGCTGAACGCCGCCAATGCCCGCTGGGGCAGCCTCTATGATGCGCTCTACGGCACCGACGCCCTGCCGGAAGATGGTGGCGCTACCCGTTCCAACGGCTTCAACGCGGTGCGCGCCCGGCGCGTGATCGAGAGCGCCCGCGCCTTCCTCGACGAAAGCGTGCCGCTGGCCGCCGGCAGCCATGCCGACGCCGTCGCCTACAGCGTGAAGGACGGTGCACTGGCGGTCGAGCTTTCCTCCGGCGCCCGCACCGGGCTGAAGGACCCCGCGCAGTTCGCCGGCTTTGCCGGCGCGGCCGAGGCGCCGTCCTCCGTGCTGCTGGTCAATAATGGCCTGCATATCGACATCGTCATCGACCGCGCCCACCGTATCGGCGCCACCGACGCCGCTGGCATCGCCGACATCGTCATTGAGGCGGCCGTGACCACCATCGTCGACTGCGAGGACAGCGTCGCGGCGGTGGACGCGCAGGACAAGGTGCTGGTCTATCGCAACTGGCTCGGCCTGATGAAGGGCACGCTCAGCGCCAGCTTCGCCAAGGGCCGCGAGACGGTGGAGCGCAGCCTCGCCGCCGACCGGCGCTACACCTCCGCCACCGGCGAAGAACTCACCCTGCACGGGCGCAGCCTGATGCTGGTGCGCAATGTCGGCCAGCACATGATGACCGATGCCGTGCTCGACGCTCAGGGCCGCGAGATCCCCGAGGCCATTCTCGACGCCGCCGTCACCTCGCTGATCGCACTGCACGACCTCAAGGGCGCGAGCGAGCTGCGCAACAGCCGCGCCGGCTCGGTCTATATCGTCAAGCCGAAGATGCACGGGCCGGAGGAAGTCGCCTTCGCGGTGGACCTGTTCGCCCGTGTCGAGCAGGCGCTGGGGCTCGACCTCAACACGCTGAAGATCGGCATCATGGATGAGGAGCGCCGCACCAGCGCCAACCTCTCCGCCTCGATCCGCGCCGCCCGCGAGCGCGTCGTGTTCATCAATACCGGCTTCCTCGACCGCACCGGCGACGAGATCCACACCTCGATGGAAGCGGGCCCGATGGTGCGCAAGAACGAGATGAAGGCGCAGGCCTGGATCAAGGCCTATGAGGACAACAATGTCGACGCCGGCCTCGCCGCCCATCTCGACGGCCATGGCCAGATCGGCAAGGGCATGTGGGCGATGCCCGACCGCATGGCCGACATGATCGCGCAGAAGATCGCCCATCCGCTCGCGGGCGCCAACACCGCCTGGGTGCCCTCGCCCACCGCCGCCACCCTGCACGCGCTGCACTATCACAAGGTCGACGTGTTCCAGCGGCAGGCGGAACTGCGCAGCCGCAAGCGCGCCTCGCGCCGCGACCTGCTCACCATTCCCGTGGTCGACCGCGGCAATTGGGAGCCGGCGGCGGTGCAGGAGGAACTGGACAACAACATCCAGGGCATTCTCGGCTATGTCGTGCGCTGGGTCGACCAGGGCGTCGGCTGTTCCAAGGTGCCGGACATTCACGATGTCGGACTGATGGAAGATCGCGCCACGCTGCGCATCTCCTCCCAGCACGTCGCCAACTGGCTGATGCACGGCGTGGTCACCGCCGAACAGGTGGAAGAGACGCTGCGCCGCATGGCCAAGGTGGTCGACGGCCAGAACGCGGGCGATCCCGCCTATGTGCCGATGGCCCCGGCCTATGACGGCTTCGCCTTCCGCGCCGCCCGCGATCTTGTCTTCGAAGGCCGCGCCCAGCCCAATGGCTACACCGAATTCGTGCTCACCCGCCGCCGCCGCGAGGCCAAGCGCGCGCAGGCCGAGGCTCAGGCCGCCGCCTGATCCACCGTTCGAGGAAGCGCCAAAAAACGCCAAGCGCCCGAAGAAGAGGCCGTCCCGCTGCGCCGGGGCGGCCTTTCGCATTTGCTCAGCCCGGTGGCGACCAGCGCGTAGCGAGCGCCGCCACATCCGGGCGTGGGCGGTCGGCCGGGGCCTCCGAAGCGGTGCCGATATGGACAATGCCGGCCACCCGCTCGCCCTCGCCGACGCCGAGAATGGCCAACGCCGCCTTATGCGTCGCCGCCCAGCCCGTCACCCAGATGCCGTCGAAGCCCATCGCCGTGGCGCCGGTGAGCAGGTTCATGCACACCGCGCCGGCCGACAATTCCTGCTCGAAGCCGGGAATGGCGCTGCCCGCCACCGGGCGGCTCACCACCACCACCGCCAGCGGGGCGGGAAACAGCCTTCCCATGATGGCGGCGAATTTCTCCCGCTTTTCCTCCGGCATCTGCGGGTTGTTCGCGCGATAGGCCTGCGCCAGAAGCGCCCCGATCTCGGCGCGCGCCGTCCCCTCGATGAGGATAAAGCGCCAGGGCGTCAGCATGCCATGGTCCGGCACACGGGCGGCAAGGGTGAGCAGTCGCTGCGTCTCTTCCGCGTTCGGCCCCGGCGCCTGAAGGCCGGCGGCGGCAACCGAGCGGCGGCTCGCCAGCAAGGCGAGCGTGTCGGGCGAAGGCGTGCGGCGCGGGCGCAAGGTCATGGAGGCTCTCTTTCCGGCGGACGGGCCTGCGCTATATCGAAATCAGGCGCTACATTCACCCCACGATAAATTAACCCCGCCCGGCCGGACGGGGGCGACGCCGCGCCCGTTTTGGTCGACAATATCCCAATGCGCCCGCCCCGCACGCCAAGCCGACACAAACTCAAACCGAACCGGGCGCCCCAAGGAGAATCGCATGAGCATGAACGGCGAAATCCCGGTGCGGGACAACCGCGCCGCCGACCGCTTCGAGATCGAACAGGACGGCCAGACCGCCATCGCCCAGTACATTCTGGCGCATGACCACATCATCTTCACCCACACGGAAGTGCCGCCGGAACTCGGCGGGCGCGGCCTCGCCACCCGCCTTGTCGAAGCCGGGCTCGCCAGCGCCCGCCAGCGCGGCCTCGCCGTGGTGCCGCGCTGCTCGATGTTCGGCCGCTACATGATGAAGCACCCGGAAACGCACGATCTGATGCCGCCGGAAATCCGCGCCACGCTCGGCCTTCCCGTCTGACGCTCCCTCCCCCGGCGCCATGCCGCTGGGGGAGACTCACATCGACGCCGGGGAAATCCGCCGCCTCATACCGTTCGTTAACGCTGTTCGCCTAACCATATGGCACGGCCTCGAGGGCGCCCTGCGCGCCTGTCTCGGCAGGCCCAACGTCAGTAGCGGTAAAGGTTTCAGCGTCCCATGCGTAATCCGGCGCGCCCCTCCGATCCGAATGCGGACAAGGCTTCCGAGTCGAAGGCGAGCGCCCAGACTCATGTGTTCTCCCGTGCCAACCCGCAGGTGACGCACGCCCCGCCGCCGCCCAAGGCGCCGAAGCCGGCGCCCCCGGCGCCGCGCGCGCCGGCGGTGGCGCCGCAGCACGAAATGGTGCCAAGCTGGCTGCAGCCCTTCACCATGCCCCCCAATACCCGCTTCACCCGCACGCCGGACTATCTGATGCGCCAGCCGGTAGCGACCTCGCCGGTGCCGGAGACGCCGGCCACCGCGACCGCCATCGTCGCCCCGCCGCGCCCCTCGCTCACCCCGGTGCTGCGCGTGCCGCCGCGCAAGCCGCCGCTCGGCGCCGCCCCGAAGCCGTTGATCGTCGCCCATGCCCGCCGCGCGCTCTCCGCGCAGCCCGATGTCGTGCCCGCCGCGCCCGCCGCCCCGGCCCCCGCCGTGCGTGCCGAAGCCGCGCCCGTCCCGGCGCCCAGGGTCGTCGCTCCCGTCGCTCCCGCCCATGTGGCGGCAAAGCCGGTGAGCGCGCCGGCCGCCTCGATGATCCGGTTCGGCTATGGCACGCCGCCGGTGATGCCCGCCGCCGGCACCGCCACGCCGCGCGCGCCCTGGGGGCCGGAAGCCCCGATCACCGCCGCCAATGACGTGGCCGATGTCTACGACCTCATCCCGCTGGAAGACGGCGCCTATGAGGACGAATTCCCCGAGGAGGAGCGCCTGCTCGCCGCCCGCTATGGCGCGCTGCGCGATGGAACCGCCGCGCCCGCCGGCGAGAGCGCCGGCCGTGCCGAGGTGCCGCCGTCCCTCGCCGCTGCCGAACACGGGGAGGATGTCCTCGACGACCAGGAAGCGGATGCCGACGAAGAGGCGGCGTTCGCCCGCGCCTTTGAAGAAGACGATCTGGACGCGGCGTACGACGAGGCGCAAGACGACGAGCCGCAAGACGACGGCGCGGGCGACGACGACGAGGCGCGCGACCACGAGGTTTACGCCGACGAGGTTGCGGACGCGGAACTCACCCCGGCTTTCGAGGCCGAGGGCGCGCCGGCCCTCGCTGCCGAGGAAGGCCCGGGCGAGGACGCCGCCGACGCCGCCGCCCTCACGCTTGGCGGGTTCTCCGGCTACAGCGCGACGCCGGCCGATCTCTCCTTCTCCTGGCCGATGTTCGGCATGGTGGCGGTTTCCACGGCGCCGCGCGCCCTCGAGCCTGCCATGGCCACGCCTGCCATGGCCACGCCCGCCATACCCACGCCCGAACAGCCCGCTGCCCCGGCGCCCGCCCCGGCCCCGGTTGCGGCAGCGCCCCGTGCCGCCCGCCCCGCCACTCCGCGCCCGGCGACCGAGGCGGGCGACGCCTATGAACTGCCGCCGCTGGAACTGCTCACCGAGCCGCCGCACAGCGAGCCGGACTATGAGCTTTCGGAGGAATTCCTCGACCGCAATTCGGTGAAGCTGCAGCAGGTGCTGCATGATTTCGGCGTGCGCGGCGAGATCATCGACGCCAATCCCGGCCCGGTGGTCACGCTCTATGAGCTGGAGCCCGCGCCGGGCATCAAGTCCAGCCGCGTCATCGGCCTGTCCGCCGACATCGCCCGCTCGATGAGCGCGATTTCCGCCCGCGTCGCCGTGGTGGAAGGGCGCAACGTCATCGGCATCGAACTGCCCAACCAGCGCCGCGAGACGGTGTGGCTGCGCGAAATGCTGTCGAGCCACGAATTCGAGGCCGCCCGCGCCAAGCTCGGCATCGGCCTCGGCAAGACCATTGGCGGCGAGCCGGTCATCGTCGACCTTGCCCGCATGCCGCATCTGCTGGTCGCCGGCACAACCGGCTCGGGCAAGTCGGTCGCCATCAACACGATGATCCTCTCGCTGCTCTACCGGCACCGCCCGGACCAGTGCCGGCTGATCATGATCGACC
Source organism: Ancylobacter sp. IITR112 (assembly GCF_041415945.1). Classification (NCBI taxonomy): domain Bacteria; kingdom Pseudomonadati; phylum Pseudomonadota; class Alphaproteobacteria; order Hyphomicrobiales; family Xanthobacteraceae; genus Ancylobacter; species Ancylobacter sp. IITR112. The sequence goes on along the minus strand of NZ_JBGCUS010000001.1, from coordinate 677,647 downwards.
CGAAAATGCTGGAACTCTCGGTCTATGAGGGCATCCCGCATCTGCTGACCCCGGTCGTCACCGACCCCAAGAAGGCCATCGTCGCCCTGAAATGGGCGGTGCGGGAGATGGAAGACCGCTACAAGAAGATGAGCCGCCTCGGCGTGCGCAACATTGACGGCTTCAACGCCCGCGTGGCGGAGGCGACCGCCAGGGGCGAGATCATCACCCGCACAGTGCAGAAGGGGTTCGACAAGGAAACCGGCGAGCTGATCGAGGAAGAGGAGATCATGGATCTCGCTCCCCTGCCCTTCATCGTCATCGTGGTCGACGAGATGGCCGACCTGATGATGGTCGCCGGCAAGGAGATCGAAGGCGCCATCCAGCGCCTCGCCCAGATGGCCCGCGCCGCCGGCATCCACCTGATCATGGCGACGCAACGCCCGTCGGTGGATGTCATCACCGGCACCATCAAGGCGAACTTCCCGACCCGCATCTCCTTCCAGGTCACCTCGAAGATCGACTCACGCACCATTCTCGGCGAGATGGGCGCGGAGCAACTGCTCGGCCAGGGCGACATGCTCTATATGGCCGGCGGCGGGCGCATTTCCCGCGTCCATGGCCCCTTCGTCTCCGACCAGGAGGTGGAGCGCGTGGTCGAGCACCTCAAGAGCCAGGCGCGGCCGGAATATCTCGAAGAAGTCACCGCCGATGAGGATGAGGAGCCGGTGGTCGAGGACGCCGCCGTGTTCGACAAGTCCGCCATGGGCGAGGACACGGGCGATCTCTACGACCAGGCGGTCGCCACCGTGCTACGCGACAAGAAGGCGTCCACCTCCTACATCCAGCGCCGGCTGCAGATCGGCTATAACCGCGCCGCCTCGCTGATGGAGCGGATGGAGAACGAAGGCATTGTCGGCCCGGCCAACCACGCCGGCAAGCGCGATATCCTGCGCGACACGCGCTGACACCAACCGGCGGTCTCGCTCGGCCCGACTTGAACCAAGGATAAGGGCGCATGCCAGTCTCACCTGTCATGCGCCTTTCCGCATTCGGCGCGGTGATGGAACTCACCTGCCCCGACCCGCCGACCCATTCCGCCGTCATCGCGGCGCTTCCCGCCTATTGGCAGCCCGCCGAGGGTGCCGAGCCGGATGTGCGCTTCACCGCCGAGCCCAGCGGGCGGACCGCCGGCGGCGACGTGCGCTGGCGCGTTCTGGAAGACGGCACGGTGCGGGGCGAGGGCGTCACCGGCGCGCAGGCCGCGCACATCCTCGCGCTTCGCATGGACTATCAGCTCGGCGCCTTCGCCCGCGACTGCGCTTTCATCCATGCCGGTGTCGTCCTGCATGAAGGCCGGGCGATCCTGCTGCCCGGCGCCAGCCGTGCCGGCAAGAGCACGCTGACCGCCGCGATGGTGCGAGCCGGCGCCACCTATGTCTCCGACGACGTGGCGGCAATCGGGCTGGATGGCCGGGTGCGCCTGCTCTCGCGCGCCCTCACCCTGCGCGCCGATATGGCCGAAAAGCACGCTCTGCCCGGCGCCGGCGGCACCGCTGTTCTGCACGAAGGCACGGTCCCGGTCGGCGCGGTCCTGTCGCTCGTCTATCGCGACGGCGCACCGCCGCTCACCCTCCGGCCGCTCAGCGCCGGCGAGGCGGTGCTGCGGCTCGTCGCCCAGGCGATGAACGGGCGCCACCAGCCGGAAGCGGTACTCCAATCTTGCGCCGCCGCTGTTACCTCGGCATGGTGCGCCAAAGGAAACCGGGGCGAGGCGGACGCCGCGTCTCGGGAGATTCTTGATTATTTGTCAGAAGCGTGAGTAACCGCCGTGCCCCCAGCGATACGCAAGACCGGCCTGTTCTCGACCCTCGTGGACGGGCAGGCGGTAATCTATGATTCCGCCAGCCGCCAGACCCATTGCCTCAACCCGCACGCGTTGAAAGTGTGGAACCTGTGCGACGGCCGCCACGACCGCGTCGCCATGGTGCAGGCGCTGGCAGCGGAAGGTGGGCTGCCGGACGGCGAGGCCGGCGATCTCGTCGACGCCGCGCTCGACCGCTTCGCCGAGTTGGAACTGCTGCAGGGGGCCGCGTCCCTCGACCGCCGCGCGCTCGGCGCCACTGCCGCCAAGAGCCTCGCCGCCGGGCTCGTGCTCAGCGTGATGATGCCGACCCGACAGGCGGCGGCGTCGGGGGATTCGTGCAGTGGCCTCTCGCAAGTAGCGTGCAATTTTCTCCCGCAATGCGGTTGGGTCGGCTATTGCATAACACTCCCGGATTGACCCGCTCCCATGGTCATGCGGACGACGCTGATCTTCGACGATGAGTGTGTCGCCTGCTCGGCGCTGGCGCAGCTCATCGGCGCCCGCGCGCCTGATATGGCGCGGGTGAGCTTCTATTCGCCCAGGGCGCAGATCCTGCTGCGCCGGCATTTTCCGCAGGGTTGGGCGATCCGCCCCTATCTGATCGTCGGCGAGGGCGAGAATGAGCGCGTGGTCAGCGGCGCCGCCCTGCTGTTTCGGGTCGCGCGCCTGCTCGGCCCGGCCGGAATGGTGAAAGCCGCGCGGGCGCTGCTGCGCCGCGCGCGGCGGGAGAAGGCGCGCGGCGGCTGGCAGGGCAACCCCACGGCGCAGATGCGCGCCTATGTCCCCGCAAGCCCGGCCGAAGCGGCCGCCTTTGCCGGCGAGGCGCTGCTGCTGCCCGCTGCGCAGCCCGGCCTCGGCTTCGAGCGCATCCTGCAATGGTACAATCTGCACGGCGCCTTCCAGACCGCGAGCTACTGGACCCATGGCATTGCGGGCACGCTGGTGCTGGAACAGGTGCACCGCCCCTCGCCGCCCCCCGCCGTGGAGGGGGTGGCGGGCGAAGACATCGCTCTCGGCGCCGGCCGCTCCGCCCGCCTCTATGCCACCGGGGAACCGCATGAAGGCGCCACGGCCGCACTCACGCTGATCATGGCGCTGCCGGCGGAACGCTGGCTCTCGCTGCGCGCTACCGGCATGGACCGGGCCACGCTGCTTTCCCTGGCGCGGGGCTGCGCGCCCGTTGCAGCCTGACATGACGACGCCTCCCGGCCTCGATCTCCTGCGCGCTTGCCTGCGCTGGGATGCGGCGGGGAACCACGCCTTGCGCACCCTCCACGCGGCCGGCTGGGCACAGATCATGGAGCTTGTACGCGCCCGCGACGGGCACGCCCTGCTCGCCCGCCGGCTGACCCGCGCGCCCGATATCCCAGTGCCGGAGGAGGTGGCGCAGGAACTGCACCGCTTCAAGCTGGATGTCGCCATTCGCGCCCTCGCCGGCCTGTCGCTTCTGGCGCCGGCGGTCGCGGCGGCGGGCGTGCCGGTCATGGCGCTGAAGGGGCTCGACCTCGCCGGCCGCGTCTATGGCGATTTCGGCAGCCGGCCGATGGGCGACATGGACATTCTGGTGCGGCCGACGGATATGGACGCCATGGCGGCGGCGCTGAGTGCGCAGGGGTTCCGCGCCGATACCGCGCGGCGCCAGACCACCTATCATCGCCTCTTCCACTCGCCCTTGCCGGCCGGCCTGCCGGTGGAACTGCACTGGGCGCTGGGCGACAGGGTCGGCGCGCCCGACCGCACCGACCTTCTGGACGCGCTGTGGACGCAGGCGGAGACGGTCGATATCGGCGGCGCTCCCTTCCTCGTGCCGAGCCGGCCGCTGCTGCTGCTCTATCTCTGCCACCACATGGAACAGCATCTGTTCGACATGCCGCTGACCCATGTGTGGGACGTGGCCGAGGTGCTGGAACAGGCCGGCGAAACGTTCGACGCGGCCGCGTTCGCACGCCTGTGCGAGCGGTTCGGCCAGCGCAAGGGCGTTCAGGCGGCGCTGCATCTGATGAGTTCCTGCCTCGGCATCCCAACCCCGGCTCCGCCGCTGCCCGCCGACACCCGCGCACTGCTTCCCGATGTGGTCGCCAATCTCGGGCGGTATCCGAAAACGCCCGCCGACGAGCCGAGCCCCGATCTGGTGCTGCTGACCTCGCACCGCACCCCCTGGCGGGTCCGCGCCCATGTGCTGCGGCGCGTTTTATTTCCTCCCCGCCGCTCGCTGGCCGCCGGCGGCCGAGCCGTACCGCTCGCCTATGCCGGGCTGTGGCGCGACGTACTGAGGCGCTTCCTGCGCCTGCGGGTGATGCGTCGGATCAAGGCGCCGCCCTCGCTCGCCCGCCCCCGACGTGCCGCGCGGCTGAGTGCGTGGCTGCGCTGAGGGCTGGTCCCCGTGCGAAAAGTGGATCCAATGACGCTGCGGCAGACCGCTCTGCCCCCTTTCGGTCCGGCGTCGCGGCCATTAGGTATGCGGCCTAAATCCTGTCGTGAAAGGTTCGGCCATGTCCCATCCCGTGTCCTACCCCGAGGTCCAGCTCTATATTGACGGCGCATGGCGCGGGGGCAGCGACCATGGCGGCGCCCCCGCCAGCCAGGAGGTGATCAACCCCGCCACGGAAGAGGCGATCGGCACTGTCGCCCATGCCAGCCGCGCCGATCTCGACGCCGCCCTCGCCGCCGCCGAGAAGGGCTTCGCGGTGTGGCGCCACACGCCGCCGCATGAGCGCTACAAGATCATGCGCAAGGCGGGCGAACTCCTGCGCGAGCGCCATGAGACCATCGCCACCCTGATGACGATGGAGCAGGGCAAGCCCCTGCCGGAGGCGCGGATGGAAACGCTGGCCTCCGCCGACATCATCGACTGGTTCGCCGAGGAAGGCCGGCGGCAATATGGCCGGCTCATTCCCGCCCGCGCCGCCGGCGTGCAGCAGGTGGTGCACCGCGAGCCGGTGGGCGTGGTTGCCGCCTTTACCCCGTGGAACTTCCCGATCAACCAGGCGGTGCGCAAGGTCTCCGCCGCGCTCGCCGCCGGCTGCGCCGTCATCCTCAAGGGGCCGGAGGAAACCCCGGCGAGCTGCGCCGAGCTGGTGCGCGCTTATGCCGATGCCGGCGTGCCGGCGGGCGTGGTCAATCTCGTCTTCGGCGTGCCGGCGGAGATTTCGCAGTATCTCATCCCCCACCCCGTGGTGAAGAAGATCTCCTTCACCGGCTCCACGGTGGTCGGCAAGCAACTCGCCGCGCTGGCAGGCGCGCATATGAAGCGCGTCACCATGGAATTGGGCGGTCATGCCCCGGCCGTGGTGTTCGAAGATGCGGATGTCGAGGTGGCGATCAAGCTGCTCTCCGGCGCCAAGTTCCGCAATGCCGGCCAGGTCTGCGTCTCGCCGACCCGCTTCCTCGTGCATGAGGACCTCTATTCCCGCTTCGTCGACGGCTTCACCGAGGCGGTGAAGGGCGTGAAGGTCGGCAACGGGCTTGAGGACGGCGTGCGCATGGGCCCGCTGGCCAATCCGCGCCGGGTCGAGGCGATGGAAGCGCTGACCGCCGACGCCCTCGCCAAGGGCGCCACGCTGCACACGGGCGGGTCGCGCATCGGCAATAAGGGCTATTTCTTCGAGCCGACCGTGCTCACCGGCCTTTCCCCGGATGCGCGCATCCTCAATGAGGAACCCTTCGGCCCGGTCGTGCCGATCCTGCCCTTCTCCTCCACCGAGGCGGTCATCGCCGAGGCCAACCGCCTGCCCTATGGCTTGGCGGCTTACGCCTATACCACCTCCGCCGCCCGCGCCGACGAGTTCGCCCGCCGGGTGGAAAGCGGCATGGTGTCGATCAATCATCACGGCCTCGCTTTGCCGGAAGTGCCGTTCGGCGGCATCAAGGATTCCGGCTATGGGTCGGAAGGCGGCACCGAGGCGATGGAAGCCTATGTGAACACCAAGTTCGTGACCCAGCTCGGGGTCTGAACCCGGCCTCGCCAGCGGCCGCGATGTAGGGTATCGACGTAGTGCCCTCCATCGCGGCCCTGTCATGGACCTGTTCGTTCTTCTCGTCGTTCTGCTCTCCGCCCTGCTGCAGGCCGGCTGGAACGTCCTGCTGAAGATGCGGCTCGATCCGCTTTCGGCGCTCACGCTCGTGGTTCTCGGCGGCGGCGGCGCGGCGCTGCCGGCGGCGCTGTGGCTCGGCCCGCCCGAGCCGGTGCTGTGGCCGTGGATGGCGGGTTCGATGACCGCCCATCTCGCCTTTTATGGTTGCCTCGTCGGCGCCTATGCGCGGGCCGATCTCGGCCTCGTCTATCCCGTGGCGCGCGGCGGCGCGCTGCTGATGACCGCCGCCATCGCCATTCTCGTGCTGCACGAGCCGGTGCGCCCCATCGGCGTCGCCGGCATCGCCTTGCTGTCCCTCAGCGTGTTCGTCACCGGCTGGCGCAGCCGGGGAGAGGCGTCGCAGGCGGCCGCGCTGCTGCTGGCGCTTGGCTCCGGCGGCGCGGTGACCGCCTATTCCCTCATCGACGGCACCGCCGGGCGCCTCGGTTCGCCCTCGGTCTACACGGCCTGGCTGTTCGTCGGCGATGCGGTGGTGGTCACGCTCGGCCTCGCGGCGTGGAAGGGCACGGCGTTGCTTCGCCCCCTGCGCCGCCATTGGCCCTTGGCGCTGGCCGGGGGCGCCATGCTCTATGTCAGCTACTGGCTGTGCGTCTGGGCGATGACGCGCGCGCCGATCAGCCTGGTCGCGGCGGTGCGCGAGGCGAGCGTGCTGTTCGGCGCCGCCTTCGCCGTTCTGTTGCTGCACGAAAGGCTGCGCGCCGAGCGCATCCTCGCCGCCGTGCTTGTCGTGGCGGGCGTGACGCTGATCAAGCTGCATTGAGTGACAGAGAGCGCTCCGCCGTCGAGGCCGAGGCCGGGTCCGGCAGCACGGACGGCAACGCCCCCTGTCGCCCCGCCGGCCCTGCTGTGCTCCATTGCGCCGATGACTGACACTCCCGCCCTGCCGATTCGCCCTTCCCTCCCTGCCGATGCCTTTGCCGGCCCGCTGGCGCTGGTCGGCTCCGGCGCGCCGCTCATCATGGTGCTGGGCGGCGCCGGCACGGGCAAGACGACATTCCTGCACGCGCTGCGCAAGCATGGCGGGGGCCGGCAGGCGTTTCTGGCGCCCACCGGCGTGGCGGCGCTGCAGCTTGGCGGGCAGACCATCCATTCCTTCTTCGGCCTGCCGCCCCGGCTGATGGACCCCGACCAGGTGCGCCCGCGCTCGCCGAAGCGCACGCTGATGAAAAAGCTGGAACGCCTCGTCATCGACGAGATTTCGATGGTCCGGGCCGATGTGCTCGACGCGGTGGACCGCAGCCTGCGCATCGCCCGCGGCAATCCCGAGCCGTTCGGCGGGGTGCAGGTGGTGCTGGTCGGCGACTTCCTGCAATTGCCGCCGGTCGTGCCGCAGGCCGAGCGCGAGATTCTCGGCCATCTCGGCTATGAGGGGCCGTTCGCCTTCGATGCCCGGGTGCTGCGCGAGGTGGAGCCGGTGCGGCTGCCCTTCCTCCAAGTCTACCGCCAGACCGACGACACCTTCGTCCAGCATCTGGCGGAGCTGCGTACCGGCCGCTTTGTCGGCGACGCCATCGCCGCCATCAACGCCGCCTCGCATCGCGACCACCGGCCCGGGCGCATCCCGGTCGTGCTGGCGCCCACCAATGCGCGGGTCGACGCCTATAACCGGCGCGGCATGGAAGCGCTGTACGACGACGGCCGGCTCTATGAGGGCAAGAGCGAGGGCGAATTCGACCTCGCCAATGACCGGCTGCCGGTGCCGGAGACGCTGGCGCTGAAGGTCGGCGCGCGGGTGATGACGGTGCGCAACCACCCCGAGCGGTACTGGGTCAATGGCTCGGTCGGCACCATTACCGGCCTCGCTCCGGACCGTGCCTATGTCCGGCTCGACGGCGCCGGCATTGTCGAGATCGAGCGCACCAGCTGGGAGCGCATCCGCTATGACTGGGACGAGGCCACCGGCAAGGTGGCCGCCAAGGTGGTCGGCAGCTACACCCAGCTGCCACTGGTGCCGGCCTGGGCGGTGACGGTGCACAAGGCGCAGGGGCTGACGCTGGAGGATGTGCGGATCGACTTCGACGCCGGCGCCTTCGCCGCCGGACAGGCCTATGTCGCGCTGTCGCGCGCCCGCTCGCTGGAAGGGCTGTCGCTGGCCCGCCCACTGCGCGCCTCCGATATCCGCATCGACCGCCGCGTCGCCGCCTTCACCGCCGCTTTCGAGGGTAACGGCAATCTGATGACCGCCGCGCGCGGGCTGGGCGACGACTGAGCTTGCCATATTCCTATATTGTCCATAGACTACTCTCCAATCGGAGAGTGACCATGCGCCAGACCGGCCCCCGCCTGATCCGCGACAAGCTGCTGTTCGCCCTGGCCTATGGCGCGGTGATCGCCGCCGTGCTGTTCCTGCATCCGGTGCCGGAAGCGCCGGCGCCGGGACCGCTCGCCGCCAATCTCGCCACCGGCACCCCGGGCGCCCGCTGACACACGCCGGCAAGGCTGGCCGAATCAGCGCCGGTCGATCACCTTGCGCGGAAGGGCGGCGCGGGGCGGGCCGCCTTCCCTCCGCCGCCGCGCGCGGCGACATGACGAAACGGACATGCTGACCAACAAGGGCAAATACGGCCTGAAGGCGATGCTTTATCTCGCGCGACTCGAACCGGGCGCGAGCGCCATGGGACAGGAGATCGCCAGCGCCAACAACATCCCGAAGAAGTTCCTCGACGCCATCCTGCTGGAACTGCGCAATGCCGGCATGCTGCGTTCCAAGAAGGGGCCGGGCGGCGGCTATGCGCTGGCCAAGACGCCGCGCGACATCCGCATCGGCCACATCATCCGCGTGCTTGACGGCCCACTGGCGCCGATCAACTGCGCCAGCAAGAGCGCCTATGTGCCCTGCCAGGATTGCGAGGACCTCGCCACCTGCGCGGTGCGCATCACCATGAGCAAGGTGCGCGACGCCATGTCGGACATACTCGACGGCATGTCCCTGCACGACATGGTGGTCTTCGCCGAGAGCCCCGACGCGGACCTCATGTACAATATCTGAGACGGCGCGGCGGCGGGGAGCGGCGGCAGACCCGCCCCCTGCGCTCAGAAGAACGCCTGATGCCCAGTGATCGCCCGGCCGAGGATCAGCGCGTGGATGTCGTGCGTGCCCTCATAGGTGTTCACCGTCTCCAGGTTCACCATGTGCCGCATGACCGGGAATTCGCCGGAAATGCCGTTGCCGCCATGCATGTCGCGGGCGGCGCGGGCGATGTCGAGCGCCTTGCCGCAATTGTTGCGCTTGAGCATGGAAATGGTCTCCACCGGAAGCTGCCCCGCGTCGAACAGCCGGCCGGCGCGCAAAGCGAGCTGCAGGCCGAGCGTGATCTCGGTCGCCATGTCGGCCAGCTTCTTCTGGATAAGCTGCGTCGCCGCCAGCGGCTTGCCGAACTGCTTGCGGTCGAGCGTGTACTGGCGCGCCGCGGCGTAGCAGGCTTCCGCCGCCCCCATCGTGCCCCAGCCAATGCCGAAGCGGGCGCGGTTGAGGCAGCCGAACGGGCCCTTCAGCCCGGAGGCGTCGGGCAGCAGGTTTTCCTCCGGCACCTCGACCCCGTCCATCACGATCTCTCCGGTGATGGAGGCGCGCAGCGACAGCTTGTTCTCGATCTTCGGGGTGGAAAAGCCCTTCATGCCGCGTTCCAGCAGGAAGCCGCGGATCTCGTCGCCATGGGCGGCGGATTTCGCCCACACCACCGCAATGTCGGCGATCGGCGAATTGGTGATCCACATCTTGGCGCCGGAGAGCCGGTAGCCGCCGTCGATCTTCTCCGCGCGGGTGCGCATGCCGGCGGGATCGGAGCCCGCATCCGGCTCGGTCAGGCCGAAGCAGCCGACCAGTTCGCCGGTGGCGAGCTTCGGCAGGTATCTCCGCTTCTGCTGTTCGCTGCCATAGGCGTTGATCGGGTGCATCACCAGCGATGACTGCACGCTCATCGCCGAGCGATACCCCGAATCGACCCGTTCCACCTCGCGCGCCACCAGCCCGTAGGCGACATAGCCGAGCCCCGCCCCGCCATATTCCTCGGGAATGGTCGGGCCGAGCAGGCCGAGTTCGCCCATCTCGCTCATGATCTCGCGGTCGAAGCGTTCCTGCATATACGCCTCGGTGACGCGCGGCAGCAGCTTTTCCTGCGCATAGTCGCGCGCCGTGTCGCGCACCAGACGCTCTTCCTCGGTGAGCTGCGCATCGAAATCGACCGGATCGGCCCAGTCGAACGAAACCTTGGCGGCGGACGGCGCGGCACTCATGAAAGCTCTCCCGGACGTGCCGGCACCCGAGGCCGGCCGCCTCTCATACAACGTCCCGCCACCGCGTGCATCCGCCCTTCGACGGAGGGCCCGGCGCGACAGATGACGCAGCGGCATACGACTTAGGTCGGGGGGTGGGGTATGATTGCGCAACACTGAGACACGTGTTTCAGTTGTGAAATCGGACCGCGGCGAACAAACAATGAGCCGGCCCACGGATTGGGCACGGCTCGCGCGGTCTCTGAGAGGGGAATTCACACATGCCGGCTTTTCATGCCAAGGCAGCCCTTGCGGCTGCCATGCTCGTGGCGCTGTGCGCGCCGTCCTACGCCGCCAAGACGCTCGTCTACTGCTCCGAAGGCAGCCCGGAGAATTTCACCCCGGCGCTGAACACCACCGGCACCAGCTTCGACGCCGCCCGTCCGGTATACAATCAGCTCGTCGAGTTCGAGCGCGGCACGACCAATGTCGCTCCCTCCCTCGCCGAGAGCTGGACCGTGAGCGACGACGGCAAGGAAATCACCTTCAAGCTGCGCAAGGGGGTGAAATTCCATTCCGGCGTGAACGGCTTCACACCCACCCGCGATTTCAATGCGGACGACGTGCTGTTCTCGTTCGAGCGCCAGTGGAAGCCGGAGAACCCGTATCACAAGGTCACCGGCGGCGCGTATGACTACTTCAACGACATGAGCATGCCCGATCTGCTCAAGTCGATCGACAAGGTGGACGACTACACGGTCAAATTCGTGCTGACCGAGCCGAACGCCCCGATGCTGGCGAATCTCGCCATGGATTTCGGCACCATCACCTCGAAGGAATATGCCGACTTCCTGCTGAAGAAGGGCACGCCCGAGCAATATGACCAGATTCCGGTCGGCACCGGCCCGTTCTCCTTCGTCACCTACCAGAAGGACGCGGTGATCCGCTACAAGGCCAATCCGGCCTATTTCGCCGGCAAGCCGGCGCTCGACAATCTCGTCTACGCCATCACCCCGGACCCGACCGCTCGCTACGCCAAGCTGAAGAAGGGCGAATGCCATGTGATGATCGCGCCGAACCCGGCCGATATCGCCGGCATGAAGACCGATCCGGTGGTCAACCTGATCTCCCAGCCCGGCCTCAACATCGGCTATCTCTCGTTCAACACGCAGAAGCCGCCCTTCGACAAGAAGGAGGTCCGGCAGGCGTTCAACATGGCGATCGACAAGGCCGCCATCATCCGCGATGTCTATCAGGGCGCCGGCCAGGCGGCGATCAACCCGATCCCGCCGACCATCTGGTCCTACAACAAGGACATCAAGGACTACCCCTACGATCCCGAGAAGGCCAAGCAGATGCTGGCCGATGCGGGTGTCAAAACCCCGCTCGACATCGACCTGTGGTGGATGCCGGTGCAGCGCCCCTACAACCCGAACGCCAAGCGCATCGCCGAGATCATGCAGGCGGACCTCGCCAAGATCGGCGTCAACGCCAAGCTCGTCTCCTATGAGTGGGGCGAGTACCGCAAGCGGCTGCAGCAGGGCGAGCACATGACCGGCCAGCTCGGCTGGACCGGCGACAATGGCGACCCGGACAATTTCTTCTTCCTGCTCGGTTGCGCCGCGGCCCGCCCGGGCGGCCAGAACCTGTCCAAATGGTGCAACAAGGACTTCGACGCCCTGATCAACAAGGCGAAGACCATTTCGGACACCGCCGAGCGCACCAAGCTCTATGAGCAGGCGCAGGTGATCGTGAAGGAAGAGGCGCCCTGGTTCACCATCGCCCATTCGGTGGTGTACGAGCCGACCCGCAAGGAAGTGGTGGACTACAAGGTCAGCCCGCTCGGCCGCCACGAATTCTACGGCGTCGACCTGAAGTGACCGACCGGCCGGGGCCGCAAGCCCCGGCACGCCCCGCCTCCCGGACGCGGCCCGCCGCGTTCCGGGATCGCCACCTGCCAAGGCGCATCTCCGTCGCGCGATCCCGGATCACCGCTGCGCGGTGTCCGGGATGACGGCTGCCTTGCCGGGACAAGGCCCGACCCATGGGTACGCCCCGCACATGCTCAAACTCATCTTCCGCCGTGTCGCTCTGACGCTGCCGACTTTCGTGGCGCTGATGTTCGTCACTTTCGTCGCCGTGCGCCTCGTGCCCGGCGACCCGATCGAGGCCCGCACCGGGGAGCGCGGCATCGCGCCCGAACGGCTGGCGGCGCTGCGTCATGAACTCGGCCTCGACCAGCCGGTGTGGAAGCAGTTTCTCGACTACGTCTACGCCCTGCTGCACGGCGATTTTGGCGTCTCCATCGTCACCAAGACGCCGGTGCTGCACGAATTTCTCATCCTGTTCCCGGCAACGCTGGAACTCGCCTTCTGCGCACTCGTCTTCGCCGTGGTGCTGGGCATCCCCGCCGGCGTGCTGGCGGCGGTGCGGCGCGGATCGGCGCTCGACCATTCGGTGATGGCGGTCGCGCTGGCGGGCTATTCCATGCCGATTTTCTGGTGGGGCCTGCTGCTCATCATGTTCATGTCGGAATATCTCGGCCTCACCCCGGTTTCCGGCCGCATGGACCTGATCAACTATTATTTCGAGCCCGTCACCGGCTTCATGCTGATCGACAGCCTGCTGTCGGGCGAGGACGGCGCCTTCGGCGCGGCGGTGGCGCATCTCATCCTGCCCTCCATCGTGCTCGGCACCATTCCGCTGGCGGTGATCGCGCGCATGACGCGCTCCTCCATGCTGGAGGTGCTGGGCGAGGATTATGTGCGCACCGCCCGCGCCAAGGGCCTCTCGCCGCTGCGCGTGGTCGGGCTGCATGCGCTGCGCAACGCGCTGATCCCGGTCGTCACCGTGGTCGGCCTGCAGACCGGCACGCTGCTCGCTGGCGCGGTGCTGACCGAGACCATCTTCGCCTGGCCGGGGGTGGGCAAATGGCTGATCGAATCGATCTCGCGGCGCGACTATCCCGCGCTGCAGGGCGGCATCATGCTGATCTCCGCCATCGTCATCCTCGTCAATCTCATCGTCGACATGCTCTATGTCGCGATCAATCCGAGGATCCGGCATGGCTGAGGAAAACGCCATCGACGATCCGATGCCGACCGGCCCGGAGCATCTGCTGCCGAGCGATTCCGGCCTCAGCCTCGGCGCCATCGCGGTGGCGGAAGCCGAGCCGGTGCGCGCGGCGCCCTCGCCGCTGCGCGAGTTCTGGTCCGCCTTCAGCGAGAATCGCGGCGCCGTGCTCGGCCTCGCCGTGGTGGTGTTCATCACCCTGCTGGCGCTGTTCGCGCCCTGGGTGGCGCCGCACGACCCGACCGAGCAGTTCCGCCACAGCGTGCTGCTGCCCCCGGTCTGGGCTGGCGGCAACTGGAGCTTTCCCTTCGGCACCGATGCGGTGGGGCGCGACGTGCTGTCCCGCCTCATCTATGGCGCGCGCATCTCGCTGGGCATCGGCCTGTCAGTGATGGTGGTGTCGGTGGCGCTCGGCATCGTGCTCGGCCTGACCAGCGCCTTCCTGCGCGGCCTGGTGGAAGTGGTGATCATGCGCATCATGGACATGGTGGTGGCGATACCCAGCCTGGTGCTCGCCATCCTCATCGTCGCGGTGCTGGGGCCGAGCCTCACCAACACCATCGTTGCCGTCACCGTGGTGTATCTGCCGCGCTATGTGCGGCTCGTGCGCGCCGCGGCGCTGGCGGAACTGTCGAAGGAATATGTCGTCGCCGCCCAGGTTGCCGGTGTCGGCCGGCTGCGGCTGATGTTCGTCACCGTGCTGCCGAACTGCCTCGCCCCGCTCATCGTGCAGGCCGCACTCGGCATTTCCGACGCCATTCTGGAGGCGGCGGCGCTCGGCTTTCTCGGCCTCGGCGCGCAGCCGCCGACACCGGAATGGGGCGCCATGCTGGCGGATGCGCGCGAGTTCATCCGCTCCGCCCCGTGGATCGTCACCCTGCCCGGCCTCGCCATTCTCGTCACCGTGGTCGCCATCAACCTGATGGGCGACGGCCTGCGCGACGCGCTCGACCCCAAGCTGAGGCGGAGCTGAGGATGAATGCGTGGATTGGCCCGGCCATCGTCGCGGCCATCATATCCTCGCTGGTGACCGTCATCGGCTGGTGGCTCAACCACCGCCATGACCAGAACATGGAAGCGGCCCGCCGCCAGGAAAGGATACGAGACGTGCAGACGGCACTCCGCGCCGAAATCCGCAGCCATCGTCACCGGCTTCGGCTGTTCGACGAGGCGACCCGTTTCGACGAGGTGGAGCACGGCCCCGACAGCCGGCGCGACGACTTCACCCCGTTCGTTCCACGCGAGGTCGGCAGCTTCGTGTTCGAGGCCGTCGTGAAGGATATTCCGATCCTGCCGACCGAAGTGATCGACCCTGTCGTCGTGTATTATCGGCAGGTTCAGGCGCTCGCCCAGTTCGCGGAAGATCTCCGTGGCGACCGCTTCGCGACGCTGGAGTGGTCCCGCAAGGCTGCTATGCACGCCGACTACATCGCTATGGGCAAATATGCCGGCGTACTCGCCGACGCGGCGATGGACGCCCTTGATGCCACGCTTGCGCGCGGCGTCTTCAGTAGCTCGGCCGGGGGCCGGTCGGTCCCGAAATCGGGGTCGGGGGCGGCACCGGGATCGGGCGGGGATGTGAAGCCATGATCGGGTTCCTCATGCGCCAACAATATAAGCACGAAGGGGCCCAAGTCCAATGACACCCCTGCTCTCCATCCGCAATCTCTCCGTCACCTTCGCCACGGGGCGCGGGCCGTTCCGCGCGGTGGACGGGGTCGATCTCGATGTCGCGCCGGGCGAACTCGTCGCCATTGTCGGCGAATCCGGTTCCGGCAAGTCGGTGGCGATGCTGGCGGTGATGGGCCTACTGCCCTGGATCGCCACCGTCACCGCCGACCGGATGATGTTCGACGGGCGCGACCTGCTCGCTCTTTCCGCCCGCGAGCGGCGCAAGATCATCGGGCGCGACCTCGCCATGATCTTTCAGGAGCCGATGTCGAGCCTCAACCCGTGCTTCACCGTCGGCTTCCAGATCCGCGAAGCCATGGCCGCGCATCTCGATCTCTCCCGCGCCCAGCGCAAGGCGCGTGCGGTGGAACTCCTGGAACTCGTCGGCATTCCCGAGCCGGAGCGGCGGCTGAAAGCCTTTCCCCACCAGCTTTCCGGCGGCATGAGCCAGCGGGTGATGATCGCCATGGCACTCGCCTGCCGGCCGAAGCTCATCATCGCCGACGAGCCGACCACCGCGCTCGATGTCACCATCCAGGCGCAGATTCTCGATCTGCTGCTGAAGCTGCAGCAGGAGAGCGGCGTCGGCCTCGTGCTCATCACCCATGACATGGGCGTGGTGGCGGAAACGGCGCAACGCGTCTGCGTGCATTATGCCGGCCAGCAGGTGGAGATGCAGGACACGCGCGGCCTGTTCCGCGACCCGCACCACCCCTACACCGCCGCGCTATTGGCCGCACTGCCGGAGCGCGCACAGGGCCGGCTGCTGCCCTCCATTCCCGGCATCGTGCCGGGGCTGGCGGACCGGCCCACCGGCTGCCTGTTCTCGCCGCGCTGCCGCTTTGCCACCGAGACCTGCCGCACCGTGCCGCCGCCGCGCGCGGGGGCGGAACTCGGCCTCGCCCTCTGCCACACCCCGCTGATCGCGGGCGTGCCCCAGCGCCGGGAGTTCGCGGCATGAACGCCCCCCTTGCCCCGCCCGCCCCGCCCACTGAGGCGGTGATGGAAGCCGTCGACCTCGCCCAGAGCTATGAGGTCTCGCGCGGCCTGTTCGCGAAATCCGCCACGGTGAAGGCGGTGGCCGGCATCAGCTTCCGCCTCGCCCCGCGCTCGACCCTGGCGGTGGTGGGCGAATCCGGCTCCGGCAAGTCGACACTGGCCCGCATGCTCACCCTGATCGAGCGGCCGGGCGCGGGCTCGCTGCGGCTCGACGATGTCGATGTCGCGGAGGCCGATGCCCGCACGCTGCGCCGCTATCGCGGCGAGGTGCAGATGGTGTTCCAGAACCCGTTCGGCTCGCTCAATCCGCGACAGACCATCGGCAAGGCGATCGAGGAGCCGCTGCTGGTCAACACGTCGCTTTCAGCCGCCGAGCGCCGCACGCGGGCGCTGGATATGATGACCCGCGTCGGCCTGCGGCCCGAACATCACGGCCGCTATCCCCACATGTTCTCCGGCGGCCAGCGCCAGCGTATCGCCATCGCCCGCGCGCTGGTGCTGCGGCCGAAAATCCTGGTGCTGGACGAGCCGGTTTCCGCGCTCGACGTGTCGGTGCGGGCGCAGGTGCTGAACCTCTTGGTCGAGCTGCAGGAACAGCTCGGCGTCGCCTATGTCTTCGTGTCCCACGATCTCGGCGTGGTCCGGCACATGGCGGACGAGGTGCTGGTGATGTATCTCGGCCGCGCCGTCGAGCACGGGCCGCGCGACGCCATTTTCGACGCGGCGCTGCACCCCTATACGCGCGCCCTGCTCTCGGCCACGCCAGTCGCCGACCCGGAAGCGAAGAAGGAGCGCATCGTGCTGCAGGGTGAACTGCCCTCGCCCTTCAACCCGCCGCGCGGCTGCCCGTTCAACCCGCGCTGCCCCTTGGTGGTGGAGCGCTGCCGGGTGGAGATGCCGCCGCTGGCCATGAGGGGCGCCCAGCGCGTCGCGTGCTGGGTCACCGGCGGCGACGCCGTTCCGTCCAGCGCTCCGCTCACCTCAGGCTGAACACCACCGGCACGGTGAAGGAGATGGTGCCGCCCCCCACATCCGCCGGGGGCGGCGGCACGGGGGAGGCGCGGCGCACCATGGCCACCGCCTCCTCGTCGAAGCGCGGATTGCCCGACGAGCCCGCCAGCCGCGCCGAGAGCACCTGCCCGGCCCGGTTGATCGAAAACGCCACCTTGGCCTTGCCGGTGCCGTTCTCGCCGGCGGGGTAGCGCTTGTGGCGGTTGAGATGCGCCATCAGCCGCGAGCGCCAATTGGCCTGGGCCCGGCTGTTCGAGGTCGCCGCGCCCGCCGTCGGGGCGGCGACGCGGTCGGCATTCTGCGCCTCAATCGACGGCGCGGCCGAGGTGCGCGGCGCCGGGGGCAGGTCGCTCTTGTCCTTCTTTTTCGGCTTGGGCTTCGGCTTGGGCTGCTCCTTCGGCGGCTCGGGCTTTTCCTCCGGCGGAGGAATTTCCTGGGCGAGCGGCGGCGGAGGCGGCAGCGGCACCTCGATCTCCTCGGCCGGGCTTTCCGCGACTTCCGGTATCGGTTCTTCCGGCGGCAGCGGCTCGGGCGGCGGCGTGTCCTCCACCTCCTCGGCCAGCGGGTCCGGAGGCACCTCCTCCTCGACCTTCTCCTGCGCCTCGACCATTTGCGGGCCAGGCGGCAGTTCCATCGGCTCGGAAGCCGGCGCCACCGGCATTTCCGCCAGTTCGATCATGATCGCCGCAGGTTCCTCGATCATGACCGGTGGCGGCTCGGTCAGCATGTAGCCGAGCGCCCCGCCATGCACGGCCAGCACCACGGCGCCGCAGGCGATCCACACGCCCGCCTCGCGCAGGCGGTGACCACCGCCTCCCCGGAGCAGCAGCAGGCTCATGGCGCCGGCGCCCCGGCAGCGGGCGCGGCCGTCACAGCCGCGGCGGGCACAGGCGCGGCGGGTGTCGCGTCAGGGGCAGCCGACGCCGCGCCGGAGGCCGCCGGGGCGCCCGCGGGCGCCGGCGGGGTGGCTGGCTGGCCGGTCATCTCGATGCCGACCAGCGCGATCTTGAGATAGCCGGCGCTGCGCAAGAGGTTCATCACCTCCATCAGCGCGCCATAGTCGACGCTCTTGTCGGCGCGCAGGAAGATGCGGGTGTCGCGCTTGTTTTCCGTCGTGCGGTCCAGCGTCGCCCCCAGCGTCTCGCGCGCCACGTCGTCATTGCCGATGGCAAGCACGAGGTCGCTCTTGACGGTGAGATAGACCGGCTTGTCCGGGCGCGGCTGCACGGTGGCGTTCGAGGCCGGCAGGTCCACCGCCACATCGACGGTGGAAAGCGGCGCCGCCACCATGAAGATGATCAGCAGCACGAGAATCACGTCGATGAACGGCGTGACGTTGATCTCGTGGTTCTCCGGCAGGTCGTCGGTTTCGGTGCTCTGCAGCTTGGCGCCCATCGCGGATCACTCCGCCGCCGCGGCCCGCACGCGCGGCGGCGCGGCGCGGGCGGCATCGCGCCGGTCGAGATCGCGCGAGAGCAGCCGCAGCACCTCGGCCGAGGCGTCGCCCATCAGCAGGCGATAGCCCGACACCTGGCGCGAGAAATGATTGTAGATCACGACCGCCGGAATGGCGGCGACGAGACCGATGGCGGTGGCGAGCAGCGCCTCGGCGATGCCCGGCGCCACCACGGCGAGATTGGTGGTCTGCGCCTTCGAGATGCCGATGAACGAGTTCATGATGCCCCACACCGTGCCGAACAGGCCGACGAACGGGGCGGTGGCGCCGATGGTGGCGAGCAGGCCGGTGCCGCGTGTGATCGCCCGCCCGGCCGCCACCTCGATGCGGGTGAGCGAGATCGACACGCGCTCCTTGATGCCGTCGGCCGGCAGCGGGCCGGAGCGCTTCAGTTCGAGATCGGTGGTCGCCAGCATCGCCCCCGCCGGACCGCGCGGGGTGACGCGGCGCGCCTCTTCCAGCGTGGCGCTGGCGAGATAGCCCTTCAGCGCCCGCCGCAGCCGGCCCTTGGCGAACATCAGTTCCAGCGACTTGGCCAGCCACACCGTCCACGTCACCACCGAGGCGAAGGCAAGGCCGATCATGACAGCCTTCACCACCCAGTCCGCCGCCATGAACATGCCCCAGGGGGAGAGGTCATGCGGGAGTTGGGCGGCGACGGTCGGGTCCTCATCCGGCGCCAGCGGCAGGGCGCCCGTGGCGGGGTCAGCCGGCACCTCGCCGCTGGCCGCGGAAGAAGCGGCACCCTCGCCCTGCGGAGCCTGCCCCGGTGCGGCCTCGCCCATCGGCGCCTGCGCCGGCAGGGCCTCTCCGGCCGGCGCCAGCGCCGGCGTGCCGGAGATCGGCGGCACCAGCGGGTCGGCCGCCGGCGCGCCGGTTTCCGGTGCGGCAACGGGGGTGGTGGGCGTGGGCCGGGAGGAAGCGGGGGCCGGGGCAGCGGCAGCCGGGGCCGCCGGCGCCGTGAGCGCGGGCGCCTGTTCCTGCGCCCACGCCCCCATGGGGGCGGTGAACAGCAGCGCCAGCGCCGTCAACAGCGTGAGGGCGGCGCGCGGGGCGGGTGTCTTGGGTGTCGTCGGCATCGCGGCTTCCCGAAGTTCCGGCCTTCCCCGGCACTCCGCCAGCGGGCGGACCTAATGACCGGGGCTCTCAGTTCCGGCTTCCATAAACCCGCGACGACTAGCTCGACAACAGCAAATCCTTCACAACTACAAATGTGGAATCTTTCAAAACTGCGAATAGGACAGGATTGTACAATCTAACATTATTCTAGACTAAGAGAGTGCGTCACCTAGGCACCGATCACCTTGCCGGGGTTGAGCATGCCAGCGGGGTCGAGCGCGCCCTTGAGGCGGCGCATCAGGTCGAGCGCGACGGGGTCGGCGTAGTGCGCCAGTTCCTCCCGCTTCAACAGGCCGATGCCGTGTTCGGCGGCGATGGAGCCGTCCATGTCGTCGACGATGTCGTGCACGATCCTGTTGAACCGCTCCCAGAGCGCGAGGAAGGCGGCCTTGTCCATGCCCACGGGCTGGCTGAGGTTGAAATGGATATTGCCGTCGCCGACATGGCCGAAGGGGCACGGGCGCAGCCCCGGCAGCGCCGCCACGCAGGCCGGCAGCGCCCGCTCCAGAAATTCCGGCACGCGCGAGACCGGCACCGAGACATCGTGCTTGATCGAGCCGCCCTCATGCTTCTGCGCTTCCGACATGTCCTCGCGCAGCCGCCACATATTCGCCGCCTGCGCCTCGCTGGTGGCGATGGCGGCGTCCAGCACCTCGCCCGCCTCCATGGCGGCGCCGAGGCCCTCCTCCATCAGCGCGGGAAGGTCGAAGGCGCGGGTGGGCGAGGAAAGCTCGGCCAGCACATACCAGTCATAGCTCTCGCGCAGCGGGCGCACCGTGCCCTGCATGTGCTTCAGCACCGTTTCCACCCCAAAGGCGGCCATCAGCTCGAAGGTGGTGAGCGCGTCGCCCGCCTCGCCGCGCAGCCGCTTGAGCAGAGCGAGCGCGGCGGCCGGGTCCGGCACGGCGAGGAAAGCGGTGGCGCGCTGCGCCGGCTGCGGGAACAGCTTCAGCACGGCGGCGGTGATGATGCCGAGCGTGCCCTCGCTGCCGAGGAAAAGCTGCTTGAGATCATAGCCCGCATTGTTCTTGCGCAGCCGCTTCAGCCCGTTCCACACCCGCCCGTCGGCAAGCACCACTTCCAGCCCCAGCGCCAGTTCGCGCGCATTGCCATAGCGCAGCACGGCGGTGCCGCCGGCATTGGAGGAGAGATTGCCGCCGATGCGGCAGGAGCCCTGCGAGGCGATGTGCAGCGGGAACAGGCAGCCCACCTCCTCCGCCGCCGCGTGCACCTTGTCGAGAATGCAGCCCGCTTCCACCGTCATCGTCATGTCGACGGGGTCCACCGCGCGGATGCGGTCGAGCCGGGAGAGGGAGAGCAGCATCTGGCCGAATGGCATCTGCCCACCCACCAGCCCGGTATTGCCGCCCTGCGGTACCAGCGGCACGCCCGCCCGCGCGCAGGCGTCGACCACGAACGCCACCTCCTCGGTGGAGCCGGGCCGCAGCACCGCCGGCGCCTCGCCCTTATAGAGCCCGCGCTCCTCGTGCAGATACGGCGCCATGTCGGCGGCGTCGGTGAGCACATGCGCGGCGCCGAGGCGCTGGGCGAGCGTGGCGAGCAGGGGGGAGAGGGAGGACATGAAGAACCCTGAAGCTAGCGGGAAGCGTCGATGACACGGACGTGGCCGGCGTTACCATAATCGAGAATGGCACGGTCGGCGGTCAGCAGTGGAAAACCCAGATGCCGCGCGGTGGCGATGATCAGCCGGTCGGCGGGATCGGCGTGCAGCGTGCCGGGAAGGCGCACGCTGTCGACGGCGATGGCTGGCTCCAGCGCGGCGAGGCGCAGCGCCGGCAGGGCCAGAACCGTTTCCAGCCAGGCGCCCACATCGTCGGCCAGCGCCAGCCGCCCCTTCTGCACCAGCATGGCGATTTCCCACGGCGTGATGGCGGAGATGAACACGCCGCCAGCCTCGCCCGCTTCATCAATAGCGGCGCGCGCCTGCCCGCCGAGGCGGGCGTCATCGTCCAGCGCCCAGATCAGCACATGCGTGTCGAGCAGGATCACGAAGTGGCGGCCCAGTCGGTCGCTTCCGACACCGGCGCGAACGGCTCGTCATAGCGGGTGACGACCCCGCGGGAAGCACCGATCAGTGACCGCGCCGGCGAGGCCGGGACCGGGCTCAGCACCGCCACCGGCTTGCCCCGGCGGGTAATGGTCACCGGCTCGCCGGTCTCGTTCATCTCATCAATCAGGCGCAGGCATTCGGCCTTGAACTGCGCAGCCGAGACAATCCGTGCGCTCATGAGCCTGCCTCCTGAAACATGTACATGATTTATGTACATCATTGCCCCGTAATGGCAAGGCGCCCGCGCCCGCCCGGTGCAACGCTCATCGCGGACATGGCTCCATTGTTGCCCCGCCTCTTCCCCACCCCTTGCCCCCGCGCGGCTTTCCCCCTATCCCCGCGCCATGGCGCCTCCTCTCCTTCTGCTTCAAGACACCAAGCTCACCTTCGGCGGCACGCCGCTGCTGGAGGGGGCGGAGCTTTCCGTTTCCGCCGGCGAGCGCGTCGGCCTTGTCGGCCGCAACGGCTCGGGCAAGTCCACCCTGCTGAAAATCGCCGCCGGCCTCGTCGCGGCCGATAGCGGCGCGCGCTTCGTGCAGCCCGGCGCGACGGTGCGCTACCTGCCGCAGGAGCCCGACCTCTCCGGCTTCGAGACCACGCTCGCTTATGTCGAGGCCGGCATGGGGCCCGGCGATGCGGAATATCGCGCGCAATATCTGCTCGGCGAACTCGGCCTCACCGGCACGGAGCACCCGGCCAATCTCTCCGGCGGCGAGGCCCGCCGCGCCGCGCTTGCCCGCGTGCTGGCGCCGGAGCCGGACATCCTGCTGCTCGACGAGCCGACCAACCATCTCGATTTGCCGGCCATCGAATGGCTGGAAGCGGAAATCGCCTCGCTGCGCTCCGCCCTCGTGCTGATCAGCCATGACCGGCGCTTCCTGCAGGACCTCACCCGCGCCACCGTCTGGCTCGACCGGGGCCGCACGCGGCGCATGGAGCGCGGCTTCGGCTTCTTCGAGGAATGGCGCGACCAGGTGCTGGAAGAGGAAGAGCGCGACCAGCAGAAGCTCGCCCGCAAGATCGTCGCGGAAGAGCACTGGATGCGCTACGGCGTCACCGCACGGCGCAAGCGCAACGTCCGCCGCGTCGGCGAACTCGCCGCCCTGCGCGCCCAGTATCGCGAACATCGCGGCGCCGTCGGCACCATTTCCGTCACCGCGACCGAGGCGGAAGTCTCCGGCAAGCTGGTGATGGAGGCCGAGCACATCTCCAAGGCCTATGGCGATCGCGTCATCGTGCGCGATCTCTCCATCCGCATCCAGCGCGGCGACCGCATCGGCATTGTCGGGCCCAATGGCGCCGGCAAGACCACGCTGTTGAAGATGCTGACCGGCGAACTCGCCCCGGACAGCGGCAAGGCCAAGATGGGCACCAATATCGAGATGGCGACGCTGGACCAGCGCCGCGCCGCGCTCGACCCCAACCGCTCGGTGCGCGACACGCTCACCGACGGGCGGGGCGATCAGGTGTTCGTCGGCGGCAATCCGCGCCATGTCATCGGCTATATGAAGGACTTCCTGTTCACGCCGGAACAGGCGGGCACCTCCGTCTCCAAGCTCTCGGGCGGCGAGCGCGGGCGGCTGCTGCTGGCCTGCGCGCTGGCGCAGGCTTCCAACCTCATGGTACTGGACGAGCCGACCAACGATCTCGATCTGGAGACGCTCGACCTGCTGGAAGAGATGATCGACGATTATGCCGGCACGGTGCTGCTGGTGAGCCATGACCGCGACTTCCTCGACCGCACCGTCACCGCCACCATCGCCTATGAGGGCGACGGCCATTGGGAAGTCTATGCCGGCGGCTATTCCGACATGGTGGCCCAGCGCGGCCATGGGGTGAAGGCCAAGGCGGCGGCCGCGGCGGCCAGCGCGAAAGCCGCCCCTGCCAAGGCGGGCGCCGCGCCGGCGGCCTCCGGCGCCAAGCGCAAGCTCTCCTTCAAGGAAAAGCACGCGCTGGAACAATTGCCCAAGCGCATGGCGCAGCTCGAATCGGACATCGCCCGGCTCAACAACACGCTGCACACGCCGAATTTCTACACCCGCGACCCCGCCGGCTTCCAGAAGGCCACCGCCGAACTCACCAAGGCCCAGGCTGAACTCGCCAAGGCCGAGGAAGAATGGCTGGAGCTGGAAATGCGGCGCGAAGAGCTGGAGGGGTGAACCCCTCTGCGTGGGGCCTGAAGCCTGCGTGCTTCGAGACGCGGCGCGGCTCCATCATCCGATCTTGAACCGTCCTCATCCCCGGGCTTGACCCGGGGACCCAGCCTTGATGCCGTGAGCCAATGGAAACCTGGGTCCCCGGGTCAAGCCCGGGGATGAGGGAGAGATGAGAGTGCCATCATGATGCTCATCCCCCTCACCTCCCCCGACGATCCGCGCATCGACGCCTATCGCGTCATCAAGGAGCGGGATCTGGTGGGGCGCGGCGGGCGCTTCATCGTCGAGGGGCGCACGGTGCTGGATGTCGCGCTGTCCCCGCGCAACCGATTCGCGCTGGAATCGCTGCTGCTGGCGGAAAGCCGGGTGGAGGCGCTCAGCCCGCTGCTGGCACAGGCACCGCAGGACCTGCCGGTCTACACCGCCAGCCAGGCCATCCTTGACGGCATCACCGGCTTTCACATTCATCGCGGGCTGCTCGGCGTCGGGCTGCGCGGCGAGCTACCCCCCATGGCCGAGCGCATCGCCGCCCTGCCGGAGGAGTCGCTGGTGGTGGTGCCGCTCGGCATCACCAATCACGACAATGTCGGTGGCATCATGCGCAACGCCGCCGCCTTCGGCGCCGATGCGGCGCTGTTCGACTTCGCCTCCTGCGATCCGCTCTACCGCAAGGCGATCCGCGTCTCGGTCGGCGGCAGCCTGATCGTGCCCTTCGCCCGCGAGGGCACGGCCGAGGCGATTCTCGACCATCTCGCCGCCGCCGGCTTCGAATTGCTGGCGCTCAGCCCCGCCGGCGCGGTCACGCTGGACGAGGTGCGGCCGGCCCGGCGCACCGCCCTGCTGCTCGGCGCGGAAGGGCCCGGCCTGCCCGATTCCATCCTCGCGCGCACCCGCACGGTGCGCATCGCGATGAGCGCCGGCTTCGATTCCCTCAATGTCGCGACGACAAGCGGTATCGCGCTACATGCACTGGCCCGCATCCGGTAAAGCGCGCGTGAGGGGCGAATCAAGGCTCGACAATCCGCCCCCCGAGGCGCATCCTCAATTGCACTTCTACAGGCGGCCAGCCGTCTGATTGATCGTCAACTTCCAAAGGCCCGAGGCATGTCCTCGGGCCTTTTTTCTTGTCCCCGCCCGCTTTGGCCGCAGCGCTTTTGCTGGTATGGCGGCAGGTGCGCGGCGTGCTCTTTGGACGGAAGGCGGAACCGCTTAGGCTGGGGAGCCTGAGCGACGCGGCCGGCCCGACGGCCCGAACGGAAGCTGAACGATGCCGGACCACCTCACCCCTCCCCGCCCTGCCATCGTCAAGCTCG
This sequence comes from Ancylobacter sp. IITR112, assembly GCF_041415945.1. Taxonomy (NCBI): domain Bacteria; kingdom Pseudomonadati; phylum Pseudomonadota; class Alphaproteobacteria; order Hyphomicrobiales; family Xanthobacteraceae; genus Ancylobacter; species Ancylobacter sp. IITR112. Next base: position 652,624 of record NZ_JBGCUS010000001.1, on the reverse strand, counting down.
GCGGCAGCCTCGTCGGCGCCCCTGACTTGGCGCCGCTGCTGGCCACGCTCGCCCGGCGCGGCGCGCCACTCGTTCTCGTCGCCGGCGGCGGCCCGCTGGCCGATGCCGTGCGGGGGCTGCAGCCGCGGCTCGGCCTGTCTGACGCCGCCTGCCACCGCATGGCGATCCTCGCCATGGAACAGACCGCCCACGCCTTCGCCGATCTCGCGCCCGGCCTCGCCCTCGCCGCCACGCCGGAGGAGATCGCTCAGGCGCACGCGCAAGGCCGCGCCGCGCTGTGGCTGCCCGCCGCGATGGCGCTCGCCGCCCGCGACCTGCCGGAAAGCTGGGAGCTGACCTCCGACAGCCTCGCCGCCTGGCTTGCCCACGCCATCGGTGCCACGCGCCTGACGCTGGTGAAATCTGCTCCCGCTCCCGCCGGCGGCACGCCGGACCACTGGGCGGCGGCGGGGCTGGTCGATCCGCTGTTTCCCGCCTTCGCCGCCCGCCTCGGCTGCCCGGTCGACGTGACCCTGCCGGCGGCACTGCTCGCCGCCTCCGCCCAGAAGGACATCGCCGCATGAGCGCGACCAAGGGACTTTATCCGCGCTGGGCCTGGGCACTCACCGGCTCCGGCCATTACTTCACCGAATCCATCGCCCTGATCAAAGCGCTCGACGCGGTGGACCTGTTCGTCTCCAAGGCGGCGGACGAGGTGCTGCGCATGTACAAGCAGGATTTGCCCAAGGACACCCGCATCTTCAGGGAGACGACCGCCAGTTCCGCCCCGGTCGGGCGTTTCTATGAGGGGCTGTACCACACGCTTATCGTCTCCCCCGCCTCCTCCAACACGGTGGCGAAGGCGGTGTTCGGCATTTCCGACACGCTGGTGACCAATTGCTTCGCCCAGGCCGGCAAGTGCCGCGTCCACGCGATCGTCTTCGCCTGCGACACCGCGCCGGAAATGATCACCATGGCGCCGAAGGGGCCGGTGCCGGTCTATCCCCGCCGCATCGACCTGGAGAACACCGCCAAGCTGAAGGAATTCGACGACACCGTCGTGGTGGAATCGATCGGCGATCTCGACGCCGCCATCGCCGCGCGGCGCCTTCATCTCGCGGCACAGGCCGGCGCCTGACATGGCGGACGAGCCCGCAGCCCCGCCCGGCCGGCCGGAAAAGGTCGCCCTCGTCACCGGCTCGCTGGCCGAACCGCGCCTGACGAAGATCGCCGGTGACATCACCGACGCGACGCTGCATCCGGTCGTCGTCAATGTCGGGGTCAAGGTCGCGGCGCTGATGACGGCGGAGATTGTCGAGCGCCGGCTGAAATTGCCCGAGGGCACCGACCGGGTGCTGATGCCCGGCCGCTTCCGCGGCGATCTCGACCGCTTGGAGCGCTTCTTCGGCGTGCCCTTCGCCCGCGGCCCGGACGAGATGGCCGACCTGCCGGATTATTTCGGCCAGAAGCGCCGGGCGGCGGACCTCTCGCAGCACGATGTCACCATCTTCGCCGAGATCGTCGACGCCACCGTGCTCGACACCGAAGCGCTCATTGCCCGCGCTTTGTTCCTCAAGGGCGAAGGCGCCGATGTCATCGACCTCGGCTGCCTGCCGGACACGCCCTTCCCGCATCTGGAAGAAGCCATCGCCGCCCTGCACGAACAGGGGCTGAAGGTGAGCGTCGATTCCTTCGACCTCAACGAACTCACCCGCGCCACAAGCGCCGGCGCCGATTATCTGCTCAGCCTGAACGAGAATACGCTCGATGTGGCCAGGGAAGGCCCGGCCATTCCCATTCTCGTGCCGGCGACGCAGGGCGATCTCTCTTCGCTCTGTCGCGCGGTGGATGCCTGCCTCGCCTCCGGCCAGCGCTTCTATGCCGACCCGATCCTCGACCCCATCCATTACGGGTACACCGCCTCCGTGGTGCGCTATGCCGAGCTGCGCCGGCGCTACCCCGACATTCCCATCCTCATGGGCATCGGCAATGTCACCGAGCTGACGGATGCCGACACGACCGGCATCAACGCCATCCTCATGGGCATGATTTCGGAACTGCATATCCAGGCCGTGCTGGCGGTGCAGGTCAGCCCGCATTGCCGCACGGCGGTGCGCGAATTCGACCGGGCACGGCGGGAATATTACGCCGCCCGCCAGGCCGGCGCGCTGCCGCAAGGCTTTGGCGGCGGGCTGATGGCGCTTCGCGACCGCAAGCCCTATGCCGCCTCGCCCGAGGAGATCGCCCGGCTCGCGGGCGAGGTGCGCGACCGCAATTTCCGCATTGATGTCACCGAGGCCGGCATCCACATCTACAATCGCGAGGGCCACCATGTGGCGGCCGAGCCCTTCGCGCTGTTTCCACATCTCGGCGTGGAGGCCGATGGCGCCCATGCCTTCTATCTCGGCGTCGAGACCGCGCGGGCGGAAATCGCCTATAAGCTCGGCAAGCGCTACGCGCAGGATGAGGGGCTGAAATGGGGCGCGGCGGGCGAGATCGCCGGCAGCCCCGAGGCGGCGCATCGTTTGACATTCAAGGAGGCCGGCACGACCTTGCAGGCCAAAGCCAGCACCAAAGCTGACGCCAAAGCCAGTGCCGCGCCGAAAGCCAGAGAAACGCCGTGATCCGTGAAGCCATCGTCACCACCCGCTCGCTCAATGGCGAGCCGCACATCGCCCCTATGGGCGCGACGGTGATCGAGGGCGGCTATCTGCTTCAGCCCTTCCGCCCCTCGCGCACGCTGGACAATCTCGCCAGCACCCGCATCGCCGTGGTCAACTTCACCGATGATGTGCGCATCTTCGCCAGTTGCGTCGTCGGTCGCCGGCTGAATGTGGATGTGAAGAAGGCGACCTATATCGACTGCCCGCGCCTCGCCGATGCGCTCTCGCATGACGAGGTGACGGTGGAGCGGGCCGAGGATGACCCGCAGCGGCCGAAATTCTTCTGCAAGACCTATCATTCCGAGGGCCACACCCGTTTCGACGGCATGAACCGCGCCAAGGCGGCGGTGCTGGAAGCCGCCGTATTGGTCAGCCGGCTCGGCATGCTGCCCGACGAGAAGGTCGATCAGGAAATGGCCTATCTCGCCATCGCGGTGGAAAAGACCGCCGGGCCGGAGGAGCGGGAAGCCTGGGGCTGGATGCTGGAGGCCGTGGCGGAGCACCGCCGCCGGCGCGCCTCGTGAGGCCGGCAGCGCCCGGCCTGCTGGCCAGCGTCACCGATCTGCACGAAATGGAGCTGGCGCGGGCCGGCGGCGCCGATATCGTCGATCTCAAACAGCCGGCCTTCGGCGCGCTGGGGGCCTGGAGCACGCAGGCACTCACCGCCGCCGTCATGCTGTGGACCGCCTGGGGCGAGCAATTGGGCGAGGCCGGCCGGCCCGCGCTCAGCGCGACCATAGGCGACCAGCCGATGGTGCCCGGCCTCATCCGCGCCGCCGCCGAGCGGGTCGCCGGCACCGGTGTGCCCTTGGTCAAGGTGGGCCTGTTCGTCTCCCCGCATGCGGAAGAGTGCATCGAAGCGCTGGCCCCGCTCGCCAGCCGGGTGCGGCTGATCGGCGTGCTGTTCGCCGACGAGGCGCCGGATTTCGCGGTACTCGCCGCGCTGGGGCGCGCCGGCTTCGCCGGGGTGATGATCGACACCGCCGACAAGAAAGCCGGCCCGCTGACAGGCCATCTCGACCCGCTCACGCTGGGCCAGTTCGTCGCCGAGGCGCGCCGGCACGGGCTGATGACCGGGCTCGCCGGCTCGCTGCGGCTGGAGGATATTCCGGCGCTGGTGGGCGTCGGCGCCGATTATCTCGGCTTTCGCGGCGCGCTGTGCGAGGGCGGCCGCACCGGCAGCCTCAGCCCGCTGCGCCTCGGCCAGGTCCATGCCCGCCTGCGCGCGCCGAGCGAGCCTTAGGGGCCCCGCGCCGTCATCCCGGCCGAAGCGAAGCGGAGAGCCGGGATCGTCCGCCAATCGCCTTTCTGCAAGCGATCCCGGATCGGTCCCGACGGACCGTCCGGGATGACGGCTCAGCGAAGGCGCTCCCGGCTTGACTTTACCATCGCGCAGGTTCATTTCCCCGCCCGCCGCGTGTCACCGCGGCGCAATCGGAATCCCCTAACCATGCCCAGCGACAGTACCAGTCGATTGTCCGGCCGGCCGCGGCCGGCGCTGTGATCCGGCATCGGGCCTGACCCGGTTTCGGCTCCCCGCGCCGCCCGCCAAGGGCCGGACAGCGGAAAGAGAGCCGAAATGGACGAACGGACGGAAGACCGCCGCGACGATGCCGTCGTGGATGCCGCAGCCCTGGCCGCGGAACTCGCCGAGGAACACCCCGCCGATATCGCCGAACTTCTCGACGAGCAGGAGCCGAAGGCCGCCTCCGCCCTGCTCGCCAGCCTGCCGCGCGAGCAGCAGGTCGAAATTCTCGACGGCCCCGATGTCGATCTCACCAGCGACCTGATCGAAGCCCTGCCGGTCGAGGAGGCGGTGCGCCTCATCACCGAGATGTCGGCCGACCGTGCGGCGGACCTGTTCCGCTGGATGGACGAGCCCGGGCGCTCGCACCTCTTCGCCCATCTGCCGCAGGAGACGCAGGCCGAGCTGAACAAGCTGCTGGCCTGGCCGGAGCACAGTGCCGGCGGGCTGATGACCACCGAATTCGTCACCGTTCCCGCCACCTGGACCGTGGGCGAGACGCTGCGGCATATCCGCGAGATCGAGCGCACGCGCGAGACCATCTACGCCATCTATGTGCTCGACCCCGCCACCCAGAAATTGCTGAAGGCGGTGACGCTGCGCCGGCTCATCACCGGCGAGCCGGAGGCGCCGATCCTCTCCGTCGCGCCCAGGCACGACCCCATCACCGCCGATCCGCTGATGGACCGCGAGGACGTGGCGCGGCTGATCTCGAAATATGACCTGCTGGCGGTGCCGGTGGTCGACCCGAACGAGCATGTGCTCGGCATCGTCACCGTCGACGACATGATCGACGCCATCATCGAGGAAGGCACCGAGGACGCGCAGAAATTCGGCGGCATGGAAGCGCTGGACGAGCCCTATATGGATATCGGCTTCTTCCACATGCTGAAGAAGCGCGGCGGCTGGCTCTCCATCCTGTTCCTCGGCGAAATGCTCACCGCCAACGCGATGCAGCATTTCGAGGACGAGCTGGAACGCGCCATCGTGCTCACGCTGTTCATTCCGCTGATCATGAGCTCGGGCGGCAATTCCGGCTCGCAGGCCACCTCGCTCATCATCCGCGCGCTGGCGCTGGGCGAGATCAAGGTGAAGGACTGGTGGCGCGTCGCCCTGCGCGAACTGCCCTCCGGCCTCGCGCTCGGCGGCATTCTCGCGCTGCTCGGCGTCACCCGCATCACCGTCTGGCAGCTCGCCGGCTTCTATGATTACGGCGAGCACTGGGTGCTGGTGGCTCTGACGGTAGGCGCGGCGCTGGTCGCCATTGTCACCTTCGGCTCGCTGATCGGCTCGATGCTGCCCTTTGTGCTGCGCCGGCTCGGCTTCGACCCCGCCAGCGCCTCGGCGCCTTTCGTGGCCACCTTCGTCGACGTGACCGGCCTGGTGATCTATTTCAGCGTGGCGATGGTGATCCTCAAGGGCACGCTGCTCTAGCCGCCCCCGCTTTCATGGCCGGGCCATGCCCGGCCATGAGGCGCGAGGACTACCCCCGCGCCAGCACCTCGCCCTGCCCGCCGATCAGCGTGTCGCCGACGATCCGGCGGGCCTTCGTCCAGCCCTGCAGCCGTGCCGCGAGTTCCGGCACACGCCGCGCCAGCAGCCGTAGCGCCACGAGTTCATGCGCGCCGGTGTCGACGAAACCGGCCGGCAGTTCCGGCACGGCGTCGACGAAGATCGTGCCGCGCTTCATGCCGCGCCCCATCAGCGGGCCGATGGCGCCGCCGACGCTCACCGTGCCGGCGATCATGTCGGTCGCCAGCCCCTCCCCGGCATTGCCGGCGATGGTGATCAGCCCGCCGCGCTGGCGCTCGGCCGCGCGCGGGCCTGCATCGCCGCCGATCACCAGCACCCCGCCCGACAGCCCGCGCCGCGAACCCGAGCCCGCCGCCCCGGCATGGGAGCCGGCATGGCCGGCGAGTTCGATCCGCCCGCCGGACATTTCGCTGCCGAGAAAATCCCCGGCCTCGCCGCCAATGCGCAGCACGCCGCCGCTCATGCACCGGCCGGCAAAGGCCCCGACCGTGCCGTCGACGATCAGTTCGCCCGTGGTCATGCCGGCGCCGACGCCGTCGAGCCTGACATCGCCGATCTCGATCAGCAGCACGCCGTCGGGCGCGCCCTCGACAAAGAACAGCTCCGCCAGCTTCACCCGGCGCCCGCCGCAGGGCACCTCCTTGTGTTCCAGTTCGCGCAGGGTGAGCGGACCCGTCACCTCGGGGGTGAGGCCGGACAGGTCGACCCGCGCCTCGAAGGGCGCGCGCGGCTTGAGAGACACCCCGCTCATGCCGTCTCTCCCGCGCCCTGCATGATCTCGCGCAGCTTGAAATGGAACGGCCCGAGATTGCCGCCATAATTGCCGGCGTCGATCGCCACCACGCCACCTTCCGCGCCCAGCGCGCAGACGGCGGTGATGCCCACCTTGGTCGCTTCCGCCACGGCTTCGAAGCTCACCCCGTCAATGACGATCTCCAGCACCGAGCCGACCGTGTCGGGCAACTGGCTCGGCACGGTGCCGCGCAGTGTCGGGCAATAGGCGTCGTTGGTGGAGGCGAACAGGCCCTTATATTTCGACCCGACCTTGGAGCCCGAGCGCACCACCCCGCCGGGGAAGGGCAGGATGATGCCCGGCACCTGCATCATGGCCGCCACCGCCGCCTCGGCGGCTTTGAGCGCCTCGCCGCGCGAGCGGGCGAGGATGAGGAAATTGCCGCCGCCGACACCGTCGACCGAGCCGGTATCCTCGTCGCAGACGAACTCGCCTTCCATGACCGGCAGGCGCCAGAAGCGCATCCCCTCGCCTTTGCTGCCGCCGATCTTCTTGGAAATCTGGTGCCCGTCGGCGAAATAGCGGATGGTCTTCGCCAGCGGCACGCGCTTGCCACCCTCGATGCCGGCATAGCAGGCCGTGGTCGGGCAGGTCAGCACGCACTGGCCGAGCCGCAGCGGCACCACCTTCTTCAGCGAGCCGAAATCCATCGCGAAGATGAGCAGGGAAACGCCCGGCCGCCCATCCGGCGTCTCCTCGGGGCCGAGCGTTCGCTCGATTCCCGCCTCGCAGCCGCAGCCGATGACGGAGGTGGCGAAGCCCGTGGTGGTGCGCCCGGCGATCAGCGCCCATTCCGGCGTGTCGGCGGTGATGATGAGCCGCGTGCCCACCATCGGAAAGGCTTCCGCGAAGCTGTCGCGGATTTCGACGCCATTGAGGATCATCGGGCGCCCTCCTGCAATGTCGACAGGTTTGGACGCCTGCGGCGATCTTTCTGCCCTGCTCCCTCTCCCCGACGGGGAGAGGGGTGGGGTGAGGGGCCGGGACGCCCGGAAGTGCGGAGCGCGTGCCCCCTCTCCCGGCGCTGCGCGCCGACCTCTCCCCCACGGGGAGAGGTGAGAAGTCCGTCGATCGGTCTCACGACGCACCCCCTTCGCATTTCAGGATGGTCGGGCCGGCGCCATTGCGCAGTTCACCGTCGCTGATGCGGAAATGCTGGGCCTTCAGCCCCACCGCCTCGTCGAACCAGCGCTGCATGTCCTTTTCCACCGAGCGGTCGAAGTCGGGACGCGCGACATGGGTGGTGCCCTGCGCCAGTTCCACCACCACGCCGTCCTTCACGATCAGCCGGCCGTTCTTGAACACCATGCGGGTGGTGGAGAACATCGCCTCGCGGTCGGCGTCCTCGGTGTGAACGGCAATGTCCGCCACCGCACCGGGCCCGAGATGGCCTTTGTCGGTCAGCCCCAGAATGCGGGCCGGCGCCGCGCGGGTGAGGATGGCGATCTCCTCCAGCGTGTATTCGCGGGTGATCTGCCCCAGCAGCGTGTGCGCCTGCGCCGCCTTGTTCAGCGTGGCGAGCTGGGCGTTGCGGAAATCGCGGTCCATCAGCAGGCGGATGAGGTGGGGATAGGTGGTGAACGGCCCGCCATTGGGGTGATCGGTGGTGAGGAAGATCCGCCAAGGGTCTTCCACCAGCAGGAACAGTTCCAGCCCGATCGCCCATTGCAGCGCGTTGACGAAGGACTTGTCCTTGTATTCGAACGGCACCACGCCGCAGGCCGCGTCCAGCTCGATATCCATGCCGATGGATTTCTTCGGGCTGGCAAGGCCGCGATTGCGGTATTGCGACATGTAGTCGGCGGAAGCCGTAATGGTCTGGCCGAACATCACCTGCCCGACATCGACGGAGATGTTCGGGTTGGCGTTGACCATTTCCGCGATGCGCGCCGCCGAGGAGGAGAAGCGCTTGTCGCCTTCCGTGCCGTAAGAATGGAACTGCAGATGGGTGAGGTGCAGCCGCCGCCCCTCGGTGGCGAGCATGGTGGCGAGCGTCGTGTCGTCATTGCCGGGCACGCCGAGATTGCAGCCATGCAGATGGATCGGGTGCGGGATGCCGAGTTCCGTCACCGCCCGGATCAGCGTGGTCAGCACCTTGCGCGGCGTCACCCCGTAATGCGGGTTGGCCTCGTCGAGGTCCATCTTGCGGGCATTGAACTTGAAGGCGTTGATGCCGCCGGGATTGACGATCTTGATGGCGAAGGCCTGCGTCGCCTCGATCATCCAGCCGACATAGGCGTTCACCTGCTCCTGCGCCGCCCCGGCGGCGAGCAGGCGCTGGAAATAATCGTCATTGCCCAGCACCAGATAGGCGCCGGTGTCGAGATTGGGGATGTCGGCCATTTCCAGATGCGCGCCGCGCGCATTGGCGCCGACCATCGCCGGCTCGAACACGGTGGTGTAGCCAAGTTCGGCGTAGCGGCAGCCGGTGGCATGGGCGGTGGGCACCGCCCGGCCGCCGCCGCAGCCGCAGAAATTGCCGGGCATCTCCGGGAAGGCCCGCCGGTCCTCCTGCATCAGCAGGCGGGCGAGGTTCATCTTGCCGCCGGCGATATGGCTGTGCAGGTCGATGCCGCCGGCCATGACGACGGCGCCGCCAAGCTCGTATTCCGCATCGGCCTTGAGATCGGTGGCGGCGACGATGCGCCCGTCCTCGATCTCGATATCGCGCACGGCGCCGCTGGCGACACCGTTTTCGCCATTGGCCGGGTCGAGCACACGCCCGCCCTTCAGCCGCAGTCTCATTTACCCCTCCGCTATGCGACGCACAGCCTCGGCGACGCTGGGAAGCGTCGCGACGCGCAAGGCGCCGAGCGGCAGGCTTACGATGGAATCCATGCGGAACACGGTGCCGGCGTGGTCGACGCCGGGAGTGCCCACGGGGATCAGAACATCCGGTTCTTTGTCGAATATTGTCTCGGGATGGGCAAGAGCGATGATCTTGCCCGCAAAGGCCGGCGGCGGCTCCGGCCGGAAGGCGGAAATCCACACCAGCACATCGGCATCGGCGAGCGCCGCCTCGGTGGCGAACAGCGTGCCGTCATGCGTGCTCGCCTGCCCGCGCACGGCGGTGCGCAGGGGATAGCCGAGCCGCCACAGAAGAAGCTGGTTCACGCCGATGATGTTGTCGCGCCCGCCGAGCGGGAACACGCCGGCCCGTGTGGTGACGTTCAGCCGGTCGACCAGCGCGGTGGCGCGCGTGGCGACGAGGTCGCCATCTTCACGTTCCGCCGCGTTCCAGGTCACGACAGCGTAATGGGCGTTGCGCAATTCCTCCGCCAGCGCGGCGAGCGTGTCGGCGCCAATGCCGCCGAAGCTCTCCCCCGGTGGGCGGCGGCCGGCGACCAGCGTGCCGAGCGCTTCCAGCGCCGCCACCGGGTCGTCGCTGGCGTGGTGGACGACCTGCGCGCCGGCAAGCTGCCCGCGCGCCTTCTCCCCCGGCGCGGCGCCGAGGAAGACCACGCGGCGGTTGGCGCCGGCGAAGAGCGGCGTCGCGGGAAAGAAGCGCTCGAACAGCCGGCCCCAGGTCGCGCTGGGGTCGTCACCGACGACGAGCAGCAGGTCGCAGCGGTTGCGCACCTCCGCCAGAGTGGTGGAGAGCCAGCCGGTGCGCTGGGCGGCGGCGTAGTTTCGGAACAGGCCCTCGGAGGCGTAATGGTCCAGCACCCCGCCGAAGCGAATGGCGAGATCGACCGCCGCCCCGGCGCCGGCCATGTCGACGCCGAGCCCGCCGATCAGCGGCGCGCGGGCGTTGGCGAGAATCTGGCGGGCCGCTTCGGTCGCTTCGGTCTCACTGGCGGTCTCACCGGCCACACGCGCCACCGGATCGGCGGTATCCAGACGGCGCAGCAGCCGCGCCGCTTCCGGGCAGACGGGCGCCTTGGCGCGGACCTGACGGCCCTCGACCTCGACGGTCAGGTCGTCGCAGCCGAGCCCGCAGAAGCCGCAGGCCACATTCTCGATCGTCTGAACCTCGGCCATGCCAACTACCTGATCAATCAATCGTATTTGATGTAGGCGAAACGCAGGTCGCCGCGCGGCGTGCCTTCCAGCGCGCTGTCGGCCTCGGTCCCCGGCTGCCAGCCGACGACATCCTCGATCTTCTTCGCCAGTTGAAAATCGCGCTCGGTGATGCCCTTGGCGTCGTGCGACATCAGCCGCACCTCCACCCAGGCATAGGACGCCGTGATGTCAGGATGGTGCCAGGCTGCCTCCGCCAGATGGCCGACAGCGTTGATCACCATCAGCGTGCCCTTCCACGAAGAGGTGCGGTAGGTGCGTCGAATCCAGCCGTCCTGCAGCTTCCACTGCGGCAGAGAGGCAGCAAGGCGTTCCTCCACCTCCTTGTCGGTGAAGGTTTTTTTGGGATCATGCGCCATCCCTGGCGTCCTCCTGGCGGCGTCTGCCCGTTCTGATGCGGGCGTCGTTTACCGATTCGGTAGCACGCAAGCGCGGCATCCGGCAAACCCCGAAATCATCACCCGGCTTGTCGCCGACACCATCCGCGCCTTACGATGGCGGGCGAGGAAACGCTGGTGAACACCACGACACGCCAATTGCGCTCGGCGAGCGAGCCCCAGGACCGGGCGACGGTGCGCATCACCGCGCCGGGGCGTTTGCATTTGGGATTCCTCGATCTCGCCGGCACGCTCGGCCGCCGCTTCGGCAGCCTCGGCATCACACTGGACCGCCCCTCGACCGTCGTGCGCCTGCGCCGCGCCGAAAAGCTCTCCGCCAGCGGACCGGATGCCGGGCGAGCCCTTGTCGCCGTTGAGAAAGCGGCCGCCCGTTTCGGCCTCGACACGCGGGTGGAAGTGACGGTGGAAGCGGCGCTGCCGCCCCATTCCGGCCTCGGCTCCGGCACCCAGCTCGGCCTCGCGGTCGCGACCGGCCTCTGCCTCATCAACGGGTTGGAGCTTTCCCCGCGCGAGGTCGGCGCGGCTTTGGGTCGCGGCGCGCGCTCGGCCATCGGCATCGGCGCCTTCACCGAGGGCGGGGTGATCCTCGACGGCGGCAAGAAGCGGGGCTCCGACGCCCCGCCGCCCATTCTCTCGCGCCTGCCCTTCCCCGAGAACTGGCGCATCCTGCTGGTATATGACCACGGCCATCAGGGACTTAGCGGACCCGAGGAAGTGCAGGCGATGGAAGGGCTGCCGCCCTTCGCCGACACGCTGGCCGGGCACATGGCGCGGCTGGCGGTGATGGTGGCGCTGCCGGCGCTGGCGGAAGGCGATGTGGATTACTTCGCCGCCGCGGTCGGGGAAATGCAGCGACTGCTCGGAGACCACTATGCGAGCGCCCAGGGTGGCCGCTATACAAGTTCATCCGTCGCCGAGGTGATGGAGTGGCTGGAGGCGCGCGGTCTGCGCGGCCTCGGCCAGAGTTCCTGGGGTCCCACGGGTTTCGCCATTATCGGCAGCCCCGAGGAGGCCGACCAGCTTCTCAGCGAGGCCCGTGTCCGCTTCGGCGACCGGCCCGCTCTGGCTTTCGACTGTGCGCGCGGCAGCAATGCCGGTGCGCGGATCGAATGGCTTGCCTGCGTCGAGCAGTGCTAGCGACGGTTTTGGCGTCACGCCCGCGTCGCTCCCTTCATTTTCCGCATGAGAGGCCGCAAGGCCCGATTCTGACCTAGGGAACGCACGCCATGGCGGATATCGCCCCCATCCTCCACATCATCTCGCCGCTTCGCCATGTCAGCCCGTTCGATGTGAACATGGCGGTCGATGCCGGCTACACGACCATCCTCCCCTATTCCGGCGTCACGCTGGACGAGGTCGGCGACCTCACGCAGGACATGATGTTCTCGCGCCATCCCGACGCCGCCCCGCGCACCGGCCTGTTCATCGGCGGCAAGGATGCGGGCCTGGCGCTCGACATGGCGAACAAGGCGAAGAGCGTGCTCTTTCCGCCCTTCGAGATTTCCGTCTTCGTTGACCCCGCCGGCTCCTTCACCACCGCCGCCGCCATGGTGGCCGAGGTGGAGCTGAAGCTGCGCCCGGCGCGGCCGGAAGGCCTCAAGGGCGTGAAGGTGCAGGTCTATGGCGCCACCGGTGTTGTCGGCGGCATCGCCGGCGTCATCGCCGCCCAGGCCGGCGCCGAGGTGACGCTGGTCAGCCACCGCGAAATCGAGGCGGTGGAAGCCAAGGCGCGCGATTTCAAGCAGCGCTTCGGCGTCGACCTCGCTAGCGCCACCGGCAAGAGCGAGGACGACAAGCGCGCGTTGGTGGCGGAGGCCGAGGTGGTGCTGGCCTGCGGCCGCGCCGGCGTGGAAATCCTCTCCGCCGATGTGCTGGCTGGCGCGCCGCATCTCAAGGTCGCCGCCGATGTCAACGCCGTGCCGCCCTCGGGCATCGCCGGCATCGACGCTCACGCCAATGGCACGCCGCTCGCCCATGGCGCACTCGGCATCGGCGCGCTCACCATCGGTCATCTCAAATACCGCGTGCAGCACGAACTGCTCCAGCGTATGCGCGTCGCCCCGGCCGCGATGACGATCGGGTTTGAAGATGCCTTCCTGCTTGCGCGATCGCTCACGGCCTGAGGGCGGGTTCGATGTCGTCCTTGTCGGCATCGCCGCGCGCGGGCTGGCGGCGAGCGCCCGTCGCGCCGGCCTCAGCGCCTTCGTCCTCGACCTGTTCGCGGACGAGGACACGCGCGCCCTCGCCGCGCGCAGCGTCCGGCTGCGCCGCCGGGATGGCCTCGCGCTCGACCCGGACGACCTGTTGGCCGCGCTCTCCCACCATGCCGAACCGCACACGCCGCTCGTGCTCGGCACCGGCTTCGAGGACGCGCCCGACCTCGTCGCCCGTCTGGCGGCACGCTTCCGGCTCGCTGGCAGCGGGGCGGAAACCCTCGCCGCGCTCAAGGAGCCGTTCAGCTTCGCGAAGAGGCTTGCCGCGCTGGGCATCCCCCACCCGGGTGTCTTTGCCGGCCCGCCCCCCGAAGGCGTTGCGGCGCTGGAAAAGCGCATCGGCGGCTCGGGCGGAAACCATGTCCGCCCGTCCGCGCGGCCCCGCGGGCCGGGCTGGTATCTGCAGGAACGGCTGGAGGGGCGCAGCGTCTCGGCGCTGTTCCTCGGCAATGGCACAGAGGCGCGACTCCTCGCCTTTTCCGAGCAATGGTGCGCACCGGCCGAGGACGCGCCCTTCCGCTATGGCGGCTGCGCGGGCCCGTTCGCCCTGGAACATCGCCTTGTCGCGGAGATCCACGCCGCGCTGTCCCGCCTCACCGCCAGCGTCGACCTCAAGGGGCTGGCGAGCGCCGATCTCATCATCGGCCCGGGGGCGTGGCATCTCATCGAAATCAACCCGCGCCCCGGCGCGTCCCTCGACATTTTCGACGCGCCGCCCCTCCCGCCTCTGCTGCGCCTCCATCTCGACGCCTGCATCGGCAAGCTGCCGGACCTCCCGCTCCTTGTCCCCGGCGCGAAAGTGGCGACCCGGGCCGCCGGCCTATTTTACGCACCCGCCGCCATGGAGATCCGGGACGCGCTGCCGGCATGGGCAGCGGACCGTCCCGCCCCGGGCACGCGCATCGCGGCGGGCGAACCCGTCTGCACGGTGCACGCGACCGGTCGCGATCTTGCCGACGCCCGCGCTCTTCTGGCGCGGCGCATGGATCTTCTTTCGCGCGCGCTGAGCATGGCCAGCCGCGCAGTTGCGGAGTAACTCTCCCATGGCGAACGCCCCTCAGACCGAGCCGAGGCCGAGCGTTGCGGCGCTATCGGCGCCCCTCGTCGACGCTCTCATCGCCAACGCCGCCCCGTTGCGGCTCGACATCAGCCGAAGCCCCTGCGGCGCCCGCATCGTCGATGCCGGCATCAGCGCGCGCGGCGGGCTGGAAGCCGGACGGCGCATCGCCGAAATCTGCCTCGGCGGCCTCGGCGCGGTCGGCCTTGCCACCAGCGGGCGATTTCCGCGCTGGGGCACGATGGTGACCGTGACGACGGCCGATCCGGTCATCGCCTGCCTCGGCAGCCAATATGCCGGCTGGAGCCTGGCGGAAGGCGACTTCTTCGCCCTTGGCTCCGGCCCCGGCCGCGCCTTGTGGGCGAAGGAGAAGCTGTTTGAGGAACTCGGCTATCGCGACCGGGCCGATCATGCCTGTCTCGTGCTGGAAGTCGACAAGCTGCCGCCCGACGTGCTGGTGGCGCGCATCGCCGAGGAATGCGGCATCGCGCCGGAAAAACTCACCCTCATTCTCACCCCCACGTCGAGCCTCGCCGGCACGGTGCAGATCGTCGCCCGTGTGCTGGAAGTGGCGCTGCACAAGACGCATGCGCTGCATTTCCCGCTCGACCGGGTGGTAGACGGTATCGGCGCCTCGCCCCTGCCGCCGCCGGCGCCCGATTTCGTCGCCGCCATGGGCCGCACCAATGACGCCACGCTCTATGGCGGCGATGTGCAGCTCTTCGTCACCGGGCCGGAGGACGAGGCCCGCGCTCTGGCGGAAGGCCTGCCCAGTTCCTCCTCGCGCGACCATGGCCGTACCTTCGCGGAAATCTTCACCGCCTATAAGGGCGATTTCTACGCCATGGACCCGATGCTGTTCAGCCCTGCCCGCGTCACCGTGACGGCGCTGGAAACCGGCCGCAGCTTCACTTTCGGCGCCTTCCACGACGATATTCTGGAGCGCTCCTTCGCATGAGCGTGGAACGCTCCGACACGGTCGTCATCTTCACCGAGGATGCCGACTGGCACACGCGCCGGCTTAAGGCAGCGATCGAGCGCGAGGGGCTCGACGTGCTGGTGCTCTCGCTCAATGAGTGCGGCTTCGCCATTGGCGCCACCACGCATGGGCTGGTGCTGCCGGGTCTCGGCGACGCGCTGCCGGCCGCGGCCTTCGTGCGTCTCATCGCCAAGGGCTCGACCGAGCAGATCACCGCGCGGCTGGGGCTGCTGCACGCGCTCTCCGCGCTCGGGGTCAAGGTGATGAACGACGCCCGCGCCATCGAGCGCTGCGTCGACAAGTCGATGACCAGCTTCCTCATCGCCCGGGCCGGCCTGCCGACGCCGCGCAGCTTCGTCGGCGAGGACCGGGCGGCGATGCAGGCGCTGCTGGACGAGGCGCCGGGCGACATGGTGCTCAAACCGCTGTTCGGGGCGCAGGGGCGCGGCATCCGCCGGCTCTCCCCGCGCACCCTGCTGCCCGAGCCGGACAAAGTCGGCGGCCTTTACTATCTGCAGGATTTCGTCGCCGCCCCCACCGCCGAGAGCTACCAGGACTGGCGGGTCTTCGTCATCGGCGGGACGGTGGCCGGGGCCATGCTGCGCCGCTCCCCGGGCTGGATCACCAATATCCATCAGGGCGCCGTCGGCGTGCCGGCACCGTTGGACGCCCGCGCGCATGATCTCGCCATCCGCGCCACGGCGGCGGTCGGCGCCGATTATGCCGGTGTCGATTTAATCGAGGACGCGCAAGGCCGGCTTCAGGTGCTGGAGGTCAATTCCATGCCGGCCTGGAAGGGCTTGCAGCAGGCAACGGGGCTCGACATCGCGGCGGCTCTGGCCCGCCATCTCGCCGGCGCTCTGGCGGTGACGGTGGCGGCATGACCGCCGAGGCTATCGCCGCCGCCTTCCGCGCGGCCTGCCATGCCGAACTCGACGCGCTGAAAGCCGGCAATGTCCACCGTTTCAGCGCCGGTCACGGCATGGAGGTCGCGCATTTTGAACGTGCGGCCGAAGCGGCGGCGCCCTTTCTCGCCGCGCCGGGCGCCCGTGTGGGGAAGCGGATCGAGAGCGCGGTGGCGGCCTCATGGGCCGTCACGGGGCTCAACACCAATCTCGGCATCATCCTCCTCTGCGCCCCGCTGGCGGCGGCAGCGGAACGGCCCGGCCCGCTGCGGCCGAACCTTGAGACGGTGCTGGCCGGTCTCGACATCACCGACGCGCAGGCCGCCTTCCGCGCCATCGCCGCCGCCAATCCCGGCGGGCTCGGCCGTTCTGGCGCACACGATGTCGCCGCGCCGGCCCGGATCGGCCTGCGCGAGGCGATGGCGGAAGCCGCCGACCGAGACCGCATCGCCCGGCAATATGTCAGCGGCTTCGCGGATATGTTCGACATCGGCCTCGCCCGTCTCGCCGCGCTGGGCGCCGTCGAGCCGGAAGCCCGCACCGAGGCGGTGCATCTCGCCTTCATGGCCGCCTTCCCCGACAGCCATATCGCCCGCAAATTCGGCGACGCCACCGCCGAACAGGTGCGGGCGGAGGCGGCCGAGGTCGCGGGCACCGTCGATTTCCGCGCCCCCGCAGGGATACGTCGCGCGCCGCTTCACGCCTTCGACGCCAGCCTGAAGGCGAGCGGCCTCAACCCGGGCACCAGCGCCGATCTCACCGTGGCGACGCTGTTCGCGCAGGCGCTGCTCACCCCATGAACGCCGCGATATCCGCACGCGACAGCCGCCCGTCATGCAGCGCGCTCGCCAGCAGTACGCCGGCGACGCCGAGTTCGGCCAGACGATGAAGATCGCCCGCGTCGCGCACCCCACCGGCTGCGTAGACCCGCCGGCCCTCAGCCCGGGCGAGAATGGCGGCGAGGCGCTCCAGATCCGGCCCCTGCCCGGCGCCGACCCGCGCCAGCGTCATCACGATCACCGCGTCAGGCCAAAGGCCGGCGTCCGCGTGCAGTTCGGACGGCCCGCGCGGGCCTTCCGGCCCGTAGTCGAGCGAGAGCAGCCCGGCGCCGCTCGCCAGTGCCGCCTGCGCGGCGCCGGTATCGCGCAAACTCTCGCTGCCGATCACCGGCCGGCCGGGGCCGTGGCGCATCCGCCGGGCAAGCGCGGCGGGCGAGGCTTCGCCGGCATCGACCCAAAGGGCAAGGGAGGGGTGGCGTTCGACAAGCATGCGCAAGGTGGCGTCATGCCCGCCCCGACCGGTAATCGCGTCGAGATCGGCGATGTAGAGCGTGCGGAAGGCGCCGAGCGCCAAAAGGCCATCGACCACGTCCTGTGGCGCCGCGCCGGCGGCCAGCGGCGTCGCGATCGGGCGGTAGGCGTCGCGGGCGCCGCGCCGTGCGTGGACCACCGCACCTCCCATCAGGTCGATCACGGGTATAAGTTCCACTTTCGACGTTCCTCTCTGGCACTTTGGTAGATGTTGGTCTTTGTCGTTGAAACGATCACCGGGGGCGGCGCCCTCGGTGCGCAGTTGCCGGCGTCGCTGATAGCCGAAGGCGCGCTGATGCGCGACACGCTGATTGGCGACCTTGAGGATCTTCCCGGCGTGCGGGTGGTCACCACTCATGATGCGCGCTTCCCCGCCCCGCCGCGCGGCACCAGCACGGCGCTGCGCCTCGGCGACGATGCCGCCTCGGTCTGGCGGCTGATGGCGCAGGAGGCCGAATGCTGCTGGCCCATCGCGCCGGAGAGCGAAGGCGTTCTGGAAAGACTGGTCCGGGACTTCCGCGCCCATTGCCGGCGCGTGGTGGCGCCTGACGTGGAGACCATCGCTCTGTGCGCCAGCAAGCGCCGGACGGCCGAAGCACTGGCTTCCGCCGGTGTGCCGGTCGTGCCGACCTGGCCGCTCGACGCGCTGCCGGAGGCCGTTCGCGGGCCGTTCGTGGTGAAGCCGGACGATGGCGCGGGCGGGCTCGGCCTGCGCGTCATCGAGCGGCGCCCGGCCCCGCCCTTCGCGCCCGGCCAGGTGGTGCAGCCCTTCCTCGCAGGCGAGGCGGCAAGCCTCACACTGCTGTGCCAGAGCGGGCGCACCCATGTGCTCACCGCCAATCGCCAGCACATCGTGCACGTCGCGGGCACGCTGCGCTTCACCGGCGTGGCCGTCGGCGCGTTCCCGGTGGACGAGGCGCTGCGGTCGTTCGGGGAGAGCATCGGCGCGGCATTGCCGGGCCTCCACGGGCTGGTCGGCGTCGACTACATCGCCACAGCGGAAGGCCCGGTGGCGGTCGAGGTAAATCCGCGCCTCACCACCTCCTATGCGGGCCTCCGCCAGTCGCTCGCGGTCAACCCGCTGGCCTTCATGAGCGAATTTATCCGCGACGGCGCGGTGCCGGACCTGCCGCACCTGCCGCCCGCCCTCCCCGTCGACATCGTGCCTGAGGAATGACCGTGAAGAGAATTGCCCGCCTGGGATGGGATGTCGGCGGCGCCCATGTGAAGCTTGCCGCCTTCGGGCAGGATGGCCGGCTGAAGGCCGTGCGCATCGCGCCCTGCCCGGTGTGGAAAGGCGAGGCGGAACTTGCCGCCACGCTGGGCGAGCTGCGGGCAGAGTTCGAGCCCGGCGTGCCCTCCGCCGTCACCATGACCGCCGAAGGCGCCGACCTCTGGCCCGACCGCCACGCCGGCGTGGTCGGCACCGCCGGCCTGCTGATGCGCGAACTCGCCGGCGCGCCGCTCGCCCTGTTTGCCGGGCCGGAAGGCTTCGTGCCGCCCGAGCGCGCGGCCGAGCATGCCGAGCGCATCGCCTCGGCCAATTGGTACGCCACCGCCGCCGTACTGGCGCATCTCCTGCCCGGCGGCATTCTGGTCGATATCGGCTCGACCACGGCCGACCTCATCCCGTTCGAGGCCGGGCGGGTGACGGCGCGCGGATTCTCGGATGCCGAGCGCCTCGCCAGCAACGAGCTGGTCTACACCGGCGCGGCCCGCACGCCTGTCATGGCTCTGGCAACCGACGCACCCTTCGCCGGCCGCTGGCTGCCGCTGATGGCTGAGTTCTTCGCCACCACGGCCGACATATACCGCCTCACCGGCGATCTCACGGAGGAGGCCGACCTCTACCCGAGCGCCGATGGCGGGCCGAAGACGGTGGAGGCCAGCGCCCGCCGCCTGCTGCGGATGATCGGGCAGGATTTCACGCCGCCGCTCCTGACCAAGACGAAGGCGCTGGCGCGCCACCTTGCGGAAGCGCAGCTCAGCCGCATCGGCCGCGCCTTCGACTGTGCCGCCTCGGCGCAGGAGAACGCGCCGGAGATGCTGGTCGGTGCCGGCGTCGGCCGTTTCATGGCGCAACGGCTCGCCGAGCGGCGCGACCTGACCTATCTCGACCTTGCCGATGTGCTGACCGACGATCCCACCCTCTCCCGCCAGGCGGCGGACTGTGCCCCGGCAGTGGCGGTCGGCCTGCTGGCCGCCGCGCTCGACGTCGCCTGATCCACTCTTGAAAGCAGCGGAACTCTTTTCATGTCCGACCGCATCTTCCTTCGGGGCGTCGAATTGCACGCCACCCACGGCCTGCACGAGGAGGAGGCGCGGCTCGGCCAGCGCTTCATCGTCGATATCGACTGGTGGCTCGACGCCGGCGACGCCGCCGCCCATGACAATTACGCCGAGACGGTCGGCTATGAGAAAGTGTTCGAGGTCATCCACGAGGTCTCGTCTGGCCACCGCTTCCACATTCTGGAAGCCTTCGCCCAGGCCATCGCCGGGACGGTACTCGCCCGCTATCCCCGGGTGGAGAAGGTACGGGTCGAACTGCACAAGCCCTCGGCGCCGATCGCCGGCATTTTCCGCGATGCGGGGGTGGAGATCACCCGCACGCGCTGAGCGTCGGCCGCGCCTTTAGCCGACACTTCCAGCGCAAGGCGCAATTGGCTACCTCTTTACGTCCCTTCCGCTTCCCGGAGTCGACCATGTCGCGCGATGCTGTGCCCCCGCCTGTCCGTCTCGGCGACTACCGGCCGCCGGACTGGCTGGTCGACACCGTGCATCTCGATGTCCGCCTGCACCCCACCGCCGCGCGCGTCCTCGCCCGGCTGGCCCTGCGGCCGAACCCGGAGGGGCGGGAGGGCTCGCCCATCGTTCTCGACGGCGACGACCTGCAGCTCAAGTCGCTCAGCCTCGACGGCGCGCCGCTCGCCGGCACCGCCTATGTCGTCACCCCGCAGGCGCTCACTGTGCTCGCCCCGCCCCAGCGCGCGCTGACGCTGGAGATCGAGACGGTGGTGAATCCCACCGCCAACACCAAGCTGATGGGCCTCTACCGTTCCAGCGGCACCTATTGCACCCAATGCGAGGCCGAAGGCTTCCGCCGCATCACCTATTTCCCCGACCGGCCGGACGTTCTCGCCGTCTACACCACCCGCATCGAGGCCGAGCGCGAGGAAGCGCCCGTGCTGCTCGGCAATGGCAACCCGGTGGAAGCCGGCCCGGTGGAGGGCACCAGCCGGCATTACGCGGTGTGGCACGACCCCTGGCCGAAGCCCTGCTACCTCTTCGCGCTGGTCGGCGGACGGCTCGACCGCATCACCGATGAGTTTGTCACCGCCACCGGCAAGAAGGTCGAGCTCGGCATCTATGTCGAGCCCGGCAAGACCGAGCGCGCGGGCTATGCCATGGACGCGCTCAAGCGCTCCATGCGCTGGGACGAGGAAGTGTTCGGCTGCGAATACGACCTCGACGTGTTCAACATCGTCGCCGTGGCCGATTTCAACATGGGGGCGATGGAGAACAAGGGGCTGAACATCTTCAACGATAAGTATGTTCTGGCCAGCCCGCAGACCGCCACCGATGCCGACTACGCCAATATCGAGACGATCATCGCCCACGAATATTTCCACAACTGGACCGGCAACCGCATCACCTGCCGCGACTGGTTCCAGCTCTGCCTCAAGGAGGGCCTCACCGTCTTCCGCGACCAGGAGTTCTCTTCCGATGCGCGCTCGCGCCCGGTCAAGCGCATCAGCGATGTGCGGTTGCTGAAGTCGCACCAGTTCCCGGAAGATGCCGGCCCGCTGGCGCACCCGGTGCGCCCGTCCACCTATCGCGAGATCAACAATTTCTACACCGCCACCGTCTATGAGAAGGGCGCGGAAGTGGTGCGGATGCTGAAGACCCTGCTCGGTGAGGAGGGTTTCCGCGCCGGCATGGACCTCTATCTCGACCGCCATGACGGCGACGCCGCGACGGTGGAGGAGTTCCTCGCCTGCTTCGCCGATGCCAATGGCGTCGACCTCACTCAGTTCGCCCTGTGGTACGCGCAGTCCGGCACGCCACAGCTCGCCGTCAGCGGCACCTGGGACGCCGCGACCCATCGCTACACGCTCGACGTGGCGCAGAGCCTTCCCGCCACCCCCGGGCAGGACCACAAGCAGCCCATGGTCATCCCGCTCGCCCTCGGCCTGGTCGGACCTGATGGCCGCGACCTGCCGCTCACCCTCGACGATGGCAGCAATGCCGAGCGCGGCGTGCTGCGCATTACCGCGCCGCGCCAGAGCTTCGTCTTCCGCGACATCGCCGAGCGGCCGGTGCCCTCGCTCAATCGTGGCTTCTCCGCGCCGGTGAAGCTGTCCAGCGACCTTACCACCGCCGACCTGCTGTTCCTCGCCCGGCATGACAGCGACCCGTTCAACCGCTTCGACGCCGCCCAGACCATCGCCCTCGGCCATCTCGTGGCGGCGACCGCCGCCGCCCGTGCCGGTGCCGATCTGCCGGTGCCGGACGCGCTGGTCGAAGCCTTGGGAGCGACGCTGGCGGATGGCGCGCTGGACCCCGCCTTTGTGGCGCAGGCGCTCTCCATCCCGTCCGAGGCGGATGTCGCCCGCGAGATCGGCGTGGATGTCGACCCGGATGCCATCCACCTCGCGCGCACCCGGCTGCGCCGCGCCGTCAGCGTTGCTCTGGCTCCGGAGCTGGAAGCCACCTATGCCCGCCACGCCCCAGCCGGCACCTATTCCCCGGATGCCGCCTCGGCCGGCCGGCGCGCCTTGCGCAATAGCTGCCTCGACCTTCTCGCCGCCGGCGGTACGCCCGAAGCCCTCGCACGGGCACAGGCGCATTTCGACACCGCCGACAACATGACCGACCGCTTCTTCGCCCTGGCGGTACTAGCCCATGCGGCGCCGCAGGCGCGCGAGGCGGCGCTGGCCGCCTTTCACGAGCAGTTCCGCGACGATCCGCTGGTGGTCGACAAATGGCTGGCACTGCAGGCGCAGATCGCCGAGCCGGAGGCGCTGGAACGGGTGCGCGGCCTCACCCGCCACCCCGCCTTCGCCTGGACCAACCCGAACCGCGTGCGCGCGCTGATCGGCAGCTTCGCCGGGCTCAACCCGACGCAGTTCCACCGCACCGACGGCGCCGGCCACGCCCTGGTCGCCGATGCGGTGATCGACATTGACGGGCGCAACCCGCAGCTCGCCGCCCGGCTGCTCGCCGCGTTCAAGAGCTGGCGCTCTCTGGAGCCGGGGCGGCGCGCCTCGGCCGAGGCCGCGCTGCGGCGCATCGCCGCCACGCCCGGTCTGTCACCGGATGCGAGCGACATTGTCGGCCGCTCGCTGGAGTGAGGCGCCCGGACGCCCCGCCCGTACCCGCAAGGCGGGACGGCGCGGGGCGCGCGGCTCAGTATTCGACGACGCCGTCCAGCGCGTAGTGCTTGATGGTCTTGCGGTTGGCGATCAGTTCGTCCACCGTCGGCTTGCCGGTCATGGCGCGTTCCAGCGCCAGCTTCATCGCCTCGTAATTGGTTCGATAGAGATCGGCCTTGTCGAGGTTCGGGTCTTCGGCGCAGCGCGGGTCGAGCCACACCATCACGATCATGCACAGCTCATCCGCCTGGTCCTTCGGCAGGATGCCTTCGGCCAGCGCGTCGACGATGGCGTCGCCAATGGCGCCCTGCACCACGCCGCCGAGCAGGTCGACATATTCCAGCGTGTGGATGGTGGCCTTGGTGGTCATCATCGTCGCCGGACGCACCTGCTGGTTCAGGTCGCGCACCACGAACATGCGGGTATGACCCTGCACCTGACCCATCATCGAGGCGAAGGCGTTCCCGGCGGGGCCACGCACGGAGCCGATCAGCACTTCCGGCATCGCGTCGGTGAACTGTCCCTCGGCCGCGAGCACGGTCGCCTCGCCGGTGCGGAACCAGATGTCGCTCATGTGAACCTCTTTTTTCAACCGCCACCCGCAAACCGGGCGAAACCGCTTAGCATCCGCCCCCGCGCGGCGTCCATGCGGCGCGGTTGTCGGCACCCGTCACCCCGCTTGTCGCCCCGCGCCACATACCCGGGCACCCACCTCACCCTCACAGGTTGCTGAATCGTTAGCTTGACTCCCCGGGACTCTGGACAGGGAGGGGTCCATTCGATTCAAATCGGAGTGATTCGGAGAGATGCGGCACATCGCTCCTGTCGTACTGGGAACGGGTTTTGGGACTTCGGGGGAGGCCGGCGATGGCGCGCGCCAACGCTGCAGGCGCGTCCGTGCGCGTACAAGCCATGCGAGGGCTTGCACGCAGCGTGGCGCGACCTGCCTATCAGCGATTGGTCGACGCCGAACCCTTCATGCGCAAGGCCGTTCCGGCGCTGATCGTGGCGTTCATCGCCTCGGTCGCTATTGCCGCGATCGTGCAGATTCATGCCTATCGCACCGAAGCCATCGCCAATGCCAAGGATGAGCTCGCCCTCTTCGCCGCTGCCATCGCCAGCGAGGCCGGGCGGCAGCCCGCCGGCACCGCGACGCCCGATGCGCTGCTGAAGAACAGCCTGCCCCCGCGCGCCGCCGAGGATGGACGCCGCTATGGCCTGATCGACGCCAATGGCAAGATTCTGGCGACCCATGACGAGGCCGCCGCCGCCGCCGACCAGATCAGCCAGCTTCTCGCCAACACACAGGCTCTGACCATCTTCGCCGAGAACGCCGGCGTGCTCGATGTGGTGATGCCGGACGGCACCGCCGCCCTCGCCACCGTGCGCAACCTGCCCAATGGCGCGCTGCAGCTCGTCGTGGTGCAGCCGCTCGATGGGGCGCTGGCGACCTGGCGCTCCGACACGGTGCTCACCGTCACCCTGCTGTCGACCACGGGCGCGGTGCTGCTGATCCTCGGCTTCGCCTTTCACTGGCAGGCCACCCGCGCCCGCGAGGCGGACGGCATTTATGAGACGGTGCGCGCGCGCATCGACACCGCCCTGTCGCGCGGCCGCTGCGGCCTGTGGGACTGGGACATGGGGCGCGGCCGGATGTTCTGGTCGGAATCGATGTTCGAAATGCTCGGCCACGAGCCGCGCGAGGACCTGATCTCCTTCGGCGAGGTGGCGAGCCTCGTCCATCCCGACGACACCAATCTCTACGACATCGCCCGCGAGATCGCCGACAAGCCCGGCCGCACCATCGACCGCGTGTTCCGTATGAAGCACGCCGACGGCCATTGGGTGTGGCTGCGCGCCCGCGCCGAGGTCGTCCCCCAGCACAATGGCGAGCCGCCGCATCTGGTCGGCATCGCGGTGGACGTGACCGAAGAACGCCGGCTGGCGGAGCGCACCGCCACCGCCGACATGCGCCTGCGCGACGCCATTGAGAGCATCTCCGAATCCTTCGTGCTGTGGGATGCGGCGAACCGGCTGGTGCTGTGCAATTCGCGCTTCCAGTCGCTCTATGGCATCGGCGACGCGCATGTGGCGCAGGGCACCGAGTTCGAAACCATCGCCTCTCTCGCCCGCCAGCCGGTGGTGCGGATCCCGTTGCGTACGGAAGACCGGCCGGAGGAAGGCGCCCGGGCTTTCGAGGCGCAGCTCGAAGGCGGGCGCTGGCTGAAAGTGGCCGAACGCCGCACCAAGGATGGCGGCTATGTCTCGGTCGGCACCGACATCACCGCTCTGAAGCGCCATGAAGAGCGCCTGATGGAAAGCGAGAAGCGGCTGATGGCGCTGGTCGCGGACCTGCGCAAATCGCAGCAGACGCTCGAACTGCAGGCGCTGCAGCTCGCCGAGCTGGCGCAGAACTATGCCGACGAGAAGACCAAGGCCGAGGACGCCAACCGCGCCAAGTCGGAATTCCTCGCCAATATGAGCCATGAGCTGCGCACGCCGCTCAACGCCATCATCGGCTTCTCCGAACTGATGGAAAGCGGGCTGTTCGGCCCGCTCGGCAATGACAAGTACAATGAGTATTGCCGCGATATCCGCGATTCCGGCCGCTACCTGCTCGACGTGATCAACGAAATTCTCGACATGTCGCGCATCGAGGCCGGGCGCGTGCAGCTCAACCTGCAATCGGTCCAGCTGGACGAGGTGGTCACCGACGCCATCCGCGTCATGTCGGTGCGGGCGGGTGAGAAGCAGCTCACCATTGTCGACGAATCCGATACGGCGGTGACGGTGGAAGCCGACAAGCGGGCGCTGAAGCAGATCACCCTCAACCTGCTGTCGAACGCCATCAAATTCACCCCGGAGCAAGGCCGCGTCAGCCTGCGCACGCGCCGCTCCAAGCATGCGGCGCTGCTGGTCATCGAAGACAGCGGCATCGGCATCGCCAAGAGCGCGCTGGCCAAGATCGGCCGCCCGTTCGAACAGGTGGAAAGCCAGTTCACCAAGACCCACAAGGGCTCCGGCCTCGGCCTCGCCATCGCCAAGTCGCTGGTGGAGCTGCATGGCGGCTCGATGCGCATCCGCTCCTCCGAGGGCGTCGGCACCACGGTGGTCATCCGCCTGCCCTTGAACGGTCGCCCCGCGCTGCAATACCGTGCCGGCCGGACCTCTGCCGCCGAGTAGCCGTCAATGAATGCCCTGGAAGAGAACGCCGTCGACTGCGTCGTCGCCGGTGCCGGCGTGGTCGGCCTCGCCATCGCCCGCGCCCTCGCGCTGAAAGGGCGCGACGTGCTGGTGCTGGAAGCCACCGGCCTCGTCGGCTCCGACACCTCCGCGCGCAACAGCGAGGTGATCCATGCCGGCATCTATTACGCCCCCGGCACGTTGAAGGCCCGGCTCTGCGTCGAAGGCCGCGCGGCGCTCTATGCCTATTGCGCCGAGCGCGGCATCGCGCATCGCCGCTCGGGCAAGCTGATCGTCGCCAGCAGCGCGGTGGAAATCGACAAGCTCGCCGCCATTGACGCCCATGCCCGCGCCTGCGGTGTCACCGATCTCCAGCCACTGACGGGCGCCGAGGCGCGGGCGCTGGAGCCGGCACTCCATGCCGAAGCGGCCCTGCTCTCGCCCTCGACCGGCATCATCGACAGCCATGCGCTGATGCTCGCCCTGCGCGGCGATCTGGAAGATGCCGGCGGCATGATCGCCTTCAACGCGCCGATCCTCGCGGGCGAGGTCTCGGCGAAGGGGATCGCCCTCACTGTCGGCGGGGCCGAGCCGATGCGGCTCTCCTGCGCCAGCTTCATCAACGCCGCCGGCCATGGCGCGGTGCCGCTGGCCCGGGCCCTTACCGGACTGCCAGCCGAGACGATCCCGCCGGCCTATTTCTGCAAAGGTTCCTATTTCACCCTGTCCGGCCGGGCGCCGTTCACCCGGCTGATCTATCCCGTGCCGGAACAGGCGGGTCTCGGCGTGCATCTCACTCTCGATCTCGGCGGACAGGCCCGCTTCGGGCCGGACACCGAATGGATCGACACGCCGGACTACACCGTCGACGCCGCGCGCGGGGACGCCTTCTACGCCGCCATCCGCCGCTACTGGCCGGCGCTGCCGGATGGAGCGCTGAATCCCGGCTATGCCGGCATCCGCCCGAAGATCGTGCCGGCCGGCGCGCCGGCGGCGGATTTCCGCATCGACGGGCCGGAGGCGCATGGCGTTCCCGGGCTGGTGCAGCTCTTCGGCATCGAATCCCCCGGCCTCACCGCCAGCCTCGCCATCGCAGACCTTGTGGCGGCGAAGCTGGGCTAGAGCAATTCCCGCAAAAGCGCATAGCGGTTTTGCGATAGGAATTGCGTATAGTCAGAGAGTTAGAGCATTTCCGGTGAATGTGAATTCACCGGAAATGTTCTAGGCTCTCTTCCGCCGCCGCTTGGGCTCGGCGGCAAGCAGCCGCTCGAAAGTGGCGCGCACGGCGCGCTGCGTCTCGAACAGATGCGCTTCCAGCGTGGAAAAATCCGGCATCGCCCCGGCACGCGCCAATAGCCGCCGCAGCGCCGGGCTCGCCTCGGCCGGATTGAACGGCTCGGTGATGGCGAGGCGCAACACCTGCGTCAGATCGTGCAGCAACCGGCAGGCATCGGCCAGAACCTGCCCGTCCTGCGGGTCGAGCAGGTCCACGCGCTGCGCCGCCTCGATCACCCGCAGCGTCGAGGTGTCGATGATGCGCGGCTCATGCGCGGCATGGGCCAGCACGAGATATTGCGCAAGGAACTCGATATCGACGAGACCGCCGCGCGCATATTTCAGATCCCAGGGGTCGTCCTCGCCCTTCTCGTCGGCAATGGCGCGGCGCATGTCGAGAATGTCGGCGGCGAGGCGGTGCGGCTCGCGCTCGCGCGCCAGCACGTCGCGAATGGCGCTCTCCACCCGGCTCCGGAAGCCGGGCGAGGCGGCGACCACGCGCGCGCGGGTCAGCGCCATATGCTCCCAGGTCCAGGCTTCCTCGGCCTGATACAGCTCGAAACGCGGCAGACTGGTCGCCACCGGGCCGGAACGGCCGGAAGGCCGCAGCCGCAGATCGACCTCATAGAGTTGCCCGGCATTGGTCGGCGTGGTCAGCGCACTGACGATGCGCTGGGTGAGGCGGGCGAAATATTGCCCACCATACAGCGGGCGCGGGCCGTCACTGTCGGGGTGCTCCTCGTCGAAATCATAGAGAATGATGAGATCGAGGTCGGAGCCCGCCGTCATTTCCCGCCCGCCGAGCTTGCCCATGGCGAGCACCGCCACCTCCGCCTGCGGCAGCGTGCCGTGCGCGGTGCGGAAGCGGGCGATCACGTCCTCTTCCAGCGAGCGGATCAGCACATCGGCCAGCCGCGCGAAGGCCTCGCCGGCGCGGGCGGCGGGCAGCGTGCCGGAAAGGATGCGCACGCTGATCAGCACATGGTGCTCCTGCCGGAAGCGGCGGGCGCGGTCGAGCCGGTCCTCCTCGTTCTCCGCCTGGGCGAGGTCGGCGGCGAGCCGCGCGGCGAGTTCCGGCTCGTCGGGCAGCGCGCCGAAGAAGGCGGGGTCGAGCAGCGCGTCGAGCAACGAGGGCCGGTGCGCCAGCATTTCGCCGAGGCGCGGCGCGGTGCCGAGAATGGTGGCGAGCAGGCGCACCAGGTCGGGATTGTGCCGCAGCGCCGCCAGCAGCCGCTGCGCGGTCGGCATCTCGC